>DATMYV010000012.1:0-166714 GCA_035560795.1 Longilinea sp.
ATTTTAGAACGGTATTATTTCGGTCCGTGGCATCCTTCTTGCAGGTTTGATCCAAAGAGAATAGCGATCCTTATCGCTGCTTCAAGCCAACATTCGGCATAAAGAAAAGTATTTCCAATGAGTGAGAGATTATGGATAAGACCAACACTGTTTCTGCAATCCTAAACCCTTTCAATCTATTTAAAAATCAAAAACCACTCACTCAAAAAGCAGTCCTAACGGCGTCGAGAACAGAACTGCTGGACAAGCCAACTTCTCTGGAGCAGGTCTTGATGAGGGTAATAACCCTAAGGCTATTTATTCCAGCGGTGATATTGGCCATCTCCTTGATTGCTTTAAGCGGATATTTATATGTCCAGCTGGTTGAACGGGAACAAGTTCAAATCGCCCAATCCATTGCAACTCTCACAGATGAATACCTCGACCATGCAGGTCAGTCACTGAACACACTGGCTTTGATAGCTGAGAATCAACAGCTATACGCAGTTACCAGTTTCATCCAGGCCGAGCAATCAACCCACCCATATTTTCACTCGATTTCTCTGGTGAATATTAAAGGTGATGTAATTGCTGCTGCGCCAAAATCTTTTACTCAATCAGAAGGAAATTACCAGGATACACTGTCGTTAGTTAATTTTTCGAATATCGCAGGCGTCCAGGTTTCCAATCCTTTTGTCTCGCCAAAAACCGGTCTTCTGACCATCCTCCTCTCTCGAGACTTATCAGATGGAGGAAGGGTTGTCGGAGAACTCAATCTCATCGATCTGCAAGAAACGATCTTTGCCTCACAACCGGCGACCAGGCAGGGTCAGGTCTTTTTTCTTTCGGATGCCAATGGGACTCTCATGGCGGATCCAATTTCAAAAAAGGATGCCCAACAGGCATCTCTCTCCTTTTTCCGCCCGTGGAAAATGAAATCCAGCGAATCAGAATCCAGTCTTGTGTTCAATCAATCCAGTCTTGCATTTGAAAGCCAAAAGCAATTGGAAAATGCGAATTGGGTGGTCTCTGCTGAGATTCCGCTGCAAAAAGCATTTACACCTTACCTGTGGGCTGCCTGGATCACGTTGACCATTTTCTTATTGCTTTGGGCGGTGTTCATCTATTCGATAAACCGCACCGGCATCAAACGAATTTTCACTCCACTGGTGGAATTGAGTGAATCAGCTCGCGCACTTTCTGCCGGCAATTTAGACAATTTTGCGATCAGTTCCGCGCCAGCGCGCTTTGCTGAAATCCGCGAATTGAAAGAAAATTTCATTAATATGTATTCTGTCTTGCAGCAACGTCAAGCAGCCGCCCAGGAAAGTGAACAAAAATACCGCATGTTGATCGATCAATCCAATGATGCGATTTACGTGGAACACTGTGGAAATTTGGTAATTACCAACCAGAAATTTAACGAACTGTTTGGCATCGGCAGAGATGATCCAAAAGTCAGTTCAAAGGGCCTGCTTCAATTTGTCTTGCCGGCTTCCCGCCCATTGGTTAAGGATTTGCAGCGCCAAATTATGACTGGCCAAGTCTCCAACTTGCGTTATGAATTTTCTGCAAAAGGCGCTGACGGCCGATCGCTTGAATTGGAGGCTTCCTCCTCGGCTTTACCCTACTTGGACGGTATTGCCATTCAATCCATTCTTCGCGATATAACCGATCGCAAACGCACTGAACAAGGTGAACGGGAACAGCGGATTCTGGCTGAGGCATTGCGTGATTCAGCCTCCGCCTTAAACAACACGCTTGAAGTGGATGAAGTCATTGAGCGGATATTCAGCAATGCTGCCCGAGTGGTTCCGTTTCAGGCAGCCTCCATCATGTTATTGGAAATGCACCCCAGACCGCAAGCTCGCGTGGTCGCCAACTCAGGTTACCAGCTTCACGGGGGTCAGGAATGGTTAAGAAAGCAACTATTCACCCTAGAAGCATTTCCAAATCTCCGCTGCATGTACGATACCGGCAAACCCATTGTCATTCCGGATACACTCAAATCTCGAATTTGGGCTTCTGTTCCTGAGACTCGCTGGGTACGCAGTTATACAGGTGCGCCAATCCGCGTCCAGGGAGAAATAATCGGCTTTTTGAACCTTGAGGCTGACATTCCCAATTTTTTCAACCAGACGCACTCCGAACGCTTGCAGGCATTTGCCGATCAGGCGGGTGTTGCCATTCATAATGCCCACCTGATGACCGATTTACGGAAATCCCGCGATGAGTTGTATAACGCGTATGAAACGACTCTGGAAGGGTGGTCCAAAGCATTGGAATTGCGCGATTATGAAACGGAAGGTCATACCCAACGGGTTATGGATATGACCATGAAGTTGGCTGAAAGTTATGGTATCACCGGCGCCGAACTGATAAAAATCCGCTATGGCACATTGCTGCATGATATCGGGAAAATCGGCATTCCCGATTCCATTTTGTTCAAACCTGGCCCGCTCAACGAGGAAGAATGGGAAGTCATGCGGCGCCATCCAATGTATGCCCAGCGTATCCTCGCACATATTCCCTATTTACAGGATTCCCTGGACATTCCATTCAGCCATCACGAAAAATGGGATGGCAGCGGATATCCGCGCGGTTTGAAGGGAAAGAATATCCCCCTTTCGGCCCGTTTATTCGCAGTGGTGGATGTGTGGGATGGTTTGCGCTCAAACCGGCATTATCGCAGCGGCTGGCCGGAAGAAGATGTCATCCATTACATTCAGGACCAATCTGGGAAGCATTTTGACCCGCAGGTCGTAGAAGTTTTCTTGCGTTTACTTGGCCAACAGAACCTGATGACTGGCATGCAATAGGTGATTTTGCCTCAATAAATTGCCGTTTGAATTCAGGCTATAATGAAGATCGGTTTTGGAATTCTCTGTGACCGGTCTTTATAAAACCCCACCTTCACGCAGGAAGGATTGAATAAACAATAAATGATCATCCGCCCCATCGATACGGATATCTGTAGGGATCGCCGCCGCTTTGCATTATTCCCATTTTCCTTATACTTCCAAACGCCGCAATGGGTTCCGCCTTTTTCCTCAGACCTGGCTTTACTCTTTGACCGAAATAAACATCCCTTTTACCAACATTCTGATGCACAATTTCTCATTGCGGAAAGTGAAGGCCAGGTGGTCGGCCGCCTGGCAGTGTTGCATCAACGTCCATATTGCGCCTACCATAAAGAAAATATTGCCTTTTTTTATTATTTTGAATGCATCGACGATCAGGATGTCGCCAATGGATTGTTTCAGGCAGCTGAAGATTGGGCGCGCCAACAGGGATGCGACGCCATCTACGGCCCGCGCGGTTTCCAGCGGTCCGATTGTATCGGCTTATTAGTCGATGGTTATGAACTAGTTCCAGCCATGGGAATGAACTATAACCTGCCATACTATCAGAGGTTGGTCAAAACGGCCGGTTTTTACAAGTACACAGACCACTTCTCGGGCGAATTTTCTAAAGATCACCATTTGCCTGAGAGAGTTTATGACATTGCCGAACGGGTCAAGCAGCGGGGCAATTTCTGGATAAGGTCTTTTGACACCATCCAGGAAATGGAAAAGATGATTCCCCTGGTGGATACGGTCCATCATGAGGCTTTCAAGGATAATGCCGGCTATTATCCATCCACAAAAGCTGAATTCGTAATGCTGGCCAGAAACATCATTGCGGACGCTGATCCGAAATTAATCAAGGCAGTGATGAAAGGTGACGAAATCGCAGGTTTTGTTATTGCGACCCCAAATATTTCCAAAGCCGTTCAGCGGACTCAGGGTAAGGTGTTTCCCTTGGGTTGGATTGATTTACTACGTGAGAAAAAGCGCACGAAGGTTATTGATGTCGACGTTGTTGGATTATTACCGAAATACCAGGGTTTGGGCAATAATGCACTGCTCTACGTCGAACTTGAAAAAACATTACGCGACCGCGATGCGGAGAGAGCCGAAATCATTCAGGTGGACGAGCGCAATTTCCGCAGCAAATCAGATATGGAAACCATGGGAGTGGTCTGGAATAAAACCCATCGTACTTTCAAAAAAAGCATCACAAAATAATACAACGTCAAGAACCAAATTCCAGATCTGCCTCCGGCAAGTATCACAGAGATACGGGGAAACCCTATGAATTACACAACGGTTTTATCCACGGATATCCTCGAAATGCATTTGAATGATGCAAATTGGTTAATCATTGATTGCCGTTTTGATTTGAGTCATCCGGGTTGGGGATCCGAGGAATACCTTAAGGCACATATTCCTGGCGCCGTATTTGCCGATCTGGATCATGATCTTGCCAGTCCAATTACCCCCTCTAGCGGCCGCCACCCGCTGCCTGAGCCAGATGAATGGCGGAAAACGGTCTCAAATTGGGGCATCGAACCGGATTCGCAAGTCGTCGCTTACGATTCGACAGGCGGGAGCCTGGCGGCCGTGAGAGTCTGGTGGCTTTTACGAGCCTACGGCCATGAGCAAGTTGCTCTACTGGATGGAGGACTGCCAAAATGGTTGTCCGAAAACCGTCCTATCACGGCAGCGGTTTCGCACCCACGCAGGCCATCCGTTTTTAACGGCAGCAATAATTCCAGATTCATGGTCTCATCAGATGAGCTTGTTCACCTCCATCGTGACTCGCGCTATCGTTTGGTGGACGCCCGCGCAGCCGAACGGTATCGCGGTGAAATCGAACCCATCGATCCTGTGGCAGGCCACATACCTGGCGCAAAGAATCGTCCAGTGGCACTGAATTTAAATTCCGATCAAACTTTCAAATCAGCCGAACAACTCCGTAAAGAGTTTGCGGAATTGCTCGGCGATATCCAACCTGAAAAGGTGATCGCATATTGCGGGTCCGGAGTAACCGGCGCTCATAATCTCCTGGCGATGGAAATCGCCGGGTTGTCCGGAGGTATACTCTTTCCCGGCTCATGGAGTGAGTGGATTCGCGATCCAAACCGTCCCATCGAAACGGGAGGTTGAAAAATAAAACCGGACTGATTTCTCAGTCCGGTTTTATTTACATGAACATTGCGTTCAATTCGTCGAGCGCCTGTTTGCTCGGGCGCAACCGACTCGCTTGCAAGCGATTGAGCGGTTCGTTTACCAGATCAAAACTTTCGAAGAAATTGGGTACACCTGGATTGATGTATATCAATCCTGTGATTAACTCGTTTTTACTGCGGGCTTCTTCCAGGACAATCGAAGCCTGCATCCGGTCGGTTGGATTATAGTCCTTGTCCAGCTTCTTTAAAACGATTGTTGACCCATCATGCAGGGAAACCTCGCGCGTTGTGCCTTCCTCATAGTCTTCGATGGTGATTTCTTCCCGAGCGGGAACATAGGAAAGTTCATGCAACGGCATTTCATGATCTTTTCCGAAAGCATAGGAATGGATGGAGGTTTCCTGGTTGTGAAAGGTCACACACGGGCTGATCACATCCAACACGGCGATACCGTCGTGGCTGATTGCCGCCTTAAGTAATTCCTTGAGCTGGCGGGGATCGCCGGCAAAAGAACGGGCAACAAAAGTCGCATTCGCCACCAGCGCTTCTGCACAGATATCAACTGGTAGAAATTGGTTGATACCCTGTTTCTTAAGTTCGAGCCCTTTTTCAGCCGTGGCAGAGAACTGCCCTTTGGTCAGGCCGTACACTCCGTTATTTTCCACGATGTAAACCATGGGAACATTGCGGCGGATGATGTGCTTGAATTGACCCATTCCAATGCTGGCGCTGTCACCGTCGCCGCTCACGCCAATGCCTTTTAAGCTTACATCACCGGACATGGCGCCAAGCGCTAGAGATGGCATTCGGCCGTGCAAACCGTTAAAACCGAAGGACCTGTTGAGGAAATAGGTCGGGCTTTTACTGGAACAACCGATTCCGCTAAACTTGACTACATTTTCGGGAACCAGGTTCATTTCATACAACGCAGCCACAATCTGGCTGGCGATGCCGTTATGGCCGCATCCCTGGCAAAGTGTCGATGGAGCGCCGCGGTAATCTGTACGGGCCAAACCAACCAGATTCAAATTTACTTGCGGACGGGCAGCAGCTGAGTCAGTCATGCTAACTTCTCCTCGTGCGCTTCAATCGATTCGCGCACCCATTTGGCCGTCAAGGGTAAACCGTCGGTGTGGGCCACTTTGACCAGTTTGGCGGCATATTGCGGGAAATTTACCATCAACAACTGGCGGGTCTGACCATCGCGATTGAGTTCAACCACATAAACACGTTCATGGTCTTTTAGGAATTTCTCGACGTCTTCATTGAAAGGAATGCTTCGGATGCGCATGGAATCCGTTGCCATGCCTTTAGCCTTCATCTGATCTCGTGCTTCAATTACGGCTGGTTCAGCCGACCCACTCATGATGATGCCAATATCGGATTTGCCATTACTTGAAATGACCGGTGCAGGCAGATATTTGGTTGAATGGTTTATCTTGAAGGCAATCCGGTCTAAAACCCGCTCCCACACATCCGGTTCTTCACTGTATTTGCCATACTCGTCATGGCCAGTGCCACGGGTGAAATAGGAACTGCGAGGATGTTTGTTGCCTGCTACGGTGCGGTAAGGAATTCCATCGCCGTCGATATCCAGGTATCGTCCCCAATCCTTGTTTTCCTTGACCAATGCTTCGATATCCTCTTCCCACAGGATTTTGCCGCGATCCATGGGCTTGTTGGGATATTCAAATTTTTTCGTCATCCATTGATTCATGCCCAGGTCAAGGTCGCTCATGACGATCACCGGAGTCTGCAACCGCTCAGCGATATCCAGCGCACGCCAGCCAAACTCAAAACACTCATTCACCGTCGAGGGTATCAACATCACAAACTGGGTATCGCCGTGGCCATCGAAATATACCTGCGTCAAATCGCCTTGCTGCGTTCGGGTGGGCAGTCCTGTGCTGGGACCAACTCGTTGGACATCCCAGACTACGCAGGGTACTTCAGCATAATAGGCCAGACCAAGGTATTCGGACATCAGGCTGAGACCAGGCCCTGAGGTGGATGTCATTGCCCGCAATCCTGCCCATCCAGCGCCAATCGTCATGCCAATCGCAGCCAGTTCGTCCTCTGCTTGCACAACCATACAGGTATTTTTTCCAGTTTCCGGATCCTTCCGCAGGATTGGCAAGTATTCATTGATCGACTCTGCCAGGCTGGAGGCTGGCGTAATGGGATACCAACCTGAGAATTGAAGGCCGCCAAATAATGCACCCAGGGCAGCAGATGTGTTGCCGTCAGCCATAATGCAGCCATCCGTTTTTCCAGTCATGCGCTCGACCCGATAGCGGTCTTTTTTCTCCAGGTTTTCAGCTGCCCAATCAGCGGCAGCTTTAATCACGACAAAATTGGAGTCGATCGCTTTTTTCTTGCCTTTAAAGTGGAAATCCAGGGCAGCATACAATTCATCCAGGCTGATCCCTAACATTTGCCCGACGACGCCGACGTAAACCATATTAGCAACGTAGTCTCGCAGGTTGTGAGCTACATCAGCGTCTTTCATCAACTTCTTAACCGGCATCGGATATGTGATTATGTCCGTGCGTGATATTTCCTGCTTGATATCGTCTGCGTAGAATAACACCCCGCCTGGAACAAGATATTCCAATTCACGGGAAAAGGATGCCGGGTTCATTGCGACCACAATGTCGTCTTTTTCCAGGCGTGCCAGGTAACCGTCTTTGCTCAGGCGAATGGCATACCAGGTTGGCAATCCTTGAATATTGGATGGAAAGATATTTTTACCAGAAACGGGAATTCCCATCCGAAATAACGCACGCAGAAGCAAGTTATTGGCCGTGGCGCTGCCGGATCCATTTACGGTGCTGATCGTGAGGCAAAAATCATTCACGACCGGATGTTGTTCTGAAACCGTCTTGATCCCCTTGGTGGGAGATTCATCTGACATATTGGCTCCTCAGGAGGTGAAAATTTGGAACAAAAGGGTCATTCGAATTTCTGATTGGAGAGAGTCCGTGACCTTTGGAAAATCAAATCTGTGTGTTCAATTAATGCCTGATAACCGGAGGCATAATTTCCCGAACCGATAGATTCCACCATGCGTTGATGGTATGACCAGACCCGTTCCAGGTAGTTCAGATCGGTATAAATGTTTAGACCGACCGCTTCATAAATTTCCCAGTAAGCCTCAAGAATTCCCATCACAAAGGGATTATTCAGACGGCGGTAGATCATCAGGTGAAGTTCACGATGTTCTGCATGTGGAATTTGCACCCGCGAACCGCGTAATTTCTCTTGGGCACACCTGACAAGCTCGCGTAATTTTTCAATGTCCTCAGACTGTAATAGCACTACCGCCTGGTTCCAGTACACCATCTCGATGTGATTTCGCAAATCGGAAAAGGAACGAAAAAGATTCTGGTCGATTCGAACGCCATAAGCAAGGCTATTAACAACTGCTGGCGCAAAGGTATAAGGCAAACGCCTTATGCCCGTTTTTGGACGCACTTCTACCAGGCCAAATGTCCTGGCGACTTCCAATTGCTCCCGGAGACTCGCAACGCTGATTCCAAGCTCCTGACTCAATTCAGTCAACGGCGGAAGCCGGTCACTGTCCGAGCTTTCGGTCGATGCAAGGTATTTCATGAATTCTGAAATTTGATCCAGGGATGCGCGCTCACGCAGCATATTCACCAGCATTATTAATCGGATTATTAATACGATTTCATTCTATCAAAATCGAATATCAAAGTCAAGCACGGATAATCACCCGGTTCCGCGCGTTATTTCATGCAATTCATCATATGATTTACAGATTTTGTGCGAATAATGGCGGTAATTCTGCCAATGCTCTGCCCAATCGAGTTCCGCACCAGGAAAGCAGACTGCCGTCTACATGGACAATGCGGTGGTTCTTCACCGCTGGCGTTTCTGAAAAAAGGTCCATCCACAATTCATCGGATTGATTCCAAAAATTAAATGGCTCGCTGGGCAGCAAAATAACCTCGGGCATGGCAGCCCGGATATCTTCCACGCTTACCACGGGATAGCGCACATCGCGCTTGCCTGGATCTTCCGGTGCTGTTTGGGTCCAATTCGCCTCAAGCGGATATTGCCGCTTCCGTTCGGAAAATACATTCACGCCACCGCAGATCCTCACCAAATCATCCGAATAAGTATCCTGGTTGAACGTCATCCACCATCGCGTTCCATCGTCTGCAGATTCTTGCCAGATCGGGCAAAAATACATTTGCTGCGGACGATCGGCCAGCCCAAGTTCGGCCCACTGTAAACTGTCTTCCAGCAAACGCAGACGCAGAGCTGCACTTTTGCCAGGAATCATGCGGGTCAATTCCCACAGATCATTCAAGCTTTCCCGTACTGTCTTCGGGAAGGTCAGCCAAACCGGAATGCCCGCAGAAACCAGACCTTCAACCAATTCTTTCGAATTTTCTTCCTGATTTGCCAACACCAGATCGGGTCTTAATGCCCTGATATCATCCAATCTGGCATCCTTTGGACCGCCGACTTTTGGCAACCGGGCAGTTTCCAGTGGCGGCGATAAACAGAAGTCCGTTACCCCAACCACGGTCTGTCCGTACCCAAGTTCAAACAGACTTTCGGTCATCGAAGGCACCAGGCTGATAACCCGCCGCGGTGGATGAACCAGGTCTGGTTTTTGCGGAAACATGGTGTTAATCCAGTGGATTTTCTTGGGAAAAACTAAAAGCCGCGGCTGCCATCAAAGCGGCTGCGTTCGTAAGCGCCGCCTCATCAAAATCGAACCGCGGATGGTGGTGACCAAAAGTCAGCCCTTTCACTGGATTGGCCGATCCGACAAAGAAGTAGCAGCCGTGCCGGTCACGCATCAGGAAGGCCATGTCTTCAGATCCCGTCGTTCGATATTCCGTATCCAGGTTTGCCGATGGCAGTACTTGCGGAACCAGGGCCTGGATATGTTCTGTAACCCCGGGGTCATTGACAACAGCCGGCGTCATGGGTTGAATGACTAATTCGCCGCTGCATTCCATCGCCTGACAAATGAACTCCACCTGCTGCTGCATGCGGTTTATCACACGGTCTCGGGTCGCCTGATCGTATGTCCGGATGGAACCAGCCAATTCCACCTGCGGTGGGATTACATTATAGGTTTCGCCGCCGTGGATTCGTGTCACGCTTAAAACGGCCGATTCCATCGGCGGCACATTGCGCGACACAATATTCTGTAAAGCATTAACCAACAATGCCGCCGTTACAATGGGATCGTGGGCTTTTTCAGGCATGCCGCCGTGGCCGCCTTTTCCAGTAATATGGATGGTAAACAGGTCAGCCCGAGCCATAACAGGTCCAGCGGTCACACCGATCCAGCCCAAAGGTTTTTCATTCCACAAATGCATCGCCAGGCAAAAATCCGGCGGCGGGTTGCGGAGTACGCCATCGGCAATGATGCGCTCTGCCCCACCCAACCCCTCTTCGGCAGGTTGAAAAACAAATTTGATCGTCCCTGAGATTTCCGGCAATCGTGCTTTCAACAAACGGGCCACGGTCAAACCGATGGCCACGTGGCCATCATGACCGCAAGCATGCATGACACCCGGGTTCAGGGAGGCGTATTCCGCTCCCGTTTCTTCCTGAACCGGCAATGCATCCATATCAAAACGTAATAAAACAACCGGTCCTGGTTTTCCACCCTCAAGCAAGGCGACAACGCCTGTACCGCCCAAACCTGTGGTTACTTCCAAACCCAGTGCCGTTAATTCCTTCGCAATGATTGCAGCCGTGCGAACTTCCTGAAAACCAATCTCAGGATTCCGGTGCAAATCCCGGCGGATTTCGCGGCTGTAAGGAAACAAGACAGTTGCTTCGGTCAGAAAGATGTTTGGCTGTGTGGTCATCGAATAAAAGTGATCCTTTTGAATTTTTCTTCATAACGTGGGTGGTCCAGCGAACTATCCGGTGTATGCCGGCTGCGCATGCGTTCATCCAGTTTAGCATAATCTGGGATTTGACTGACGTGCTCATGGAGCGCTCGGATTTTCGTTGCCCAATGCTCGGTCACATCGATCGATGTATTTGGTTGGGTTGTCAATGACAACCACACTTCCTTTACAGAATGCGGCTGCAGACCTTCATCAAACATCTCAGGGAAGAACATGGGGCTGCCCGCCCCGGGAAACACAGCGTCGACAACAACTTGACCTGCAGCGCGGTGGTCAGGGTGGTTAATATTATTATCTGTAGGAAAGTAATTCAATGGGTCGCAGGTTACCAGGATATCCGGTTTTACCTCCCGGATCACGCGGGTAACAGCCTGCCTTTCTTCCATTCCTGCCGCCAGACAACCATCCTTGAAACTTAGAAAGCGTATGTCCTGCACGCCCAAAACGGCTGCTGCAGCGCGTTGTTCTTTTTCCCGCTGCAATGAAAGCTCTTCCGGATCAATTTTGGGGTCGTTTGCACCTTTATCCCCCCGGGTTAATAGGCAATAGCAAACCCGGTGGCCAGTACGGGTCCACCGGGCGATTGTAGCGCCTAGGAAGAATTCGGGGTCATCCGGATGCGCCAGTATGATCAAGATGCATTGCGGAACTTCCCACCCCTCGGAAAAATCGGTCATTCTTTCTTGGGTTCTCCATTCTTTCCGCACGTGCAGCCTTCCCCATTTGGACCGTTGCACGGGTTTTCTGCTTTCTTTTGAAAATTTTCCAGCTCGTCCGCTGGTTGGATATCGCTTTTCGGAAATTCGCGATATCCCACTTCGGGCAGTTCTATCAGCACGGCTTCACGCAGCGGATAGACATCGATGACTTTTCCTTCTCCCTGTGGCGTGATGACGCGTTTGTTTTTCTTGGGCAATTCCTGCCTGGCTGTGACATATTGCTCATATTCATAGATCAAGCAGCAGCGCAGCCGGCCGCACATGCCGGTAATTTCGGATGGCGTCAAAGAAATGCCTTGCTCTTTGGCCATGCGGATTGATATTGAGCTGAAATCTGTCAGGAACCTGGAACAGCAGCGTGATTCAAGCCCGCATGCTCCCATACCGCCAATAATTTTGGCGACATCCCGCGGGCCAATTTGTCGTAATTCAATTTGTGATTGGTTGTATAAGCGCTGCATATCCTGACGCAGCGATTTTAAATCAACTTTTTCTTCACTCTCGGTACTGTAAAGAAAGGAAAGACGGGAGCCATCAAAACTGTATTCAGCAGCAACAATCTTTACACCTTCCAGGCGTAACTCAGACGCGCGTGCGCGGCAGGAGACCAGCGCTTCTACCTCGCGATGTTGCCAGGATTGTCTAAGCAACAGATCCCTCGGAGTGGCCCGACGGTCCACCTGTTTCCAAACGCCGTCCGCCGGGGTGGCTGGTTGAGATACGATTTGAGCAATCTCACCTAATTGCCAGCCGCGGCTGGTTTCCACCACCACGACATCTCCCATTTGCAGATCCTGCAATCGGCTGGCGTCGAAATGATAAATTTTTCCAACTTTCGAAAAACGCACGCCGACAACAAAAGGCGGTGCAGAAGATTCCATTTGATTAGCCTATGATGTTAATTGAAACGCTAGGTTGGTTTTGAAATGCATTTACTGACAACTGCGCAGCCAGTTGCTCGGCAAGTGCGCGCAATGCTTTGGCCGGCGCAGATTGCGGTTGCGTGACGATGACAGGTTTGCCTTCATCACCTCCGCCTCGCACAGCTGCATCCATCGGAATCGCTCCAAGAAATGGGACGCCTTCATTTCGTGCCAGTAATTCACCGCCGCCTTTTCCAAACACCTCGAGGCGGGTCCCATCGGGTAATTCAAGGAAGCTCATATTTTCAATTACGCCCAGGATCGGCACGTTCAATTCCTTAAACATGGCCAATCCGCGGGCGGCATCCTCGACAGAGACCATCTGTGGAAGCGTGACGATTACACCGCCGCTTAATGGCAGGCTTTGAGCCAGGCTTAATTGGGCATCGCCGGTGCCTGGCGGCAGGTCGATGATCAGGTAATCCAATTCACCCCAGGCGACGTCAGCCAGGAATTGGCGTATTGCCGAGTGAAGCATTGGACCGCGCCATATGAGTGGTTTCCCGGGTGGTACCAGGAAACCAATAGACATCATTTTGACGCCGTAAGTTTCTGCCGGGGTGATTTTTCCATTATCAAAGGGTGGTAAGTGATCAACGCCCATCATGGTCGGGACATTTGGCCCGTAGATATCTGCATCCAGCAAACCTACTTTTGCGCCGGATTGAGCCAAAGCCACCGCCAGGTTCACAGCCACCGTGGTTTTTCCAACGCCGCCTTTTCCTGAAGCAATGGCAACAGCGTTTTTTACTGGAAGACTCATCATCCCGCGCGGTTTGCCATCGGATTGGACGTTGGATCCCATCCGGATTTCCACCTCTTTTACGCCCGGCACCATTAAAACAGCCTCACGGGCCTCTTTTTCAATTCTGGTCCTTAAAGGGCAGGCAGGCGTTGTAAGGATGATTTCAAAATTCACCTTCCCGCCTTCGATCTCCAAGCCTTGAATCATATTCAGGGTAACTAAATCTTTATGAAGCTCAGGTTCCTGGACTGTACTTAAAGCCGCCAGGATGGCTTCGGCATTGACAGGCATTATGCAAATCCTTTCGTACCTATAATTCTAACCGATGTTCGGACAATAATTAACCTTTCCGAAAATGGTTCTCCACATCCACACGGTATTGAGCGAATTGTTCGATTAAATCTTCATCACTTCCCCGGTACCTGCGGATAGTTAAACGCGCACATTGTGTGCAGCCGCGCATGGCTCGAAATGAGTCAGAGTTGCAGGCAACGCAACCGCCCAATTTGACCATCATTAGAACAAATGCGGATTGATCGCGACTATCCGCAATTTCATTGCTGACATTTTCCACCAATTGCGCCCATAAATCCCCTCGCGCATCCTTAAGGCTTTCAGCTACGCGCATCGGGAACATTAATTCCGTATCGGCATTATACATTTTTGCTCTCGCAATCAGGCTTTGGGTTTCGCTTTTTCTGCCCGGGCGGCATCTTCAAGTGCCGCTGCGGTAGGATGGATACTGGCATAATAAGTTGCCGATTTCATAAGTTTTTCCAGGTTATATAGGTGCGTTTCCCCGCGGTCGAGACTCGAAAGCTCAAAATCATGGTCCATCTTTATCGCATCGAACGGGCAATATTCAGCACAGAAACCGCAATTCATGCAAATATCCATATCGATGTTGAAATCGGCGGGGTGCGGGCTTGGCTTTCCTGTAACGGGATCGGCCGCACGGTTGATCCAGATGCATTGCGGCGGGCAGACCTTGGCGCAAATGCCGCACGCAGTACACCGAAGAATTTTCTCACCATTTTCGCCGTCATCATAAACCAAAAAGGGTAAAACGCGGAATTCTTCCGGCAGAGGCAGCCTTTCCTCGGGATATTGAATAGTAAAAATACCGTCAGTATCCGCTTGGCGGCGGTCTTCGATGCCTTCAACGGTTCCGTAATGTTTTCTTCCCTTTTTGATATCGGTGATATACGTCTGAAAAAAATGGCTCAGTGTAACGCCTAGACCGCGAATAACCCCGAAACGGTAGCTGAAGTTTTTCATGCTCTCCTCTATACCCTTTCTTTAGCGGTCTACTTCGCCTAAAACGATATCGATTGCGCCCAAAATGACCACCACGTCTGCCACCTTCTCCCCCCGGCTCATCGGAGCCAGAGATGTCAAATTGATAAAAGTTGGGGCGCGCACGTGGTACCTGGCTGGATTTGGTTTTCCATTGGACACAATATAAAAGCCCATCTCGCCTTTTGGCCCTTCCACGCGGCCGTAGGATTCACCTGCAGGTACGCGTACCTGGTAGGGTGGCTTTCCAGTCATGATTGGACCCGCGGGGATATCCCGTAAAACTTGCTTAATGATGCGAATGCTCTGGCGAATTTCTTCAACCCTCACCAGGTAGCGGTCGTATAT
Source organism: Longilinea sp. (assembly GCA_035560795.1). Taxonomy (GTDB): domain Bacteria; phylum Chloroflexota; class Anaerolineae; order Anaerolineales; family Anaerolineaceae; genus Longilinea. The sequence continues at coordinate 14,928 of DATMYV010000012.1, forward strand.
GTCGCCATGGTTACCGGTAACCACATCGAAATCGAAACGGTCATAAATACTATAAGGATCAGCGCGGCGTACGTCATAAGGGACTCCTGATGCTCGCAGGATCGGCCCGGCAGCCGACAGGGCAATTGCTTGCTCTGCGGTCAATACGCCAACGCCTTCACAACGGGACCGGAGAATTTCATTATTGGTCAGGTAGGCGTCCAGACTTTCCAGTTTACGGGGAAGCCGGTCATAAACCAGATCGTGGATTTTTTTGAGAATATGATCGGATACATCCCGTACGACGCCACCAAAACGGAAGTAGTTGCACATCATTCGTGAACCGGATACTTCTTCAAAAATATCCAGAATCAATTCCCGTTCTTCAATGGAATAAAGCGATGGAGTGAAATAAGCTCCCAGGTCATTGAGCAGAAAACCGGTCGCAAAGTAATGGTTCATGATCCGGGTAAGCTCGGCCATCATCACCCGGATGTAATCAGCCCGTTCAGGAACCTGTACGCCCATCAATTTCTCGACTGCCAGGGCGTAGGCAAAATTATTGCTCATCGACGTAATGTAATCAAGCCGGTCGGTGAACGGCATGTTTTGCAGGAATGTATTGCGCTCGGCGATTTTCTCATGATTGCGGTGTAAATACCCCATCACCGGTTTCAAATCAATGATTGTCTCGCCTTCCAAAGAGACCACCATGCGAAAAACGCCATGCGTCGAGGGATGCTGCGGACCCATATTGACGACAAGCTGATCTGTCTTGAATTCTTCGTTGGAGGCCTTTTTCACCAATCCAGCGTAGAGCAGCGTATCCTGATCCGGCGTCCAATGGTCTGGATCGAACCCTTCGGGATATTGAACATTATCGTCGAATGGATTCTCTTTATCGATAAAAACAGGTTTTCCTTCCGGCCAACGGCTCTTGTAAGGTTTGACATCCTCTTCAAAGAATGGTTCTTTCCAATCCTTGCGGAGGGGATGGCCCTCAAACCCTTCCCACATCAGGATGCGTCGCAAGTCTGGATGGCCGTCAAAGCGAATACCGAGCAGATCCCATACCTCGCGTTCTTGAAAATCTGCTCCTGGGTACAATCCGATTAACGACGGTACAACCGCATCAGTGCGAGGTATCTGAACTTTATAAACCAGCGCTGGTCCGCCAATGGTCTTGTAGGCATAATAAACAACTTCGAAAAAACCTTCCTCCAGATAATCCGCCGCGGTGACCATCGATAAATAATCAAAGCCGTAATCATCCCGCATGGTCCGCGCAAATTCAAGAAGGTGCTCCCTCTGCACAATATATCCGGAATAACCTGAGCGTTCATCCGCTTTAAGCCAATCCGCGGGAAATTGCTCTGTTAATTTTTCGATTGGGTTAATCAGCATCTCTTCAGTCATCATTCATCTCCTACGCCGCTGCAATTTCACCATCTGCCGGTTTGTCGGTCACATCGCCGGCTGAAGGTTCTTGCGCTTCGGTTTCAGGGGCAGGTTTTGATTTTTCTCGAATCAGAGCAGTTTTGCGCACATCAATCAAATCAGGGCCCAGGACAGGAACAGGGATAGGCACACTGGGTCCCTTCTGGTACCAGGATACTGTTTTTAGCGACTCCCCTTCAATTTTTTTCTGCAAGGTGATCAAACCATGCAGCAGAGCTTGCGGCGTTGGCGGGCAGCCGGGAATATACACATCGACCGGGATATATTTATCCACACCCGCCACAACGTTGTACCCGCCTTTAAATGGCCCTCCGCTGGAGGCGCATGCACCCATGGCGATGACATATTTTGGTTCAGGCATCTGGTTGTAAAGACGCACGATTTGAGGGATCATTTTCTTGGTCACCGTACCGGAAACGAGCATCACATCGCTCTGGCGTGGGCTTGGGCGCATCACTTCCATGCCAAAACGGGCCAGATCGTAACGGCTGGCAGCGGTGGCGATCATCTCGATAGCACAGCAGGCCAGACCGAACATCATTGGCCAGACGGAATTCAAACGGCTCCAGTTATAAATCCGGTCAAGCGTCGTCAACGAGACTTGACTTTGCAATTCATCCGGTACCTGATATTCCGGTTTCGTCAGACCTTCAGGACTCATAATGCACCTTTTAGAATTAGGGGGAATGCAAGGAAAAACCATTTAAACGGACTCCCCTAATTTTACCCCAGCACATCAATGTGTCAAGCAATCATTAAGATAAAATTTCTTATCATAATTCCAAAATCCCCGGTACAATATCATCATGAGCGCCACAACCCGCGAACGAATTCTAGAGATCATAGCTCAATTGCGGACGGTAACTGTGACAGAGCTAAGCCACCAGTTGCATACAACAGTGGCCAACATCCGCTACCATCTTGAGCCCCTCCTTGCAGAACAAATCATCGAAAGGATTCAACCTGATGGGACAAGTTCGCAGCGCGGCCGTCCTGCCAGCCGTTTCCAGCTTAGTGAAAAATACAAACCGTCTGACTTGCCGCAGTTATCATCCGACCTGTTTTCGATTCTAATGGACACCGCCAAGGTTCCAGAGGATCGAATTCATATGATTTCTCAAATTGCACTCAAACGCAGCGAAGGGGTAAAAACATCTGGCACTGCCACTCAACGGCTAAACCAGGTTGTCAGTTACCTCAATCGCCATGCATACCGTGCCAGGTGGGAAGCCCGCCGTACTGGCCCGGAGATTCGCTTTGGGAATTGCCCCTTCGCCCTTATCCTGCCCGCGCATCCTGAACTTTGCGAGGTCGACCGTAGCATGATCGCGGAATTACTGAATGCGCAAGTATCCACTCTGGAATGCTACCAACCTTACACAGGCATTCCTGCCGTCTGTATTTTTGCGATTAAATCCATCAAGGTGTAGGCGATTGAATTAAGGAAATGGCGTGACTGAAAAACAAGCGGTAAGATTGAATCGATGGCAGGCCGATGGCATCTTGTTGTTGACAGCTGCCGTCTGGGGCGGCGGGTTTACAGCACAACGGGTTGCAGCCCAACATATGGGCCCATTAATGATTAACGGAATTCGATTTCTATTGGCAGCCGCTTTCCTCTTACCGATCGTACGATTTCAACTGAAAATACCTGCCAGGAACCTGCCCGGTGTCATCCTGGCGGGAATCTTCCTGAGTCTGGCGTCAAATCTTCAACAACTTGGTTTACATTATACCACGGCTGGTAATGCTGGATTTATTACGGGTCTCTATGTAATTCTTGTCCCCATATTCTTATGGATTTTCTGGCGTGAGCTTATTCGATGGCCAATCTTTACGGCAGCAGGAATGGCCACAATGGGTATGTTTTTCATCAACTCTGGCGGTGCATTTAAATTCACGGTCGGTGATCTATATGAACTGTTCGGGGTTGTTTTTTGGGCAATGCACGTTATCATTATCGGAATAATGGTGCGGAGAATGGATGTACTTTCTTTTTCAATTGGTCAATTTGCAATTTGTGGTATATTGAATTTGTCATTTGGGCTTTTGATCGAGCCTCATCAACTTTCTTCTATACATGCATCTGGTTGGGCGCTGCTATACGCTGGCATCATTTCCGGCGGAATCGGCTACACCTTCCAGGCACTCGGTCAGAAGTTTTCACCTTCCAGTGATGCCGCCTTGATATTGAGTTTGGAAGCTGTTTTTGCCGCAATGTTTGGATTTGTTTTTCTGCATGAAAGGGCGTCAACTCCGCAGTTGTTTGGTTACGGGTTAATATTAGCTGCCGTTATTCTGGCACAATTTTTCCGACCGGTAAAATCCGATTACCTAGAAAATAACAAACAATCTCTCTCAAACGCTCAGGATCAATTGTGAAAAATTTGTGGCATCATCCTGCCTTTCGCATTAGCCTGATTTATCTTGTATTATCTATCTTCTGGATTCTATTTTCGGATCAATTGTTGGGGTTGTTGGTTACAGACAGTTATAAGATCGTTTTGCTTTCGACTCTTAAAGGATGGCTGTTCGTCTTTGTAACCGCAAGTTTACTCTTTGGAATATTGATGCGGGAATTCTCCGTCCGCCAGCAACATGAGCGGGAGGTGGAAGCTATTGCAAAACTTACCCAGGCGACCCGTTTTGCCATGTCGCATGAAGAGCTTCTGCCGGTTTTATTGGATGAGATTCTCCATTTTACAAGCGCTGAGACAGCCTCCGTTCTGTTTTACAATAAAACCCTCAATGAATTACAGGTCATTCTTGCTAAAGGTTTATTTTCAGAATACACGGGCAAACAGATCTCATTGCAAAGTATCACCGGCAATGCGATCGTTACAGGACGACCTTATTTGAATAATCAATTCCTTTCAGATACAGGTATTTACTTACCTGAAAAACTGGTCGGTTTACACGCGGTTGCAGTCGCTCCGTTGGTGGTCCAAAACCACAAGCTTGGCGGACTGGTTATGGCAAAAAAAGGGGTATTCGATCAGACTCAATTTCATCTTTTTCTCTCCCTGGCTGATATTGCCGCCAGCGCAATTCACCGCCTGTCGCTCTATAACCAGACGCTTCAACGCGTTACACAGCTATCCACGCTGCGGTCTATTGATCTTGCCATCACATCCAGTCTAGACCTCAATTCAACGCTGAATATCCTGGTAGAGGAGGTTCAAAAACTAAAGGGGATCAGCGCGACCTGTGTCCTCATGCCGGATAAGCATACTGGTTTGCTTCATTATCGCGCCGGTAAAGGTTTTTCGACCAATTTGATTGAACATGCGGTCCTTCCAACCGATGCTTTTCGCATCGACCCAGAATTTCCTTCACGCTTCACATTGACCATCTCTGATCTAAAAGGCACGCCCTCCTCGCCGCGGTATGAGATCGGTCTGGCTGAGGATTTTGCTGTCTATCATGCCTATCCTTTGGTCTCAAAAGATCAAATTAAAGGAGTTCTGGAAGTTTATCAACAGACCCCCGATCCACTCAGTCAGGAAGAATTGGATTTCCTTGAATCACTCGCTACTCAAGCAGCTATAGCAGTCGATGTAGCCACATTAATTGAAGATTTACAATCCAGCAACCAGGAATTAAAGGCAGCTTATGATTCAACCATCGAAGGATGGTCGCGGGCTTTGGATTTACGCGATAAGGAAACGGAAGGCCATACACAGCGTGTCACAGAAATGGCTTTGCATCTCGCCCGCCTGGTTGGCATACCCGAGGATGAATTAATCCATGTTTACCGCGGCGCATTATTGCATGATATCGGGAAAATGGGCATTCCCGACAGCATTTTGCTCAAACCCGCCCCGCTCACACCGGAAGAGTCCGAATTGATGAAGATGCACCCTATTTATGCCTACCATCTTCTCAAACCTATCCGTTTTCTACATCCCGCGTTGGATATTCCATACTGCCATCACGAGCACTGGGATGGCAGCGGATATCCGCGCGGACTGAAGGGTGAAGAAATTCCCTTGGCCGCCCGTGTTTTTGCAGTTGTGGATGTTTGGGATGCATTGGTGTCGGACAGGCCGTATTCACCACGGTGGCCAAAGGAAGACGCAATTCAACATATCAAAGAAGATATGGGCTCTTATTTTGATCCTGATATTGTGAATGTATTCATCAATATGTTGGAATGACTCAAGAAGGATAACCCACATGGACGCCCGAATCAGGGACTATACCGGAAAAGACATCATTGTGAGTTTTATTCCGCAGCGTTGCATCCACGTCGGAGAATGTACAGCCCGGTTGGCGAGAGTCTTTGATACATCCCGCCATCCCTGGGTGATGCCGGATGCAGCCAGTGCTGATGAAATTGCAGAAGTCGTCTTAAAATGCCCCACCGGAGCGTTGCATTTCACCCGCCTTGATGGAGGACCGCAGGAAGATGTCGCTGATCACAACGAAATCAAACTGGCCGCTGACGGACCATTGTATTTATCTGGCGATATCGATTTGCTTGCTCCGGATGGTTCATTATTCTTAAAAGACACGCGCGTATCGCTTTGCCGCTGCGGGGCATCGAAATGCAAACCATTTTGTGATGAAAACCATACCACGGTTAATTTCAGCGAGGTTGGTAAATTGTGCGATCCTGATGTTTTCCTTGTGCCACTCGAGTCAGCTGCACCCGGGCGACCCTTGAAAGTTCATTTTTACCCGAATGATTCTTATCTGATTGAAGGACCGTTCATTCTCCGCAGTTCGGATGGCAGCCAGGTGGAAAAAGCTGACGGCGGCTCGCTCTGCTGCTGCGGGGCATCCAACGCGAAACCATTTTGCGACGGCTCTCATTTGTGATAGCCTGTAAAAATTGATCGCCTAACGTCTGGTCGCCAAAGAAGAAATCCTTATTTGCACAACTAAGAACAATCTCCCCTCAAAATGAGGGGAGATTGTTCTTAGTTGATTATTCCTTATTCCACAGTGACGCTTTTCGCCAGGTTGCGGGGCTGATCAACATCCAAGCCACGCAAGGATGCGATGTGATAGGCAAATAACTGCAGCGGAATTACGGTTACAACCGGAGAAAGCATCCAAGGCGTTTCGGGGATCCAGAAAACGTGATCCGCCAGCGCCGCAACCCGTTCGTCACCTTCGGTTGCCACAACGATCACTCCCCCGCCGCGAGTTTTGGCCTGTTCAATCTGGCTGATCATTTTATCGTACCAGGGGTCTCGCGGAGCAATGGCAAGCACCGGCATATCGCGGTCGATCAAGGCAATTGGACCGTGCTTCATTTCGCCGGCAGGATACCCTTCAGCATGAATATACGAAATTTCCTTCAGTTTTAGCGCACCTTCATAGGCAATCGGCATATTGATACCGCGGCCCAGGTATAACATATTCCGGATGTATTTCATCTCGCGGGCAACCTGAAGAACATGATCTTCCTGGTCGAGGCAGCGGCCTACCAGGTCCGGTATCAGCCGCAGGTCGGATACCAGTTTCTTCCGCTCCTCCACTGTGATCGTGCCGCGCAGATCAGCCAGCAACACAGCCAGCATATACAGGTCGACCAGTGGTGCAGTAAACGCCTTGGTGGATGCCACTCCGATCTCCGGACCGGCTTGCATGGAAATATAGCCGTCTGAAATCCGCATCGCCTGCGAACCAATCACATTAACAATCGACCACAAGGTCGCACCGCGCCGCCGGCATTCATCCATCGCGGCCAGTGTATCAGCCGTCTCGCCAGATTGTGAAACAGCCAGCACGATGGTATTTTCGTCAATAATGGGCTCGCTATAGCGCAATTCAGAAGCGATAATCGTTTGCACAGGGATGCGCGATATTCGTTCAATCAACACCTCGCCAACCTGCCCGGCATAGGCCGCAGTACCGCAAGCTGTAATAATGATCTTTTGAATCTTTTTGGCTTTATCAACGGTCAGGTTTAATTGCGGTAAACGGATCTTGCCATCCTCAAAATCCACCCGCCCGGCCAGCGTATCCGTCAGCGAACGGACCTGTTCGTGAATTTCTTTTTGCATGAAATGGCGGTATTCACCCTTTTCAGCCGCGATCGGATCCCATGCAATGGTGTGTATTTCCGGGCTAAGAACCTTTCCTTCCAGCGTTTCCACTTTAACATCTGACCGGGTAATGATTGCCATCTGGCGCGACTCTAAAAACATCACCCGCCTGGTGTGTTCCAAAATTGCAGGAATATCCGAAGCGACAAAGTTTTCATTTTCACCCAACCCGATCACCACGCCGCCAGCATTGCCAATGCGCGCAGCGACGATTTTATCGGGTTCCCGTGATGAAAAAGCGACGATCCCGTGCGCGCCTTTGATTTGCTTCAATGTCGTGCGCATGGCTTCTTCCAGCCCGCTGCCGGCTGACATGAAGTGCTCGATCAGGTGAACGATTACTTCGGTATCGGTATCCGAGTTGAACCTGACGCCTTCGGTGGCAAGCTCCTCGCGCAACTCCAGGAAGTTCTCAACGATGCCGTTGTGAACCACAACCACCTCGCCGGTCGTCCCCACGTGCGGGTGCGCATTCCGCGCACTGGGTTCACCGTGAGTGGCCCATCGGGTATGCCCGATGCCAACCAACCCTTCGACCGGTTGGTTGGCTACGAGGGTGAACAGGTTATCCAGTTTTCCAGCATCCCGCCGGATTTCAATTTTGCCTTTAGAATAAACAGCCAATCCGGCTGAATCGTATCCGCGGTATTCCAAACGGCGAAGGCCGTTTAGAATGATGGGGGTCGCGTTCTGACCGCCAATATATCCGACAATACCACACATGATTTCCTCCGTGATTGGATGGCAGATTCCGCTGCACACACCTTTCGGCGCAGGCGGACTGCCCGAGACCCGCTGGAGTTCGCGAATCTGTAAAATCACAAATATGGAATTTGAACAGTAATAAAGGGAAAGTTACGGGTATATCATACCCAAAAGGTATTTTGAACCCCGAAGGCTTCCGCTGATCTTTCGATTTTCCCGGCCGCCAGGCGCTAGACCTGTTCTGACCGGTTAACTCTGCCCCGCGGCAGAGAACCTTCGTCCTCGTCACTCCGACCTTTGCCCCCAATCAGATCAGAGCCTTGCGCTGTCCTTTCCCAAACGCTGTATAGTTTTGCCATCACCTCCTGTATATATTTTGTGATGATTATACCGAATGCTGACTTGCGCGTCAAACGGGAGGTGTATGATATTCTAAAACATGTCCGGGGTCCAGGGTCCAGGATAAAATAATCCGTACAGGGTAGGATTCAAAAAACAGCCTTCTTTTGAAAAGAAGGCTGTAAGTTGGTTTACGCTACTTTTATTTACTAGGCGTTTTTCGAAATCAATGCAACCACATCCGGAAAATCAATCCCCAGACGACGAATAGTTTCGATGGTGGGTATGCCATTCTTGGACCAACCGCGGCGCTTGTAGACCGCATCCACTAGCAGGTCATACTGTCTTTCTTTGTATTCCCGCAGCTTCGCCATTTTTTCTTTAGTGGATTTACCAGTTGGGTCAAATCCAGTATTTTCCTTCAATTGGCTGTCATACCGTTCTGCCCGCGATTCGTATTCAATTTCTGTGGCTGGACCCATCAACCGGTAGGGCGGATAATCCCATATACGAGTGCCGAACCCCAACCGTAAATTGAAAAGGCGCTGCAGGTTATACACTCGCTCGGAAGCTAAAATAATCTCGTCGACCGTAATCGGTTTACCAGTAACGCCCTCATAAAGCCAGGTGTAATTCTCTACGTGTTCGGGCACCTTGCCAGGTTCTTTGGCAGTCTTGTTACTTTCCGGGATGATATCGTTCCACGGCAATTTGCACAAACCGTGCAGGCTGAACCAGGTCCGCCACATGGGGAAGTAATGCAAAGCTTCGGCTTTGGCTTCAAAGGTCGGGAGCTGTTTATGAACCAATTCCATGAAAGTCAACCAGGCTTCATCGTGTTGAGCTCCTTTGGAAGCCAATGCATAACCGCCCTGCTGGGCCAGGGATTCCTTGGACATGTACTCTGAAATCTCCATGCCCTTGACTTCCATGGCAATATCCTGCATTAAACCGGGGTCGGCGCCGAATTTCTCTGCAAACAAATGTTTCATCGAGCGCACACCCTGCCCCACCACCACACCAAATCCTTCACCGCGCGCCATTTGGTGCAGCAGTTCCAATGCCACATCGGCATTGCTCCAGGTCAATTCCAACCCACCGGTGATCTCCTTGTTCAGGATGCCAAGTTCGTAACATTCCATGGCAAAGGCAATCGAATCGCCCACCGAGATGGTGTCGATGCCATAAGTATCGCAGTAAAAATTTAACTCCAAAACAACCTGAGGGTCATAGATTGCCAGGTTGGATGACAATGCACCCAGCGTTTCATATTCGGGTCCGTCGACGAAAACAATTTCTCCCTGGTATGGCCCCGTGCGTAGATGGACATGCGGCACACCGTGCGCGCATGCCATGGTGCAACCGTACCAGCAGCCGTCTGGCCCGCGCCGGTCGTACATTTCCTTCCAGACCTCGCCAGCCACCTTTAGTGCGCGTGGATCAGTGCCGAAGCGGAAGTTCTCACAGGGAAGCAGATCGAAGCGATTCATGATTTCGATCAGATAGGGCGTTCCGTTGCCGCGCATGTTATTCTGCGAAGCATCGAAGCGGGTTATTTCAGAATTGATACGCGAACCCGCTTTTCGCACCAATTCCGGTTTTGCACAACCATTGGGATCGCCGCCCATTTCGGTATACCGCACGACGATGGCTTTGATTTTCTTATCCCGCAGCACCGTACCAGCCCCGCCGCGGGCTGCCTGTTTGATGCGCACTTCATTCCGGCGCGCATCCCAATAGCTTATATTCAAACCGCACATTGGGATATGTTCAGCAGCCTGCCCGGCAGAAATGACTGAGATACCGCGCCGTTCGCGGTCATCTTTGCCATATATTTCAGTAATCAGGCGATTAACCAGGTGGGTGTCAACCGGTTCCAAAGGCGCAGCTTCAATGGTCACGCGGCCGTTGTCTCCGTCGATAAAAATGATGACATCAGTTTCGGCTTTCCCTTGAATCTCTAGCGCGTCCCAACCGGCAAACTTAAGGTATGGGCCAAAATAACCGCCACCGTTGCTGTCAATAATTGAATGCGTAAGCGGTGAAATGGTCACCGCAGTTAATTTTCCGGAACCTGGATAACCGGTTATTCCCCCGATCGGTCCTCCAGCGATAACCAATTCGTTGTTCGGATCGTTCCATGCCGTGCCATCCGCAACCGCATTCCATAATAGCCACATCGCAAAACCGCGGCCGCCGGTGAAGAGATCCTTCATTTTCTGGGTGACGGGTTTGCTTGCAATCTGGGATGATCCCAGGTCAATGTAAAGAGTCCGATTGGCATATCCCCGGTCGACCGGGCGGCGCTCATAACGAAAGTCAGCCAGGACCGAATGAGCTTCCAACACCAATTCGGGTGTCAATTGAATCATTCGCGCTCTCCTCTAACAGGTATATTGATAAGAATGGGCCTCAAAGCAATGTTCCACTGCTATCATTATATCGGCTGTCCAGCACCTGCTGACTTGGGGTTAATCACCCATCGCCTTGACAAATGTCATCAGTCCACATCTGTTCAATCCAATCGGGACTGAGGTTGAATGGTTGAGTTAATGAATGTTCTTTTCATGGTTTGAGTGCTTGCAAATTACTTTGCGTGGATGGGAATTAGCGCGCCATGTCCGGTTAGTAAAAATCCAATCACCCGTGTGGGAAAGCATTTGATGAATTTGATATCGACCTGTAAGCCAGGCCAGTTGCCGGCGCGGTAGTATAATCTTTCTTCACAATCTAAATAATTGCACCCGGAAAACCATTGTGAATGTGCTTCGCCGATTCTCCGCTCCGGCCGACCTTGACCCGATTCAGAAGAACAATTATCAGAACGTCCAAATAGATGCCATAGGCGTCGGGCTGGCCAATGCCGCAGCCCCTTTTCTACCAGTGTTCCTGGCCCGCATGGCAGCCAGCAGTTTCCAAATTGGCCTTCTCACGGCCATGCCTGCTCTAACTGGTCTACTCTTATCCTTACCGCTGGGCAGTTTCCTGCAAAAACAACGCAATATTGTGCCCTGGTTCAGCGCCACCCGGTTAGGCGTAATTTTTTGTTATGCGCTGACTGGAATTGCCTCGATGATTCTACCGGATAAATTGGTCGTGCCGGGGGTTCTTATTATTTGGGCCATGGCGACCATACCGCAAAACATGCTCTCGATTTGTTTTTCTGTGGTAATGAACGCGGTGGCTGGATCGAAAGGCCGGTTTGAATTGATGGCTCGCCGCTGGACCATTCTTGGCCTGACGACCGCGATTGCTGTCTTTTTCATCGGCCAACGGTTGGATAAAATCGTCTTCCCAGTCAACTACCAGCAGGTATTTATAGCGCTATCCATCGGCGGTCTGATCAGTTATTTTTTCTCCCGACGGATTGCCATTCCTGATTCCATTCCCCAACCAACGGTTAAAGGAAAATCAGTTCGGGAAAATATCCTCGGTTACATTGAGCCGATCAAACTTGAAAAGCCGTTTATTTCATTTGTCCTGAAAAGGTTCTTCTACACCTCCGGGATCGCACTGGCGACTCCGCTATTCCCGTTATATTTTGTCCGGGTAGTGAAATTGCCCGATAGCTGGATCGCCCTGATCAGTACAACGCAGACCGCCATCCTGATCATCGGTTACCTCTTCTGGACGCGCCAATCACGCACCCGCGGATCGCGTAATGTGTTGTTATGGTCAACCTTCGGTCTCTCGTTGTATCCTTTTCTGGCAGCCATGACGCGCGTGCCAACAGTCATTACTGTTTTTGCAGGCATTGCCGGGATTTTTCAAGCCGGCCTTGACCTGGTCTTTTTCGATGAGTTGATGAAAACCGTCCCGCCGGAAAAAAGCGCCACATTCGTATCGGTTGGCAATATGTTTCAATATATGGCTCAAATCGTCTCGCCATTATTAGGCACAACACTCTCAGAATGGATCGGGATTGGACCCGCGTTGTTTGTGGCCTCGGTTATCCGCATCATCGGATTTGGATTATTCTTAGTGAGCAAACCATCCACCCAGAGTTATTAATATCAACTTAACCGCTTTGACCCGCCTCCATCTGTTTGGTATAGTTGTTTTGTGGGAGGATTCGTATGGTCATACTGGGAAAGTGGAATCAAAGCTCAATATCTCTTAGCATCAAATCAAACTCCTTAACCATCAGCATTGAAAGGCCTGAGGGTTCGAGCGTATTGAGCTATGATCTTCATGGCCGTTTATGGACCGCGCTCTTGCGGCAGGTATCCTACCGCCGCGGCTTAAATGGGAAAGTGGTAGCCAAGTGGTTTGCAAATGGTCTCCAACGCGATCGCCGTTGGCTGTCGACCGCTGAATGCGACGCACTTCTTGAGGATTCCCAACAAATAGTCAGGGACCTCGTGCAGGCAATATCGAATGGTGAAGCATATTTGTCAACCATGCTAAAGCCTTCTGACATTGAACTATTGAACAAAGCCGCAGCCTTTATGCCGGAATTAGCCGCGCAGGACAAGCAGCACTTCGAAGAAATTTATAAACCGGTCGGGATTTTGCCGCCCGATCAATACATGGCAGTCGTTTTACAGTTGACAGAAGGCTGCGCCTTTAATACCTGTACTTTCTGTACATTTTACCGGGATCGGCCTTTTCGCATTAAAAAACCGGATGAATTTCAAAATCATCTGCGCGCCATCCGCAATTACCTTGGGGAAGGCTTAAGCTTGCGGCGGACAATTTTTCTGGGCGACGCCAATGCCTTGATTGTACCGATGCCGCAACTCAGCGTTTTAATTGAACAGGTTCACCAGGTATACGACGTGGAACAAATGGGCGGCATTTTTGCTTTCCTGGATGGTTTTAGCGGCGAAAAGAAAAGCCAGGCAGATTATCGATTATTGGCAGGATTGGGGCTGAAACGGGTATATATTGGCCTGGAATCCGGCGACCCGGACCTTCTTCGTTTCTTGCGGAAACCCGGTGAACCATCTGACGCGGTTGCTGCGGTAAATTCTATGAAAAATGCCGGCATTTCTGTGGGACTCATCGTTTTACTGGGTGCTGGCGGTCACCGCTTCGAACAAAACCACATTCGTGAAACGATTCGAGTGCTGAATCAAATGCCGCTGGATGCCGACGACCTGATCTATTTTTCCGAACTTATCGAAACGGAAGGCATGCCGTATGTTCAAACCGCATACGCAGAACATCTTTTGCCCCTGACCCCCAATGAACGCCTTCGCCAGGGAAAAATCATCGAGGCAGGTTTGCGATTCTCAACCGCAGGCGGCACGCCGCACATCAGCCGGTACGATATCCGTGAGTTTGTCTACTAAATGTGAACACACTTCAAATCCGTTTGCTGGGCGACTTGAATGATTTTCTTCCGCAGCACCTGCGCGAACAGGCAATTACCATATCCTTTGGAGACAATCAGTCACTAAAGCATTTGATCGAATCGATGGGAGTGCCGCATCCAGAAATTTCCAGAATCCTGGTAAATAGTCAAGAAACTGACCCGGGCGATATTGCTCAGCCTGATACTTTGGTTGAAGTAATTCCCTATGAACCAGGTGATCCGCGCATTCGACCACCGGAGATCCGTTTCGTCCTGGACTGCCATCTGGGAAAATTGGCATCTTATCTCCGCATTCTTGGTTTCGATGTTGCCTATGCGAATGATGCAAAAGATGAAACTCTTGCGAAATTATCCGACAGAGAAAACCGCATCTTGCTCACCCGCGACCGTGGTTTGCTTAAACGCAAAAGTATCCAATTTGGTTACTGTATCCGCAGCCAAAACCCGCGCAGCCAGTTGCTTGGAGTCCTCCAACGCTATGATTTGCGTGGCGAAATCGATCCTTTCACGCGTTGCCCGGTGTGCAACGGATGCCTGCAGCCCGTGGCAAAAAGTGACCTGGACGATCTTTTACCCGCCAATACCCGCATTTACTTCGATCGATTTTGGCAATGTGTTTCCTGTAAAAAGGTTTACTGGCAAGGGTCGCACTACCAACGCATCCAGGATTGGCTGAAGGCATTTCTGGAAATTCCCTGACGCCAAACGAAAAGGCAAGTACAATTTATTCGGTAATGATCGGAGTAAATCCTTGAATCTGTCCTATCCTGTTGGAAAACTGCCGCCTGCCATCCTTGCCCGTATCCTGGCGGATGCGCCGTTATTCGATGACCGGGTACGCCTGGGTCCAGGCATAGGCCTCGATTGCGCCGTGGTAGATGCCGGGGAATTCTATTGGGTATTCAAAGCAGAACCGATCACATTTGCCACCGACCAAATTGGCTGGTATGCAGTACAGGTTGCCAGTAACGACATTGCGACCACCGGCGCAGAGCCAAGGTTTATCTTATTGACTTTGCTGTTGCCGGAAGGGCAATCGGATGAAACCCTGGTTCGTTCGATCAGCGATCAGGTTTTCACTGCTTGCCGGCAGCACAGAATCTCCGTCTTAGGGGGCCACACCGAGGTTACTCACGGCATTGACCGGCCTTTGTTGGCTGTGACGATGATCGGTGAAGTGGCAAAAGATAAATTGGTCACACCGCGCGGTGCACAGGCCGGCGATGTACTGTTGCTCACCAAAGGCATCCCCATCGAAGCCACAGCCCTTTTGGCCCGGGAATTTCCAAACCGGCTTCAGCCCTTCCTGACTCGAAGCGAGATAAATGAGGCGTCTTCTTACCTGAACGATCCAGGCATCAGTATTTTGAGCGATGCGCAGGTGGCATTGGAGGCCGGTCGGGTGACGGCAATGCATGATCCTACCGAAGGCGGTCTTTCGGCCGCCTTGTGGGAATTGGCACAGGCATGCGGAAAAGATATCGACTTTGATCCGGCAGCTGTGACGATCTCCGACCTTTCAAAGCGCATATGTCAGGCTTTCGCATTGGATCCATTCGCCACCCTCGCATCCGGAGCATTGCTCTTAACAGTCCACCCGGAGGATGTTAACGCCATCCTGGCGGCGCTTCAGAAGAACGAAATTGCCGCAAGCCGAATCGGAAAAATAGTTGAAGGCAGCGGGAAGGTCTTCACAGGAGCAAGTAACCAGATAAGCCCATGGCCTTATCCAGAGCGTGATGAAATCGGGAAAGTTTACGGATAAGGGTCAGGAAATAATTCATGCCGCTCGCGATATCCATTCTTTTCGGTTTCATCCCAATGTTTCTATTTGCAGCCTTTGTTTACTGGCTGGATCGTTATGAAAAAGAGCCCCTGCTGTTGTTGGGCGGCGTTTTCTTATGGGGCGCTGTGGTCGCAGCTGGATCAGCCTTCATCTTGAATACTGGCATCGGTCTGGGCGTATATATGTTGACCGGTTCAGAATCCGCCGCTGAAATAAGCACCACATCGCTAATCGCACCCTTTGTCGAAGAAACCGTCAAAGGCCTGGCCGTCCTGCTCATCTTTTTACTGGCACAGAAAGAATTTGATTCCATCCTGGATGGAATTGTTTATGCAGCGGTTGCTGCCCTGGGGTTTGCAGCCACTGAAAACGCCTATTACATCTATAATTTGGGATACCTGCAGGATGGATATTCCGGTCTGTATCAATTGGCATTCATCCGGGTTGTGTTGGTTGGGTGGCAGCACCCCTTCTTTACATCGTTCATTGGCATTGGGCTGGCAGCCGCCCGTTTGAATCGCAACCAGGTTCTCAAAATATTGTTGCCATTGCTCGGTCTGGCTGTCTCGATTCTGGCTCACGCATTGCACAATACCATGGCGCAGTTCCTTTCCGGGCTGGGGGGACTCGCAATCACATCCCTGGCAGACTGGATCGGTTGGTCATTCTTATTTGGTTTTGTAATTTTCATGATCTGGCGCGAATTTCAACTTCTGCGATTCCAACTCAAGGAAGAAATGCAATTAGGCATTATCACTCCCATGCAGTATCAAAATGCCTGCTCCTTCTGGAAACCATTGAGACCCACACCGGATTCGTACGACCGATCCCGGCGCAATCAAACCAACCGGTTTTATCAGATGTGCGCAGAATTATCACACAAGAAAAACCAGCTCTCACGTCTGGGAGATGAACATGGAAACGGAGAAATTATTTCCAAGTTGCGGGGAGAACTCCAACGACTATCGATCAGCATGACCGGGTAAAATCTTGTTCAAGACCTTGAATGCTGGTAGAATTATCCAGTCAAGATTGTCCCTATAGCGCAATGGATAGAGCGCCAGCCTCCGAAGCTGGAAGTGACGGTTCGAGTCCGTCTAGGGACACCTTTACCCCCCTCTTCGGCGGGTTTGCTCTTAACGAATTCTAATGGAAGATATATGTAATTTAAATAATTATCCGGTAAGATGAAAATGGTTACGTTTCCAATTTCAACGGCTACATGATGGATTAAGCTTTTTGGAAAGGATTGAGAATGTTTTTTGGTGGATACGGAATTTACCTCATATTTAGCTTGCCGGCTTTATTGCTTGGGTTATGGGCGCAATACAAGGTAAAGGCCGCTTTTGATCATTATTCGAAAGTACGCAATTTTACCGGCTTGACAGGCGCGGAAGTAGCCCGCCGTATGTTGGATAGCAATGGTCTAAACAATGTTCAGATCGAAGAAGTTCAAGGATTTCTCAGCGATCATTACGATCCATCGAAACGCGTATTACGGTTGAGTCCAGTGGTTTTCCGTACCAACAGCCTGGCTGCTGCCGGCGTCGCCGCGCATGAATCAGGGCACGCGGTGCAGCATGCTGAGGGATATACTGCCTTGAAATTTCGCACCGCCATGGTTCCCAGCGTTCAAATCGGCAGTTGGCTTGGTCCTGTCATCTTTATGTTGGGCTATTTCTTTTCCTCCAATTCGCTGGCCTGGGTTGGTGTGGGGTTGTTTGGTGCAACCGCATTATTTGCCCTCGTCACGCTGCCGGTTGAATTGGATGCAACCCGCCGTGCAAAAGCCTGGCTTAGCACCAGCGGCGTTATTTACAATACCGAGATGGATGGCGTCAATCGCGTTTTGGATGCTGCGGCACTTACATATGTTGCAGCTGCCATCCAGGCAATATCGACGGTTTTGTACTACGTCATCCTCCTGCTCGGCCGCCGCCGCGACTAAAGAAAACCTCCAAAACAACGGGTGCATGAGCACCCGTTGTTTTTTTTATTTCCATGCAAAGATCAATTGTTACGAACTTCACAATTCATTCAACATTCCAACAACTTAACGCTATAATTAATCAATGAGTTGTTCGGTCGAAAACCGCCGAAAAATGCCAAACATTTCAATGCATACTTTACAGGGGCAATCATGGAAACCGAGAAAATCCCAGATATCGTGATAGGCCGGTTGCCGCGTTACCTTCAGGCGCTGCAGCGAATGCAACAGGAAAACCACCTCACGACCAACTCCAAAGAGCTTGGCGAGCGATTGGGCATATCAGCGGCACAGATCCGAAAAGACCTGTCACAATTCGGCGAATTTGGAAAACAAGGCACAGGTTATTCCGTTCCGTTTTTAATTAAAACACTGCAAACCATCCTCAAAGTGACCAGGGTCTGGGATGTTGTTTTGGTGGGTGCAGGCGATCTTGGCCATGCTTTGGCCCGTTACCAGGGATTTTCCAATCGCGGGTTTCGTATTGCAATGATATTCGACAACGATCCGCAAGTAATAGGGAACCAGATCGGGCACTTTGTGGTTCAAGATATGGCGTCTCTGGTAGAAAAGGTGCTCGAAGCCAATATTCACGTTGCCATGTTGACTGTTCCCGCATCATCAGCTCAAAAAGTCGCCGAGTCCCTCGTGAGAGCCGGTGTAAAAGCCATCCTTTCCTATGCACCCATCACCCTCAATCTCCCCCCGGAAATTCATGTGGAATACATCGATCCAATTCTTAAACTTCAACACATGACTTACTATCTGGACGGTTTGAATTGATCTACAACAAAACAGCGGCTCAATAAATGAGCCGCTGTATTTTTTTCTTGGTATGAGTTAATAAACGTTAACCAGGCTGCGCCGCAGCGCCTCGCGATTGCTAAGCGCTTTGGCAGCCCCTTCGGCGGTACAGGTAAACGGGTTATCCACCAAATATGCTGGAATGCCGAGGGATTTGGTTAAATAGCGGTCGATTCCGCGCATCAAAGCCCCGCCGCCGCAAATTGCCACACCCCGGTCAATAATATCAGAAATCAATTCCGGCGGCGTTTTTTCGAGTACGCGGCGAACCATGCCGACGAGTTCATTCAGCGGATCTTGCAGCGCGTCAACTATCTCATCGGTGGTCAAATTGACCGGTTTGGGCAGCCCTGAAACCTGATCCTGTCCCTGAATTTCCAGCGCCATTTGAGATTCCTGAGCTAAAGCTGCCCCAATGCGAATTTTCAGCTGCTCTGCGGTAGGCTGGCCGATGATTAAGCCATATTTTTTGCGTACATAAGAAACAATGGCGTCGTCCATTTTCAAACCGCCGGTCCGCGATGTCTCGGCTGTGACAATGTCGTTCATGGCCAATACAGCTGCCTGGTTCGTTCCGCCCCCCAGACTGATGATCATATTTCCAGAAGGCGTCCCAATTGGCAAATCAACACCCAGCGCCGCAGCCAGCGGCTGCCTTACCAGATAGACTTCCCTCGCGCCAGCTCCAATGCCTGCTTCGTGTACCGCCCGGCTTTCGACGCTTGTCGTGCCAAACGGTACAGTGATCATCACTGTTGGCCCGAAAAAAAACGATCGGTTGCGTTGGATAATTTGACCGAGTAATTTTTCAGTTATTTCAAAATCGGCGATCACGCCATTTTGCAGCGGCCGGATCACCTCGATGCTTTCACCAACCCGACCCATCATATCTTTTGCAGCCTGGCCAATTTCGACAATCTTTTGTTCTGCCACAACCAGTGCAACCACGGTAGGAATCTGAAGAACAACCTGATTTCCTTCAGCCATAATCGTGTTGAAGGTACCCAGATCAATTCCTAACTCTCTTGAAAAAACAGGCATGCTAAATTAATCCTTCCAAAATACACTCAAGATCTGCGGCCGCGTTGGTAGCGTCTTGCTGCGTCGATCCTAAGAGTCGACCGGCGTAAGGCAGCCTGAATTTTCAAATACCGGTCCTGATCAGGCGGCAATCCTTCTTTCAACATCTCTTCGGCACGTTGTTTCGCAGCTTCTGCCCTTGTTACATCGATTTCAGCAACATTTTCCGCGGCATCCGCCAAAACTGTGACCTGGTCAGGCTGGACTTCCGCAATTCCGCCAGCAACGGTAAAGAAAAATTCATCACTTTTTGACCGAACGGTAATAATGCCAAATTGGAGCGTTGTAAGGAGCGGTGAATGATTGGGAAGAATTCCCATGACCCCTTCGACGCCTGGCAGAACAACAATATCGGCATCACCCTGATAAACAATTCGGTCTTGAGACACAATTTCTGTGCGAATGGGCATTCAGGCCCCTCCTTACGCACTCGCTAAAGTCTTGGCTTTTTCAACAGCATCATCAATCGTGCCAATCATATAAAAAGCCTGTTCGGGGAGATCGTCATGTTTTCCATCGAGAATCTCACGGAAACCGCGTACCGTTTCACTGCGGGGAACATAGCTTCCTGGAATGTTTGTGAACTGCTCAGCCACGAACATTGGCTGAGAGAAGAAGCGTTCGATTTTGCGGGCGCGTGAAACAATTAATTTATCATCGTCGCCCAGTTCGTCGATGCCCAGGATGGCAATAATATCCTGCAAATCCTTGTAGCGCTGTAATACGCGCTGTACTTCGCGCGCAGTCGCGTAATGCGCTTCCCCGACAATTTTCGGATCCAGAATGCGGGAAGTGGAGACCAATGGGTCCACTGCCGGATAGATGGATTTTTCAGCAATGGAGCGCTCCAAGGCGACGGTGGCATCCAGGTGGGTGAAGGTCGCTACTGGTGCTGGGTCGGAATAATCATCCGCCGGTACATAAACCGCCTGCATCGACGTGATCGAACCCTGGCGCGTCGAGGTGATCCTTTCCTGCAACTCGCCCATTTCCGTAGCCAGGGTTGGTTGGTAACCAACTGCTGAAGGCATGCGGCCAAGGAGCGCTGAGACTTCCGAACCGGACATGGTGAAACGGAAAATATTATCAATAAATAGCAGCACGTCCTTACCCTGATCGCGGAAGTACTCCGCCATGGCCAGCCCCGTTAAGGCAACGCGCAAACGCACACCTGACGGCTCATTCATCTGGCCAAACACCATCACGGTATCCTTCATTACGCCAGATTCGAGCATTTCGCGGTAAAGCTGAGTGCCTTCCCGGGTCCGTTCACCCACCCCGGCAAAAACGGAATTACCCTGATGGACAGTGGCGATGGAACGGATCAGTTCCATGATGATGACGGTTTTTCCAACGCCAGCGCCGCCAAAAATGCCCGTTTTACCACCTTTTGTAAAGGGGGCAATCAAATCAATAACTTTTAGGCCGGTTTCAAAAACTTCAACCTTGGTGGATTGTTCTGTAAAACTCGGCGCCGACCGGTGAATCGGGTAAAAGGTTTCCGATTCGATCGGGCCTTTATTATCGACGGGCTGCCCTAATACGTTAAAAATGCGTCCGAGGGTATTCTTCCCGACCGGAACTTTTATTGGCGCTTGAGTACGTCCGACAGCCATGCCGCGCTGGAGTCCATCCGTTGAATCCATTGCAATGCACCGGACCCAATTGTTCTCCAATTGTTTTTGTACTTCCATCACCATATCAGGAAAACCGGGGCGTGAAATCGTAATTGCTTCATAAATAAATGGCAGATCGCCCGCGGGAAACTCCACATCCACGACCGCACCCTGAATTTGTACGATGCGTCCTTTTGCTTGATCCATCGAATATCCTCCACCAAAAGATCTCTGAATTCTCAGGCTTTTCCCGCCAGGGTTTCAGCCAATGCGTTTGCGCCGCCGGCAATATCCAACATTTCATTGGTAATGGCTTGCTGGCGCGCTTTGTTATACTCCAATTGCAGATCGGTAACCAAATCGCGAGCACTATCCGTCGCATTCCGCATCGCAATCATGCGGGCGGCCTCTTCGCTCGCGCGGGAAGATAAGATCGCCTGGTAGACCTGCAAGCTTGTAAATCTTGGGATGATTTCATCCAACAAACCACCCTGATCAGGTTCGTAAGTAAAAACCGCGGAAGAGGGATGCGTTGTTGACCGGCCGTGCTTTTCATCGGTAATTTCAACATCCAAAGGCAGCAGTTTTTCCACAACTGTTACTTGTTTAACCATGTTGTAAAATTCTGTAAAAGCAACGTAGACTTGATCGCACTCACCTTTCAAATACTCATCAATAGCCAGATGTCCAATAGACGACAATTCAGCATAAGAAGGAACATGGGAGATATCGCTAAATTCGGCCATTACTTTCCCGCCACGGCGCACCAACATATCGCGCCCTTTACGCCCTACGGTTATATAAGAGACTGGCACATCTGATTTTTGGAATTGCTGGAGAGTCTGGCGCACAATATTGACATTATATGAGCCTGCCAGACCCCGGTCGCTGGAAATCATTATCACTAATACATTCTTCACCACATCGCGCTGCATTAAGAGCGGGTGTAGCGAATTATGACCTGGTTGGCGTGCCAGATGAACCAATACTTTCCAGGCTTTCTCGGTGTAGGGGCGGGTCGCATTGTGCGCTTGTACGGCTTTACGCACTTTACTGGCGCTGACTGTTTCCAGCGCTTTGGTAACCTGCGAAAGGTTCTTTATGCTCCGGATCCGGAGCCGCATCTCTTTGGCGGAGGGCATTCATTCTCCTTTACCGGGCACTAATTAAAAGTGGAATTGAAATTCTGTAAAGCCTGGCGCAGCAGGGGTTCGGTTTCCTTACTAATCAGCTTCCGTTCTGCGATATCCTTGGAAATTTCAGGGTAGGAGGTCTCCATATAGCGCAGCATGGCAGATTGCCAAACCCGAATACGCTCTACTGGTACATTATCGGCAAAACCGTTAACGCCGGCAAATAACACCAGGACCTCATGATTGAGCGGCATTGGTTCATATTGTGCTTGTTTTAAAATTTCCTGCAAGCGCTGTCCGCGATTAAGTTGGGCTTGAGTAGCCTTGTCCAAATCGGAACCGAACTGGGCAAAAGCCGCCAGCTCGCGATAGGACGCCATATCCAGGCGCATCCGGCCGGCAACCTGTTTCATCGCTTTGGTCTGGGCGGATCCGCCCACCCGGGAGACTGAAATGCCCACATTAATGCCCGGTCGAATCCCGGCGTTGAACAGGTTGCTTTCCAAATAAATCTGCCCGTCTGTAATGGAGATCACGTTTGTGGGTACATATGCGGAAACATCACCCAATAATGTCTCGATGATCGGAAGTGCAGTCAACGACCCGCCGCTGCCGGCTAATTTGACTGCTTTGAAGGCATCCTTACCCCCAGTCATAGCTTGAATAGACTGGGCTGCATCATGATCACCCCGCGGGCCGCTGTAAACTTTGCCATCAACGCTATCTTGAAGAACGGCAACAGCTCCATCAAAACTTTGCGGCACAATCACATAACCAATCGCCAGGCGGGCAGCCCTTTCAAGCAAGCGGGAATGTAAATAAAACACATCTCCGGGATAGGCTTCGCGGCCTGGTGGACGCCGCAGCAGCAATGAAACTTGCCGGTAAGCCCAGGCATGTTTTGACAGGTCGTCATAAATCACCAGGGCATCCCGGCCAGACTCCATGAACTCTTCGCCAATCGTGCAACCCGTGTAAGGCACAATGTACTGTAAAGCAGCTGCCTCGTCGGCCGCGGCAACCACCACCACTGTGTGCGCCATTGCACCATACCGTTCCAGCAGCGCAACTGTCCGTGCAATTGCTGCTTTTTTCTGACCGATGGCGACATAGATGCAAATCAGATCTTTGCCCTTCTGATTGATGATGGTATCAATAGCGATGGCTGTTTTTCCGGTCTGGCGGTCTCCAATAATCAATTCGCGCTGTCCGCGGCCGATCGGGATCATTGAATCAATTGCAATAATGCCGGTTTGAACGGGAGAATCTACATCCTGGCGGGCAATGACACCCGGTGCAATCCGTTCAATGGGTCGAAACTTTGAATATTGGATGGGGCCTTTTCCATCGATCGGTTCGCCCAATGCGTTCACTACCCGGCCGATCAAGCCGTCGCCCACGGGTACCGATGCAATCCGGCTGGTGGAATGAACCTGCATCCCTTCGCTAATCGTCGAATAATCCCCAAGAATAATGACGCCAACCTGGTCTTTTTCAAGGTTGAAGGCGATGCCCATGACGCCGTTGGCAAATTCGACCAATTCCTGCGATTGAACATTTGCCAAACCATCTACCTGCGCAATACCATCGCCGGCTTCGATGACAGTGCCTACATTTCGGATCTCTAGTTGAGGCTTGAATGAATCAATCTGGCTTTGCAGATCATTTGCTAGATTTTGGATCAGATCAGACATTGAACCTCCGGGCAGGGAAAAAAAGATGGGCGAGTTCACTTATTCTGTCAAACTTGCCACAGTGGCAGTGTCAAGACGCGGGATTAATGCAGTCAACAATTTCACAGCATTGTCATAATCATCGCGATGAAGAATTGAAGAATGGGAATGGATATGGCGGGCGGGAACTGCAAGTACGATAGTCGGCACGCCAGTCTTGTGAAGATGGATAATTCCTCCATCGGTGGCGCCGCCTTCGATCGTCGATGTTTGTAACGGAATCCCCAACTCGCGGGCGGTATCCATGACCAGATCGCGCAATTGTAAATTCGGGATCATCCGGGCATCATAAAGCAATATGGAAGGACCTTTGCCCAATTTTACGGACGATTCTTCCGGTGTTACGCCTGGTACATCGCCTGCAATATCTGCTTCAAGAATGATTGCCACGTCGGGGTTAACTGCTTCGACGCTTGTTGCCGCACCACGAAGACCGACTTCTTCCATCACAGACGCAACACCGTACAGCGTATTGGCGTGATTTATGTTTTTCATCGCCGCCAGCGAAGAGATCACCAATGCCACGCCAACGCGATCGTCAAATGCTTTTGATAAATAAGTTTTGCCTGTGGCCAGCTCGACAAAATCAGCGCGCGGGATGATTGGATCACCCACCCGAACCCCGGCATTCTCGACCTCTTCAAGGCTAACAGCGCCGATGTCGATGTACATATCTTTCTTTTCGACAACCTTGGCTTTTTCGGCCGCCGACAGCATGTGCGGAGGCTTTACGCCAATCACCCCGACGACATCCCCCTTGCGGGTTTTGATGATCACGCGTTGTGCAAGCAGCACCTGGTCGAACCAGCCCCCCAAAGGGATGAATTTAATAAACCCCTCTTTGGTAATCTGCTTAACCATAAACCCAATTTCATCCATGTGCCCGGCTAACATTACCCTTGGGGTCGAGGCGCTGCCGGTTTTACAACATATTAAGCTGCCAATTCCATCTTTTGAAATTTCACCCAGCGGTTCGAAATACTCGCGAACCACTTCACGCACCGGGGATTCATACCCAGGGACACCATGCGCCTCGGTCAAATTCTTTAGTAATTGGACCGTCGCGTCCATGAGCTCTCCTTTATTGCTGAAATTATTTTATATAAATGCACCAACGTAAGAATACTGGTTAACGACTGAATCATACACGAAACGGAGATGCTTGTCCAGTTGAACAGGCGTGCCAAAGGTGGCTTGAGCTTTATTTTGAAAAAAACTGCAGTGCCAACCGCAACCTTTCCTCCACATCTCGCGCGGTATCACGGGGAATGGATTGGATGGCTGATTGGGCTTCGACAATACTATAGCCCAAACCAGTTAATGCATCCAAAACTTCCGAATCCACGTCCATCAAATTGGCAGCCTTATCAAGAACGCTTTCAGTTCCCACTTTTCCCTGCAGGTGCAATAGGATTTTTTGAGCTGTCTTTTTTCCAACACCTGGCACGCGGCTAAAGATATCCACCTGTTCACTCAAAACAGCCCGCCGGATCGTATCTACAGATAAAACTGAAATAATGGCCAACGCGATTCGCGGGCCGACGCCGTTGACGCCCAGGAGAAGATTAAAATAATCACGCTCCATTTCACTTTCAAATCCAAACAGGGTTAAGGAGTCTTCGCGCACCACCAGGTGGGTATGCAAAAAAGTAAACTGACCCGCTCTTGCAGCCATACAGGTCGCAGTCGGCGTAAAAACCTTTAAGCCAACTCCGCCAATCCTGACCACCAAGAAATCGCTTCCCTGGCTGAGCACTTCCCCTTGAATATTGGCAATCATGTTGCCTCCTGCTTTTGGTTGACTATTTCATAGAGAACAACGGCAGTTGCTACGGCCAGATTAAGCGAATCGCTGATGCCCGTCATTGGAATTCGCACAACGGAATCGCAGAGATCAAGATGTTTTTGCTGCAATCCTTGACGTTCACTGCCCATCAACACCGCAAGGGTTCGTGGAAAAACAAACTTGTGATAATTCTGATCGGCCTTATCCGAAGTACCCACAAGTTGGATTCCAGTGCGTCGTTTCCAATCGGCAAATTCAGCAAAACCAGTTTTTACCAGTTTCTGGTTAAATAATGCCCCCATGCTGGCACGAATGCTGGAAGGATCAAATGGATCCGTGCTTTGATCAAGCAAGATTACACCACAGCAGCCGGTTGAATCGCTGGTCCGAAGTATCGTTCCAAGGTTGCCCGGATCGGCGATCGAATCCAGCACCACCCAACAATCGTTGGGTTTCACATCCACCTTATCCAGAGAAGCCCATCTTTGACGAAGAACGGCTGCTATTCCCTGAGGTCCTTCCTTCATAGAAAGACTCTGGAAAACTTGCCGGCTGACTTCGAGCACCAGCCCGCCTTTCTCCTGATGGACCTGGACTAGTTTTTGTCCAAAATCTGAGATCAGCAGCTCCGGGGCAACAATCAACGATTCAATTTCCTCATTCAAATCCACTGCTTCGCCAACTATCCTTAACCCTTCGATGTAAAAAAGACCGACTGCCTGGCGTTCCTTCCGATCGCGAAGTTTTCGAATTTCTTTTATTTGAGGGTTTGAGTTGCTGGTGAGCATTTATTGAATTTACCCTGAGGGTATTAATTGATTCAAACGGTAGCTGTGAAGATGGCAAATTGCAATTGCCAGGGCATCTGCGGCATCATCCGGTTTAGGTACCTTTTCCAGGTTAAGCAATGCCCGAACCATTTGCTGAACCTGATTCTTATCAGCGCCGCCGTAACCTGCGACGGCCTGTTTGACTTCCATGGGAGTATATTCGCCCACAGTCAACCCGGATTGCGCCATTGAAAGTAACACGACTCCGCGTGCTTGCCCGACTGTGATGGCGGTGGTTACATTCCTGGAAAAAAAAAGCTTCTCCACCGCGGCACTTTCCGGGCGATGGAGAAGGATTATTTTTCTCAATTCTTCATATAGAAGCAGCAATCGCAGCGATTGAGGCAACCCTGCCGGGGTCAGGATCGCACCGAAATCGACAACTTCCAATCCCTGGACGGTTTCGCGTACCAGTCCAAAGCCAGTCGTCGCGGTACCGGGGTCGATTCCAAGGACCAGCACCGGCTATTCAGCCTCCATGGCCGCCATTGCTTCTTCTGAAATCTTTAGATTGGAAAAAACGTTTTGAACATCATCCAAATCCTCAACCGATTCGATGGCGCGCATGGCCTGCAGCGTATCCTGTACGGATAACTCCATCTCCTGGGTGGCAACAAAACGCAAACCGGCTTCATCCGGTTGAATGCCCGCACCGCGAAGAGCATCCAGCAACGTTTTGAACGATTCAACCGGAGCAACGATTTCTATTTCTCCCTCATCCTGGGTGACATCGTCGGCACCGCCTTCAACCGCCAGTTCGAAAATCTTATCGAAATCTTTGCCTGCTGCTGGGATCGAAAAGTAAGCAATCCGCCTGAACTGCCAGGATACAGCTCCGGATTCAGCCATCGTTCCGCCTAAACGGCTGAGGGTATGACGTAAATCAGCGACCGTGCGGTTGCGGTTTTCTGTCACGCATTCAACGATCAAGGCAACGCCATTGGACCCGTACCCTTCGTAGAATACCTGCTCAAAGACGACTCCATCTTTATTTTCACCGGTACCGCGTTTTATGGCGCGTTCGATATTTTCCTTCGGCATGCTCTGTCCGCGCGCTTTATCGACCGCAATTCGCAGGCGGAAATTCGAATCAATATCGCCACCACCTTCTCGTGCTGACATCACAATTTCTCGCGTCAGACGGGTGAAAAGCTGACCCTTTTTGGCATCACTCGCACCCTTCTTTCGCTTAATGGTAGCCCAATGAGAATGACCTGACATACCTGCTTCTCCTTTAACAAACCAGCATGTGGCAATTTTCGGAATTTGAGGAATTATACCATTTTTCTTTTACCGCGGAAGTTTGGCGGCAATACTCATCAGGCTTCATTCATTTTCTACCATTACCATTTTTGCATTTTTGCAAGGATTAAGCCACATAACTGAATGGTTGGTAAAATATAACCAATTCATAACCTAATTTCAATTTATTCAGTTTATTTTCCTTTGCATTATGCAAACATGGCAAAATTAATTATAGTTATCGGTCTTTTCATATCAATTCTCAGCGGTGGCAAGAGCCATCAAAGTAGTAATGGCTTGATTCCAATTACCGGAAACCAGGATAAAACCATTAACTATCGGCAAGATTTTGCCCGCTTGCCTTCCCTTAGAGAATTCATACCCTCCATAACAAATGGCAACCCCAAACAATTGGTCGGTGTTTTTATCAATCAAACGATGGCCCTGCGGGTCGTTCAGCAGCCAGCTTCAAATCCCGGTTTTGTTTCCAGCGCGCCTGAAGTTGTTACCCAATTTTCCCTGGCATCGCAATACGGAACCATCGGACTGCTGGCACACAACACAGCGGCTGGCCAGGCATTTGACGATATCCATTCTGGACAGAAAATCATCCTGATCTACGGGAATGGTGACTTGAAATATTTCATGGTTGAGCAAATTCGGCAATTCCAGGCGCTCTCACCCACCAGCCCCTATTCCAATTTTACCGATCTTGCAAATTCAGAAAAGCTCTTAAGCGCAGAAAACCTTTTTTACCAAATCTACCAAAGTAAAGGTAATTTAGTTTTTCAGACCTGCATCGAACGGGATAACGAACTTTCATGGGGAAGGCTGTTTGTCATTGCGCATCCAATTGGTGCGCCAGCCCTCCTCAAACTCAGTCCAGCATCCTACCTGTCGGGGCACACGAATCAACCGGTTTATCTTAACTGAATTGCTCAACGCTATTCGGATCGATCCAAACCATCTGGAATTAAGCTGGCAACGATAACTAAACGATGGGTATTCGAATAATCTGGCCAGCATGTGACCAGGGTCAGTCGGATATCGTTCGATGGTTCGATCCATCTTGCGTTTTCAAGCCGGACAGATAGGTCTGCATCTCGCTCCGGCAGGATCAACACATTGGCTACCTGAAAATTAAATAGGGTTGTTCCTGAATAAACAATAATCCGATCGCCTGGCGCCAAATCCACAAGGCGTCCAAATACTTTTCCATGAATATTGTGATGGCCATTTAGGACTGTGTTGCCCACCTCACCCAACGGCGCTGAATTGGGATGCCACCCTGCAGCAAATTTGTCCGGGGCTTTAAATTGTAAATAATCGTCTTTACCAATTTTTATTTTCTCTTCAATCGCCGGAATCACCGGGGCATCTAATTTGATCGCCGGGATCACGATCCGATCGGGAATTAAGGGACCAGATGGAACCTCCGTTCGGGTTGGCTCAATTTGGCTGATTGGTGTCGCAGAAGCCTTAATGACAGTATTTAGATTGCCAGGCGGGGTCGCAGAAGGTTGTAAGGTTGGCGCGCCTTGCTGGTCCTCCGCGGGAAACGAAATTGGCAAAAATCCATTCTCTTGAATTGGTCCGACTGGGGCCGCACTTTGATGAGAATGCGAAAAACTGCTCGCGAAACCTATGATGCCAGCGATTAATAATAAACAACCGAGTAGAATCCGATAATTAGATTTCATCAACCTTCGTGTAATAGATGCGCCCTGATTCCAGGGCGCATCTTTTTTTCTGTTTGGCCTAAGCGCCTTACTTTCGACGCGGTCGCTTTGCGATCCCAGTCAGGACCAATCCAAAACCACCAAGGACAAGACCAAGATTGATAAAGAAATTTGAAAATCCCAAACCTGCCACATTGGGAGCGGTGAGATCTGCTCCGGTAACCGGGATGAGTACGGGGGTGCTACGGGGAGGTGGAGGCAATGTCGGCGGTGTCTCGGGCGTGGAAGTCCCATCCGTTGTTGGAGTAACGTCAATCACAGGCGTCGGCGTGGAGGTTGCGCCAGGAGTCGGCGTCCCGCCGCTAGTCACATCGGTCGGTGTAGGCGTAGGGGTATTGGCGTCAATAGGCGTCGCAGTCGGTACCGGTGTATCGGTTACCACCTGGGTTGGTGTTTCAGTCACCACGGGTGTATTGGTGTTGACAGGCGTTTCGGTCGGTACTGGTGTATCTGTTATTACCGGCGTCGGGGTTGATGTAGGAACAGGTGTATCCGTCGCCGTATTGGTAGCTGTCGGGGTAAAGGTCGCAGTTACCTCAATCGTACTGGTCGGTGTGTTGGTAGGTGTATTGGTTGCAATGGTTGTTGGAGTCTCTGTCGGGGTACTGGTAGGCGTATTCGAAGGTAATGCTGTCGGCGTGTTCGTCGCCGTACTGGTCGGAGTGCTGGTTGGTAATTCAGTCGGCGTGCTGGTTGGTGTATTTGTCGGTGTTGCTGTATCCGTCGGCGTACTGGTTGGTGTGCTGGTAGGGGTGTCCGTAGCGGTTGACGTTGGAGTAGAGGTTGGCGTTGAAGTGGCTGTTGCTGTCGGAGTTACGGTTGGCGTGGCAACGACACAATTCTGTGGTGGCGCTGTCATTGAAATCGTCCTGTAGCCGAAGGGCCAGTGAGTCCAACTGACTGAAACGGTGTGAGAAATACTATTATTTGTCACAACCAAATTCTGCGATTCATTCGGCAGCAAGAATCCGCTGCCATTCTGGCTGCCATTATCAAGCGACCAAGTGTAATACGCATCCAAGGTTTGGTTGCCGTTAATCACGGCCCACTGCAGGTTATTATCAGCTGTGCAGACATACGAAATCTCTAAGTAGGTATAACAAGCTGGCTGGCTCGTTACCTCAGCAATAACAACCCCGTTGTGTAATAATTGGACGGTTTTTGGTGTGCCAGCCGTAGTGGTAAAGGTCAAAGTCTCATAAGGACCTAAGGTAAGTTGGCCTGATTCAGTGCCGCCAACCACCCTCCATTCGACAACACCGCTTGAGGCTGTTTCATTGGTTACCGCCCAATAAAAAACACCCGTTTGCTGTTCTTCGACATAGCCGCATAGGAATTGCAATGCAAACCCACTCGGCGCCAGCGGTCCAACCGGTGCAACTGGCCCTACAATGGCCTTTCCCGGATTAGATAATACCCCCTGGTTTTCAACAGGTTGTGCAGCTCGCACCGGATTTACCGCGGCGGACAACAGAATGCCAATCAAAAGGAATACGGCACTGCTCGAATAAACCAATTTGGTCAATTGCTTCAGTGATAGATGTAGTCGTATCATTCTCAAATCCCTCCAATATCTCGCTTCATAAATACCAATAGATCAGTCTATTTTCAGCTTGTAACCCATGCGGTCTACACTCTGGATTAGATCGAAGTTTTGATCGATCTCCTCAAATTTCCGCCGTAGCAAGAAAATGAGGTATTTTGTCCGCTGGCGGACATTGGGCACATCCTCTCCCCAAACAGTTTGTGCAATTACTGGATAGCTTACAATTCCTGGCGCGTTTTTTGCAAGTAACGATACCAGTGCAAATTCCTTTGCAGTAAGTTGAATGGAGTGATTCAGGAAAATTACTTCCTGAGTTTTAGCATCGATCAATAAACCCACTTTTGGAAAATTAAAGCGGGATGCTTCACGGGGTTGTTTTGCCCGTCGAAGAACAGCGTTTATTCTTGCCACAACCTCGCCTTTATAGAATGGCTTGGTCATGTAATCATCAACGCCCTCATAAAGACAGCGAACGATTTCATCTTTGGAGGATAATGCGGACAGGACAATAACTGGCGCATTGGAGAATTGACGAATACTTCGTAAAGTCTCCCAACCGTCCATTTCCGGCATCATAAGGTCAAGCAATACAAGGTCGGGTTGAACCTCGCGAGCACGGCGGAGTGCTTCGATGCCATTACCTGCGCTTAATACATCAAAACCCGAACTGCGTAAAATGTGCTTTACCAGTATTACCAGATCGCTATCGTCATCGACAACCAAAACTCTTACACGTTCCGTCGCATAAACTTCATCCAGATCCACACCAGGACTGACTGGGGTGTTAAGGTAAGTGTTTGATGCAAAAGCTTGCATCCCCGCCTCCCAAGAAAGCATTGTAAACAGGGGGTTA
Source organism: Longilinea sp. (assembly GCA_035560795.1). Taxonomy (GTDB): domain Bacteria; phylum Chloroflexota; class Anaerolineae; order Anaerolineales; family Anaerolineaceae; genus Longilinea. The sequence goes on from DATMYV010000012.1 coordinate 46,917, forward strand.
ACAACAAAAAACCGGTCGAAATACCGGCCGGTTTCGCTATTTGGCTCCTTGAACACTGCGCAGCTTGATGATTATTGCTGCTAAGCGACCATATTCAGTGTCCAGATCGTTGCCGCCAATGAAAGGTTTCCCTTCCAGGTTGCTATAAAGATTGCTATGTTAAGGATGATTTCAATTAAATAACCAACCTATTAATGGAATTCTAGCAGTAAACGAATAACTTGTCAATTACTAACTGATTTTATAACCGTTTTGTAAGTTAAATTTCCTAACTGACATTCAACGGCGCAATAACCGGATTGGTCAGGTTGCCAATTCCTTCTATTTCGACCTCAACCTTATCACCGGCTTCCAGAGGACCAATCCCGGCTGGCGTGCCAGTAAAAATTACATCCCCTGGAAACAAGCGCATTATGGATGAAATAAAGGCGATTAATTGCGGCACCGTGAAAACCATGTCACGGGTAGAAGCCATTTGACGAATTTCACCATTTACGCGGCAAGTGATGAGAGTATCGGCGGGATCCAAATCAGTTTCGATCCATGGTCCTAGAGGGCAAAAGGTGTCAAACCCTTTCCCCCGCGTCCACTGCCCATCTCTGCGTTGTAAATCCCGCGCGGTAATGTCGTTGCCGACGGTGTAACCCAAAATATGGCGGCTGGCTTCTTCCAGCGGTATCCATCGTCCCTCTCGGCCAATAATAACGGCTAATTCTGCCTCATGCTCCACCAACCGGCTCTGCGGAGGAATTTCAATGGGAGCGTCAGGCCCGATGACAGCCGAAGGCGGTTTAAGAAATAATAAAGGTATTTCAGGCACATCCACGCCTTGTTCGTGTGCATGATCAGCGTAATTGCGCCCGACACAAATGATTTTACTGGGTACGACTGGAGCTAACAAATGAACCGCGGTAAGTGGCAGGGTTGCCTCCTGCCGGCGGTATTCACTGAAAATCGAACCGTCAATTGGTCCGACTAAATCTTCATAAATCCAACCGTAACGTGGAGTATCCCGCCCACTCTGATAGCGAATAAAGCGCATATTCTGTATCCAATGAATGATATTTAGAAGAAGTTTAACATATCTTCAGGAGGTTGAGTGCATCAAAACCTTTATAATGGAATAAACTTGGCAGGAGAACAAAGATGAGCAACAACCTAAGTCCCAGTGCCCAACGGGTCCAACTGGCCATCCAGGAACTCGATTTACACTGCGAGGTCATCGAATTGTCTGGTTCAACCCGAACGGCACTCGAAGCCGCAGAAGCGGTGGGATGCGACCTTGGTCAAATTGTTAAATCATTGGTATTTGCATCCGTCTCTTCACACCAGCCAATTCTGGCATTGGTCAGCGGAGCCAACCGGGTCAATGAACAGCGCCTATCCGCGGTCTTCGGCGAGCCGGTTATGAAAGCAGATGGAGATTTTGTTCGTGCTCAAACCGGCTTTGCCATTGGGGGTGTCCCGCCGTTGGGTCACACTTATCAGATGAAGACATTCATCGACTCCGATTTAATGGCCTTTGATAGGATATGGGCAGCTGCAGGTACGCCACATGCGTTGTTCAGCTTAACTCCGGCTGAATTACTTGTCATGACCCACGGAGAAGTTGCCAATATTTCGTAATGCCTTAACGTTTCTAAGACCTTCCAGTATAATAGGATCCTGCCGGGCGGGTAGCTCAGTTGGTTAGAGCACATCTCTTACACAGATGGGGTCGCAGGTCCGAGTCCTGTTCCGCCCACAAGAATTGTCACTCGATAACCAACCCTCTTATCAGGGTCGGTTATTACGGTTTAGCGCAAGCCTGACAGCAGAGCAATTTCAAGTCGGCTAAGTCATATATTAGGGGGTTGACCGGGTCGATAAACACAAAATACTTTTAGAACCAATCTCGTTTCATGAAAATGAAGGTAACCAGCGCCCCCAACCCGACCGAGATTGCGATCACAATGAGATAGGAAAAATTCAGGTTGCTAAATGGCAAATTCATGTTCATGCCGAAAAAACTGGTGATAATGGTCGGAATGCTCATCACAATGGTCACCGATGCCAGAAATTTCATCACAACATTCAAGTTATTTGAAATGATGGATGCAAAGGCGTCCATCATTGAACTTAAGATGTTATTGGATATGTTGACCATTTCAATAGCCTGCTGGTTCTCAGTTATGACGTCTTCCAGTAGGTCCTCATCGTCCGGGTACATTTTAAACAACTGGGCGCGGTGCAGGCGTTCAAAAACCAGTTCGTTTGATTTCAACGCGGTGGTAAAGTAAACCAGGCTCTTCTGAAATTTTAGCAGGTCCAACACTTCCTTATTCCGCATCGCCGATTGGGTTTTATCTTCTAATAAATCCACCGTACGGTTGATGTCGCGCAGGTAAGCCAGGTATTTATTTGCGGTCGCGATCATCACCTTCAGGATAAAGCGGTTCCGTTTGCCGGTTGAAAGTCCTCGCACCCGACCGGACGCGAATTCCTCGATGATTTCATGAGAATGGCGGCAAACTGTGACGAGCAATTTATCCGTGATGACAAACCCTAATGGAATGGTGATATAGGGGACATCAACGGCGGGTCCAAGATATTTAGGCACTTTAATGACGATCAAGATTTTGCCATCGTCTTCGCGCTCCGTCCGCGGCCGTTCATCTACATCCAGGGGATAGGTAAGGAAATCTTGAGGAATTCCCAGGTCTGTTACTTTTGCAATTTCCTGCGGGGTGGGATCGACTAAATTGATCCAGCATCCATCGACGAACTCCTGTATCGATTCCAGTCCTTTTTCTGTGCTTTTGTAAATTGAAATCACGCCTCACCTCCGCACGGATTTCAGATCTTTCCGGCTTTTTACCCAGTTCTCATCTGGGTAAACCCATACATGCTTGATAAAAGACCTGCCAAGTCATTTTAACGTTAATCCAAATTAATGCCAATTAACGAACCCGCAAGCTGCATGATCTCCTATTGACACCTCGAACCTAAAAAGTTAGAATGCATGCGTACAGTCCAGGTTAGGTTCTTTTTCATCATTTTTTGAGAAGCGTGCGTCGCATTTCAGAAAATGAGAAACGGAAATATATTTGAGTATGGATTAGAAAAATCTAAAAATGAGAGGAGGTGATCGCGTGTCCGCGGACGATAATTCGGGCTATGACTTACTCGAGCCGGATATACAAGTTCAATCGAGAATAGAAAAAATAATGGATACGCGTGAGAACCTCCTTTTTGTCCCGGTTTTTGGGGCTTATATCTAAACTCACCAAAGAGTATCCCGGCCTGCAGTAAATCATCTGCCTGATTGATCTTGGATTGGACACCGGTCCAATCAAATATCGTTCATTGTTACATCCTTGCAAAACGGTGATTAACAATGGTAGCGTTCACTGCCTTTTCAGGCGGTTTGAGCGTGTCAGGAGGTGTTCAGATGGCATTTTTAAGTCAATTAATTGGCAATCCAGTAACCGATCTGGATGGCGCCCAGGTTGGCGTGTTGGAAGATCTTGTGGCCACAACCCGGCCGGAAACTTCGCATCCAGTCATTGTGGCAATTGTCATTCGACGAAAAAAGCTCGAGCTGGTGGTGCCCTATTCAGACATCACCGTTCTTTTTGCGCACGGTATTCCGCTAAATGTCAGGCGCGATGATATTCATATTTATTCGCCGGGCGATAATGATATTTTCCTGGTTCGAGATGTGATGGACAAACAAATCATTGATACCGATGATGTCCGCGTTGTGCGGGTAAACGATATCGAACTGGTGCAAATCAACGGTTTGATCGTCGCCAGCAACGTCGATATCGGAACAATGGGCATCTTCCGGCGCATCGGAATGGCCCCGATTGCCCAGGGCATCATGAAGATGATCAAACGCGAGGTTAAGCCAAGTTATATTTCCTGGGATGATGTTGAATTATTTTCGCGCGACCAGTTTGTCCGCCTGCGCGTTCCGGGCGGCAAGCTGGATGATTTGCACCCCGCGGACATCGCCAATATCTTATCGGATATGAACCGTACGCAATCCAGCGAGCTGCTCGATACGCTGGATTTGGAACAGCTGGCGGACACCTTGGAGGAAGTGGAAGAGGACTTCCAGGTCAGCCTGGTTGAGAACATGCCGGATGAAAAAATTGCCGATGTGCTTGAAGAAATGTCACCAGATGAGGCAGCCGACCTGTTGGCCGAACTGCCCAAAGAGCGCAGCGAAATCCTGATTGGCCTGATGGAAGATGATGAGGCTGATGACGTCCGCAAATTGCTGACCTATCCGGAGGAATCCGCTGGCGGTATCATGACCACCGAATTTGTCACGGTTCATCCTGGCTTGACGGCCAACCAGACTATTCAATTCCTTCGTGAAACCGCCCCGGATGTTGAACCGATCTTTTATGTTTATGTTGTCGATGCAGAGGAGAAATTGCTCGGCGTCTTCTCGCTAAGCGAACTCATCCTTGCCAAACCGGATTCATTGGTAGAAGACTTCATGCACACCCGCATTGCCAGCGTCCAGCCCCTCGATGATCAGGATCAGGTCGCGCAAATGATCGCCCGTTATAACCTGCTCTCCATCCCGGTCGTTGATGACCAGAACGTAATACAAGGGATTGTCACCTCGGATGATGCGTTGGATAAAATCATCCCCACCGTGTGGAAAAAACGCCTGCCGCGTTACTACCGGTAGCTTCATGTAAATTGGTTGGGTGAATATGAACGTAACTACACGGCTCAGCAATAAAGAAGTGATCGTTCGTACGATTAAGCGGGTACTCATATTCTTGACGGTGTTCGGCCCGGCAACCATTACCGCCATGGCGGATAATGATGCCTCTGGGGTGGCAACCTACTCCATCGCAGGCTCAACCCTGGGTTACCCTATCCTTTTCGCTTTGGGTATCATCACTATTTTGCTGGGAGTCACTCAAGAAATGGGCATGCGGCTTACTGTTGTCACGCGGCGCGGTTTAGCCGATCTGATCCGTGAGAAATTCGGCGTAAAGGTGGCCCTGCTCATTTTTGGTGCGTTGCTGATTGCCAACATGGGCTCCATCATTGGCGATATGTCCGCCATTCGGACGACATCGAGCATTTTCCACCTGCCCGCCATCCCGGCGCTTTTTGTCATGGTCATATTGATCTTTTTCTTTGTGACTCGCGGCAATTACAAACTCACCCAATCGGTAATGCTCTTCTCCTGCCTTTTCTATTTGACTTACATCATTTCTGCAATCAAGGCCAAACCCGATTGGGGCATGGCGCTTGGCAACCTGGTTTATCCGCACGGAGTCGAATTTACCAAAGAATACATGCGCAATTACCTGATAATTGGTCTGGGGGTCCTGGGCACCACCATCACGCCGTGGGGACAGTTCTTCGTTAGCAGTTTTGCTTTTGATAAGAAGATCGAAGAACGAAACCTCCGCTATTCTCAATTTGAAACCTACCTGGGGGCTTTCTTAACCGATTTCTTCTCATTCTTCATGATCGTGGCCACCGCATCGACTCTCTTTGTCCGGGGAATTGTGCTGGTTTCAGGCGAACAGGCAGCCATGGCCATCCAACCCTTCGCCGGTGAATTTGCCGGTGAATTGTTTGCGATCGGTATATTAAATGCCGGCTTCATGGGCATTGTGGTTATTTCTCTATCAACTGCCTATGCCTTCTCTGAGTTTTTTGGTCTATCCGGCGGTTTAAACACCACTTACAAACAAAGCAAGACATTCTATATCATTTTTCTGGGTCAGCTATTGACTGCGGCAGCCGTGGTGAGTTTTCCAGGCATCAATTTGTTTAAACTGGCCATTACCACCCAGGGGATTAATGCGGTTATGCTTCCTTTGGTGTTCTTCTACCTGATCAGCCTTAGCAGCAATCCAAGAATTATGAAAGAGCATGTCAACCGGCCGTTCCAAAAATATTTTGCCATCGTTGGCACAGTATTAATTTTTATCGCTTCGATCGCCAGCCTGAGCGCGGTTTTCTTCGGTCTGGGAAGTTAATCTCCCGTCATTGGAACAGGTGAATCAATCCCGCTGCGCCGTAAGCAATCAAGGCGGCTCCGGCTAAATTGGTGACCACGGTCGTCCATAGGTACCGTCCCAGCGGGACTTTGTAAATTCCGCTCATTAAGCTAATAACCTTTGGGCCAAAACCAGGGATCATGCGGCCGAATATCAAAAATATCGGAGAATCGACCGGGAATTGTCCCAGTTTGAAGGGCAGTCGCCTTCGTTGTTCTTCAAAGTTGGTGATGTTGCGGAGATGTCCGCCAAGATAGTATTCCACCAAAGCGGCCAGAGAATTCCCCAGGGTTGCAACAAGCATAGCCTGCCATGGATGAAAAAGCCCGCTCAGTACCGCTGTCAATGGTTCCGAAGGCACTGGCGATGCACCCAGGATGCCATAGAGCGTTATGCTGACCAAAAATGCATAAGGTCCAGCCCGGTGGATAAAATCCCTGACCTGGTTGATTTCATTTGAAAAGAAATTAAATGCCACCAATAAAAGAGCCAGTGTGAAGACAAGGATCAGGATCGATGTCAGGTTCGATTTTTTGGGTTCAGGGTTCGTCATAGAGGCTGTAGTGTTCGAAAGATACAACAAAGCCTGATTGTAACATGAAAAAACGGGGCTGGATTACGGGGCCGGTTTCGTGGGTACAGCCATCCAGGGCAGCGCTTCCACCACCAGGTAGCCAGCCCTGACCTTGGGATCTGCTGAAGCCATGGCACGGGCATCCTCGACCGGAGCTGCGTACAAGCTCACCCCCAGAATGTCATGATCCATCAGGATCGGTCCGTTTAATACGAGTAAACCAAGCTGCTGCAGTTTGGCAAGGTGCTGGAGATGTTGGATTTGAAGACGTTCATTTCTCTCTAGGTCGTCCCGCTGCGCAGGGCCTGCGCGCAAGAAAATCAGTGTGTATTGAATTGCCCATTGCTTGCGTTTTTCCACATCTTCAACGCCCGGAGTCGGAATGCTGGCGAGTAATTTGTCTATATCCACAGCTCCTCCATGTAAAAGCGAAAAAAAGATGCATAGTAAATGCTACTGAAAAATAAAAAAAGACAGGTAGTCCGTTCCCTGTCTTTACGATCCACCAGTCGGGGCGAGAGGATTTGAACCTCCGACCTCTTGCACCCCATGCAAGCGCGCTAGCCGGACTGCGCCACGCCCCGATTGACGAACGCTATTATAAGCGCGATTTTCGCTTTTGACAACCCTTCTCCCCTACACTCTCCCCCAGGCATAGAACGTCGGCACAAAGAGAATGCGTTCGCCCTTCTGCCAGGCAGCCGCGTCCAGGCTGCGAAGGGCATCCAGACGGTCTTTGTCAATGGCGGGTCCCAAATCCGTTTGTAACACAGCCCATTCTGATTCCCAGGCCTCAAATGAGGGTACTTCATTCCATTGCCCGCCCAACAACCCGGTATGGATGTTCGATAAACCGGCTTGATGGAACAACGCACTTAGTTTGCGGCCCATATTCGGGTCGGCTCCCTGGCTTTGTAATGCCCGTCCCTGTAGATGGCCCAGTTCAACCAGCGAAGCCGGATAATCGATCCGCCCGCCATAATCAGGTTCGGCCAACGCGATCACCAATCCGCCAGGCCGGGTGACGCGTTTCATCTCATTTAAGATTGACGCGGGGTCTTTAATCCAGAGTAAAAAATAGTGGCAGATGACTGCGTCGAAAGTCGCATCCGCTGCAGGCAGCCCGGCTGCGTCCGCCGCGGCGAGGTGGCTTTTGGGAGCATATAGCCTGGCTGCTTCCAAATAATCCATGCGCAGATCGATGCCGTAAAAATTCGTTGCCGGCAGCAAATGCTGCATCGAATTCAAAATTGCACCGGTTCCGCAGCCTGTTTCGAGGATTCGCTGGAAATTTGTCAGACGGATTTGTTGGATGATAAATCGGCGGATTTCCTCTGTCCAACGGGCTTGTTGAACAAACCGCCGGTGCCATTCCTGGGGCGTGATCATAAAATCAGCGGTTTTTCCAGATGGTGTTCCAGTCATCTGTCAGGAAGTTTCCCAATACTTTCAATTCCCCTTGCGATGGTAGTACATCGCCATCCGGCTCGACATACAACCAGGCTTTGCCCTCGCCCTGCGGGGGAAGTTCATCATCGCCATGGAATTCCATTGCCACAGGATGCTGGTTTGAATAAGGAACCGGCAGATCCCACACCAGTTGCATGTTCATTTCGGCAGCCTTGTGGTTCGCAGCGTCCAGGCCATCAATTAATTCATCGTTTTCAATGCTGAGCGAAATCGAATTAACGCCCATCCGTCCAAGTTTTTCCACCAGAGCGGGCGCCTGGCTGGCAATTTCGGCGGTGATGGTGAGATGGACGGTAACAAAAATATCCTCAGCGAGCGTATCGCGCAGCGCTTCCCAAACCTGGTCATCTTGTGGGTCAAGGACGAACATGACGTGATCCAGACCGCTAAGCAGCAACTTATGCAGGTAGGCAGTGTCTGCTAGCTGGTGGCCGCTGGTTAATAAACCGGAGACCTGGCCTAATTCTTCGGCTTTTTGGATGATTTCTGGCAGGTCTGGCCGCAGCGTTGCCTCGCCGCCCGTGAAGACTATATGGGGTATGCCTGCGTCCCAGGCTTTCTTGAGGATAACTCCCCATTCTTCGGTCAAGAGCTCCCGTTTGACGCGCTCCATTGGGGTTACTCCCTTCATGGCGCCGTCTTCAATTCGGTAAGTCAATGCGCAATCCAGCCGGTATGGCGCCAATAGCGCACCGGAATAAAGTTCTCTGCGTTCCATCCCAAGAAACGTAATTGGATCAAGATCAGGCGTCGTATTGAGCGAGTCGATGCGTTCCTTGAAATTGCGCAAGTCTTTTTTAGCTTCCTCAGCAGTCACGCGGTAGCGATCGGTGACCAGGCGGATAATTTCGTCTTCGGGAGTGCGTTGAATCAGATGGTAGGCAAATTCGGTGGCAGTCTGGTTCAAGTGCAGCACAGTGCTGGCATTGATGATCAGTAAACCATTGCCATCAGGATCAATTCTCAGATGCATTCGCAGCGGCGTTTCTGCATCCGCTTGCGCCTGATAATGATAGATGCCCACCGGCAAAACAAGCGCTGGCGGGAAAAACCGGGACCAGAATTTGGTGAGGATGTTTGGCATGTTCTTCTCTCCTGATCAGGAGGTGATCGACAGGACGGACTGTACAGGCTGCTGGTGGTTTCGCGCCAACGGGCAGCCGCCGCCGCATTCCGGCAGCAGCTTGCAACTCAAGCAATCAATGGGCAGCTCTTTCCGTTCGCGCAATGAAACCGACAATTCATGGTTCCAGATTGAATCCCATGAATCAGTGAGCAGGTTACCCAAAGGCTGATAATAGGACTGGCATGGTAAAACGGTGCCATCCGGCTCGACGCACATGTTATACAAGGCAGCGGTGCAGCCTTTTACACCCAATTCCATCTGCAATGGGTCAAAGTGGCAATACTGGGTTGGCGTATACCAGATCAAACGCTGCTGGTGGCTTTCAGTATGCTGCTGAGCCAGGGTCAACAGCGGCGGCAGGGCGGTTTCAGGCAACCCGGTACCAACGGTTTCACCGTGGCCGGAGTAGATCAAAGCGTTTAGCCCGATTGTTGGAACGCCTGCTTCAGCCAAAAAATCGAGCGTTTCGGCAAGGTATGGGGAGTTTCGCTGAAGCAGCGTGGTATTGGTCATCACGAAAAGGTTCGTATCAAGCGCATTGCGCAAACCTGCCACGGTTTCATTCCAGGCACCCGGATGCGCCACCAGTTCATCATGAATGGCCGGGTCGTGAGACTCGAGCGTAATTTGCACATGATCCAGTCCGGCGTCCGCCAATTGATGGACGAAGGCTTTATCGCGCAACCGCCGGCCGTTGGTATTGATGCCGGTGATCTGGCCGTTTTGTTCCGCGTGCGCAATCAGCACGGGTAAATCGGCACGCAAGGTCGGTTCGCCGCCGGTAAAAACGATATGGGGTATGCCCAGCTCCCATAACTGATCGAGAATCCCAAACCACTGCGGTGTCGTCAACTGCGGAAAGCTGCGCGAGCGGGCATTATAGCAGTGCGAACAGGCGTTGTTGCACTGGTAGGTCAGCGCCAGATCCATGCGGTAAGGTGCATTTGGCCGAACGGAAAACGGCGGGAGAATCTCCAGATCCATCTCATGTACCGGACAAGGACCATCCGGAGCCAGGAGGTCATCCACTTTTCGAGCAACCTGGTCGAAATCGATCGCCAACGTTTCTCGCGGCGCATTGAATGCCCTGGCCAGGCTTTTCAAAGCTTGGGCTCTTGGCGTTTTTTGCAGTGCCAAATAAGCCATGAAGGTCGCTGACGGGTTGAAATGATAGACGCGGGCTGCGTTGACCAACAATAAACCGCTGCCGTCTGGATTGACACGGAGGTGCGCCCTGACTTTCTCATGCTGGTTTTCACGCAAAAAGTGATACACGCCAGCTTTTGGCGGAGAAATGACCGGCTGGCCAACTTCGGCAAAATCAAGCAGCGATTTCAGTGGTTCGAACCAGGCCATTAGCGGCCGCCTCCAGCACAGGCACAGGCGCAACCGGCACAGGCGCAGGCGCAGGCACAGGAATGCCCTCCGCCGCCGCCAGTAGAACGGTAACTTCCCCCTGTGCTGACGGGAATCGGGTTGGTTTTGTTGGTGATGCCGCCAGTGAACCCGGTAATGTCGCCAACCACATTAGAGGAGAACGATTGGATCCCACCGACCACCGAAGCGGCAAACGAACCACCGGGCAGGCTGGGCAGCGAGATGGTTGTACCGCCGCCGCCCGATGAGGTCGAAGGTCGTGCCATCGAACCACCGGAGGTGGCTACGGTACTCCCGCCGAAATTCCCGGACCCCATGCCCGGATCCCAGCGCCACCACCAGTTCGGCACAATAACCGGTCCGCTGCCAAAGGTCTGTTTGGTACGGTCGTCAAATTTATCATCCAACATCGTCCAACCCATGGTATCGTCGAATTTTTGGACCTTGACTTCCGGCGTCTCGGCGCTTTCGACTTGTTCCCAGGCTTTTATCATGATGTCTTTGTAATAGGCTACAGTCTCTTTTGAGCTAAAACCCTTCATGCTGGTTTGAACGCTCTTGACCAGGTTGATGACAACATCCTGCAGCGCGGCGCGCTTTTCTTTGGCATTATCCAACAGCATTGCTTTAAGAAAATCAATTTCGTAGGTACGCAAATCCGCTGGTTGCGGATCGCTGAGCTTGATCTTGAGCGGTTCCTTGGTGACCACCTCCGCGGCGCCTTTTTTCAATGCCGAGAAGAGAATCATGGTCATGATCTTGTCCAGCGGTTGTTCCATCAAGATGGCAGCCTCAACCGCCGTCAAGCCCCGTTTGATTCCATTGCCTTCCAAGGCAATCTTGGGCGGCAGATATTGCAGTTTCCGTTTCTGGCTGCCTTTCACCGAGGCATAAAAGATCAAAATAAAGAATCCGCCAAAAGCCGCGCAGCACCCCACCCCCAAGATATTGTCCCAGAAACCGCTGCCCACACTGACCACCGGAGCCTGGTTGAATTGGCTCTTATCACGAATTGCACTGGCGTCGGTTATTAACCGGGCCGGAAAAGACCCGCCGAAAATGTAGGAATCCATGGTACTGGCTTCCTCATTAACCCAGCGGTAATAAACGCCGCCAGCACTGTCGAAGCCGGATTGGTTCGGATCAGTTGTCCCTGGCCAACCCTGCGGCGGATAATAACGCGGTTCGCTTTCCTTGAGCCCTGGCGGCAGGAAAAGCGTGACCGTCATCTTTGTCTTGCCCGCCACAGTCCCTGCTTCAAACGTATTAGGTTGGAACTGGAAACTGGCATAATCCTCGCCGTTAACCTGGGCATCGGCTTTATAGAGGGTATCTTTGACGCCTGTTATCTGAAAGCCGACTTTTCCCGTTTGCCCTGGTTTAATGGCATTTGGACGTAAATCCAGCATGACAGCGTTATCAACATAATCCGAATTGGATATTTTCGTGATCGCTGTGCCGTTGAGATCACCCTTTGCGTTCTTCGCAGACCATTGCGAATCTTGCGGCATGATGATGTCAACGAACTCCATGTCAGCCCCGCTGGGTTCGTTGGCAAAGGTAAAAGTATACTCAATGGTTGCTGTGCCATCGGCATCGATATAGAAATTGACTTCCTGTTCTTTAACCTGGAAATAATAGGACTGGGCTGCAACTGGCTGCAGGAACGAGACGAGCAGCAGCAGCGCGGTAAGAAAACCCCACCAACGGTAACGCTTCATGCCAGACCCTCCCTGAAAAAAGGCTTACCACTTCGGTTCTTCGGTGAGCTGATAGGTTGTGCCGCACGACGGGCAGGTGACAAACGGTGCGCCTGCAACCATTTTGATGTTTTCCGAAGTCAAAGTTCCCCCGCAGGATTTGCACTTGAGTGCATCGAGATTGACATCGCCGCTCAAGTCGATCTTGACTGTCACATCCTCTTTTTCGCCGCCTGGTTTCTTCCGACCTGCCAGGAAAATCAAAACCAGACCGATCGCTACGCTGATGATCCCCACCACAAGCCAACCGGTATTCCCATCCGGGCTGAAGGTTGCCCAAATAAAAAGCACACCGAAAAGTATCAGAATTGCTGCGATAATATAGGCAATGGTTTTTCCAGCATTCATAAAAAACCTCCATTTTCTAGAGAATAGTGTAGCAAAGAAACCGATTCTCTACAACGTAATGAACTTCCTTTTCTGAAAAAGATCACTCATCAGAATTGATAATTCATCTTGCACTATAATACGATTGCCAGGATACCCGGATGGGCGGATTGTCATTGTAAAACGATGAGGTAATTGCTTATGGAAAACGCTGCACTGTACCAGGAACTCGAGCACCTGCGCCAGGAAATCCATTTTCATAATTATCGCTACCATGTTTTGGATGCACCAGTCATTAGCGATGTTGAATACGACCGTTTGATGGTGCGATTGAAAACCATTGAAACCGAGCATCCGGAATGGATCACGCCCGATTCGCCCTCGCAACGGGCAGGCAGTGCCCCGCTCGACCGCTTTGTCAAGGTCGCCCACCCTGCACCGATTCTCAGCCTGGCCAATGCCTTCGATGCGGACGGTGTTAGAGCCTGGATGGAGCGGAGTGTAAAACTGGATGAGCGTGTGCGCAAAGCCACCCTGGTGGTGGAGCCGAAGATTGATGGACTGACAGTTGTGTTAACCTACCGCAATGGTGTCTTTGTCCAGGGTGCCACGCGCGGTGACGGTGAAATTGGCGAAGATATTACTGCCAACCTGCGCACGGTCAAGGCACTGCCGTTGCGTATTCCAGTCGATTCCGATGGACCCCATGTGCCGGATTATTTTGTTGTCCGCGGCGAGGCATTCATTACCCTTAAGGATTTCGATGCTTTGAATCAGAGGCTGGGTGAAGCTGGAGAAAAAACATACCTGAACCCGCGCAACACCGCTGCCGGTTCGCTCCGCCAACTGGACCCCACTTTGACAGCTTCCCGTCCCCTGACTCTTTACGTTTACCAGATCGCCGCCGCGGATGGCCAAACGCCAAGAACCCAATGGGAGCTGCTGGCGTATCTGAAAGCAATCGGCTTCCCCGTTGCCAGGGAAATCAGCCTGCATTCCGATTTGGAATCCGCCATAGCCGCCTGCCAGGTTATCGGTGAAAAACGGGATGACATGGCTTATGAAGTGGATGGGACGGTCATCAAGATAAACGACCTTGCGATTGCCGCTGAACTTGGCATCGTTGGAAAGGACCCGCGCGGGGCGATTGCCTTCAAGTTTCCCGCGCGTGAGGTTACCACGCTCTTGCGGGATATCGGCGTCAATGTGGGCCGCACAGGCGTTTTGACGCCTTATGCCATTCTGGAACCGGTAGAAATCGGCGGGGTGGTTGTCAAGCAGGCCACCTTGCACAATTTCGATTACATTGCGGAAAAAGATATTCGCATCGGCGACCGGATCATGCTGAAACGGGCCGGCGACGTGATTCCGTATGTCATTGGCCCGGTCAGCGACGCCCGAACAGGCCAGGAAAAGCCGTATCTTCCGCCATCCACCTGCCCTACCTGCGGACAGGCGGTGGAACATTTTGAAGGAGAAGTGGCCTGGTATTGCGTCAATTCAGCATGTCCGGCGCAATTGGTACGCAACCTGGAACATTTCGTCTCGCGCGGCGCAATGGATATCGCCGGAATGGGGATAAAAATTGTTGAACAACTGGCTCAGGCTGGCCTGGTACGGGATGTTGCGGATATCTTTACTCTGCGGCGCGAGGACTTATTGACTCTGGAAGGCTTCGCCGAGAAAAAAGCCGACAACTTGCTTCAGGCCATATCAGCGGCACGCGGGCAGCCATTATCGCGCCTGATTAATGCCCTTGGCATTCACGGCGTGGGCGAAGTGATGGCGCTTGATCTGACCGCTCATTATCACGACCTGGGTAGCCTTGGCCAGGCATCCGTGTTTGATTTGCAGCAAATCGAAGGCATTGGACCCAACATCGCGGCGGCCATAGTGGATTGGTTCGAGGGCGACCGAAATCAGGCGGTGCTCGCCAAACTCAAGGCGGCAGGCCTTTGGCCGGTGGTGGCTGCCCGGCCAACTGCCGGAGCAGGCAGTCAACAATTGAAAGATCAGACTTTCGTCGTCACTGGCACACTGGCCGGGTTTTCGCGCGAGGGCATCAAGGAATATATTCAACAGCATGGCGGCAAGGTAACCGATAGCGTCAGTAAAAAAACCAGTTACCTGGTGGTCGGAGATGGACCAGGTTCCAAACTGGAGAAGGCCCGTGAATTGGGCGTGACAATTTTAGATGAAGCTGCCCTGCGGAAGCTGGTGGAAGGTTGAGCGGTAAATCAATCATCCTGAAAAGCGGCCGCGAGAAATCCGTCCTGCACCGGCACCCCTGGATATTCTCGGGAGCGATTGACCGGGTCAACGGTGACCCGCAAGCTGGTGAAACCGTACTGGTCCGCAATGCCAGCGGCGACCTTTTAGGTAGTGCAGCCTACAGTCCGGCTTCACAAATCCGCGCGCGCATGTGGACGTGGGATGGTGGAGAAACGATCGATGAGGCGTTTTTCCAAAAACGAATTGAAAAAGCTCTTGAATTTCGCCAGGGGGTAATCCCGGCTGGTGAAACCGATGCCTACCGTTTGATTCACGGCGAGTCGGATGGACTGCCCGGTCTGGTGGTGGACCACTATGCTGATTGGTTGGTGGTTCAAGTACTCAGTTGCGGGGCAGAGGCAAATCGAGAAACTCTGGTACGTATATTGGCGGATCAGACGGGGATTGAGAATATCTATGAGCGTTCGGATGTGGATGTACGCCAACTGGAGGGTCTGCCTGACCGCACTGGCGTATTGCACGGTGTCCCGCCGTCGGATATGGTTTGGATCGATGAAAACGGGCTGAAGTTCGCTGTGGATTTGAAACATGGCCAGAAAACCGGCTTTTACCTCGATCAGCGTGCCAACCGTAAGCGCGTTGGGCAACTGGCCGAAGGTCGCAGCGTGCTCAATTGCTTTTGTTATTCCGGCGGTTTCAGCTTGTATGCTCTAAGAGGCGGCGCGAAGAACGTGATATCGGTGGATTCCTCCCAGGAAGCGCTCAACCTGGCCAGTGTAAACCTGGGAGCCAATTCCCTGCCTGCCCAAAAGGCCGAGTGGCTGCAGGGCGATGTTTTCCACGTGCTGCGCGAGATGCGCGACCGCGCCCGCAAATTCGACCTGATCGTTTTGGATCCGCCCAAGTTCGCACATACAGCTGCCCAGGCTGAAAAAGCCGCCCGCGGCTACAAAGATATCAATCTATTAGCCTTCAAACTGCTCAATCCGGGCGGCATCCTGGTAACCTTCTCCTGTTCGGGCGGCGTTTCGGCTGACTTGTTTCAAAAAATCGTTGCGGGGGCAGCTCTGGATGCCGGCGTGGACGCCATGATCATCGATCTGCTTCGCCAGGGACCGGATCATCCAGTGGCGCTTAATTTTCCTGAAGGCGCTTATCTAAAGGGTATTATTTGCCAGGTATAGATCCTCATGACATATGAAATCATTGCGACTTTAGGTCCAGCCAGTTCTTCCACGGAATTGTGGCGGGAAATGATTGTTGCCGGTGCGTCTGAATTCCGCTTAAACTCCTCGCACCTATCCATCCCACAGGTGATCGAATGGGTCGAGCGCATGCGCGCGTTCTTTGCACATCGCGGCAAGGCTGTCCCGGTTGTCATCGACCTGCAGGGCAGCAAATGGCGGCTCGGAAATTTTCCTACGATTGAACTAGTGGAAGGAATGGATGTGATCCTGAAAATGGATGTAAGCACCACCGTCCCGAATGTCTTTCCAGTAACGCATGCCGATTTCTTCACTGCTGCGCCTAAATCCAGCCGGGAAATTCGTTTGAACGATGCAAAAGTGGTGCTGGAAATGGCGGAAATCGACGGCAATTCCATCCGGGCGAGGGTGGTGCAAGGCGGACCCATCGCAGCCAATAAGGGTATCACATATGCCGAGTCGGAGTTCCGCAGCGAAGGTCTGAGTGAAAAGGACCTCGCCGTAATGCAGACAACCCTGCAATACCCCTTCGTGCGTTATGCTATATCTTATGTCAAGAATGCCGTTGAAATGATTTCCTTCCGCAAACAAATTGGTGCGCCAACCTACCTGATCGCAAAATTGGAACGCGGAACGGCCATCCAGGAGGCCAGGGCAATTTCAGCCGAGGCAGACGAGGTGTGGTTGTGCCGCGGGGATCTTGGTGCGGAACTGGGATTGGTGGGCATGGCGCAGGCTGTCCATCAGTTTTCCAGCATGGTACCCACCATCCCCATCCCGGTCATGCTGGCCGGGCAGGTACTGGAACACATGACTGAACACCCTTCCCCCACCCGTTCCGAAATTACCTGCCTGCATGATGCTTTGCTTAAGGAGTACCAGGGCTTTGTCCTGTCGGATGAGACTGCAATTGGACGTTTTCCAGTGCAAAGCTGCAAAACCGCTGCTTTGTTCCGGGATATTTCGACCCGTTAACTCGAATGCAAAAAGCGGCTTTCCAGCCGCTTTCGCGTTATAAGGTGGAGATGGCGGGAATCGAACCCGCGTCCGAAAGATTAGACCCGCGAATGTCTACGAGCGTAGCCAGGCTTTGTTCTCGCAAACGGCCTGAAATCTGGCAAAACAGGCCATCCGCCAGCCGCTAGGACCCGAAAGCCCTCTTTCGACCGGAACACAGCAAGCCGGTCGGCACCCTTGGCTTTTTAGCGCCTGCATCCACCACCGGCCAGGGAGCGGGGTGGGCAGACGTGACCTCACGTGGAGGTCATGCGGCTAAATCTCTCGCTTATGCAGCGAGGGGCATAGCAGCGTAGGAAGTGCGGTTGGCACTTAAGGTTTGTGCTGAGTTAACGAGGTCGGCACCTCTCGGCTCGCAATCCGGAATCAGCCTCCTCCGTCGAAGCCTGTCATCCCCGGTAAGTTCATTATAACGCTAACACTGATAACTTGAAAGAAGCATATGATGAGGAATTATTTAGAAAAAAGTAGTAAATATTACGGTATAATCGAGCCATGCTTCACCGTAAACTGAGTCGTCGAACATTTTTGCAACTGGCTGGCCTTTCTCTTGCTGGTCTGGCATTCCGGCCATTCCAGGGTAGCGGGGATGATCTGGATCCCAACCGCTTGATTCGCATCACGTCTGGTACGGTTAGCGTCTATTCGCGCCCCGATGACAAAAGTAAAATTCTATACCAGCGGACCCGCGATGAGCTGGTCAACGTTTATGAAGAGGTAGATTCCGAATTTGGGCCAGGTTATAATCCGTTGTGGTACCGCGTCTGGGGCGGTTATATCCACTCTGCCTATACGCAACCTGTTAAAATCCGTCTAAATTCCGTGCTTTCCAATCCCGAGCCAAAAGGCGTTCTGGCGGAAGTTACCGTACCACTGACCCAGGCCTTATTACCCCGGCAAAAACGTGCCTGGGAGCCGGTTTACCGGTTGTATTACGATTCCACCCACTGGATCACTGGCGTGGTGGAAGGTCCAGATGGTTCGCCCTGGTATAAGCTCAAGGATGAATTGTTGGAAATCGAATATGCGGTTCCGGCTGAGCATATGCGCGTGGTTCAACCGGATGAATTAACCCCGCTATCACCCGAGGTCCCCCCCGAAAAAAAGCGCATTGAAGTCTCGCTGGCGCGCCAGGAAGTTACGGCTTACGAATACGATAAAGTCGTTTTGCATACCAAAATCGCCTCTGGTTTGCCCGACAAGCGCAAACCCGAACCCGGATTGATCCTCACCCAGACTCCGGTGGGCGAATATCGCGTCCAATCGAAAATGCCCTCCAAGCATATGGGCGATGGACGGATCACATCCGATATTTACGCCTATGAATTGCCCGGCGTACCCTGGACATCATTCTTCGTTCCCGAAACTGGTGTCGCCTTTCACGGTACCTACTGGCACACCAATTACGGCATCACCATGAGCCACGGCTGCATTAATATGAAGCCTGAGGAAGCCAAATGGATCTTCCGCTGGTGCACGCCGGTTACAGATGAAAAAACAATTGAAAAAACGGGTTACGGCACCCGGGTAATCGTATCCTGAAGATCAGGGTTTCCTTTTAATCTTCCCAACCGGCTGGTTTTTCACGGCCAACAAACTGGCGGAAAACCGCGTTCCCCAACAAGTGTCCCCGCGGCGATAATCGCAGTATTTTCCCCTCGTCGCCCCATTCCAACAACCCTTTTTGAATTAATTGGTCGATATCCTGCCCAAACAGGCCGGTCAGGCTCATGCCAAACCGCCGCTGAAATTCCTCCGGCGATATGCCTTCATCCGTCAGTCTCAGCCCGACCATCATGGTTTCCTGAATTTCAGTCCAGCGGTCAATCCGGATTGCCTGAATGGTGGCTGGACCCATTGGAAAGGTTTCAACCGGCGGAGTCTGGTTGCGTTCAATGTAAGCCGGAATGGCCGCCGTATTGATCAGGCGATAGCCGGAGTGATAACCGTGTGCCCCGGCGCCGAAACCCAGGTAAGGCTGGTTGTGCCAGTATTGCAGGTTATGCTTGCAGGCGGCCAGGGTGCCATTCTTGATCTTGGCCCAGTTTGAAATTTCGTATTGCTTGAAACCGGCCGAGGCCAGTCGTTCTGAAGCATAATCATACATATCCGCGGCCAAATCGTCATCCGGCAGAGGAACCAACCCATGCCGCAGCCACCCCTGAAAAGGCGTGCCGTGTTCAATCGTCAGCGCATAGAGCGACAGATGGTCCGGTTGCAACCCGATCGCTGTCTCCAGAGTGTTCTGCCAGCGTTCCAAGGTTTGGAAGGGCAAGCCGAAGATCAAATCCAGGCTCAGGGAGTCGAAACCGGCCTGGCGCGTCCAACTGATTGCGTTAATGACATCGAAGGTATCATGCTGCCGTTCCAGCAGTCGCAGGTCATCCGGATGAGCTGACTGCATGCCAAAACTCAAGCGGTTGATACCGATCGCACGCATTGCAGCCAGCGATTCCAGAGAAACAGTCCCGGGATTGGCTTCCATGCTGATTTCTGCCTCTGGCTGGACGGTAAATACTTCCTGGCAGGCTTTCAGGATGGATTCTGCCTGAAGCGGGTCCAATAGCGAAGGCGTGCCGCCGCCAAAAAAGATTGTATGAATGGACAACTTTTCAGGGCTGGAAGCTCCAACCTGGCGAATTTCATGGCATAGCGCATCGATATAAGCCGGTATTTTGCTTTCCTGTCCAGCATAGGTGTTAAAATCACAATAAGCGCAGCGGTGCGTGCAAAATGGTATGTGGATATAGAGACTGGTTGGCTGCATAATAATCGAGCATATCATGCTTTACTCCACAAATCCAGTTTGCCCATGATGCGGCGCAAGCAGCCTATCCCCTTCCGCCAGCGTCTTGACGGACAGACGGTTATGGTATAATCCCAGCTTACCGGGGATTTCCCCGGTTGTTTCTTTGAAAACAAAAACTATGAGCCCAGAAAATACACCTTCAAAAACAAAAGTTTGCCCAACCTGCGGTACACGTATCAATGAAAACGCCACCCGCTGCCTGGTGTGCGGAAGGACCTTTCAGGCATCCCCGGCGCCCGCGGCAAAAGGCGCCGAATCGTCCGTGAAGAGTCCTCGATTGCCGGAATTGACAATAACCTTGCCCATTGCGTTAGTGTTGATATTGCTTTTCATCGCAATTGGTGCAGGCGCTGTATACGGCATTCTGCAAGGCACTGGCAAGGTCGTGGAGCCCACCGTCACGCCGACTGCCAGCCTGACACCGACCGTGACCCAAACTGCCACGATCACACCCACCAACACGCTGATGCCTTCGGCCACCCCATTGCCCGATATTGAATACATCGTCAAAGATCGGGATACCTGCTTATCCATCGCATATGCCTTCAATGTATCTACCAACAGCATTATTCTCAAGAATAATCTATCGGTAGAGTGTGTTCTCAGCATCGGCACCAAATTGTTGATTCCGCAGCCAACCCCAACTGCTGCACCGCTGCCCACCGAAACACTGCAGCCCGACCGGGCTACGGAAACAGCCTGCCAAACGGTCGATTACAAAGTCACAGCGTCCGATACGCTAGGTTCGATAGCCGCCAATTACAACGTTTCAGCTCAATCGATCCGTGAATACAATGGCATGACATCGGATGTCGTCTTTGAAGGATACACTCTGAAAATACCCATTTGTGAACGCCTTCCAACTGCCGGTCCTACACCCACAGCAACCAATCCGCCTCCTTACGCAGCTCCTAATCTGCTGCTACCAGCGGACGGCGCTGTTTTTATGACGGCAAGCGACGTAATCACCCTGCAGTGGGCTGCGGTTGGAACCATGCTTGCGAATGAAGGCTACGCCGTAACTATCGAAGACATCACTGAAGGGACGGGCCGCAAGCTGGTTGATTACGTAACCGATACCAAATTCATCGTCCCAGCCAATTTCCGTCCAACCGACAACCAGCCGCATGCGCTGCGTTGGTCCATCGTACCGGTCCGGCCTAATGGGCAAACGCGCGAAGGCCAACCGGTCTGGGAACCAGCCGGCGCTGTCAGCGTCAGCCGTGTCTTTATCTGGATGGGTTCCGGCGGCTCTACCACCCCATAATTGTTCCGCTAATAGAATAAAACGGCCTGGGTATGAAAACCCAGGCCGTTATTAATATTTTGATCAGGTTAGTGAACTTCTTCACGCTCAAGGAAACGGGTCGCTTCGATGGCTGCTGCAGCACCCATTCCGGCGGAAGTCACCACCTGGCGGTATGCCCGGTCCATCACTTCACCGGCCGCAAAGACGCCAGGGACGCTGGTATGCATCAAGGCATCCGTCACAATAATGCCGTTTTCTTCCATCTCAAGCTGGCCCTTAAACATTTCGGTGTTGGGGGTGTGGCCAATGAATATGAACACGCCATCCGTTTCCAGGGTGGAAACTGTACCCGATTTTAGATTTTTTATTTTTACAGCCTGAACCTTCTCTTCTCCCAAAACTTCGGTAACCACCGAATCGAGAATGAAGTCGATTTTCGGATTATCTTTGGCCCGCCGCTGGAGAATGGCGCCGGCCCTGAAACTATCGCGCCGGTGGATTAAAGTCACCGATTTGGCATAGCGCGTCAGAAATATTGCTTCCTCGATTGCGCTGTCGCCGCCGCCAACCACCACTACCTTCTTCTCCTTGAAGAACCAACCATCGCAGGTGGCACAATATGAGATGCCCCGCCCGGTTAATTCTGCCTCGCGTGCGATGCCCAGATGATTTGGGCTTGCACCGGTCGCGATAATCAACGAATCAGCCAGATATTCCTGGCTGTATGTTTTAACTCTGAATGGTCGGGCGGTAAGATCAACCTCGGATGCCAGATCATATTCGAATCTTGCACCAAATCGTTCAGCCTGCTTCTTGAATAAATCGCCTAATTCTCCGCCGCCTACCCCATCCGGAAATCCAGGGTAATTCTCAATTGCGAAGGTCAGCGAAGCCTGCCCGCCCACCTCATTGCCCGTTAATACCAGTGGATTTAGTTCTGCCCGGGCTGCATACAATGCCGCAGCCATACCGGCAGGACCAGCACCCAGTACAAGAACTTTTACGTGCTCCATGGTATCGCTATTCTCAGCGACCGTGGCCGGATTGGTAAGGGTAAAATCCATCCTCTTCACCTCGATGTTATCTATAATCTACCTTTAGATGGCAGGCATGCTTGAAAAGTTACATTATTTCACGGCCTGATCCGTAATTTCCAAAGCGCGGTCAATTACCGCAAAACCTTCGGCCAATTGCTCCGGCGTAATAATGAGAGGCGGAAGCAACAGCGCGTTATTCCAATGAATCGACTGGTATACGCCGTGATCTAAAAGATATTTTTTATAGGCAGCCATCTCAGGGCTTGAGCCGTTGAAAAGCGCCATCGGCTCCCTCGTTTTCCGGTTTCGGACGAGTTCAATAATGCCAAAGAGGCCAATGGACCGCACTTCGCCAACCGATGGATGCCTTTCGACCAATTCCGCCAGCATGTCAGCCATAATCTGGCCGGTGGCTTTGGCCTTTTCAACCAGGTGATCCGTTTGCATGACCTCGATCGTAGCGATTGCGGCAGCCAATGAAATGGGATGGCCGTTGTAAGTCAACCCGCCTTCGAAAACCCGGTCCTGGAAAGTGGCCGCAATTTCCGGTTTCATTGCAACCGCACCCAACGGTGCATACCCTGAGGTCAAACCCTTGGCCATGGTGAGAATATCCGGGATCACCTTCCAATGATTGACAGCGAACCATTCGCCCGTTCGGCCGAAACCGCTCATCACCTCGTCACAGATCATGACAATGCCGTGCCGGTCGCATATATCTCTTATGCCGGGCAAATATCCGGCGGGCGGGATGATGACGCCATTGGTTCCCGTCACGGATTCAACGATAATCGCAGCGATTGTTTCCGGTCGTTCGTATTGAATAATTTCCTCAAGGTGGTTGAGATAATCCTGGCAGAACTCCTCTTCCGATAACTCCGGATGGGTACGGTGGAATGTCGAACGGTAGCGGTAAGGATCCAGAAAGTGAACCACGCCTGGCATCACGGCCGGTTCCCAAGCAACGCGCCGCGGATCACCTGTTGCTGCCACCGCGCCATAACTCGCGCCGTGGTAGGAACGGTAGCGCGCCAGAATTTTAAAACGTCCGGTAAAAGCCCGCGCCAGCTTGATGGCGTTCTCATTGGCATCCGCCCCGCCCAGGGTATACAGGTAGCGCGTCAATCCAGCGGGAAGAATCTCCGCCAGCTTCTTGCCCATCATCGCACGCGGCCGCGTTGCCATGCCCGGTGCAGCATAGGGAAGCTCCCGAGCCTGATCCGCAATTGCCTGAATCACGCGTTCGTCGCCATGCCCGATGTTCACGCACATGGTCATCGAGTTCAAATCCAGGTAGCGTTTATCATTGACGTCCCAAAAATAGACTCCCCTGGCGGATTTGACCGGGATCGGATTGACCTTGCCCTGGGCAGACCACGTCCAAAAATTATGCTCCATGGACAGGGGTAGTATTTCATCATCGGCGAGATGGATCATTGCATTCCTCATAGGCTGAAAATGGTTTCTCTTGCTCGGCTGGCAGGTCTATCCTATCATATTTTTTGTGGAGAAGGTATTTCCGCTGGCCGGTCAAAAACGACGCTATGCTATAATTTTCATCGTCATTAGACCAGGATATATACAATCATGAATCCAACAAACTCCGCCATCCCCTGCCCAACACCCTTGCCGGATACGGTGCTGCATGGATTGGAATGTTTTAATGCAGGCGACTATTTTGAAGCCCATGAATTCTTAGAGACCGCCTGGCGCGCCGAAAAGGGTCCAATCCGCGATCTTTATCGCGGCATTTTGCAAGTTGGGGTCGGTTATTACCATTTACAGCGCGAAAATTTGACCGGCGCGCATAAAATGTTTGTGCGGGCACGTACCACCCTGGCCGGATTCTCACCTGACCAATGCGGAATCGACCTGGCCGGATTGTTGACTGATGTCGATCAGGTCGAGGCGGTTTTGAATAAACCTGAAAACCTGCGCCAAAAATTGGGAGCCGGCTTGTTGAAACCCATTCGGTTCACCCACCAAACCGCGGAGGAAAAATGACCGATTTACGTTTCGCTGGCCAGGCCGCCCTGGTTACAGGTTCAAGCCGAGGCATCGGGCGAGCCATAGCCTTGCGCCTGGCGCAGGAAGGCGCTGACATTGTCATCAACTATGTGCGCAACCGCAAGCCCGCCGAGGATACCGCCGCGCAAATTGAATTATTCGATAGAAAAGTGATTATTGTCCAGGCGGACGTTTCCAAGCCAGATGGTGTCGAGCGTTTATTTGCTGCCATTGAGGAAGCTTTTGGCGGATTGGATATCCTGGTCAGCAATGCTGCCAGCGGGTTTAATCGTCCTGCCATGCAACAAAAAATCAGCGGGTGGGACTATACATTCAATGTAAACACGCGCGCGCTACTTCTACTGGCGCAAAAAGCTGCACCTTTGATGGAAAAACGGGGCGGCGGCGCGATTGTGAGCATCTCAAGCCCAGGAGCACAGCGCGTCATGCCCGATTATGTCGCTGTAGGTGCCAGCAAAGCTGCGCTTGAGGCATTGACACGCTACCTGGCGGTCGAACTGGCATCCCTGAATATCCGCGCCAATGCGGTATCACCGGGCCTGGTCGAAACGGACGCACTTCAGCACTTCGCTGTTTTGAGTGACCCGGCCGTCATCCCGCGCGCGATCGCCAACACGCCAGCGAGACGATTGACGACGCCCGAGGATGTGGCCGGCGTGGTGGCATTTCTTTGTTCAGAAGATGCGGCCATGATCCGCGGTCAGGTCATCGTAATTGACGGGGGCTATACCCTGGCCGTTCCCCGCTGAGCATGATGAAAAGCGCTAATTCCGCCATGCGCCACCTGAAAAAGCGAAAGAAAAGGCTCAGAGACTAAAGGTCTCTCGCAGCTTTTCAAGCCTGTTACCAACCGCTGGCGGTGAAGATCACATCCAGCATTTCCTGGCGTTCTTCGTTGGTCATGGGGCGCGGGCGGGCATATTCCTCCAAACGCGCGGTCAATAACTGGGTGCTGATATAGCGGCCGTTGTAGAAGATATGCCGGTCGATGAATTCACGCGCTGTCCAGTCGGTGATTACGCCGTTCGGCAGCGTGTAACGCATTTGATCGAAGAACAAATTGCCCAAGCCATAATGAATGAGGGCGCCGTTGAAAAATTCCATTCCCATCGGGTAGTGGGCCTGACTTCCGCTCACGATGATGGCGCCGCTATCCGCTAAAGCACGAAAGTCGCGTTTCTCCCAATTGAGCGCTTCCGGACGGTAAGCCTCGAAGTATTGTAGGCTAACAACTGGCAAATAGCCATCAGCACGTAACCGGGAGATTTGATCTTTGATCCATTCGTAATCATCGCAAGGTGCAGCGCCGGCCAGGCTGTCGGTAGCCCAGACGTTTGGAGGACCAGCCGGATTGCAGCCAATGAAGGCTAGCCGGTTGCCGTGATCTTCCACCAGTAATGGCTGCCTGGCTTCCGCCAGGTTGTACCCACCGGCAAAATAACGGAATCCCAATTGATTGTATAGATCCAAGGTGTATACCAGCGGCTCCCGCCCATAGTCATTCAAATGGTTGCCGCTCAGTTCCACAATATCCACCCCGGCTGCCGTCAATAACTGGATGTAGTCGGGTTGCGAACACATCTGCAGGCTGGTATCACTGTAATTCGCCTGCGGACAGGCCGGTGAAAAGGAGACCTCGTTGCTGACATGGGTCAGATCTGCTGTGGTCAACCAGTCCAGAATGCTACTGGCAGGATACTCGATGCCTTTAATATTCATGGTGGCGGCAGTGGCGCGCACTAACGCCGTCACGCCTGTCATCACCAGCACCGTCAATTGATTCTCGTCACGGTTGGTAAACGGATGTTGCAAAGCTGTTTCTGAATATGATCCAGTGAGCGTAAATGATACTGCCAAAGGATAGGCATCCAAATCCAGCCCGCGAAGCAGCGGATTCTCACCATCTATGCTTATCACCTTCCATTGGGGTCCAAGCTGCTCGAATGGCAGAATTGCCCAGGCATGCTCTGCGTCACGCAATTGTTCCAATTCGCCAATATCATTGGCTACACGCAGTTTATTGACATTCGCAGATCCCCAAAGGAACTCAAAGGCACGCAACGTCGTACTGGTCAATGCCAGAGGGGCGTCGCCAAACGGTTGAGCCGCTTCATCGCGCCAGAAGGCCTGTAATTCGGCTGATGAAACATCATCCTGCAGGGTCGCGAATGGTGCTGCCAGGACATAAATCCAACGGATCGGTGCGTTGATCTCCGTTGATGGTTCAAGGCGTGATTTTGCAAGTTCAGGCGCATCCACGATTCTCAGATCTGATGGGATGGCCAGGTCCGAAACAAGTGCTTCCGGAACTGCCAGATCAATCCATAATCCCTGGACTTCTGCTGTTGGCGTCAATGTCTCGGTCGGGAGGGGTTGAAAAGGCGTAGCACTCGCCTTTCTTACTTCGGCTGTCGGTGTTGACCCGACCGTGGTGACTGATAGACCCTGGCTTGTGGGTAAATTGCAGCCGGCCAAAAGAATAACCAGCAGGAGACCAATCGGGTGTGAACGATTATTTTTCACTCAACCAACCGCTTTCAATAAACACTTTTTCCAGCATGGCCTGGCGTTCCTCAGGGGTCATCAGACGCGGTTGAGCGTAATCCTCCAATTTAATTGTAAACAACTCGGTACTGATCAGTCTGCCTTCGTAAAAAACGCTGCGATCCAAAAAACCGCGGCTTGAACCAAAATCCATCTGGTCAAAAAAGGTATTGCCAAGCCCATAATGAACTAGGGTTTCGCCAACGAATGTGAATCCCTGGGGGAAATGAGACTGGCTACCGCTGATCAAGACCGCTCCGGCTTTGGCCATCCGTTCAGAGATCACACGTTGGGCGGAGGTGGGTTTATAGTCATAGACTTCGATATGCTGGATCGTGACAATTGGCAAATAGCCGTCGGCTCGCAAGGCTCGAATCTGGGATTCCATCCAGTCGTAATCGCATTGCGCCGATCCAGGGTTCTCTGCGGTTGCCCAATCCGCTTCAGGACCGGCTGGATTGCAGCCAAGGAAAGCCAATTTGTTCCCATTAACTTCCATTTTGTTGGGTTGTCTGGCTTGTTCTTGCGTCCAACCGCCACCGTAGGTTGTGAACCCGTTGGTTTTGTAAAGTTCTAGTGTTTCCGAAAATGCTTCTGTACCCCAATCCAGCAGATGATTGCCGGTCAATTCAATGACATCTGCGCCGACGGCTTTCAAAGTCTGAATATATTCTGGACTGGTACAAAAACGAAGGCTGCCGCGTAATGGTTTAGCGGGAGGGCAATGCGAATAGAACGAAACTTCGTTGCTGATATGGGTCAAGTCCGCTGATTTCAATAAATCGCCAATCCTGCGCGCCGGATAGAGTACGCCTTTTTCCTCCATGCGCAGTGCCATTTGGCGTACCATGGCCGTCGTGCCGGTCATGAATACCCGTGCCAGGTGTGCAGCGTTGCGGTTGCCGACCAGATGGATGGCTGCGCCTTCCTCTGGCAAAATGATGCCAGCTTTTGCCTCCCACCCGATCGTGGCTTTGAGCGGATATTGGCTCACATCCAGATCCGGGTCCAGCGGAGACAGACCATCCACCTGAATGACCTTCCAGCGCGGCGTCAAATCCTCAAACGGGACAATAGCCCAACCCGGCCGTTCCGCCCAGGACGTATCCACCAATTTCTCCTGCGGAAATATTTTTATCGCGTTCGGAGCAGGTTGCCCCCAAAGGACGGTCAATGCGGCGGCGGTTTCCGCAGACATCAATAAGGGTGATTGGTTGAAGGGTTCGGCGGATTCACCCACCCAGGAAGACCGGATGGATGCCGAGCTGACTTCATCGAATAAAGTTGGAAATGGCGCAACCAGTGCGAAAATCCATTGAACTGAATTTTCAAGACCCTCATCTGATGTAACCCAGGAAATGGGTATGTCGGCCTTGTCGGCATCATTTGAAATCTCAAATCCGATGGGGATTTGCATCGAAGTGCGGAATGCGGCCGGCAAATCCGGATCAATCCAGACCCGCAGCGGCGGCGGCGCCGGCGTTGGCGTTGGCGTTGTAGAAGCCGTGATGGTTGGAGAAATGGTGCTGCTTGGCGTTGGCTCAACCGTTTTCTCAACAGGTGAGGCCGGATTGGCTATCACCGAGCAACCGGAGAGAATCAACGCCAAACCGATAAGCGGCACCCATTTCAAGCGGAACAAAAAAGGCAATACTGACTCCCCGGTGATAGCAGACATTTTGAGTGCTTCGTTCAGCCGTAAATTATACTTTACTCCATCCACGACGGTCAGTCAGGCAGCCTGATAGCTCCTGACAGCATTTTCCACTATAATTTTGAAAGAATCTCCTGAAAAAGGATTTAATTATGCGCGACGTCGCGGTTTTGGGAATTGGGCAAACGAAAGTGGAAGAGCAGTGGGAAAAATCGCTGCGCGAGCTGGCCGGTGAAGCCGTTTTGGCAGCGCTCGATGATGCTCACCTTTCTGCGGTCGATTCCATTTTTGTCGGCAACATGTTGTCAGGCTCAGCCAATAAGCAACAACACCTGGGCGCCTATATCGCGGATTGGGTGGGTATGCACCATATTGAAGCCTTGCGCATCGAGGCAGCCTGTGGTTCGGGCGCTGCAGCCTTTCGCAGTGCTGTGATGGCAGTTGCATCGGGCGCGGTGGAAACAGCCATTGCCGTGGGCGTTGAGAAAATGACGGACTCGCCAGGAGCGGAAATCACGGCGGAACTGGCAACCGCGGCAGACGCTGATTATGAAGCCGGCCAGGGGCTATCGTTTGTTGCCATCAATGCCCTGATCATGCGCCGTTATATGTATGAATACGGTTGGAAGAAAGAAGATTTCGCGCCTTTTTCGATCAATGCGCATGCCAACGGTGTCCACAATCCATTTGCCCGCTTCCACGAACCGTTGGATGAGAAGGGCTATCAGCGCGCACCGATGGTTGCAGACCCGATTAATTTAATGGATGCTTCCCCAATGGGCGATGGCGCAGCGGCAGCCGTTATCGTCCCGGTTGAACGGATTTACCGCCAGCCGGGCGTTCCACTTATTAAAATCGCCGGTTCCGCGGCGGCCACCGATACCATCGCCGTTCATGACCGCCGCGATCCGCTCTGGCTGATGGCCGCAGAAAGGTCTGCCCGCCTGGCATACGCGCAGGCTGGTGTTGATCCTAAAGATATCGATGTCTTTGAATTGCACGATGCTTTCAGCATCATGGCGGCATTATCCCTGGAGGCTGCGGGGTTTGCCGAGCGCGGTCAGGGACCACGCCTGGCAATGGATGGCGAAATCCGGCCCACGGGACGCATACCGATTGCCACGCGCGGCGGACTCAAAGCCCGCGGCCATCCGGTCGGCGCAACGGGTATGTATCAGATCGTTGAAGTTGTACAACAATTGCGCGGGGTTTGCGGCGAAACCCAGGTGCCCGGCGCGAAAATTGGCATGGCACAGAACATTGGCGGCAGCGGATCGAATATTTACGCCCACATTTTTATAGCCGAGTAATTTTTTCAATTGAGGATCTTCCGTTTACTAATCCTACTGGCGAAAACGGCTGGTTACGGGTAAGATTCCGGGCATGATTTCCAACCTCGCGCTCAATCATTACAGGTCGGTTACCTACTACACCGCCCCTGGCATGCGGCTGAAATCAGCCGATGAAGCCGTGGCGTTCATCAACCAACGCGGTTTTGCTTATTTCTGGCCAATCAAGGGCGTTACCTTGCCCAGCCTGTGGGCTGCAGTTGCTGGCGACCGCCCGGTGGCTGATGAACATGATGACCCGGGACACGTGACCTGGGGCTGGAAGGATGAACTTCTACCGAAGAGATTGTGGTATTACGCCCGCGTGCTGCGCCGTAAAAACACCCTGCTTTCCCTTGAGGCGCTGCCTTATTTCTATGCACTCTCCCCGAATTACGGCGATCCTGAAAATGATTATCTTGACCAGTATGAGCAGGGTCTATTGACCAATGAAGCCCGACAGATCTACGAAGCGCTCCTGCGAAAAGGACCGTTGGATACAATTTCACTGCGCAAAGAAGCCCGCCTGACCGGGAGCGATTCCCGTTTCAACCGGGGCTTGGAGGATCTGCAGATCGAATTTAAGGTGCTGCCGGTGGCAGTGACGGAAGCAGGCGCCTGGAATTATTCCTTCCAATACGATATTGTTCCGCATTATTTTCCCAGGCTGATCGAACAGGCCGGCGCCATCACTGAACCACAGGCCCGCCGCTGGATCCTGGAACGCTACTTTAACTCGGTAGGCGCAATTGAAAAACGGGAAGTTGTCCGACTTTTCGCCTGGCGGCCGGAAGCCCTCGAGCGAACATTGAATGCTCTATTCTCCGAAGGTTTTTTGGAGGCTGAGGTCGATGTGGAAGGCGGCCTGCACAAACATATCGCCTTAAAGTCCCTGATAAAGGAAGAATGAATCAATCGACTGGGTTACCGCTGCCTGAGAAGGTGATCCATGCCGATTGGTCACGCAGGGCTGAAAAACGCTGGGCAGCCGCCGCAACGCTTCGAACCGACGGCAGTTATTATATTGAGAATATTGATCCGATCAAATGCCCGCGGACACTCCTGGATGAAATCAAACAGAAGGAAAAGAATCAAACCCTTTGGATCGGATTTGATTTTCCAATCGGTCTGCCGCTTGCATACGCACGCCGGATCGGTTGCCAATTTTTTCCAGATTTTCTGACCCAATTGGCATTGGCGGAGTGGCAGAGCTTTTTCGATCCAGCCAAACTGGCAGGAGAAATCTCGCTAACCCGTCCATTTTACCCGGACCGCCCTGGTTCAACCCGCCAGGCCCACCTGATTGACGCTTTAGGCCTGCCAGATAAAGATTCATTGCGGCGACGCTGCGAAAGGGCCCAACCTGGCAGGCGTGCAGCTTCACCTTTGTTCTGGACCATGGGCGCGCAGCAGGTTGGAAAAGCTGCATTGAACGGATGGTGCAACATCCTTTTGCCAGCGGTGGCAGATGGGGTGGCTGTCATTTGGCCATTCTCAGGCGAATTGGCGCCGTTGCTGGCAACGCCCACCACCATCCTGGCTGAAACATATCCCGCCGAGTATTATGCTGGTTTGGGAATAACGCTAAAAGGCAGCAAACGGTCCCAATCGGTACGCAAGTTACAGGCAATGCAAATTCTTGGCAATGCATCCTCAGTTGAACTGACAATTAGCAATGACCTGCGGCAATGCATTGAGTCTGGATTTGGAGATGGCGTTGAAGGAGAAGATGTCTTTGATGCGCTGGTCGGACTGCTGGGCATGTTGCAGGTTTTACGCGTTATCCGGCCCTGCGAGACCCCTGATGACCCGGATATCCGCCGGATCGAAGGTTGGATCCTGGGACAAAAACCACCGATTATTGGCAAGGCAGATCAGGCCAGCATTGGTATAATGACATAAGTGGTTATCTTTCCGGGTAGACGGAGGGGTTATGTTTGAGTTTCATATTTCGCGGCTCGCACGGGACCGTTATCAGTTCGACCAGGCCTTATTCTCATTCAACGGCAATGTCATCCTGGCGAATTTTCATGCTGCCCGGATCTTTGCCCAGAAAATCAATCAAAAACGGGATTTGATGCTATTTCCCGAAAAAGCCGTCAAAGCCGGCCAGGTCAATGCCATGGGTTTGATCGATGAGATATTGCACCTGGTCATGTTGCTTTACCGCGAACAGAAATCTCCCCAGGTCATGGAACAAGCACTGGCGTACCTGGATGATCAATTCACCCCTGCCGAGGTCGACCGGGCGCTCCTGCGCTTCACCACCGAGTTTCCGCCGGTGGCCGTCTATCAAGGGCAACTCAGCGTAGCAGAATATCTGAAGGGTGCAACGGATGGGTCATCCCACCGGGCCATAGCGCTGGAAGAAATGATCATGCTCTGGGTAGCCAACCGCAATCCAGCGGTCGAGCCCTTCACTGAACTGTTCGACGATGAGAACCTGGCCGCCGAGACCGGCTACAAGAAGATACAAAATGCACTGTACAAATTCTTTGGTGATCAACCGCCTTTTGGTCCTGATCAACAGAATCTTATCGATATGCTGCGCAGCCCGGCGGTGGCGGTGCCTTATTCGCTTTCCGGCCAACTGGAGTTTATCCGCGAGCGCTGGTCGGAATTGTTGGGTAAATATCTATACCGCCTGCTTAGCAGCCTGGACTTGATCAAAGAAGAAAGCCGTATGGTATTCGCGGGCGGCGGACCGGGTCCAACCCAGATTCCGGTGTACGACCGGGCTGCCTACGCCGGCGAAGTGGAAGCGTTCAGCCCCGACCGGGATTGGATGCCGCGCCTGGTGTTGATGGCCAAGAACTCCTTTGTCTGGCTCGATCAACTTTCCAGGAAATATCAACGTCCCATCCAGCACCTCGACCAGATTCCCGAAGAGGAATTGGAAACCCTGGCACGGCAAGGATTTACCGGTCTGTGGTTGATTGGGCTGTGGGAACGCAGTAAAGCCTCAGCCACCATCAAGCAATTATGCGGCAATCCGGACGCAATCGCATCGGCATATTCCCTGGCGGATTACCGCATTGCTGATGAACTGGGCGGCGAAGGCGCCTACCAGAACTTGCGCGAACGTGCCTGGCGCTTTGGCATCCGCCTGGCTAGCGATATGGTCCCCAATCACATGGCCATCGATTCCACCTGGGTGATCAATCATCCCGATTGGTTTGTTCAGCTTGATTATTGTCCTTACCCATCCTATTCGTTCACCAGCCGGGACTTATCGCCTGACAGTCGTGTCAGCGTAATGGTGGAAGACCATTATTACGACCGTACCGATGCTGCCGTGGTTTTCAAATACTATGATCACCGCGACGGAAAGACGCGTTACATTTATCATGGCAACGACGGCACCAGCATGCCGTGGAACGACACTGCTCAACTCAATTACCTCAACCCAGCCGTGCGGGAAGCCGTCATCCAGACCATTCTGGATGTAGCACGACGCTTCCCCATCATCCGTTTCGACGCGGCCATGACGCTGGCTAAAAAGCACTATGAGCGCCTATGGTACCCTGAACCAGGCAGCGGCGGTGCCATTCCCAGCCGGTCGGACCATGCTCTGACTAAAGAACAATTTGAAGCTGCCTTCCCGGTCGAATTCTGGCGCGAGGTGGTCGATCGGGTCGCCAAGGAAGTGCCGGATACATTGCTGCTCGCAGAGGCTTTCTGGTTGATGGAAGGCTATTTTGTGCGTACGCTGGGCATGCATCGAGTCTACAATTCGGCGTTCATGAACATGCTGCGCAATGAGGATAACGCCGGCTACCGCACATTGATGAAAAACACGCTGGAATTCGACCCGGAAATTCTTAAGCGCTATGTCAACTTCATGAATAACCCGGACGAAAAGACCGCGATTGAGCAGTTTGGCAAAGGCGACAAATACTTCGGAATATGCACCATCATGTCCACACTACCCGGTCTGCCCATGTACGGTCACGGCCAGATCGAAGGCTTTTCCGAGAAATACGGCATGGAATTCAAACGCGCCTATTGGGATGAGACTCCCGATCCGTACCTGCTCGAACGACACCAACGGGAGGTTTTCCCCTTGCTGCATCGCCGGGCAATCTTTGCTGGAGTGGAGAATTTCAGGTTGTATGATTTCTTTACCCCAGAGGGCAGCGTCGATGAAAATGTCTATGCATATTCCAACTCTTTAGGACAGGAACGCGCTCTGGTGGTTTACAACAACCGTTTCGACTCCACGCGCGGATGGATCAAATCCTCCACTCAGGTCGCGGTTAAAGGTTCGGGCGGCGACCGCCAAATGTTGCAAAGCACGGTGGCACAAGGTCTCAACCTGCACCCAGGTGAAAACACATTTGTGATCTTCCAGGATCAAGTCACCCATTTG
This sequence comes from Longilinea sp., assembly GCA_035560795.1. Lineage (GTDB taxonomy): Bacteria > Chloroflexota > Anaerolineae > Anaerolineales > Anaerolineaceae > Longilinea. The sequence continues at coordinate 81,046 of DATMYV010000012.1, forward strand.
GAATATATCTTCCCAAGCCTCGATCTGCGCGATAAAGGCCTCTTCCTGCAGCTTAACGGGTATAAAGCATACGTTTTCATGAATATCCGCGAGGTCGAGGACAATGAATGGCATACCTACCGGCAGGTTTGCGGCTATTTAAACGGCCGCGGCGTACCAGCTGTCGAAGAAGCCATGCAGGAATTGGCACTTCAGCCAGTGCAGACTCCTTTCCAGCAAATTGTCAATGCGGGTTATTTCGGTTATTTGATGGAAAACCGCATTTCAGAGAAAAACCTGAATGTTTCCGGAAGCGTGTTGGATGAAGCCGAAAAGAAACTTTCCAATCTACTGGATGGCATTGGCTATCTGCAACACGCAGGCGCAAATCGGGAAGAAATCCTCGCGGAAGGCCGCAAGGGATTGGAATTCATTCTTACCCTGCCTCAATTGGATAAGAAGCAACCGTTAAAGGGAAAAGCCCTGCAAAAAGCCTTTGAGGAGTTGCGTCAGAATAACGATGAACAGCCAGTAGAATCCTGGTTTGTGATGTTTGGCTGGTCGTTTACTCACGCCCTTGGGAAACTGGTCTCTGAAGAGGGCTATGCTGAATTGAGCCAGAGCTGGTTCGACGAATGGAAATTCGGGAAAAATCTTTCCGATTGCGCAGTCAAATTGGGACTCGAGGAAGAAGCTGCCTGGCGAATAACCGCAACCATCCGGCTGCTGATCGGGCAACAGGGCTGGTACTCCCGCGTGGGAAACCTTACCACCCGTCAGATCCTGGAAGACTGGTTAAATAATACTGAAATCCAGCAATTCCTGGGGATCAACCGTTTCAAGGAAGTGCTTTGGTTCAATCTGGAAGCCTTCAACCAACTTGCGCACTGGATGACCTTGCTGGCATTGCTGGACGCGGCTTCCAATCCGAAAGCCAGTGCTGCTGAATTGGTCGAAACATTGGTGGGTAGCGCTGAAATAGCACGCAATTTACGAGCTGCTGCAAAGTTATCTGAATACCGCGTGACAAAATTATTGGAAGCAGCCTGAACAATAACGCTAATCCTTTGAAACCACGCCTGGGTTCTTGCGAATCAGGCGTGGTTTTTAGTCGCTTATCACCGTTTTAACAGGCGGGAGACAATCACCAGGGCTGCACCCAACAAGACTGCGGCACAACCCCACGCCACCACAGAAAGGCAGAATCGGCTAAAAACGTTTACCAGGGCAGGGGTAAGAATCGTTGCCAGCCCATTTGGCAATTGCCTGGAGAAAATGCTGTCCAACCAGGGTGCCAGGGTGCTTTCCCTCACCGCTGCCAAAACAAACCCGATCCCTGCGGCGATTATGCCAGCCGGGCTCAAGGGCAGACCGATGGCGAGGAATCCCTTTCGCATCGATCCTCCCATCACCAGCAATATGAGCAGCGCCGAGCCAACCGCCAACCAGGGCGTCCACGGCAATAAACGAACCATAACACGAACAACCAGTACCCCCGGAGAAATGGCGGCTGACGGTCCAACCTGAAAGGGTAAACTAGCCGGCAGTTGCGCGCCTAATTGCAGTAGTTCATTTTCAACAGAGCGTACGACCAGCGGACGGAATGTATCGGGTGGTTGGCACAGTGGGATGGCGGCTGTCGAACTGCCCGCAACAGTCAGTGCCAAATTAGCCAGATCAAGAGCGCTGCAGGCATTCGAGGATCCAACTATCCGCTCTGCCACCGTCGCGAGGGAGTCGCCTGTCAGACGGGTACGCACATCAGTAAGGTCCAGAGTAACATTCAACGAGTCCGTTTTACCCAAGAGGTATTCCTGGACCTGGCGGGCGATCACCGCCGATTGAATCGCTGTCCAATCTGCCGGTAATAATTGTTCGATAATGCCAGCCAATTCCCCACGGTTGAGCGCTGACAGGTAATTCGAACTGCCATCTGGCAGCTGAAGGTTCCCGTCGATGATCCAACCCGCCACCAGGTCCGGCATTCTTTCGGAAAGATCCGAAGCCAGAATTTCTTCGGTAACTGCATCCGGCTTGAACAGGAATCGTTCCGCCGGAAAATAAAATAAAGCTGCGATCACCGAGGCCAGAAATACCGTTCCAAAAATAATTACCAATGCAATTGCTGATGTATTGGTTCTCGTGTTTAAATTCATTCCTGCTCTTTCGCGCTCCTTTGGTTTCCGAGCGCCGCTGAATTATAATGGTTTATTGAATTATCCAACCTATGGAGAATCCGTTATGAGCAATCTCAAAAACGAAAATTGCATACCATGCATGGGCGGCATCCCTCCACTCAGCCTGGCGGCAATTCAGTCTTACCTGCCTGAGGTACCTGAATGGCAATTATTGGAAGAAGACCTAGTTCAAAAAATTCGCCGGGTGTTTCCATTTACAGAATATGCCCGGGGAATTTCCTTTGCGCAACAGGTCGGGATGTTAGCCGAAGAAGAAGGTCATCATCCCGTCATACTGATCGAATGGGGTCGGGTGACCGTTACCTGGTGGACGCACAAGATTAATGGCCTGCACCGCAATGATTTCATCATGGCAGCCAAGACCGATGAGTTATACAAACTCAGTAAAGACAATTAAACCAGGGTAAGCCAGGTCCCGCTCCACGGCCGCAAAGATAAAGTCAATTCATTGCCTGAAACGAAATACTGCTGCGATGCGAGCAAGTCGGTGATAATCTGCCCGTCGCGCCAGCCTATTTTATCAGCGCTTAATCGCGCTGACCTGCGTGTTGCGCTGGCGTTGATTGCCACCGCCACGTGCGAATTACCCAGCGTCCGCACGAAAGCCAAGCAGCCGCGACCATCCTCAGCCAGCAGGTTTTGATAACTTCCGCGGCGTAGCACTGGCAGACGTTTACGCCAGTGGATCAGGTTTTGCAGGAATCCGCGTAATTCTGACCTTTGATCCAACGTCTCCCAAGGGAAGGCTTGCCGGCATTCGGGATCTTTGCCGCCCTCAAGCCCGACTTCATCGCCGTAATAGACCGCCGGTGCGCCTGGCAATGCCATTTGAATTAACCAGGCTAACCTCAGTTTTCCCTGGTCCCCGTTTACCATGGTCAATGCCCGCTCCGTGTCGTGCGAGTCGAGCAAATTGTACATGGCATAGGAATTTTCCAACGGAAATTGCCTGTGAAGTAGCGATTCCAATTTGTCTGAAAAGGCGCTAACAGTGCCTTTACCTGCCAGCATACCCAGCAACGATTCTCGTAAAGGGTAATTCATCAGGCCATCAAAATGGGCATCGCCCACCCAGCGTGGATCGCCGTTCCAGATTTCGCCGACCAGGTAAGCATCCGGGTTGGCTGATTTAACGACCCGGCGAAATTCTGCCCAGAAATGGTCGTCATCGATCTCGTTCGGTACGTCCAACCGCCATCCGTCTGCGCCTTGCTCGATCCAATAGCGCGCCACATGCATCAGGTAGGCCCTCACCTGCGGATTGGCAGTGTTTAATTTGGGCAGGCTTTTGTGCTTCCACCAACCCAGGTAGGTGGTTGCATCTCCCGGACTGTATGCGTCGACTGGATACTTCAGAACGTGAAACCAATCCCGGTAGGCTGAGTGTTCCTGGTTTTCAAGCAGATCGGCAAAGGCAAAAAAGCCGCGGCCAACATGGTTGAAAACCCCATCCAGCACAATTCGGATTTCATTTTGGTGAGCTGCATCGATCAAGGCATGAAAATCACGCAAGTCGCCTAATTTTGGATCGATTTTCAGATAATCGTAGGTATTGTAGCGGTGATTCGAACCGGCTTGAAAAATGGGGTTGAGATAAATGGCATTGATGCCGAGATCCAACAGGTAATCCATTTTCTGGATGATGCCGCGTAAATCGCCGCCTTGAAAACCATAACCAGTCGGCACAGCCCCCCAGGGTTGTTTATCCGGTGGATCATTGGATTCATCCCCATTCGCGAACCGGTCCGGAAAAATTTGATAAAAAATTGCATCTTCTATCCAGTATGGAACAGCCATGTACTTATCTCCAATGATGGCGAATCAAATTTCGGGTACGTCCTTCAAAAATGCCTCCGGACGGTGTGCATAGGTCTCCAGTGGGAGGCGGCCTTCTGATATTGAATTCAATGTTTCATTGTAAAACCGGTTGACCGGTGTTGAAATCCCGACATCCTTGCCAAATCGGACCACAGCACCGTTTAGATAATCAACTTCGCTACGTCCGCGGCCCTGGTGCAAATCGATATGGAATGACGGCATCTTGCCGCCCCTGCCTGATCCCAATGCACGCTGCAACAGCATCTGACTGATGACGGAGGGAGCTTTGATTAATGTTACCAACATTCTGACAGGCGTTCGCGGAAGATCAACCACCGCTATATGTAGAGCCTGCATCACCCGCAGCGCTTCGCGCAACATGCGCATTTCCAGTTGGAATAATTTACGGTCAGCAAATATTTCCCCCGGCGTCATATCCAGGATGGCCGAGGATGCATTGGCCTGTAAATTTGTCAGCATTTTTGACCATTTCATGGCTGGACCGTCTGGGTAAGCATGGGCATGCAAACCTGCCCGGTTCAGGGCCTCCAACAGACCTGGGATGCGGTTTTCGCGCTCCGCCACGCCTACCCCGCGCAGCCTTTCAACCACAACATCGCCCAGTCCGCGGCGGCCGATGGCCGTTGTCACCGTGCCGGCAACAACATGATCCTTTCCAAGAAAATCGCCGATCAACGCTTCATTTTCAACACCGTTTTGAAAGCAAACCACCGGCGGCAAACGGTCCACAAAAGGTTGAAGACTCTCCATCAAATTATGCGTATCAAACGATTTCACTGCCAGAATTGCGGCATCGAAAGGACCCGCTTCCAATGCCTGTTCGATATTGCTGACTATAATCGGATTGGCTACACGCAGTTCTTTTCCGTCTAACCCCACCTTCAGTCCGCGGCTGTGAAGCGTCTCTGCAACTTCTGCCCGTTCCAGAAAAACAATTTGCTGACCGCTGGCGGCCAGGCTTGCGCCCAAATAGGTTCCGATTGCTCCGCAACCGAATACCAGGAAACGTAATGTTTCCGTCATACGCTGCTCACCCATTGCCGTGCCCCGCGCAGAAAAACATCGCCCGCCATGGGACGTTTTCCGGCTGGTTGAACTTCATCCAAAACAAGCCAACCATCGGCCGTTCCAATCGCTGGATATTGTCCAATCACTCCACGTTGCCCAGGTTGGGCCATTTCTTTCTCGACATGTGAACGCAATACTTTGAGCAATTCACCCTGAAAAAAAGTATATGCAGCCGGCCAGGGTAAAAAAGCCCGTACCTGACGTTCCAAATTCATCGCCGGATGGGAAAAATCCAACACGCCCTGTTCCTTGGTTAATAGCGAAGCATGAGTCGCGCGGCTATCATCCTGAGGCTTGGTTTCAAGTCTTCCAGAGAAATAATCTGGCAGGGTCTCGACCAGTAATTTTGCACCGTCTTCTGCCAGCCGTTCCCCCAAACTGCCTGCTGTGTCATTTGACAGAACCGGCATGGCTCGCTGGCTAAGGATGGCACCAGTGTCGATGCCGGCGTCCATGCGCATAATGGTAACGCCTGTCTCGTTATCGCCGTGTAAAATCGCCGCCTGAATGGGAGCAGCGCCCCGCCAGCGCGGCAGGCAGGATGCGTGGACATTGATGCAACCAAAACGCGGCAGGTCCAGGACAGTCTGGCGAAGGATTTGCCCAAAGGCAGCCACGACGATCACATCCGGTGACCAGCTGATGAGTCTCTCCATCGCTTCCGGCTCGCGCAGTTTTTGCGGTTGAATGACTTCTATGCCCAACTGCATCGCCATTTGCTTTACAGGGGGTGGCGTCAGCATCCGTCCCCGCCCCGCGGGTCGATCTGGTTGAGTGACGACCCCAACCAATGAGTAGTTTTTTTCTAAAGCCGCCAGGGTTGGCAGAGCGAAATCCGGCGATCCCATAAATACCACGCGAAAAGTCATGCACTCGATTCTAGCATAACTTCAACGCGGCGTGAGGTTTTCAAATTGCCATGCAAGCAGCTACCCGGGCATCGCTTGCTGTCCGTCGGGCGTATCGATGATCTTCCAACCCAACTCGGCAGCCTGCGCCCGGATATGGTCTGACGCACTCCAATCCTTTCGGTTGCGTGCCTGTTCACGTTGAGCCACAAGGGCGGCAATTTGTTCCGGGACCTTAACTTCTTCAGCCTCCCCACTGCTATGGAAGGAAAATCCGCTAATTTTTTCCCAAACAGTTGAATCAATTCCATCCTCAAGGTTCTCTGGCAGCTGGTATTCTCCCAAGAGGTCTACTGGAAAAACATCTCCTGAACAAAAATGTAACTCATCCTGCCCATTCAAAATATGCACGCCGTCTCTTCCGGTCACGCGGCAGGATCTGTTGACCAGATCGATAATCATGCCAGAATGTTCATCGATACCAATCACCACCATTTTTGCAGGCAACTGCTCTTGCAGGTACTCAAAACGCTGCCTGCCGATGAAACAACGACCGGTATCGACGTCCTGACCGCCTTCGGTATTGTTCCAATGTGGGACAATCACACAATGCAGGCCAAAATCGCCCAGCAGATCCAGGCCGGGTTTCCAATAGGGGTCTTCTCCAACCTTAAATATCTCATAAACCGGTATCGATAAAGCGCCCATAGCAACAGTAGCAGCGCTAGCCAATGCCAGTGCAGCACCATGGCGGTGGCGGGCACGGATCAGGTCCCATGCCAGGCTGCTTTGCAGTTGGCGAACCGTATAGCTAGGACTGCCTGGCCCCATAAAGATCAAATTGCTATCAATCAACGGAGCCAATATATCCCAATCATCCGTTCCACCGACCCCGCGGCGTCTGGCTGGCACCAATTGAAAGTGCGGTTTGTAATTCTGCAACCGTTTCTGCATGTATTCGCCCACCCGGCCTGCGACCTGGGACGCGTTCAACTCAAAACCAGCCGGTGTTTCCATCACGGCAATATTGAGAGGCACCGGTAAATGACGAGCCAGCAGCTCAAAAGCCTGTCCCCCGCGGGCGGCCGTCTCTCCAGAGCCAATCAATGCTATTTTTCCAGGGCCAGCCATCATTACCTCATCTGGTAAATATATTCATTGTAAAACGAGATTTATATCGATCCAAAGTATTATGCCGTACAGCAATGATACTTTATCCGGCTGTAATGTCAATTTTTGGAGCGTGAATGGGTGATTGGTTTTATGACATTCAAATCTAGTCCGGCAGGATAAATCGTCATAAAATACTTACATGATCAATCTTGAAAAGAGAAGAAAAATTGAAAGCGAACTGGCTATGGCTCAACAGGCACGCACAGATGGAATGGAAGGCAAAGCCAGAGTCTGTGCTCGCCGGGCGGTTGGTATTGCGCTGCGTGGTTATTATTCCCAACGCCAACCGCAAACGGCTAATTCGAACGTCGTCGACTTGATTCAAGCGTTTGGTGAACGGCCTGGTCTCCCCCAAAATCTTCGCGTGATTTGTTCACACCTGGTCACCCGGGTCGATCCTGATTATCAATTGCCGACCTCCATGGATTTATTGTCTGATGCAAAAATATTAATTGATGCTATATTATTAGAAGAGGACAACGCATGACCGATCAGACTGAAATTATTATGTATGGTACCACCTGGTGCGGTGAAACACGCCGCGCGCGCGCGTTTCTTGACCGCAATAATATTGCTTACCATTGGATCGATATCGACCAGGATATGGAGGCGCGCAGGTTTGTTGAAGAAGTCAACCACGGCTATCGCAGTGTCCCCACCATTATTTTTCCCGATGGCAGCCGGCTGACCGAGCCCACGGTCCATGAACTTGCTGAAAAATTAGGATTGACAACCACAACAACGATCTAATTATTCTTTGATGTACCTGAATGAAACGATTTTAGCAATAAATTATTGGTGAAATAACCAGCGTAACATTTTGCGTGCCAGCGCAAAGACAATAAACCCGCCCACCAGGCCGGTAGCCAAAATTAACACGCCTGTTTTCCAGGATGGAGGTTCAACAACTGTGTTTGGAGGATTCTCCAGGCGAAATCGCAAATGATCCACAAATTCTGGTCGGGGTTGCATTGGCTTCAATCGTTTAAATAATTGGTCTTCAAAAGCATCCATTTGCATTGGCTCTTTTACAGCAATCATATTATTCTCCCTCATTGACCGGATATGCAACAATGCCGATGGTTCCTGGACCCAGGTTGGCGGCAACGGGTATTGATAAATCAGTTAATATGAAATCGCGCACGTTGAACACTTTGCGGGCTTTTTCCAATATTTCCGCGGCCATGGCCGGATCAGCCGCATGCACCACTGCCAGATCGACGCGCTGCTTCCCGATGCGTTCTGAAACAATATCGATGATACGGTCCAGCGAACGGTGCCGTGTGCGCACTTTATCGGTCATTTCCAGAAGGCCGTCGCGCAGGACGATGATCGGTTTGATATTTAACAGCGATGCAATGGCTTTCTGCAGGGTATTAACCCGCCCGCTCATGTGCGCGAATACCAGGGAATCAACAGTAAAAGTAATGGCCAACTGGTTGCGTACGCTTTCCATGCGGTTCAGAATGCCTTCAATTGGTATGCCTGCCTGCCACATGCGGCGCGCTTCCCGGCACATAAACCCCAACCCGGCAGAACCCGCTCCGGAATCGACCAGGTAAATTTGATATTCATTAACCAATTCGCGTGCCGCCAGTTGGAAAGCATTAAACGTCCCCGATAATTTACTTGAAAGATGAATGGATAAAATATTTTCTCCACGCCTGGCGATTGACCGGTAAAAATCCTTGACCTGATCAGGCGATGGCAGCGAAGACTTTGGAATGACCTGCTGGTCATTAACCATCTGGTAGAAGTCTTCGTTGGTTAAATCGACTCCCTGAACGTAGGTTTTTTCGCCAAAACGCACCATCAATGGCATGATGTGAATCTGGTATTGTTCCAACCAGGACGAAGGCATATCGGCTGAACCATCGGTTACGATTTGCAGCATTTATTCACTCCCCCCTTCAAAAACTTCCCGCAATGCAAGCAAAGTCCGGTGGTATAGACTCTTGATGGCGCCTTCGCTTTTTCCCATGATCACTGCCACCTCGGCATTCGATAGGTGCTCAACAAACTTCAGAACAATTAAATGCTGGCGTTCTGGAGATAATGTCCGAATTGCCTTGAGAAGCCCATCCAATTCCTGTCCATCAACCAGGGCTGTTTCAGGGTGGTTTCCGCCGACAAACCATTGAATGTGATCTTCGAGCGGTACCTCTTGCCGGCGGCTGTTATCACGGTGCCAATTGGCAACCAGGTTGTGGGCAATGCGGTACAACCAGGCAGAAAACGGTACACCCTGAAATTGATAGTGCTCAATATGGCGCAGCGCCCGTTGAAAAACGCGTGAGGTAATATCTTCAGCATCGCTTGGGTTGCCCGTCCGGTACAGGACATAATTGTAAATCCGACCAACGTACCGTTCATAAAGCTCGCTGAAGGCTTCCTTGTCTCCCTCCACTGCATGCACTAATGCAGCGTCTTCGATGATTTCTGCCACGGTAACCCCTTCGGGAATGGAAACCTATAAAAAAGAACCCCGTTTTCAATGAATCGTTGCAGAATATCAGCCTCAAAAAAGGCCGTCACGGGTTTACGCTTGCAGCTGTTGCCAATCGAACAGCCTCGAACGCATTCAGGATACCATAATTTGAACCGCTTGCGCCAGTGCTCTCATTCACAGGACATTCCGGTTTTGGCCCGGAATAAGGCTTGGCTGACTGCCGTAAGAGTTGCTCGGTCAGATTAACATTGCCAATCAACTTCGGGTTGGCTGACCACATTAAAGCCACAACCCCTGCCACATGCGGACTTGCGAAAGAAGTGCCACCCACCGATTCATAACTGCTGTTGGCATTCGCGGCGATCACATCTTCACCTGGAGCCAGAATATCCGGTTTTGCCCGCAAACTGCCGTCCACTAACACCGGTCCGACGCTGCTAAAGGTGGACATATTCTCATCTGAATCTATAGACCCGACTGAAAAAACCTGGGCATAAATCGCCGGCGGGTCGCTAACTGTGCCGCAATAATCTGTGCCAAGGTTTCCTGCGGCAGCAGCCTGGAATATTCCAGCCGCGCGGATTGCTGCCACTACTGGCTGAAGCGCATCCGCATCGCAGCCCTCAACACTCGGACAACTCCAGGAGTAATTTACAACCTGTGCCCCGGCGTCAGTTTCGCCGGCTACAAAAGGATCGCTGCCCTGAGGATAGGGCGCCAGTAAGAATTGCATACACTCGACATAATAAGCCGGGTTACCCAAATTTCGTGCCAAATTGACGCAGCCAATCCATTGCGCACCTGGCGCAACCCCGGTGTTCTTCCCCAGAATAATGCTTGTAACTCCTGTCCCGTGTCCACTCAGATCGGATGGCGATGACGTTTGATTCCAGGGATCTAGCCAGGCAGGACCAGAGCCACTACCCACTCCTGCGTAAGCCGCGCTGATCGCTGGATGGTTGCCTTGAATACCACTATCAGCGATTCCCACCCGGATGCCTTCACCGGTGATTCCAAGCAAATTCCACACTTTATCCGCCTCGATCAACATTACATTCCAGGTCGGTGAAGAAGGCGCAGACAATGTCCCTTGATTGGCAGTCAATGGCTGCGGTAGTGGCCGTAAGATTGGACTGTCGAGAATTCGGTCGACCTCCGGCCGCGTGCGCAACCAGGATCTCACCAGCGGGCCTGATTGGACTTCCAGGGCGTTGACCAGGTAATATGGGGTGTATTTGATGCCATAGCGGTCCAGGACGGTTCGCAGGCCTTTCTGATCGCCTTCAGCCTGTTTCACCAAAGTTTGATAAACCTGTGCACGTTTTTCCTGCCAAGGCAAATTGGCGCTAATTTGGGTGAGATCAGCCTGATTTTTAAGAATCACAAACAATCTTTCTCCATAAAAACCTGGCCTGCCAAAGAGAAAATAAACGCCAACGGCCAGGAAAATAACTCCTGCTGTGATGAATTTTCCAGCCAGCGGAAACTGGGCACGCCGTTTAAGCCAGCGCCAGCCAGCGAGTAATGCAAAAGTTGCCGTCACTCCCATTAATAGGGTAACCAGACCAGCTCGCGAAACCCACTCGATGCGTTCGCCCACACCGCTGCTGATGATCAGTGATAATTCATCCGGGTCTGTGAGCATCAACGGCCAGGCTGAAGCCAGCCCCAGCAGCCATGCCATTCCAACCCAATTAGGTCTCTGGTCCTCATCCCGTCCAGCCTGAGCTAACATCGCGGCAGTCCAGCCCAACACCGGCAGGCAGAGCAGCAGCACCCACTGCATACCAGTCTGGCCAAAACCAGTCACCATGATCATCAATGCCATACCAATGATCAATCCATCGATCAAGATATCGGCTGTACGGTAATCTTGATCTTTCCGTTGTGTTGCTGAAAGCAACCCGCCAAAAATTGTCCAACTTGCGCAAACCCCGAATAACAATCCCACAACCAGGTTAACAAGCGTATCCACTGGCGAGCCGAAAGCACCCCACATCAGCCAGGGCAGCGAAACCAGAAAACCGATCAGCAGCGCTGGCTCTAGGCCGCGCCAGGTTACCTCATTCCAGGGTTTCCAATCCGGCGAAATCCTCTTCAGCCATTGGTTAAGAAGGATTAGATATAGAACCATCACGCCGGTTTGCACCACCGCTACTGTTTGAGCGTCGGTGATTGCCAAGAGACGGGATGGTGTTTGCAACACGGCAAAAGCAGCCGCCAGGCCCCACGTTCGATAAGCCAGGTGGCTGCGAGGAGAGGTTATTTTGCGCGCCATAATTCCGAATGGAATCAATAAGGCCGCTCCATAGAGCAATGGAAACATCCACCGGATATCCTGGGTTGGATATCCTTCAAAAATAGTTTGTTCCAGCACCCAACTGACCGATTGCGTAAGGACTGTCATCCCCACCAGCCAGAAAATCGCAACAAAAAATAACAAAAAAACTGCGCAGCCCTGTCGTTTATTCACCTGGTTCTGCTGCGGTTCGATTTCATTATTTACGGGAAACTTTTCATCCTGCATACGTTTCGCTTATCCTTTTTTGTGAATAACCAGCATTGTACCATCTTGGGCTTTTATCCTGGTATGGTTCATCCGCCTTTTGTGACTGCTTCAAGCTTGCGAATTCGGTCGCAGCGGTATACACTGGGCATATCTGGTGAAGGCCGCGGAGGAAAACATGGCTCATTATGAATTCGGATGGCAAAGCAAGGATGGATTGCAGTTCTTCGCACAAGAATGGCGCCCCGATGGAGATGCCCGGGCAGCAATTGCATTGGTCCATGGTCTTGGCGAGCACAGTGGTCGATATGAGCATGTGGCAAGATACTTCAACGAACACGGTTTGGGCGTTGTGGCCCTGGATCATCGCGGTCACGGTCGGACCGGAGGCAAACGAGGTCATGGGTCCTACGACGAGATCCTGGATGACATCGATCATTTATTACAGGAAACTGCGCAACGTTTCCCTGATAAACCAATTTTTCTTTACGGGCACAGTCTGGGCGGGGCTCTGGTTCTTTATTACGGTCTGAAACGACATCCTCTGATAAAAGGTGTGATCTGTACAAGCCCCGGCCTCATCCCGGCACAAGATCCAGGTGCAAAAATCCTGCTGGCGCGCGTCATGTCATCGCTGGCACCAGGATTTCAAATTGAAAATGGCTTGGATGTCACTGGGCTCTCCCATGACCCTGCGGTTGTGAAAGCTTATCAGGCGGATCCATTGGTACATGGAAAGATCTCTGCCCGGCTGGGATTGGATTTAATCGAAAACGGAAAATGGATTATCGAACATGCGTCTGAATTTCCACTTCCCTTGCTGCTGATGCAAGGCAGTGCTGACCGCCTGGTGAACCCGGCGGGGGCGAAGCAATTTGCGCCGAAAGTAGAGAATAATATCCGGTTTAAAGTGTTTGATGGTTGGTACCACGAGCTTCACAACGAAGTCGAAAAGGAAATCGTGCTGCATGAAATGGTCGCCTGGGTCGATCAGCAATTGGCGCGTTCTTGAGGTTTTCCTGCGGCATCACCCTTATTTCTGCCAGCCACCTGTGATTTGTCAGATGAGGTTCGTTAGGTGTGGCACTTGACCCGCTCTTAAGGCGGGGCTACAATTATTTAACCCATTAAGTGCCATTCTTCGGGTTTCGGCCTCCGGTGACGCGTGTTATTTATGTCCAAATTGAGGCTGCTGCAGTCTATCAAAATCCGAAATATGGCTTAGTCCAATCCATTTTTCACAATTCACCTTTTGTAAAGGAGACTGCCTCATGGCTGATTTTCTCTTTCGCGGCAAGCTGGCAGACATCGATCAGGATGTTGATGAACTCATTCAACATGAAGCTGAGCGCCAGGTTCGCAAATTGATCTTAATCCCCAGCGAAAGCACGGCACCCCAGGCTGTCCGGGAAGCTTTAGGTTCTGTTTTTCAGAATCTGTACGCGGAAGGCTATCCGGATGAGGAAACCCGCTCCATGACCGAGAAGGAAATTCTCGATTATACCGCGATGCTTTCTCATTACCGCCGTTATGCAGACCCGCGCTATTACAAAGGGGTTGAATACGCCGACATCGTCGAGTCGCTTGCCCGCCGGCGCTGTGCCGAAGCTTTTGCCACCTCCACGGTTCCTGCTTCGCAATTGTATGTCAATGTGCAGCCGCTCTCTGGCGCTCCAGCCAATAATGCCGTTTACACGGCCCTCATTAATCCGGGCGACACTATTTTGGGAATGAACCTTCTTCATGGCGGCCACCTGACCCATGGATCCAGCGTCAACCGCTCGGGTAAGCTTTACAATGTGGTGCATTACAATGTCGCCCCTGGAACAGAACAGATCGATTATGACGCGGTTGAAGCACTGGCCAGGGAACACAAACCAAAAATTATCATCGCCGGGTATTCCTCCTACCCCTGGATCCCGGATTGGGCGCGCTTCCGTGCCATCGCCGACCTGTGCGGAGCCATCCTATTGGCGGATGTCTCACACATCGCTGGCATGATTGCCGCCGGCGTGGTACCTTCTCCCGTTGGCTATGCGCATGTGATCACATTCACCACCCACAAAACACTATGCGGTCCGCGCGGCGCCTGCATCATCACGAACGACGCTGCTCTTGGCCGAAAGCTCGACAAAGGCGTATTCCCGGGCGAACAAGGCGGCCCGCATGTTCATGTTTTCGCCGCCCTTGCCACCACCTTCAAACTCGCGCGCACTCCACAATTCCATCAACTTCAGCAGCAAATTGTCGAAAACTGCGCCGCTCTGACCAAACGCCTGCAGGAATGCGGTCTGCGCATCCCCTACGGCGGGACGAATTCCCACCTCGGCAATATTGATTGCAAAACCATAGTTGGCGAGGACGGTACACCCCTCTCCGGCGATATGGCCGCCCGCATCCTGGATGTAGCCGGCATCGTGTTGAATCGCAATACCATTCCAGGCGATAAGACGGCCTTATTTGCCAGCGGCGTGCGGTACGGTACCCCATGGATGACCCAGCGCGGTCTGGATGAAAAAGACATGATCAAGGTCGCCGATATTATTGCTGACGTACTGTTGGCTTGCAAACCCTACAGCGTTGAAACCCGCCAGGGACCGGCAGCCCGTGCGAAGATCGATTTCGTTGTCCTGGAGGATGCCAAAAAGCGCGTTCAAGAACTGGTTGCAAAAGCCGGAACCGATCTGACCGTGGAAAAACACGGTTATCCGCACTTCTTTGCGCTGGACGATCAACCTGAAGGAAAAACCGATTGGGTTGCTTTCGATCTGGCAGGCGGACAAGTACGCCCATTTGTCAATTATGTTTTCTCCAGTGACGTCGAATCCCTTCAACCAGGCAAATCCCAGAATACCCGACTTGTAACTCCATTAGGTGCCATTGACGGCGTGTTGACTTGTGTCGCGGCAAACGATTACCACCTGAGCGTCCTGGCAAAATCCGCCAGCCTGGCTGCAACCTGGCTGCGCGATTTATCCGATGGCTATACGGCATTCGACGCAGATCCCGTACGGCGATTACCGGGGCCGATCTACGTCACCGCCTCAAAGGGTGAACCGGTCACCAAAGCGTCCGGCGACGCGGTTTATGATCACAAACCGTATTTCATCGGCATGCTCAACCACGAAGATAAACCGCTGCCGCGTTTTGAATGGGTTGAACCAGAGACTGATGAAATAAAACGCACTCCACTCAATGAAACCCACCGCAGCATGGGTGCCAAAATGGTGCCATTTGCGGGTTGGGATATGCCGGTCTGGTACACGTCAGTGATCGAAGAACATCTCGCCACCCGCCAGGCTGCAGGATTATTCGATGTCTCGCACATGGGCGTTTACCAGGCTGAAGGACCGGATGCGCCAACCTTCCTGGACAGCGTTTGCAGCAATGATATCGCTGCCCTGGATGTTGGCGAATCATGCTACACCCATTTCCTCGATCCGGATGCCAACGTGATCGACGATACCCTCGTATATCGCCGCAGCGCGGATAAATATCTGGTGGTGGTCAATGCTTCAAACGATGACAAAGACCGCACCTGGTTGAATGCAGTACGAGATGGCAAGGTTATGGTGGATGCAAAGCATCCCTGCAAGAAAGCATTTGGCCGGCAGGTTGTTTTCCGCAATTTGCGCGATCCGAAAGCTGGCGCTGAAATGCTTGTCGATCTGGCGCTGCAAGGCCCCAAAAGCCGGGAAATTCTGCTCTCCCTGGGCGTGGATGCCAAAACGCGCAAACGCATCATGGCCCTCAAACGCACCCAGCTCTGCGAGGCCACCGTTGGCGGTTTTGATCTGGTGGTATCGCGCACAGGATATACCGGCGAGAAAATGGCTTTTGAATTGTTCGTCCATCCTGAAAAGCTCACTGATCTATGGAATGCCCTGCTAAAAGCGGGCGAACCTTTAGGTCTCAAGGCATGCGGGCTGGGCGCACGCGATTCGCTGCGGACCGAAGCCGGTCTGCCGCTCTACGGGCACGAAATGGGCGGTGACCTCGGCCTGGGTGTGGCGGAAGCCGGATTCGGCTCCTATGTCAAAACCTATAAACCCTGGTTCATTGGCCGCGAGCCATTTATAGCCCGCGAGAAAGAACGCCAGGGCGTGGTTGTGCGCTTCCGCTTTACTGAAAAAGGAATCCGCATGGCACATCATGGCGACCCCGTGTTGGATCACAAGGGCCGGGTAATCGGCGTGGTCACCAGCTGTGCGGTGGATTCCGAGGGCTATTTGACTGGTCAAGCCTTCGTTGAACTAAAATCAGCGGTGGAAGGTACGCCAATTGCCATTTATCAAGGCGCACCGAAAACAGCCGGTAAGGCGCCTGCCGAAATGAAGACTGGCGATCGGGTGACCCTGCCGACATCGGCAGTCGTCATCACGCGTTTCCCAAAATAAGGTTGTCTCGATCCTGGCTGGTTAGCGAGGAAACCTCAATAATCAGCCAGGTAGAGCTTAACCTCGTTTCCGGGTGAGACGGAAGTACTTATGGGTAAATCTTGAAGGGTGTTTCCAGTAATTGTGAATTCTGCTGAAGAAAACCCAAAAATGACCACAACAAATAAGGAGAAAAGAATGCAAACACCCTGGGATCATCGTTACGCCCAGCGCACACAGCGGATGAAAGGTTCAGCCATCCGGGAGTTGCTCAAGTTCACTGAAATGCCAGATGTGATCTCATTCGGCGGTGGAATGCCCGCCCCTGACATTTTCCCGATTGAGGAATTCCGGGTAGCCTGCGATAAAGTTCTCCGCGAACATGGAGAGCAAGCCCTTCAATATGGCCCGACGGAGGGATATTTACCACTGCGCGAGATGATCGCCCGTTTTACTGCCCGCTTCAACATCGAAGTAACACCGGATAACATCTTGATCACTGCCGGTTCGCAGCAGGCGCTGGACTTGATTGGCAAAATCTTCATTAATCGCGGTGACAATCTCCTTGTGGAATGCCCGACATACCTCGGCGCATTACAGGCATGGAATGCCTATGGTGCTGAATATATTCCTGCCAAATCCGATTCCGACGGAATTATCATCAGTGAACTCGAGTCAGCCCTGCGTTACGGTCCCAAGTTCATATATGCTTTGCCGAATTTCCAGAATCCCTCCGGCGTGACCTATTCATTGGAGCGCCGCATGAAATTGGTTGAATTGGCCGACCGCTTTGGCGTGCCCATCATCGAGGATGATCCGTACGGTCAATTACGCTTTGAAGGCGAGTCGCTGCCATCGATTGTCGACTTAGACAACCGGATTCGCCCGCAGGATTGTTACTGCGGCAATGTCATTTATCTCAGCACCTTCTCCAAAACCCTGGCCCCTGGCATCCGCCTGGCCTGGGTGGTTGCGCCGACGGAGGTCATTCGAAAAATGGTGATGGCCAAACAGGGCACCGACCTTCAATCTTCAACCTTCGCCCAAATTGTTGCCTATGAAGTTGCCAGGAATGGTTTTATCGATAAACATGTGTTGACTATCCGAAAGGTCTACCAGGAGCGCCGGGATATCATGTTGGAAGAATTGGCCAAGAACATGCCCGAAGGAGTCAAGTGGACCCACCCGTTGGGCGGCCTGTTCCTGTGGGTGACCTTGCCGGAATACATGGATACCAACATCATTCTGAAAGACGCCGTGGCTGAAAAAGTCGCTTTCGTACCAGGCGATTCTTTCTATCCATACGGAGGAGGTTCGAACTCCATGCGTTTGAATTTTTCCAACGCCAAACCCGAAAAAATCCGAGAAGGCATTCAACGCCTCAGCCGGGTTGTCAAGAAATACCTGAAATAACTCCATCGCCCCCTGAAATCAACGCCGCCGGTAATTCCGGCGGCGTTGATGATTTAACCGCCATTGCCATTGTGGTGAATGCCAAAATAATCTGCTGGATTTTCCCAGAGTTTAAATTCCTGGAGAATCGATCCGCCGATGAATTCGCGCAAGATTGAATTATCCGGTATCAGGTCTTCAGGAATGGGTTGAAACCATTCCAGGAATGCCAGCAGCCGTTTGGCTTCGATATGCTCCATCGTCCCATGCGGCACTTGGCGAAGAAGCGGTTCAGCCATGGATTTGAGCGCAGAAAGCTCATAAACCAGAGCCGAGTTAAACATGGCATCTGCGTGTTCCTGGTAAGGAAAAATGTGAGTTTTCTCGCCGCGCCGCACAGATTCCCAGCGGGAGACGGTCTGCAAAGCTGAATAGCCGCGTTCGCGTGCATCCCGAACAATACGCCGCAACAGGCGGGAGTCGGTGGTGGAAATGCGGTTGTGGCGGTCCAGGTTTAACTGGGTAAGGCAGGAGATGTAAATGCGAAAAGTTTCCTGCGTGGGGATGCTCGGCAACAAATCTGGATTCAAGCCGTGAATTCCCTCCAGGATAATCAATTGATCCTGGCGCAAGCGCACCACGTCGCCGGGTTCAGACAGACCTTTCCTGAAGTTATAACGCGGAAGCTGCACTTCTTCACCAGCGACCAAATGGCGCAGGTGATCAGTCAGTAGGCCGGTGTTTAATGCACCCAATGCTTCGAAATCAAAATGACCCTCTTCATCGCGGGGCGTCTCATCCCGGTCGACAAAATAGTTGTCCAGTTCGATCGGGTAAGGCGAGAGGCCTTGTGCCAGCAATTGGACTGTTAAGCGCTTGGAAAAAGTTGTCTTCCCTGAAGAGGAAGGCCCGGCAATCAACACAATTCGGGCGTGTTTTGAGCGCTCGACCACCTGCTGGGCAATTTCTGCGATTTGTTGTTCTTGCAGTGCTTCACTCACAAGGATGATCTCACGCGCTCTTCCTGCAGCGATGGCATCATCCAAGGCGCCAACACTTTCGATTCCCAGGCGCGATAGCCATGCGCCGTATTGCCGGAACGTTTCCAACAATTTTGGATAGGCAGGCATGGGCTGGAGTTCAGTGGGTGAATGCCGGCGGGTATAACGCAGCACGAAACCTTCGCCCATGGGCGCCAGACCAAAATATTTAAGAAAACCAGTGGACGGCACCATATAACCGTGATGATAATCCTTGTGATCCTCCAGCTGGTAAAGCACCAGATGGCTCTTTTGACGGTAACGCAGCAACCTGACCTTATCCTGCATGCCTTTTTTTTCAAAATACTCAATTGCGTCAGCGATAGGCACCTGCGTTTTTTCAAAAGGAATATCAACGGCCACCAATTCGTGCATGTGGTTTTCAAGGGTGCGAATTTCTTCAATTTTCAATGGCGAACGGCCGGTAACCTGGCAATAGAACCCGCCAGAGGCTACTGAATGATCTACGGTAAGCGCAGCTTCAGGGAAAAGATCTTCAAAGGCTACTTCCAGTAGGAAAGTCAAGGAACGCCGGTATAACCGGGCCCCATCCGTATCCGCCATGTTCACGGGTTGTACCCATGCATCCATTTCGATGGGCAGGGTTAACTCGCGTAAATCGCCGTTGACGATGGCAGCCACAATCGGTGGATGATTCCATTCTGGCAGTTTACGCAAAAAGAATCCTACGGCTGTCCCGCGCGGACCGGAAATCACCCGCCCATCCGGCAGGTGAATTTCGACGGTATTTCTGGGTGAGACCAGTTGATACTGGTCAGATTTTTCAAACATCTTTTCTCGCTAAAATATACTTATGTGTTTCGCGTGGTAAGTATACCCCATTCACGGAAACTTTAATCATCCTCTACCCCGATCAATCGTTTGGTGCAATTTTCACACCAGAAAATTATCCTGCGTGGCCAGGGAATCCGACGCGTAATTCCTTATCTGAAAATTGTTTTAATTCCCCAGGGACCGGAAAACCGGTGTACTTATTGGGACAGATCAGGGACTTGATACACTTCCACGCCGCCTGCAGAAGTGGCAATCCATAACCTGCCAAATGAATCCTGCGTGAAAGCTTGTGGCTCAAAACCTGCATAACCCGAATTATAGGGACCAAAATCCGTCCAGTTTTCACCATCATAGGTTGCAACGATCCCACCGGGCTCGGTCTGATAACCAAATCCGACCCACAGCACGCCAGGCTGAATCTGGTAAAGTCGGGTCAAAGTGTTAAAGAAAATGGCCGAGTTGCTTTTCCGTTGAAAGGTCCATTGCTGGCCATCGAACATGCCCAACCCGCCGCCCATGGTTGCCGCCCACATTTTGCCATTGCTGTCTAACAGTAGATCACTGACGCCGCGCCAACCTAGCATTTCAACGCTCAGGTCAAAGCTGATCCATTCACTCGTTGCTTCGTCTAGACGGCTGATGCCCTTGAATGAGCCGAACCAGATGACATCCCCATTGATATCCGGTTGAATTTCAACACAGAATACCTGGTTATCAATCAAACCTGAGTTGTCAGATGTATAGGTTGTCCAACCTTTGCCATCCCAGAGCGCTGCCCCGTTCAATGTGGCCACCCATAAGCGGTCCCGGCTATCCTTTGCCAAGTCCTGCACGCCCCCTTCACCTAAACCCATTTGTGCAAGTGAAAAATTCTGCCATTTGGATCCATCCAGGCGATCCACTCCCTGTCCCGTACCAAACCACCAGACGCCGCCTTGATCTTCCAAAATTGACAGGACGCGATCGTTGCTCAGGCCGGAATTGCGCTGCGTGTAAGTCATGGCAATCCTGGTTTCACCCCACGGAATCTTACTTTCCGGTGTCCAAATCGTCACGCCATTGTTCGTTGCAATGCCAACTCTGCCTTCCCTATCGGTATAAAGATCGTTTACCAAATCAGAAGGCAATGGAGCATTATTCGTGGTTACCTGCATCCATCCATGCCGGGCAATTGCCATATGGATCTCATAGGCTACATTGGCGATCGTCAAGCCTGACACCAATAGGATGACAAAGACCCATAATTTCTTGGGGACATGGGGGAGCATTTCCTCAAATATCCCCCAGTAATTGTATCGGTCTACTAACCAATCAACAATTTGATGGATGCTGGTGGCTGAAGCCAGCGTTAACGGCACAATCAAAATCAGGGTATATTGCGGCCACTTGGTACTCCAGACCAACAACGCCAATAACCCGACCAAAAACCAGACGGTTGACCACGCTCTGCGTTTGTATTCCCAATACAATCCAACCATCCCCAGGAAGAATACGATTTCATCCGATGTAAAGAAAAAGAACACCTTCGGATGCCAGGGAACGGTTTGCATCAACCACAAGAAGGGTTGGTACCAGGGATAGGCTGCCCGGAGAACATCAAAGCTTTGGGTATACCCAAAATGGAACGTCAGGCTTTCCACCAGTCTGCCAATTGGATTGGTCCATAGGGTCGGGTCAAACATAATGAATATGGTTGCCGCCACCAGGCCATAACCAACGAGAGATTTCCATTCCACCTTTCGATGTTTAATAAGAATTACCGCCAGCGGGATCAAAATAATTAGATAAGTGTATTTACTCGCGACAGTAACGCCCAAGGCGATAGCCGAAAGCCAGAATAGATTCTTTTTACCTTTACGCAGCGCCTGGTCGAACCCAATTACCGCAGCAATCGAAGTGAATAGCGGGATGGCTTCAAGGTAAGCCTGGCTGGTATATTTGATCGTCATCGAGTGCATTGCCAACAACAGACCAGCCAACGGATCAACCAATGCCACCAGCCATACCGCCAGCGTTCCAAACAACACCGAAACCAGGCGGTTGAAAGTCAATTCGGGATAGCTGTCAATCTGTGATTCGATGAAGTAGTAAGGAAGGCTGTAAACCAGCTTGACAAAGGCAGGATGTTCCCGGTTTTCTGCGTAATTGATCACGCCGCGAACATCGCCGGTTTGAATCAGATGGGCATAATCGCTGCCCGCTTTCATATAAACCGGCTCGTCGGCGTCGATGGGAAGCTGCCAGGCAGCCCAAACGCGCACCAATGCTGCCAGCAGGACGATCAGGGCGATGGTATAGGACCGCCGCCACCAGGAAAACCGTTGGCGCATATTATTGCGCCGGTCGTAATTGAATGATCAGATGGGCATAAGCCGGTAATTCAGCGATTGGCTGAAAACCTTTCACCGCACCGTTATCATCCAGGGTCAAATCCGCCAGGCTGGCGCCATCCAACAGAGACTCGGTGGTATATTTTCCACCAGGTTGATTCAAATCGAGGTTGACGGCATATTCACTGACTGCAGCATCGCTCAGATTGATCAGGATGAGGATCACCTGGCCTTGGTATTCCCGCACAGCTGCATAGACTTGGGAGGTCCCCGTGTCAATCCAGCGATAGCTGCCAACTAAAAGAGCAGGAGTTTTCTGGCGCAATTGGATCAATGCACGGTAGAGATTGAGCAGCGACGCTGCATCTGAAGATTGCAACTCGACGTTTATTTTCTTGTAATCCGAATTGACACCCATCCAGGCTTTACCGCCAGTACTGAAACCGGCGCGGTCCGCGGATGACCATTGCATGGGGGTGCGGATCTGCTCATCCGGTTTGGCGCCAAACATGCCAATTTCTTCGCCGTAGTACACAAAAGGTACACCTTTTGAGGTCAATAAAAGGACCGCCGCGTTCTTCATGGTGCCAACATCGCCCAAAAGCTGGTTACTCACCCGGTTCATGTCATGATTGGTGAGAAACGTCGCCATGGAGTTATCCGGATACAAATTGGTTTCAAAGGAAACGGAATTTCCCATTCGTTTTGCATCCGCCTGATTTAAGCCTTTTATCAGGCCGGTCGATAGGTCAAATCCAAACGCCAGATCCATATTCTGATCTTTGATGTATTGGACCACCGAGAATGAACTCTCCCAAACCTCGCCAACGACCAGTGCTTGCGGGTTGATCGATTTGACCAGGGCATTGAATTCTTTCAGGTAAGCATGGGTTTCAGGCGTGTTGACCTGGTCTTTGCCATCTTCAATTAAATGTCGGGCTCCGTCCAGGCGGAAGCCATCCACACCTACGTCTTTCAGCCAAAAAGTTGTTATCTTCTTAATCTCATCACGAACCTCCGGTGTGCGGTAATTCAAATCCGGCATGCCAGACCAGAACACGGCGTAGTAAAAATCATCGCGGGCAGTTTGATACCAGACTTTCTCGTTCCATGGTCCGACATAGCCAGGATCCGTTTGAGACCAGATGTAATAATCGCGGTAGGGTGAGTTCGGATCTTTGACCGCTGATTCAAACCAGGGATGATGGATTGATGTGTGATTGATGACGAAATCGATAATGACGCGAATGCCGCGCTGGTGGGCAGCAGCCAGGAATGCCTTAAAATCCTCCATCGTGCCGTAATCCGGATTTACGGTCATGTAATCCGTGATGTCATAGCCGTGGTAGGAAGTGGCTGGAAAGATCGGCATCAACCAAAGCCCGGTGACACCGACATCAGAGGTCGTTTCCGGATTGCCGTCATTGAGATAATCCAGCTTTTCTGTCAGACCCTTAAAATCGCCAATACCGTCGCCGTTGCTGTCATAGAAACTGCGCACAAAGAGCTCGTAAAGCGTCCCCTGCTGCCACCAGGAAAGTTCAGGCATTTGGGCTAAGGGTGGCATCACGGTCGGAGATGGCACAGGAGTCTGCGTGGCAGGAATAGGGGTCGCCTGGCGGGTTGGCAAACAGGCTGCCAGAACAGCGGTCATTAGGAAAAGAGTAAGAAGTAAATGTGACCGCTTAACGCCATTCCTGCTGTGGTTCATAGGACGCTCCACCTTCCAAAATTTTATTACCGAATATTATTGTCTATGGGATGATACTGGCCCGACCCAAAATCTGGATCGGGCCATATTTTACTTCATGCATTGACTGCAATCAATGCAAGAGCTTTCCATTGAATGCTGCAATTATCCCTTGACACCTCCCAGTGTCAGGCCGCCTTCGAAATAACGCTGCATAAACAGGAACATGATGACCGTCGGAACGATCACGATCATTGCGCCTGCGGCAAAGTATCCCCACGGCACACTCATGCTGTTTGACAGTGAATACAAGGCAGGCACCGCCAGTTTGACCGAATCCGGTGCAGGCACCAATACCGAAGCAAAAACGAAATCGCCCCAGCCGCTCATAAATGCCAGAATTGCGGTTGTTGCCAGCGCGGGACGGGCCAACGGTATGGCGATCAGCAGGAAGGCCTGTACTGGCCCGCAGCCGTCCAACATGGCCGATTCCTCCAAATCAATTGGAATGGTATCAAAATACCCTTTCAGATTCCAGGTACAAAAAACGATCGTGCCGGCGGCATAGGCTAGAATCAAGCCCAGATGTTTTCCATAGAGGCCAAGGGCAGTCAGAAGCTGCGCGATGGCCACCAGGGAAAGAATGCCCGGGAAGGTCGAAAGAGCCAGCAGCAGGATAAGAAAACCTTCGCGGCCGCGAAACCGGAAACGGGAAAGGGCAAAAGCAGCCGAGGTACAAATGAGTAGGGAAACGACTGTGGTTATCGAGGCTACTTTAATGCTGTTTGTCAACCAGGTAAGGAATGGTTTTTCAAACAACATAACCTGGTAATTGCGCCACGACCATTCGGTTGGAATGAACATCCCCAGCAGATCGAAGGAATATAAACGCTCGCTCGGCCGCCCTGATGCCAATAACGCAAACCAGACCGGGTAAAAGGCGAAAATCGCCATCAGGATCAGGACGACGTATTGAAAAATGCGGACTGGAACGGAAGTTTTGCGTTTCATTCGTACGCTCCTTTCGTAATCCGTGTGATCCGCAAGCTGTAAAGCGTAGCGGCAAACAGCATGATGAAGATCATTACTGCAAAGGCAGTGGCAAGGCCGTAATTTTGTGATTGGAAAATCTGGCGGTATGCATACACCATGACAAACTCGGTGGCACCCGGCGTGTTTGCGCCGGTTTGCGGACCTCCAGCAGTAATCGCAAAGGCCGTGCCAAACATTTGAAACGCAGTAATGGATGTCAGCACCATGGCAGGCAATACTGCCGGCCGGATAAGCGGCAGGGTGATCGAGCGAATTTTATGCCACCAAGTCGCACCATCCACATCGGCAGCTTCATACAATTCCACCGGAATGGATTGCAAGGCGCCCAGGATGACCACCATGACAAACGGGTAAGAGAACCAGGTATCCGCCAAAACGATCACACCAAAGGCTGAGGTTGGGTCATTCAGCCAGACCTTGGGTGCAATGTTGAATAAGACACCCAATACCTGATTGATCGTGCCCTGTTCGCGGAAAAGGAACTGCCAGATCAGCGCCACCAGGATGGCAACAGAACTAGCGCCCCAGGGTAAGAAGAGGATGACGCGGAAGAATGTTTTTCCGGGCAGATCGTTGTTATTAAGAATCAGCGCCAGAACGAAACCAATCAGGAAGGTCAGGGGAACCCGGATGATAACAAACAGCAAGGTCCTGAAAACGACCACAATGAAATCGCCGGTGGTCATCAAGAGCTTAAATGCACCCGAGAAATCAAGTAGTAAAGCAACCAAAATACCTGCAATCAGCCCGATCAGCCAGATCAATCCTGAGCCGACATCACGGGTTACCTTCTTCCCTTGCCATTTATCCACCTGCCAGGCAATTATGAGAGGTACAAAGGCGGCGAATATCTTCAACAAAGCCGTCAATGCATCTCCGGTAAACAAGGTTCCTAGCAGATCTTTGTAGTTCTTGTAAACCGGATTGGCAACCTTGTATGGACTGCCTAAACCAGTGGGAGCATTTTCTCGAAAAGAAGGCCAGCACAGCGGATCCAGAACGCCGGTCAGGGTAACCGAACAATCCGGGTTTGGACGGAATTTGTTGCGGTTGGTGAAGGAAATATAGGTATTTAACAGAATCGGGTAGATGTTAAAAATAAGAATTGCGATAATGGTGGGCAGCAGAAAGAGGAAAACAGTCAGGGTCTTTTTTCGTCCAGACCAGACATTCATTTCGCCCTCCTTTTTCGAGATGATGGGGAAAAGTTGGGAGGACTGTTTTGGACAGTCCTCCCATTTCGATCAAAAGATTTACTTCATTGCAGCGACGGCGGTTTCAGCAGCCGTCTGAGCATCTGCCATGGCAGCTTCCGGAGTCTGAGCGCCAGTCCAGATGGCTGCGGAGGCCTTGCCTACCGGATCCCACTGCGCGGAAGAGAAGGGCGAGGGGGACATCGGGATACCCAGGTTCAGGGCAGCGCCGAAGCCAACGACAGCGGCCAACGAAGCGACTTCGGGGTCCTTCAGCGCAGCAGTTACCGCCGGGATGGTCTTATTGACCAGGGCGATTTTCTTCTGCACTTCAGCGGAGGTGAAGTACTTCATAATATCCAGAGCAACTTCAGCATTGCCGCGATCAACAGCGTTCTTGGTCATCAACAAAGCCTTGATGCCGACGAAGGGGCGGCCGAAGGGGAGAATTCCGTAATCGACTTTGTCTTCTTCAACGCCGGCGATCGCCCAGGGGCCAGTCCACCACATGCCAACCTTGCCAGCGGCGAGGTCTGCCTTGCAGATATCATAGCTGTTTTCCTTCAGCGAAACCTTGGACAAAGCCAACAGGAAATTGGCAGCCTTGATCGCTTCGGGGGAATTCAGGTTGACAGTGCCGTCTTCGCTGATGTAGGAAGGAACGCCTTCACCAAAGAAGATAGGGGCCATGTGGTAAGCATCGCTGCCGCCAAATGCCTGGTTGCAGATCAATACATTGCCAGTATCCTTCTGGAATTTGGTAGCCTTGGCCAGCAAATCATCGAAGTTCAGCGGATCGGTGGGCAGGTAATCAGCGGTCACAATCGCTTTGTTGTAGACCAACGCGATGCCTTCCTGTGATTCAGGAAGACCCCAGATCTTGCCGCTCCACTGCACGCCAGCGACCGCAGCCGGTTCGTACGTGCTGGTCAGGAAATCGGCGGTGACGCCGAGGTCATCCAGGGCAACAATGTTGCCAACCAGCGCCTGAGCGCCAATCTGGTCATTCGCCCAGCCGATGATGTCGGGACCTTCGCCAGCAGGGATCGCAACCTTGAGGGCGTTGGAAACATCTTCAGGCTTCGAAAGGTCGATGATGACGCCAGGGTGGGCAGTTTCATAGTCTTTGAAAGCTGCGGCGATGGCATCCAAATACTTGCCATCCCATTGGTGCCAGATCTTGATTGTTACTGCTTCAGGTGCAGCAGTCGCCTCGGGAGCTTTAGTAGCCTCGGGGGCCTTGGTGGCTTCGGGAGCCTTGGTCGGCTCGACGGGTGCCGTTGTCGCAGTCGCTGCGGGGGCGCAGGCGGCCAGGACGAAAACGGCGATCAGAATGAAACTGATCAGGGTTAGAAACTTTTTCGACATCTCTTTTCTCCTATCCTAATAACTTGAGCATCGATTCGTATCCGGATGGACTTCCATCCAGTAAACGACAACTAAGGAACGACTTCGGAAGTGTATGCAGCCAATGTCTGGTAATTTACCACCTCCTTTATCGATCAGCCATGATCCGCTAATTGATGTAAAACGATCGAAAGCGCTTGAACTACAGCACCCATAGCGGAAGAGCGCCTGCCAAGCAATGCAGAGGTAATGCGCACCGATCTGGAAGCGGGTAAAAGACTCCGCTCATGCACCGTTTGGCGAATTGGCTCAAGCAATAAATCGCCAATTTGTGCTACGCCTCCGCCGACAACCACCATACTCGGATTGAAAAGATTCACCAGGCTGGCTAAAGCAGTGCCCAGGTGCACACCTGCTTCGGAAACAATCTGTTGAGATACCAGATCCCCACGCCGCGCTGCTGCAATTATATCGCGTGAACGAATTTTATCCACCGGATTGATCTCAGATAGGATGGTGCGCCGGCCATTTCTCACTTCCCGAATGGCCTGATCGGAAATAGCACGTCCGCCTGCCAATGCTTCAAGGCATCCGCGATTGCCGCAGGAACAAATGGGGCCGTTTTCATCTATGGTAATATGTCCGATTTCGCCAGCTGAGCCGGAAGCGCCGCGAAGGATTTGTCCGTCCAGCAAAAGTCCCGCGCCGATTCCGGTACCGACTTTGATGTAAGCCAGGTTCCGTTCACCCCGTCCAGCACCATAAGCCCATTCACCAATGGCACCCAGTTCTGCGTCATTGCTGAGCGAGACGGGAACGCCAAATCGTGCTTCAAGGTCATCGCGAATCGGATAGCCATCCCATCCAGGCATGATTGGCGGACCGGATACGCCGCCACCCTCGACCACAGGTCCAGGAACCCCGGCACCAACAGCTGAGATATCCTTGATGGTCAATCCAGCCTCGGACAAAATTTGTTTTACAAGTGATTCAATGCGCGGAAGACAAACGGATGGGCCATCGTTTATATCAAATGGTTCATCCATCTCGCGCACCACTTTGGCTGAAAAATCAGCGATCAGGATCGTGACATGGGTTGCTCCCATATCGATCCCAAGTACATATCCGCGGTCGGGATTAATCTCCAAAACGATCGGACGCCGTCCGCTTGGATAGTGCGCTTCAATTTCTCGCACCAACCCAGTCAATTGTAAATCTGAAACAATCGTTGTGATGGCTGCGCGAGTCAAATTCATTTGGCGGGATAGTTCAATGCGTGATATGCCGCCTGAGGTGAACCGGATCAGGTCCACTACAGCGTGTTTGTTAAGGTTCTTTACATTCTGTTTTGGAAGAGTCCAAAAGAACGTGCTCAACTACCCGCCTCAGTCCAATTGATTGCTAGAATTTTAGCACAAGCCACCTATTTGTCAAGTCATTTAACATAGAAAGCGGCTGGCTGTAAATCAATTGATCGGACAAGTGTTGGGATACTTCATCATACACAGTTTTTAGATTAAATCAAAGCCTTTTTGGAGTATTTGTATTATTTTTATTGAATTGGCGGCAATGGCGTTGGCGTCACAACCGGAACTGGTTGAAAGATTATTTCCTGGTAACCCAAGCTGCGCAATAGACGTTCAAGGTAATCTTGTCCATTTTCTACCGCTCGATCGAGTATGCCATCAGCGATTGCTGATTTCAAGATTTCGGATTCGGCAGCCTGCCGGGCACGGGTTTCCAGGGTTTCATCTCCATTTGTGAGCAGCCCCTGCTCGCGGTCATAAACATACGATTTTTCGTTATCAAGCGTGGCAACAAAGATTTCAGGCGATGGCAAACGAACGTGCAATGCGCCATTTTGCATGTAAAGATCACTCGTCGACATCTTGGAAAGATCCAATCCAGCGATTACACGGCCGTAAGCAATAAACAGCAACCGGTCGCCGAATAAAATTCCAATTTTTTGCCCGGTTTCTGCCGTAATGACCTTTTCTACGGTGTATTCAATTGTTTCCAGGCGGGCTAATGAGCGTACTTCATGAATAATGGTAACCGGATCCGGTAGGATGGTTGGGGTCGGATGGAGAAAAGCAGAAACCTGGGTACTCAATCGTTGATTGCTGTCTTCCAATGGATTTAGAACGCGATTGGCGGTTTGTTTTACGAAGAATAGAACGAGGAAAAGATAGACAACGAGAATCAGTGCCAGCACGCTAAAGAAGATTGCAAATGGATTTATTTTGCGTTGTGGATCTTGATTCATCGGAACTCCTGTTTCCCGTTCAAACCAGCCTGTATTTATTGATTATAATCATTCTATCTGATTCGGTTCAACCCGTCAAAAATTGGAGTAGACCTTTTGAGTTCATCGATGACCCGTTGGCGGATTCCTTTCCTGATTATATGCATCATTTTTATTCTAAGTCTGGCTGCCTGCCAGGCAAAACCCACGGAACAAAACCAGGCAACCGCCACCCTCGAACCTACATCCACCCCCACTCCTGAGCCGCTGGGTCGTGAAGGCAATCCGGTCATCCTTGGATTGGTCCCCAGCGAGAGCGCGCCGGATCAGATTGCACAAGCAGCAGCGCTGGCCGAACAAATCAGCACGGTGGTTGGATTTACGGTAAAGGTCCTTGCCGTAGATGATTACGATCTGCTGCTAAATGAATTACAGGCGGGCAAAGTTCAACTGGCATTTTTACAACCGATGACCTATATAACAGCCCATCAGAACAACCTGGCAGATGTTGCGTTGCTGACCAACCACTTCGGTGTTTATTATTACGGCATGCAATTTCTCGCGAACGTTGAAAGTGGATTTGTGCCTTTTTTCGATGCGAAGAATAACGCGAATACCTCGGATGCTGCTACTGCATTGAGCCAGTTGAACGGGAAAAGAGCCTGTTGGGCAGAAACCAATTCAATTTCAGGCTATATTTTACCGGCCGGCATCCTGGCTGAAAACGGGATTTCCGTTTCCGAAGGGGCCAGGCTTGTATCTCAAACAGCCATAATCCGCGCGCTGTATATCAAAGGCGTTTGTGACTTCGGTGCCACATTTGCAATCTCTGGAGATCCGCGCACTTCATCAACGGTGATCAATGATCTGACGGATGTGCGCGAGCGGGTACCGATCCTGTGGCAGAGCGATCCTGTCATCCCCAATTTAAACATGTCTTATGCGGCTTCGCTGCCCATGGAAATGCGGGCTCCATTGACCCAGGCATTCCTCGACATGGTCCGGACAGAAGAGGGAAAATCCTTACTTTCCGCGGCCACAGGCGATTATGAAATCAGGGATTTACGGGAAGTGGATGATTCGGTTTATGATCCTTTGCGTGACGCTGTGGATGCCCTCGGATTTGACATCTATACCGCATTGGGTAAATAAAACAATTTCTATGAATTGACCAGGTAGAAATCCCTAGTGATTCGAAAAACATTCCAAATGGTTTTACGCATGCTTTTTCTTCTTCTGGCTGCTGGAATGATCGCCTTTGGTTTACCGCGCCTGGTTTCAGAACTTTACGCCTTGAAGCGAATTGTCAATCCGTCGACCATGTCAGAACGG
This sequence comes from Longilinea sp., assembly GCA_035560795.1. Classification (GTDB taxonomy): domain Bacteria; phylum Chloroflexota; class Anaerolineae; order Anaerolineales; family Anaerolineaceae; genus Longilinea. The sequence goes on from DATMYV010000012.1 coordinate 111,899, forward strand.
CCGGTTGCCATTATTTTCGGGGCAGGTTTGCAACGAGATGGCTCGCCAACGGAAGTTCTGCGCGATCGGGTTGCGACGGGCGCTGACCTGTATTTCTCGGGTAAGGTCAAGAAACTCTTGATGAGCGGTGACAATCGTTTCGAAAATTATAATGAACCAGGGGCCATGCGTGCTTATGCGCTCGAATTGGGCGTGCCAGACGGCGATATCATCCTGGACTATGCCGGGCGGCGTACTTACGATACCTGCTATCGTGCCAAAGCGATTTTCGGCATCCAACAAGCGGTGCTGGTCACACAACGATTTCATTTGCCGCGTGCGCTTGTCATCTGTAATGGTTTAGGCCTGGACGGCGTCGGTGTCTCGGCAGACCGGCGTACCTACCATCAATATGCCCAGAACTTCTGGAATTTGCGCGAATTTCCGGCCACATTAATGGCGTTTGTTGATACCTTCATTACCAGGCCGCTGCCCGTTCAGGGCAATAAAGAAAAAATATTCCCCGATCATCCAGACGAATAACACAAAGATGGCTTAAATCGGGTATGCTTTTTGCAACAAGAATTAGGATAAAGGCTTGCCAATGGCAGTTGAAACCATGAACCGCGAAAAAGCTCTGGCCATCGTTAAACATTACATCCAGAACAATAATTTGATCAACCACATGCTGGCTGTGGAGGCCGCCATGCGGTTTTACGCTCTACATCTTGGGCAAGATCCTGAGGTATGGGGTAATACAGGATTGCTGCACGATTTTGATTGGGAAATCAACCCCACTCTCGACAATCATGCCATTGCCGGGGCACCGATCCTGCGGGAAAATGGTGTTTCTGAAGAAATAATCCTGTCAATTTTGTCCCATGCCAGCAACAGCGGCGTGCCCCGCGACACCTTGCTTGCCAAGGGTCTTTACGCATGTGATGAATTAACCGGCCTGATTACCGCCGTGGCATTGGTTCGTCCGTCGCGCTCGCTTTACGATCTGACTGCCGGTTCCGTGAAAAAGAAATGGAAAGACCGTGCCTTCGCTGCTGGTGTCAACAGGGAAGAGATCGAGTCTGCTGCCGCCGATTTTGGCGTTGAACTATGGCAGCACGTCGATAATATTATCCTGGCTATGCGCAGTATTGCACCGCAACTTGGCCTGGAGGGGTTTCTTAGCCCAAATGGTTTGCCTCTCGATCAGTAATACCAACGCACTCAGATAGGAGAAATTTGCATGTCTCTTCAAGGAAAAGGGTATTTTATTTGGAAGCTGCCCAAGTGCGAAAACGCCAATCCAACTGCGATTGCCAGATTGGCGCGTTCTGCAAATCTTACACATGTTCTCATCAAAATTGCCGACGGCATTTTTAAGTACAATGTGGATAAATCGACTCTCTATGATTACGTGCCGCCTGTCGTTTCTGAGTTGAAAAAACACGGAATTCAAGTGTGGGGCTGGCATTATATTTATGGAATGGATCCGCAAGGCGAAGCCCGCATCGCCATTCAACGCGTGAAAGATCTCGGTTTGGACGGCTATGTGATTGACGCTGAGTCCGAGTTTAAAATTGCTGGACGGGCAACTGCCGCACGAACATTCATGGCAAAAATCCGTTCGGAATTGTCGTCTGTCCCAATCGCTCTTAGTTCGTTCCGTTACCCATCCTATCATCCGCAGTTTCCCTGGAAGGAATTTCTCAACCAGTGCGACCTCAATATGCCGCAGGTGTACTGGGAAAAAGCCCATAACCCCGCTTCCCAGTTGGTACGCGTCGTCAAAGAGTTCCAGGGTATGACCCCCTACCGGCCGTTGATCCCGACCGGGGCAGCCTACGGTGCTGGTACCTGGCATCCGACAGCCGAGGATATTGTAGAATTCCTCGATAAGGTTCAAGCGCTTAAAATTCCAGCGGCCAATTTTTACAGTTGGGATGAATCGCGTGGCCGTTTTCCGGATTTGTGGAAAGCTGCCTATGATTATCCCTGGGGCGTCCTTCCTCCTGAACCTGTAGCAGATATCGCCGATCAATTGGTGGATGCCTGGAACAGCCATGACATCGAACAGATCGCCAGCCATTATACAGCCAACGCTGCTCACATAACCAGTGCCCGCACCGTTCATGGCATCCTCTCCATCAGAGCCTGGTACGGCGCCTTTCTCAGGACCATTCTCCCGAACGGACGCTTTCAACGCACAGGCCTGACCGGCACTGGAAACAATCGCCACCTGAGTTGGACCGCCACCAGCGAAAATGGCAAAGTTCTAGACGGTGTCGATACGCTGGGTTTACTGGATGGAAAAATTATTTACCATTACACCAGCTTCACAGTGACAAAATAAGGCACAACTCCAAAAAAAGGCGTTTCAAATAGAAACGCCTTTTTTGATAAATAACTTTTGTCATTTCTTGTTCGGCTTTTTTGGAGCCGGTGGTTTTTTTGTCGTGACTGTTTTACTATTTCCGCTACTACCGGTTGATTTCTTCTTTGCTGGCGTGGTTGGCTTGGATTTGGCAGGTTTGTCGATGGCAACTGAGGTCGGTTTCGGTTTGGCAGGTTTCTTCACGGCAGGTTGTTGGGTCAATTTGGCCTTGGAATTACCAGCGGTCTGGCTGTTTTTCTTGACAGGCTTTTTTTCCTTTGCTGCCTCGGTATTTTTGGCAGCAGTCTTCTTCTCGGTTAGCAAGGCCGGTTGATCGACTGCTTTCCTTGTGAGTCTGGCTGTGGTTTTCGCCGCAGCTGGTTTGGTTGCCGGTTTTGCCTTATCGTTTTTTGGTTCTTTTTCAATGCCATTCGTTGCCAAACTCAGGAGGGCTGGCTGTTCGATAGGCTGCTGTTTGGTATCCGCTTTTGGTTTTATCCCGGCTTGTTTTCCTTCCCAAAATTCCAGACTATCGAAAACCGTTGTGAGTCCAAGAGCGGCATCTCCAGTTTTTACGGGGACCAATTCCCTGCCCACCCCTCCGCGTTTGCCAGCGGTTATCTCGTCAACCCGCACCTGTTTCGCGGCCAACACTTGCATGTGAATCCAACCAGTAGTGTTCTTCTTTCCCGTCAAACCGCCAACCAAATCCGTGCGTGGCGGCAATTTGCAGGCAATCACCCCCTGTCCGTATCGCCCCTGGAGCGGGAAATCATCCACTGCAATGCGCCAACCCAAACCATTCGATGCCAGCAGCAAGATCTCAGCTCCGGATTTTACGGGTTGAGCCGTACAGACCACGTCATTTGGCGATAATTTGATGCCGCTCACGCCGCCAGCCACCAGCCCCATCGGCCTGACATCCTTTTCAGTGAATCGAATTGCCATTCCGCGGGAGGTTAAGAACAGGATATCGTCATCGCCTTTAGTCAAGAATACCCAACCCAGCAAATCTTCGTTATCCACTTTGATGAGCGTGAAAGCTTGGGAGGAAGGGCCGGGCAATTCATTGACCGATGTTTTCTTAATCATGCCGTTTTGGCTCACCGCGGCGATAAAGCGCTCATTGTCTTTATCACGCTGCATCGGCATCGAAAATGCCCCAACCAGCATGGTGCTTTCATCCAGAGGTGCGACCTTATAGAATGGCACGCCGTCGCTAAATCTCTCCACTTCTGGCAGCGTGTGCAGTGCGATTGCGGCTGTTTTTCCGTCCTGGTCTACCAGATAGAGAGTTTGGTGGGTATCAGCCCTCAGAAGAAATCGCGGTGCTTCACGCCCGCTCACCCTCGGCAAGTCATCACCGTTGGATCGACCAACGAGACCTTCGGTTGTAATCCCCACCCAAACAACCTGCGCCGGGGTCACATCGGTTGCCGTCAAGCGGTCAACGGCTGCCTCGCCTTCTTTTAAGGAAACGATCTGCGTCCGCCTGCGGTCTCCATAGGAGGATTTCATCGCAAGCAATTCCTGCTCGATCACGAGCCGCATTTTCTTGGGTAGTTTTAGCAGCGATTCCAATTCTTGAATCTGCGCCATCAAGTCTTTATACTCGTCCTCGATCTTTTTCCGCTCCAGCGCGGCCAGGCGGCGCAGCGGCATTTCCAAAATCGCATGGGCTTGAATATCGCTTAATGAAAAGCGTTTCATCAACCGCGCGTGCGCTGTTTCAACATCCGGAGCGGCGCGGATGATGGCAATTACTTCATCCAGGTGCTTGATGGCAATGCGTAGCCCCTCCAGAATGTGCGCCCGTGCCTTGGCTCTTGCAAGATCAAATTCTGTTCGCCGGCGGACAACCTCCAGTCTGTGCTCCAGGTAGACCCGCAATGCCTGTTTCAGTGACAATAAGTGCGGTTCATTATCGACTAAAGCCAACAGGTTAATACTGATGGTGGATTGGAGCGGAGTGCGTTTATATAATTCGCGCAATAGATTGTTTTCGACAGCCGCCTTTGACAACTCAATGACAATGCGCATCCCGTGGCGGTCTGATTCATCGCGCAGGTCGCTAATGCCTTCCAGAGTGCCCTCGCGCACTAATTCAGCAATGCGTTCAACCAGCGCCGACTTGTTCACCTGATAAGGCAGCTCGTTGATAATTATGCGGCTCTTACCGCGTCCCATATCCTCAAGATGAACGCGACCGCGCACGGTAACCCGGCCTTTTCCAGTAGCATAAGCGCTGAGCAATTCGTTCGACTCGTGCTCCTGTAAAATAATACCGCCGGTCGGAAAATCGGGTCCCTTTACAAAATGCATCAGATCATTGATCGAGACATCGTCCAGTTTGTCCCAACCTTGCAACATGAAGATCAATGCATCGACAACTTCCGAAAGGTTGTGGGGAGGGATGCTGGTGGCCATACCAACAGCAATGCCAGTAGCGCCGTTGACCAGTAAATTGGGCACTGCGGCCGGGAGCACTTCCGGTTCATCGAGCGTGCCATCGAAATTGCGTCCAAAATTGACGGTAGCTCGATCAATTTGATTGAGCAGTTCAATTGCAAAAGGCGTCAGACGGGCTTCGGTATACCTCATCGCCGCTGGCGGATCGCCGTCGACGCTGCCAAAATTGCCCTGGCCGTCAATGAGCATATTACGCATGGAGAAATCCTGCCCCAGGCGTGCCATGGCTTCATACACTGCCATATCGCCGTGCGGGTGGTATTTTCCCAGCACTTCACCCACAATTCTGGCGGACTTTTTATATGCCGAATCAGAACGTATCCCCATATCATACATGGCATATAAAATACGGCGTTGGACCGGTTTCAGACCGTCACGTGCATCCGGCAGCGCTCGGGCGATAATTACGCTCATGGCGTAATCCAGATAGGACTGCTGCATTTCGTGGTCGATATCTACTTTGCGAATCTGGCCAATTTCCATTTACGATCTCCGATGTGAGTATCGAACGCATTACTCAAACAATTAATCATTTTACTTGAAATCAAAAGAGCCTGCGGAATTTACTCGCAGGCTCTTATTCAGTTGATTAAGACTTATTCAACGGAACTAGGCAGGTTGGAGACTGAAACGCGCGGGTCGCCTTCCTCAATCCGGTCAAAACGGCCGTGAACAAAACCCGTGCCAGCCGGAATGAGTTTGCCGATGATGACGTTTTCCTTCAAGCCAAACAACGGATCTTCAGTACCGGCAATGGCAGCGCCAGCCAGGACCTTGATGGTGTGTTGGAAGGAAGAAGCCGACAGGAAGGAATCGGTGCTTAAGGAAGCCTTGGTGACACCCAGAAGGATTTCAACAAAGCGTGCTGGTTGCTGTCCTTCGGACACCAGCTTCTCATTGATCGCCTTGATCTCCAGCCGGTCAACAACATCCATTGGCAGGAACGGCGAATCGCCAGGACGGACAATCTGCACTTTGCTCAACATCTTGCGGACGATGACCTCAAAGTGCTTGTCATTGATATTTTGGCCCTGCGCCCGGTATACCTTTTGAATTTCTGTCAGCAGGTACATATTGCAGGCATCGCGTCCCTTGATGCGCAAAACCGTGTGCGGGTTGAGTGAACCTTCGGTGAGCGCCTCGCCAGCCTCAACAATGTCGCCGTCCTTGATCATCAGGCGGGAGGTCGAAGGAATCTCATACTCTTCTGTTTCACGGTTCTCGTAGGACACAATGACCTTGCGATCCTCAATTCGAACGCGTCCGGTGTGCTGGGCAGCAATGCTGGCCTCACCAGCGGTCGCAATGATATCGCCCAGTGAAACCGAGCTTTCATCGCTTACGCTGATCACCCAGCTTTCGGGAATGTCATACTCATCACTCACCATTTCACTGTGGTCAACGCGCACCGTACGCTGATCGCTGTAACGGTCCGATTGGATGATGTGGGCTGTACCCGCGATACGGGTGATGACGGCTTCGCCCTTTGGCGTGCGCCGGGCTTCGAAAAGTTCTTCAACGCGGGGTAAACCGGTCGTGATATCGCCGCCAGCGGCTACGCCGCCGGTGTGGAAGGTGCGCAACGTCAACTGAGTACCTGGTTCACCGATGGATTGTGCTGCCACCGTACCCACTGCCGAACCCATCTCCACCAGTTTTCCGCGGCCCAGGTCCATGCCATAACATTTGGCACAGATGCCGTGGGTCAATTCGCAGGTTAATGGGCTTCGGACTTTGACTGTATCAATTCCGGCGCCGACCACCTTGCGAATCCGTGCGCGATCGAGAATTTCATCGCGCTCGGCCAATACTTCTCCCGTACTCGGGTCGACGATTCGCTGTGCCGTGTAGCGGCCGTACAACCGCACGCTCATCGGCTGACCGGCAACATCGTCACTCTTGCGGATCCAAATGCCGTCCTCTGTACCGCAGTCGATCTCATTAATAATGATGTCCTGGGCGATGTCTACCAGCCGGCGGGTAAGGTAACCTGCATCAGCTGTGCGAAGCGCGGTATCGGCGAGGCCTTTTCGTGCACCATGCGTGGAAATGAAGTATTCCAATGCGGTCAGGCCTTCACGGAAGTTTGACAGAATCGGCAGCCGGATAATACGTCCAGCCGGGTCTGCCATCAGACCGCGCATACCCGCTAACTGCGAGATGGGACCGAATCCGCCTTTCGTGGCGCCGGAATAGGCCATAACGGAAAGGTTGCCGTCAGGATCCATGTTCTTGCGAACTGCGTCAGCAACATTCTTGGTAGTCACCTGCCAGATTTCAATCTCGCGTTCGTTCCGTTCCTGTTCAGTCAGCAGACCGCGGCGGAAGTTTCGGGACACGCCTTCGATATCTTTTTGCGCATTTTCCAGGATAGTCGCCTTGGCAGCCGGCATGGTGATGTCGGAAACGGCCAGGGTGGAGCCTGAACGCATGGCATACTCAAACCCGATATCCTTGATGCGATCGGCTACTTCGGTAGTGATATCTTCGCCGCAGTATTCATAGACAGCGGCAATAAGATCCTTCACGCCGCCTTTGTCGAGTGCTTCATTGACATACTGAACTGCTTCAGGCAGGATGTGATTAAAGATTACCCGGCCAACGGTCGTATCCACCATGGTGCGACGTTTTTCGGGGATCCGGTCGCCGTTGTCATTGTAATAGGTATCGACATTAATCTTGATGCTGGTGTGGACGTGGACCTGCCCCAATTGGTAGGCCATTTCAACTTCATCATTATCAACAAATATACGTCCATCGCCTTCATGCGGTTTGTGGTCCGTCATGGTCAAATAATAGACGCCTAGGACCATATCCTTCGATGGGCTGATAATCGGCTCGCCGTCTGCAGGTTTAAGCAGGTTGCGCGATGAAAGCATCAGGTTGCGCGCTTCCCAGACAGCCTTTTCCGATAGAGGCACATGCACGGCCATCTGATCGCCATCGAAGTCCGCGTTGAAAGCCGTGGTAACCAAAGGATGCAATTGAATGGCGCTGCCTTCAATCAACACCGGCTCAAAGGCTTGAATGCCCAGGCGGTGCAGGGTCGGCGCGCGGTTCAGCAATACTGGTCGTTCCTTAATCACCTCTTCGAGCACTTCCCAGACTTCCGGGCGGTTGCGCTCAATGAAGCGGCGGGCGCCTTTCACGTTTGCAGCGTAATTGTGCGAAACCAACCGCGAAATGACAAAAGGCCGGAAAAGTTCCAATGCCATGGTTTTGGGCAGCCCGCATTGATACAACTTGAGAGTCGGACCGACCACGATGACAGAGCGGCCGGAATAATCCACGCGCTTTCCCAACAGGTTGCGGCGGAAGCGGCCTTTTTTGCCTTTCAGCATATCGCTTAGCGATTTCAATTCGCGCCGTCCGCGGCGGGAAAGTGCCTTGCCGCGTTGGGAATTATCCACCAGGGAGTCGACCGCTTCCTGAAGCATGCGTTTTTCGTTGCGCACGATTACATCCGGTGCGCCAAGTTCCAATAGACGCTTGAGGCGGTTGTTGCGGTTGATGACGCGGCGGTAAAGATCATTGAGGTCTGACGTGGCAAAGCGACCGCCATCCAACTGCACCATTGGGCGCAGGTCGGGTGGGATCACTGGCAGGACTGTTAATATCATCCATTCCGGGCGGTTTTGTGACCGGCGGAAAGCTTCAACAACCTTCAGGCGGGTCGTGGCCTTCTTGCGCTTCTGTTTGCTTTTGGATGTGCGAACTTCACGCCACAAATCCTCTGAAAGTGTGTCCAGATCGAGTCGGCGCAGGATATCGTAGAACGCCTCAGCACCCATATCGGCGCGAAATACCTGGCCCCAGCGCGATTTTAATTCGCGGTAGCGGCTTTCGCTCAGGAAGGTAAAAGCACGCAATTCCTGAAGTTCATCGCGCATGCGGGAATTTTGTCCCTGAGATGCAGAGGATTGATCTTCCAATTCGTTGCGTAGAGCTTCCATTTCTTCATCAGCCTGGGCACGGATTTCCTGCATCTGCATCTTGATTTGTTCAAGCTCGCGTTGAATTTCGTCGCGGAACTCGCTCTCAAGTTCATCCAGGCGTTCCTTAACAGCGCGCTGAATACGGGAAATATGCTGCGCAGTAATGGTTTCGCCGACGTCAGCAATAACCGAATTGGCTGCCGTAAAAATTACCCGGGTCACCAAGACGGTACCGATTTTCTCCTGGAGTGTCTGTTCCAGCCGCTGGCCTTCCTGAATGACAGGTTCCAGGCGGGAAGCAATTTGCTCATCGCGGCGCGATTCCATTTCACCCTTGCGGGTTTGAAGTTCCTGAATCTTGCGGTCGCGTGATTGTTTGACTTCCAGGATGCGCGTATTGATATGAGCTGCCTGTTCGCGTTCAGAAACATTGATCTCATCTTCGAGGCGCTTCAGTGCTTTGTTACGGGCATCATCATCCACATAGGTGACGATATATTGGGCAAAATACAACACGCGGTCCAGGTTGCGGCGGGAGATGTCCAACAGCATGCCCAGATAGGAAGGCACACGGCGCGTATACCAGATATGCGCAACCGGTGTCGCCAGCTCGATGTGACCCATGCGCTCGCGGCGTACGGACGAGCGGGTGACTTCAACACCGCACTTATCGCAAATAATTCCCTTGTAACGCGGATTTTTGTACTTCCCGCAATAGCATTGGTAATCACGGGTGGGGCCAAAAATTGCCTCGCAGAAGAGGCCATCTTTTTCAGGGCGAAGGCGCCGATAGTTGATGGTTTCCGGTTTCAGGACCTCGCCATAAGACCAACTACGAATTGTTTCCGGAGAGGCCAGGCTAATACGTAGTGCAACAAGGCTTTTGGTTTCCACTAAAATCGCCTCCTGAACTGAGAACCGTGAAGAGATGAATTATGATTCCTTAACCAATTTCAGCGCACAGGTTTTTCTCGCTGGCGCTGGTAATCTAGTCAATGGCAGATATAGCACACATGCAAACGGACATTATAACACAAATTCTCTTCCGTCAATCATTAACTTTTCAATTTTCTCTTGATTTGTATGAGAGATTTTTAACCTTTTTTAGAAACCACCTGGAAGCGGTTCGGCGGGGATTTCGAAATAGAAAATACTCCCCCGCCCCAGTTGGCTTTCAACCCAGACGCGTCCCTTGTGGCGTTCAGCAATGGATTTGACAATCGCCAGGCCTAACCCTGTCCCACGCTGTTGATAAGCTTCCCTGCGGCCGCTGCGGTAAAACTTCTCAAATAACCGTGGCAAATCCAACGGGGCGATACCAATGCCGTTATCCTGTACTTCAAAGACCACGCTTTGTGAATGGCGTACCAGGCGCACCTTGACCTGCCCATTCGTCTGGGCATATTTGACTGCATTATCAACCAGATTGTAAAATGCCTGTTGAATCAGGGCAGGATCTGCATTCACAGTCATTGGGCGCATTTCCTGCGTATCCAAAGCCAGCGTAATATTGTTCTGCACCGCTTGCGGCTGCAGCGAAGTCATCACCTGATCGACAATTTCATTCAGGTTTACTTTTTCCGAACGCAAGCCTATCCCGGTCTCGATCCGGCCAAGGTCAAGCAGGTTGTTCACCAGACGGGTCATGTTTTCGACGCCCAACATGATCTTCTTGGTATAACTTTGCTGCTGGTCGTTGAGTTCGCCAACCATTTGCAGCATGGCTGAATAACCCTTCATTAAGGTCAGCGGAGAGCGCAGATCGTGACTGACCGTTGAAACAAACTCCGTCTTGATCGCATCCAATTCCTTAAATTGGGTAATATCCTGCAGGATGACGATCTTTCCAACCCGGCGGGATTCTGCTGCCACTGGCGAAACGCTGGCATGGTAAACCTTATTGCCTGGCAGGGTAACCTCGCGCGATTGAATTCGCTCATTGAGAGGTACTTTTGCCAGATTCAACAAATCAGGAACTGCCAGGACTTCATCCATTGTTTTCCCTGAGGTTGCTGAATTAATCAGGCCTGGGGTTTGCATGGCAGCCGGGTTCACCAGCAAGAGCCGGCCTTGCTCATCAAATACCAGCACCGGTTCCGGGGTGGAATACAGTACTGCTTCCAACCGTTGCCGGCCGATTTCAGCCGTGGCATATAGGCTCGAGTTGGCTGCTGCCAGGGCAGACTGCGCCGTCAGCGTCGACAGGAATCGGATATTTTCCTCGGTAAATTGGCGCGGCGTGTCATAGCCAATCCATAAAGCACCGAAGAACTGGGATTCATGATAAATCGGCATTCCCAGCAAGGCCGCCGGGGCGCGCTGCCCAGGCGTGATATTCAGACGACGCATCCTAGCCATATTGGGCACTACTAACATTTCCGTGCGTTGTACCTGTTCGATAACCAGAGAGTCGAGACCGGAATAAATCTCGGCAGCCGGACCAGCGCTGAACGACACCGGTTGCCCGGTTTCCTGGTCTAGTGAGACAGGCCGGACCAGCACCATGCGGACGGCCGACACGCCATCCCCGAGGGCAGCCTTTAGAATTGGCTGAACCGCTTTTTCAATGTTGAGGTTGGCAGCAACACCCTGGCTTACTTCCAGCAATCGGTTGAGTTCCAGCAAACGCGCCTTAAGACTCAAACGCATACGCTCGAATGCATTGCTCAATTGCCCCACTTCATCCACGCCTGATACCATTAACGGAGAATTGAGCTGGCCTTGAGAAATCATGGTCGCCTGCTGCGAAAGCGTCCGTAGGGTTGTGGTAACACCCCGCAGGCTGAAACGCAGCAGCAGATATACCACTACTGTGATTCCCAAAAGAATCAGCAATAGCGGAATGGCTATGCTTAGAGCAAGTCTTTGTACCCTTTCACTTGGCAGGCTTACAACAACGGTCCAAGGCCGCCCGGTGATGGGCTGCGAATAAACCATCCGCCGCGTGCCCAGTTGTGAAGTCTCCTCGAAGAAATCGGCGGACTCAGGAACGACTCCAAGATAATCGCTCATCACCAGCGATGAATTTTCAAGCGTGTAATACAAAACTTTATTATTCTCGTCGAGAATACTGCCTTCACCGCCCATTTCCTGGAGTTTCTTAAGGGCCTGGATTGCCGGCAGGGTGAAAGGATTGGAGCGCAAATCCGTCCAACCCATCAGAACTCCCAGTGTCCGGCCTTCCGCATCCGCGATGGCAGCGACGAAAACAAACTGCGCTGATGTATCCCCTGTCACGGGATTGAGCGTGTAGGTTTGCACCGGAACGCCTTTAAAGGCCAGACCGGCGGCGACTTTCTCGCGTTCGCCCAGGGAAATTGATTGGCCGCCCGGCGCCAGGGCAATCAGATTGCCATCCTGACCAAGCAAACCTATTCGAGTAAAGAAAGGCAATGAACGCAGAATCCGCGATAGTTCAGCTTTTTGAGTATCTGCATCCAGGCCGATTAATTCAGGCCGGGCCTGGTTAAGCAATAAACCCTGACCGCTCTCCAGGAAATACGGCAAGCTGTCCGAAACCACCTGGGCCGTACTTGAAAGGCGCTCGCGGATCATCTCGCGGGCTGCATTCCCTGCAACAATCCAATCGCCGAACATCAAAGTTAAGAGCAAAACCAGAATTAACGGGAAAGTCCAGAAGAAAAATCGGGTTTGCAGGCTGGTCTCTGCGGGCGAAGGGACCAACGGCCCTGACCGCCCCCATAATTTTGGGGTCAATAAATATACAGTTTCTGCCAGGATGCAAGCAACAACGAGTTCAGCCGTTCGCGCCAGCAGCAGTATCCACGAGCCGGTCAGTGCGTAGTCGACCCGCACGGCCGCGTCGCCGGTTGAAGAAAAGAATGCCACAATGATCGATATCGGGATATAGAAAATTCCAATTATTGCTGCAGCGCCAAGTGGATTGCGGAGAAAGTGATAAAAACTGGTCCGGTAGCGTTGCCGGACAGATGCGCTAAAGATCATCGCAAAAATGGCGAATTCCAGCGGCGTAAAAGCACTGTGGGTTTCCCACAAGGCGAAGAATAAGCCACTCAATAAACCGATTACCACGGACGGCAACGTGCCAAATAACCCCGCCGCTAAAACCCACGGCACTGCCATGAAAAACATCATAGCCGGCGTCGAAGATTCGACAGGAAGATTGGGCAACGTCAGCGATTCATTACCCGGCAGCCGGATTCCGATAAAAAGTGCAGTGAATGGGACAGCCAACCCAAGCGCTGCCAACAACCACCAACGCTGTTTTAGTTTCCCATAACCGCGTTCCCACCAATGGCGCATCCCGACGATCAGAATCGCTAAAAGCAATACCCAACCGACCCAGCCGAGGACACCATGCGGCAGGTCAATATAGGCGGTATCGGATATCAGGGTGAGAATATTCTGCATTGAACAGCCAGTGCGCCCCCTTAAGATGATTATAGCATCCTAAGGAAATGATTGCACAAAATGTGCCTTATTTCACTTGAATTTTTGCCTTTCGATTATAAGAAGCCCAGGCCAGGCGGTAGACCAAAGACCCGGATCGCAATTTGCTGGTTTGTACTTTTTCCAGCCATTCGAATTCTTTATAGGATGCCTGCTCAAAACATTGTTCTGAAAGCACCCGCCGATTGGTTTTCGGGTTTTTTACCGCGTTCAGGAACAATCCTTCCAAGAGGTCACGGTCCTGCCGAAAAAGTCCGATTCGGTGCGGATAATCCCGCAGGACAGATCGGTGCAATTTCTCGTGTTGCCACCATAACGCTTCCGGATTCATTTTTGCAGTTGGTTCCGGTCCAGTAGATGGCACGCCGGTGGAAATCCAAACCGGTTTGAAAACGGATGTGCACGGCGCTGCGGTAGCCGTCACCCAATAGGTCGGTTCCTCTCCAACAGTCAGGTGAGCAACAAGCGAACCGACTGTCTGGCTGTTGCGAACCGGTCCGAATCCGGCATGCATGCAAACCTGTTGGTCAAAAATGGATCCATCAGGCGAATAAGGCTCTTCTGCCTTTCCATGAAAACGAAGCATATTCATACCATCATGGAGGGTCACATGAGGAATCTTTGACCGAAGAACTTCCGTTGTGCATTTTTGCCGGTCTCCCGCCTTACCGAACCGAGTAAAGACCGGCTCGGAATAGCATTTTGCAAAATCGAATTCCTCTCGCCGGTTGCACCAACCCCGTTCAACCGCGTAGTTGATTAAATTTGCTGATGCCAAATCCCAGCGGTTGCCGATCGTAATAGCATTGGAAATCGAACGGACATCCTTCACTTGTTCTGCAGCCCAATGCCTTCCGGCAGTCTCCAGCACCCAGGCCTCATTCAGGTCCGCAATCAGGAAACTGTTTTGGTAATAAAACTTATGAGTTAACCCGCAATTGCCGCTCTGACCGTATTGTTCAAGCAGATGGGTGATTACAGACAATGCTTCCTGAGCGGTAGTACTGCGTTCCAATCCCAATCGGAGCAGATCCATACCAATCAAGCTAGGTTTACCTTCCTGCCCCACCTTTGTAAATAGTGCTTCGTTGCCAATGGTCACACCATGCTCGTTGGAGCCCATTTCAGCTCCCCACATCCAAAACGGTTTCGAAAGGATTACTGCGTGGGTATGCGGTACTTGAGGAATCTCGATGTAGGTGCATTTCAGGCGGCTGCCAGCAGGATATTCAGCCGCCGGAATTGTGATTACAATCTGCGCTTCATTCACCTCGCGGTCGGAATTTTTTCCGAATATCACGCTTCCGTCAGCAGTTGAATTGCTCAAAACCACGAATGTGTCGCACATCGATCACTCCTCCCCTCTGGTTTGTAGAAAATCACCTGCGTCTGATGCGTGCCAATTCCAAAACCTGATCGACTACCTGTTCAGCGTTGATGTCATCCGAGCAAATGCGATATGCATCTTCTGCTGCACGCAATGGAGCAACCTCGCGGGTTGTGTCAATTTTGTCGCGTCGTTTCATCGCAGCCAGGATCTTTTCATAATCCGCATGTTCACCACGCTGACGCAATTCTTCAAAGCGGCGCTTGGCGCGTATTTCCACACATGCATCCAGATACACCTTCAATTCCGCCTCGGGAAAGACAACGGTGCCGATATCGCGGCCCACCATAACGATCCGGCCCCGCTTACCAATCCGGCGCTGTTGGGCCGTCATAGCCATCCGCACGCCGGGATATGCCGAGACCTGCGAGACAGACGCTTCTACTTCATGGCTTCGAATTTCCCAGGTGATATCAGTCCCGTCAAGTAGGACATCCGCCAACCTTCCATCCGGTTTACTGGGAGGCTGGACATCGATTTGTGCCTCCTCGGCCAGTTTGGTAACCGATGGTTCGTCATCCACAGCATTCAACTGCCGTAAAGCAGCCCAGGTAACGGCCCGGTACATGATCCCCGTATCAAAATATAGATAACCCAGTCGTTTTGCCAATAATACGCCTACGGTTGATTTTCCCGAGGCTGCCGGTCCATCTATGGCGATAATTGAGGGCAAATGCTCGTCCATCAGACTCCTTGCAAGATTTCAGTTTGCTCGCTGTAAACGCCGCGATATTCCTCTGGCAATAATGCGGCGATTTGTTTCATGACCAGGTCGCCATTGTGTTGCAAAGCATCACGCCGGTTTGATGAGATTGATTCCAATGGTGGCAATGAAATCAATTTACCTATACGCGTTTCTAATGTCGGGCGTTTCAAATCCAGGACTTGTTTCAGGAAATCACCAGTACTACCGGTAATTCCAACAGGTATGACAGGAACCCGAGCCTTGTCCGCCAGATAGGCAACTCCCCATTTTGCCCGGCGTAAACCGGGCTGCCAGGTCAACCGACCTTCAGGCGACATCATTAACGGATAACCGGAGCGCAAAACCTGAACAGCCTTTAGCAGCGGCTCCCGGCTGACCTGATCGCGGTCAATGGGGATGCCTCCATACATGCGTGCAAGATACTTCTTTTCAGGTTCCTGCCATACTTCCACAGCACCTATTGCTTCTGGGGCAACGGGCCAATGGGTCATGATAAAGGGCGGTTCGAATATTGAGATGTGATTGAAAGCGATAATGTATCCGCCCCTGGCGGGTACATTTTCAAGACCGAAAATTCTGATTTTAGCAAAAGCTCGATATAGGATACAGCCAATAGCACGAATGACCCACCGCCCGATGCGATTTTCAGGAGCAATGTGGTATGGATTTGCCTCATTCAGCATTAAGACATTCCTCGTTTACGGATTGCTCAGCACTGCAGGTTCTCCCGGGAAGAGATCCGTGCTGGCCCATAAAATAATTTTGGAGGTTTCTTCCGGAGCTTCACGGAAAACAAGCCAGTTTGACCAATTCGAACCAATCATCTGGTTCCAGGCTGGTTGCACGGACAAAACAAAATCCTGCCCGCGGTAAGTCGATGTCTGCCCGGGTTGAGTTTGGTCGTTGGTCAGAATGATATCCGGTGTCTCAAGCATCGAAATGCTGTCTGAATACTGTACACTGATAAAATCCCGCAGAAGCCATTTCAAGGTTGGAGATTGAATACCTACCACTGAAACCTGCAAATTATTGACCTGGCCTGACTTATTAATCGATAAATCGTGTAAGGTCTTTTCCAACAAGTCAGCGTCTACGAAATAAGCACCGCTGCGCCATAATTCCGCCTCAGGTTTAACACCCAGGCCGGCGGCGCGCAGGCTCATTGAAATCAGGATCAGTAGGAGAGCAGCCCCGGATGCCCATTGAACGCCTTGTCTGGCAGCAGACCAGTTCCAACCCCAACCAACCAGCACAATTGCCAGCCCGAGCAAAACCAGGGCAACCACAATTTTTACAATCTGAAGATTAGTCTCGGCTGACCAGCCAGCCGGATGCAAGATGCCAACCGCATTCAGGATGATAAAGAATATCAGGACAAATACGACTGTTGCCATGGCCGCTGTGAAACGCGCATCGAATTCAGGTTTGCGCAGCCAGACCGCAATCTGGCGGGCGGCAAGTGCCCAAAGGGGAATCATTACCCAACCTGCATAACCCATGATACGTCCGCGGCAGGCAAACCACAGCAGCAGAGAAATCACCAACCAGATTGTCAAGAACTGGTCAAGCAAATCTTTATGAAGCCAGCTGGCAATTGCCTGGATTGTGCCGAGAATGAAGGGCAACAAGGCATAGCTTAACAAGGCAATAGCAGCAGTTTGGACGGAAAAGCTTCCGGTTTGTGTCCAACCTCGCAAGAATTCCGGCAGGCTACCTGCGGCCATGCTCAATCCGAAGGGTGCAAACAGGAAAAACGTTCCCGCTGCAAGCAATGTAATCACAGCAGCGCTGATAACCCGCGGCACGATAAATTGATAAGGTTGTCCATCCTGTCCGCCATCGGCTGCGCCGAATAAATGCATGCGTATGCTGGCGAAAATTGCCACTCCCAAACCAAGCCAACCCATCCAGAGGTTTGGCCCACCCAGCAGCGCCAATCCGAAACAAATTCCGGACCAGATAAATTGTCGGTTCAGTATCAATCCAAAGGCAAATAGCGTAAAAGTGATCGCCCATATGCTGCCGTCAGCCTGGCGTGAAATCGCAACCAACGCCGGATCGATTGCCAGGCCGAAAGCAGCGATCAAGGCTGGCCATTGCCCTAACTGCTTACGGTAAAACAAAGGAGCCACTACCAAAAGGCTTCCTGCCAACGCCGGGATCAATCTGGCGGAAAAATTTGTCGAGCCAAACAAAAAGAAAATCAATCCACTGAACAGCGTATAGGCTGCTTGCGACCCGGCCGGAATAAGACCATTTTGAAGCCAATTGAAGACAGGCAATGCATTCAAGGCTTCCAAAGTGGACAAAGGCACCCCGCCCAACTTGACCAGACGCAGCAATAACGCCAGGCTGATCGCCACTGCCCATAATATCCGTTCCATTTGTTCGCTTTTCAGCTTCATTCCTACTGCAACCTCATTGTTTCTGGGGTGATGCAAATTGTTCGGATACTTCATAGATAACCAGATCGCCGGAAGTGAAAACTACCGGAAGATTGTTATCAAATTTCATTTGGCTGACTGGATAGGCGGTCTTTTCCATGGCACCGAGAATTACATAACGCACATGGTATTGCCTCAAAATATCCAACGCCTCTGTCCAGTCTGTGGTCGTATATAACCGCGCCAGATCTGGTTCGCGGTTGCCGATTTCCTTGGTGCTGCCCCGCCACTGATACTCATGGAACGGCCAACCAAGCACATCTGGTAAACCGCTATGAGCCGCAATGCGCGCATAGGAACTGTAACTTCCCCCCACCGCTTCCGCAATAACACCATAAGGTGCTGTTTTTAGATATTGTACAGCTGCATAATCATCAGGAGAGTAGGTCTGAAAGGCCAGCGTTCCATCCAGCGACCAATCCTGAAAACGAAGTTGGCCGGTCGCAGAGTCCACCATGCCGGTTTTCGCCTGGAGCATGTTGGCCGGGTAGATTAACCCCGCTGCGATCACCGCCAACGACACTGCAGCGGCAGCCCACCGCCATGCGGAGCGAATTTGAGTCAGGATGATTATCAGCCCAAAGGATCCAGCCAGGCTCCATAACATCCAGGCCTGGAAATAGAATTTAAAGATTGTATTCATCCTGTTGCCAAAGGTATCCCGTAAAAAGACAAATTCTGGCGCAAGCGTTAAGATCGTTCCCAGCAATGCCAGCAATAGGACGAATGTTAGCGGCGTGGCGTGATCTGTCGAAACCGATTCATCCTGTTCGTTGGCGGGTATTCCGGGTTTGGCCAGCAGTGACCAGATCAAGGCCAGGAGAGCAAATAAGGTTAACCAGGTCCCCGGGGATTGCATTCTGAGGCTCAGAGACATCCAAAATAGGTTGCCGGCCGTGGTTGCCCCCTGGCTATTGAGAAAAAGGTTGCCATATTCAACCAACTTTTCCCCAATCGTCGCCGCAATACCGCCCAAGGGCGCAATACTTTCACCCAAACCAGCTGCATTTGCAAAGAGCAGCCCAAACAAGGACGACACCAGCCAGCCGCCGCCAATCACAATTGCAGCCAATTTGATTCCCGCTCGCAGACGCGGATTCTCCCGGCGCGTTTCAAAGATCAGCCAGAGGAACAGCGGTACCAACAAGGGCGCGAACATTACCCAGAAATTGACACCGGGCGTAAAAAAGGCCATGCTGGGCAAGAAACCGCCTGCTTGCGATGAAAAACCAAAATAGAAAGGCAAATACAGCAGGATACCTGCCAGACCAAGCAGCAGGCAGAATCCCACAAAGTCCCAGATGCGACCCCAGCCCCAGCGTGTTTGCCTTGTCCGAACCACTGTAAAAACCATGCCAAACAAGGCAACATAAATGGGGAAGTCCCAGGTATTAAGGAATGCCAATCCGCCTAAAACTACCGCCGTCAGCCAAAAATCCAGCCGTCCGATCCAATCGCGCGGGTGAATCTCCCGGAATCTACGCTGACCGGACGAATAATAAAAGTTTATCGCCAGAGCGATTGCCAGGAGGACAAACGGCATTGCCAACACATGCGGGTGCATATCACCAAGCAAATAGGAGAAAAACGGAAACTCGTCGATAATTTCGACAGGGTCGCCGGTCAATTTAAAATCATTCAACACGCGCGAACTGCGCCACCACACCCAACCTCCGCGTTGGATCTGCCAGGAGTATGGCTGCACCGGGGGTTGGTTCCATTCCTCCACTTTAAGCACGTTTTGCCAAAAATTGGAGGTTTGTGTGCCGTCCGCTGCCGTTTGCCAGAAGACTCCACGCGCGTGAAGTACTTCCATCAAACCGCCTAAATTGGAAATCACCAGGATGAATAGCGGCGCCAGCAAAGCCAACGCCCGCAATTCAGCAGTGATTTTTCGATCTTTGCGCAGGGCTGCCAGCAAGTTGAAAAGCACGCCATAAGCCCCTAATGCGGTCAGGGCAAACCACAAAGCCTGTCCCAGATTGAAAGCAATGTTGGCGCCAGCACCGGTGAGGCGTGCCAGTAATGCAATCATGACATAGCCAAAATAATAGTACGAAATGGCATACCCTGAAAGCCATGGATCGGCTGGCGGAAATGAAGCCGAGCGCAAAATGGAATTGATAAACGCCAATTCCATTGGTTTTTCGGTGTATTCGATGGCAGGGTCAAATCCGCGTACAAAACCCCATGCCATAAATGCCGCCAGGAAGAGCACTTCCATGACCAGCAGCGACTTCTTCTGGTCAATCAACCATGAACGGATTTCCCGCCAACCCTTACCCGCTGCCAGCGTGCTTAATCCAATCAGAATAAATATTGCCACCAGCATCCCGCCCAGGGTGTTTGGCATTATCTGGAGAGATGCCAAAAGCCAGAACAGGTAACTTGAAAGCAGCAGACCCAGTGCACGTGAAAGAGAATAGCCGCGATCTGGAAGGAATGGAAGCAACCGGTAAGCCAATGGAAAAGCCAGCCAACCGATCAATGTGATTACAAGATACCAGAGCAACAATGAGATCATAATGGAGGGGTACTCTTAATTTTACTCCCCAATATTGGAAAGAGGGTCGCTTGTACCAGGCTCAATCACGACCACGTTGCTGACAGCGTCCAGGTTGAGCGGTCCGTATAAATGCGGGAATGCCTGCCCATTGGCCACATCGTATCGCAATTCAGGTTTCAAGCGTGCAACGTCTACGCATAACAGTACCAACCCTGTTTTCCCTGCGAAAAAACGCGACAGGGTGTCTGGAACCTGTTGACGGGTTGAGAGATGGATGAAACCCTCGGCAGCCAAAGAGACCGGGCGGTAATCGCCCTGTTTTTGGGCTTTTTTCCAATCCGCCCGTGGCAGGATATGATAAATCTCTGAAATCTTCAATTGAGTCATGGAATCACCTCGTAAATCACTGTTTGACCATCATGGTAAACTTCCTGCCATAAATCGCCGTTCCATTTCTCAAAGCGCAGAAGGCCGGTCCCGGCATATTTTATCCGTTCCAATTGTCCAACGATGATATAACGCACATCGTACTTTTGGATGAATTCTTCGCTTTGAAGGCGGTCGTCCACCGTGTAGAATTGTTGAATTTCTTTGACCCGGTTGGTTACCCACTCGCCTGGAAGAATGGTCCGTTGTTGGCGTTGGTGCCAGTCCCAGCCAACGACTCCTGGCAGCCCAGTGTATATCGTGAACCGGCTAAACCAGCGGTATAAATCAAAGCTGTTGGCCTCGACAATTACCGGCGAACCTTTAACGTTGCGTTGCATCCATTGAATGGCACGGAAATCCTCGTTTAAATTCATTGAAATACCGGATTCGCTGTAAACGGAGGTTTGCATGTAGGTCATTCCATCCAAAGTATGGGGGGCAGTACCGTCCATCCGATCCTGGATTTTATCCGTCCCAGCCAAGACAGGGTAAAGGGCAGCACCAAAAACAAGCAAGATCAGTCCAATTTGCCAGATGGTCCGCCGCAGGGACGGCCATTGCACGGCGCCAGCGAACAACCAGAGCAGCGCTGCCGCCGCACTGATGGAAAGCATCGTCCAGGCTTGGAGATAGAACTTAAAGACCGTGTTCATACGGCCCACATCGCCCCGCAATACGATTATCTCGACTGCTAATGTGAGCATCAAGGCAGCACAAACCAGCACCAAAACAAACCGTTTGACGTCCGGCTGTTTCGGTCTGAAAACCAAAATCCCAGCCCATAAAGCCAATGGAAGCGTAAACCAGGCGATCGATACGCCGCCGATCACCAGATAGGCGACTGCAGCTGTAGCCAGGAACAACCCCGCATAAATGAAGGGTACATAAGGGCGCAGTTTATTTAATGAAGAAAGCGGCGTGCTGGCCAGCCATTCACGGGTTTCCCACCCAAGCCAGCTGACAATAATGAACAGGAAGAGGCCCCAATGGGTAAAATACGACCAAAAAGCCGAACGGTCGCCTTTCCATAAATCGATTGCGTTGTACCCCTGGCCGTACCACTTTCCAAACGGCTCGTATAACAAGAAAACCAGTCCGGTCAGCAGCGCGGCAGCGGCAATCGCGAGCGATCCTCTGCGCAACCATTTGGGCAAACCTGGTAGTAATTGAGCAGGTAATTCGCCATACCGGAAAGCCGTATAAACGACCGCCAATATTGCCAGGCCAAGATATGCCGGCAAATCCCAGGTATTGGTAGGCCGCAATGCCCCAATGACCATCCCGCCTACGGCAAAACTCAACGTGAAGTTCAACCAGTCAGGCGTGCCTTCGTCATGCTGCCATTGCCACCGGCCCATCAGGATGGATAGCGTCCAAACCAATGCCAAAAGCGTGATTGGCAATGCCATGAGGTGGGCATGTAAATCCGCGTAAAGGAAGGTAAAGAATGGAAACTCGGTGATTACCCAACCTGGATATACCCGGCTGGGAATCCAGTACCAATCACCCGGATAATATGAGAAATGAGCGCCAAGAATCATCTTGCCAAAACCTTGAGCTGCCCAACCAATCCGTTCGAATAAATTCGCCGTTTGATTTAATGCAGCCGGATTGGCAATTTTTTGCCAGCCCTGCCATATCATACGGATGGTTCCAAGATTTCCCAGTACCACCATTCCGATGGATGCTGAAATGCCAGCCAGGAATGGTGCGCCTGATATTGCCTTATTGGCGACGAGACGCGAGTCTTGGCCGGTTTTGCGCCACGATAATAAGTTCCAGCCCAGGCAAAAAGCTCCAAGGCCGGCAAAGCTGAAAAGACTGGGAAGCACCAGGTTATAGGCAACTGAAGGAATAATTCCCAGCCATTTCACCAGCATGCCAACCACGACATAGCCATAATAATAGTAATTAATATATCCGCCCGCGTACCAGGGATCATAGGGAGGGAAGGTGCTGCTTTTCAAGATGGCATTGAAGTAGGAGAAATCCATCGGTTTTTCCCCGCCCTTTGAGGGGTGCCATAAGTCCGGATTTCCCAAACGGATGAGGAGGAAGAAGGCAAAAAATGCCAGGGCAATGAACTCGATCGCCAGGAAGTACTTTCCCCGACTGCGGATTTCCTGCCAAAGTGATTTGCGCTGCCAGGCTGCCAAACCGATATTCACAACCACCAGCAGAAGTAACACCTCGCCCAGCAAAGTTCGGGTCACCGCGATTCCGGCTGACCCGGCCAGCCAACTGAGCAATGCAAAAAGCAGCATCCCGATAAACTTGCTTACCGGGTAACCGCGATCGGGCAAACCGCCCAGCGCCAGGCGCACCGTTGGATAAACCACCCACCCCAACAGCAGAACCGCCAGGTACCAGACCGCCATCGAAATAAATGGTGATTTGTTGACAAGAGCGTCCGGATTGAACAATTCAAGCCAGGTCCCGCCGCTGCGCTGCCCTGCCAACCTTTCCACCGGCAGTTCCAATAAACCCGGCGTTTTGCTGGCTTGTAACGGGGTCAGATGGATTACCTTGGTCAAATCCACACTGCCCAACACCGAGCGCACAGCCTCCGGGTTGTATTCCGGGGTTTTCCGGAAGATGAGCACCTTTGGGTGGTCGTAGACAGTAAAGGCTTCTTCAGCAAATTGCGTATTGATCTGGAGTTTGCCAATGTTCGGTTCAGATTGAAACACCTCTATCAGGTCAAAACCCAATCCGCCTTTATACATGCCCGGTTGCGCCACCCGGTAGCAGTACAACAAATCCTGGTTTTGAGGGCAGCCGAGCAGACTGCGATAATATTGTGTCGTCAGCGGATATCGTTCAGGCACGCGCGTAGTGGTACCCCATTGCCGGTTGGAGGTGATATAGAGGTAATCTGCCTGATCCAGATTGGATTCGAACCGCTCGAGTTTGTCCGGACTGTCATCCCAATACATTTCGAAATTCAAATCACTGCGATAAATCCCGGTGTCCAGGCTAAATGGGTCATAGCCGTCCTTTCGAAGCGGTAAGGCATCGTCCCAGGTTGATTCGAGGGCATGTTTGCTGCCGTAAATCGCGATCGATCCGCTGCCGCTAACCAGCGACAGACGCAGCGAATAAGTTGTCCCGGCAGTCAGATCGATGGGCGTATTTAATTGGAATATTAATGTCCCACCCCGGCGGTCGCTTTTTGCTGCGAACATGGCCTGAGTATCCATACTGGCTAAGGGATGGACTTCGTTTCCAGGGACTGCAATTTCCAGACGTAGTGTTTTTAAACCGGTTGAACCAGACCAATCCAGCACGTGCGGCAGTGTCACCTGGGTCAATTTTCCGCTTTCGACTGCCGTAAATGTATTGCTGAAGGAGCTATTCGCTTCAATCAGGTAGACGGGATCGACAACCGGTTGGACAACCGTACTGCCTGCGCCAAGCATGCGAAGGCTGATCTGACCGTTAAGACGGATTACCTGATCCGATTCAGGGATCGCAAAACGCATGGTGTAAGTCTGTCCAGCTTCCATAAGGATGGATTCGCTGAATTGAGCCTTGTATGCGGCCTCGCTCGCAAAATCGCCCAGGATTTGCGCCGTTGTTTGCTCATTTGTGTCGCCAGATCTTGATATGTTTATCGTCAGCGTCTTTTGATCCCCATTGGATGAAACCGCCGTAAAGCGAGGATCGCTTACGCGTTCGAGGGATATTTCACTCAACAATCCGCTGTGTTCGGCTTTGAATGTCAAGGAAATCGGGGTCCCGCTGGTAACATTGATGCCATAGCGGTAAGCCACTGGCTGGTTTACATAAGCTGTGCCGGTATCCAGGCCCAGATTTATCGGTCCGGGAACGTTGGCATAAATCCAATCGCTGGCCGCCACCCGCGTTACAGGGCGGGTATAAATCCTGATGAAGGCAAAAGCCCAGGCAAAAGTGGCTGCCAATACGGCCAGTATGAGCGTAACTGATCCAATTTTCCGGATAATTCCGAGCGTCCGTTTGCCATTCTGAAGGGCAATTTTTCCGCCATTCCAGACACCATACAATCCCCAGGCCGCAATCACGGCCAATGAGGGATAAATCGGCAGCTGGTAGCGCATGGTTGGGTTGCCCTGCAGCGACTGCCATACGAAGTAGACGCCCGTCCAACCCCATAACAACAACAAGCGTTTCCAGTCGCCTTTGAGAATGCGCCAACCCATTCCGAGAAAAGCCAGCCAGGCCGTAATGCCAAAAGGAATCCCCAGCCCCCACACCACCATGTTTTGCAGGGAAAAAGTCAGCGAACGCCGCGCCCATTGCAGGGCTGGCGGGAAGTCCACGTCGCCGCTGGTTTGTGCCGCAAGACTTCTCAGGTTATCAATCCATTTTTGATTCGGCAGAATGCCAAAGAACCCGGGGCCCTGAAAAGCATACGGCTGAAAAATGCGAAACGCGATGAAAGCCACCACTGCGCTGATTGCCAGGTCGCGCAGCGCAATGAACTCATACTGGCTGCGTTTTTCCCGCGGGATGCGGAAATAACGGATAACGATGGCGGCCGGAAGCAGCAAGGCCATCGGCGCAGTATTGACTTTGCATGCCATCGCCATGCCAATGGAAAGGCCAAACCAGAGTGAAAAACTTAGTGTTTCCGATTGCGGGATCTTCCAACGGAATATTGGTTCCGGTTGTTTGATGGGTTCAGTGAACAGGCAAATTGCAAAATAGAGCGCCAGAGTGGAAAAAGCAACCGCGAAGGAATCGGAAGTGTAAAAATGGGCTTGCTGAATTTGCATGACTGCAGCCGAGGAAAATGCGGCCGCCAATACCCCAATTTTTATATTAAACAGCCGCCTGCCCATTAAATAGACCAGGAAAACCGTCAAGATGTCACAGGCTGCGGAGAGGGCGCGGCCAATCAGATTAATATCAGCCCAGGTAGGGTTCTGAACCACCGCATCTGCCAGATAACGCGTCGCGAATATGGGCAGTGTTCCGTAAACATAAAAAGCATGGCCGCGGTTATGCGGATTCAGAGAGGATGTGGCGGTATTGAAAAAGTCGCTCAGTTTTGCAACTGGAGATATATCGGCTGTCACCCAGACAAAAAAACGTTCGTCGGGATGCAGATACTGTTCATCTCCCCAATTTATCCCCACGAACCGAAAATAAACGCTCACCACCAAAACAATTAAAAGCAGGATTTCCCAACGGCGGTTTTCTTTCGGCCGCACGGGGGCGTTTTGTTCAGGTTGTAGGGCTAAAGTACCTTCAGACATGCAAGGGTTGCTCCAGGGCGGCGCATCAATACGCCACCCAGTTTCATGGAATTGAATAGATTAGAAAGTCCTTACCATCCCGGCCGGCGGCATAGAGGAATTCGCGTCCTTGTGGGTATACCTGCCGCAGCGTTTCTTGAGCAGCCTGATCGGATGGGTTGACGATGAAAAGTTTTGGTGCATCGATGGCAACGGTCGTGCTTATTTGATCTGCCGGTAGCGCATAATCCTTCATTGGAAATCCGGCGTTGATTCCCACCAGCCGTGTATCCACCCAGTATGGATAGGGTATCACATAAGCATGGTCAGCTTCGCCTGTGGATTCCGAAAAGCCGCGAATCACCTCGCCAATTTGCGAAGTATTCCATGCCCCGTTGAGAAACTGTTCGCTGTATTGGTTGAAGACCAGATCATAATTCCGGCCGGCTGAGAAACCAAATAATGCCAGCGTTAATCCCGCCACTGCCACACGGCCGGCTCTGGATGAGGTTTGCGCCAACAACGATGAGACTAAACTTTCAAGGCCGATCGCCGCAATGATAAAAATTGGAATGTAAGCAGCACCACTGCGATTAAGGGAAGGGTTTTCCTCCGGAAATGCCAGCGATAAAATGGAAGGCATCATCAATAGCGGAATTGAAACCAGCAAGAAAAGGTCCACCCAATCGTGCTTGCGGAAATACCGCACGATCACCAGCACCGATCCAAGAAAGAATAATGCGGCGGTGATTACATCCAGGGCAGGCCGGTTGATAACGGAATGCACCCAAATGTTATTGTCATCCCAAAAGGGCATGATGAGCGATTTTCCCAGGTTCGCTAGGAAAATAAGACCTACCGGTGCCGGATATGCGCGTTCGGTCGTTGCCAGGCGGCTGAATGCCCGGAAACCAAAGGCGGCTGGATTTTCCGTCCAGTAACGCAGCAACGGCAAAAAAACGACCGCTGAAATTAACACCAAAACCACCAGCGCCCATAAAGTCCCTGTCCGTTTTCCGGAGGATTGGCGGTGAAAAAGGTAAATCGCGACCGCGGCTAGCACAACCACGGGCAGCAGGCGGCTGGCGGAATAACCGTGCAACGCCAGCCCCAAGGCAATGCCTGCTTTGATGAAATCGTTGCGGTCAGAGCGCCGGATGCCCCGGATCAGATAATACAATAATGGCGCGGCAAACAATGGATAAAGCGGAAATCGCAGACCGACGCGCGAAATCACATTCGGCCAGTAGGCAATTCCTGCGAGAAGGAATGCAAACAACCCCACCCAGCGCGAACCGATTTCTTTTCCCAACCGGTAAATATAGGGCAGCGTGAATAAGCCAGCCAAAGCCGTACCCAACTTGAGGCTCAGAAAGGTTAGTCCCGTTCCAAACAGATTGGCCACCACGGCGGTCAGGTAAAACTGGAAATCTTCGCGCCCGGTGTTGCGCTCGAAA
This sequence comes from Longilinea sp., assembly GCA_035560795.1. Lineage (GTDB taxonomy): Bacteria > Chloroflexota > Anaerolineae > Anaerolineales > Anaerolineaceae > Longilinea. The sequence continues at coordinate 139,229 of DATMYV010000012.1, forward strand.
AAGATTTTGTGCTGTCCATTGATCAAATCAGCCACATCCAGTAATTTTTCTGCGTGATCACTGAACATTTCGCCGGGTACCTGGGTGAGATGGTAAAAGCGGAAAAAAGCCGCCAGCAGCACCGCAAGTACAACAAGAATATGCCATGGCGTGATGCGCAGTTGCCACTCTCGTTTTGCGAACCAGGAACGAAGTCGCTTCCAGACCGGTATACCGTCTTTATCGAGTAACCAAAGCGCTGCCAAAAAGGCCAGACCTGTCACACCCCATGCCAGCAAATTCAAATCAGTATAACGGTTGCCGCTGAACAGGAGGAAACTAAGCAGGATCAGCGGCAGGCCAAAGTACAGCGGCGTGCGAAAGACATCGAAAGAATAGGTTTTTTCGACTGGTTGGGGAATGGTCGGCAGACTCCAAGATCGTTTCCACAATGACCATAACAGGAAACCCAATGAAACCGCATAGAAAACCAGCCCAACCGGCCAGTTTCGCCTGGGTGGTTCAAGGAAAAATTGTGCGATTAGCGCAGAAAATAAAACCAATAAAGCAACATTCCGGCTCAACCATTCCAAGAACCCCGGCCCGGCCAATCTTTCGCCTTCATCGGCCAGAGATGGTTGTTCTTCCGACAGGTCATCGACCGCGAGAGGCGGTATTTCAGGCGCCGGCCCCCTCCAGGGGGTCAGCAAAGCTTTCAAGTAATCCAGGACGCTGGGTTCCGGTTTTTCTGGAATCATTGACCACCCATCCGGCGCGCAATAAAGAAAGTATACGACCCTTTAGGCTGGCTGTCAGGTTCGTCATAAGCAGGTTGGCAGATGGCCTTCGCCAGGACGAGATTCCAGGGCTGCCGTAAGAGGATCCAGCGGCGAAAGAGGACGTGCGAGACCAGGGATGGCAGACCCAAATAATGACCCCATTCCAATATATGCAATGATTTTGGTGAAAAATAGTGCCACCAGCGCTCAATGCGGAAACCAGCTCGGGCCAGGCGGTCTTGCCACACCTGCGGGCTGTCGCAGTGATAATGGCGGCTGATACGATTAAAAAAGGTCCGGTAAGCGTTTCCCAGGAAATGCAATCCGATTTTGTCAAAAAAGCTTGAAACCGATAAATTATCCAGAAAGTTGTGATTTGGAACGCAAAAAACAAACAACCCGCCTGGTTGGATAACGCGCGCCACTTCCGCCAGAACCGGATCAAGTTCCGGGATATGTTCCAGCACCGAATTACTCATCACGCTGGCAAATGTTCCATCCGGTACCGGAATTTCACCGCCCGCACCTTGCACCACAATTCGGTATCCGCCCCGCTGGGCAGCCTGTTTTACAGGGCCGGTCCATGGATCAATGCCAAAATCAATCGGCTTATCAAAGGTAATCGTCACAAAATGCCCATCACCGCAGCCCAAATCCAATACAGGCTGAGGCAATGGGATATCCTGGTAAAACCGCGATTCAACCGCGCGCAATACTGCCCGAAAATAGGGTAAATCTTGCAATTGCAGCCAGAGAAAATCTTTGGGTTGGGAGGATGATGGCAAGATTGGTCTCCAGAGCGTGGATTAATGTTTCAGCTCGCGCTGCATTTCGTTGAATAATTTTTCATATTCGGCTGCGATCGTGTCGGGATCGTAACGCCTGGCGATTTCAGTTCGATCACCTTGGTATTTCTCGCGATGGTCCAGGACATCGATTACCATATCAGCCAGATTCTTCGCATCGCCAATCGCTGAGATTTTTCCCATGCCATGCAATTTCACTGGCTGCCGCACCCCTGGCAAATCTGAAGCCACGCACGGCACGCCGTTGAGCATTGCTTCAATTTGGACCAGACCAAAGGCCTCGGTTGAATTTAAGCTTGGCAGTACCAAAACATCCAGGTTTGGGTAATAGGCGGCCATTTTTTCCGGAGAGAGTGTACCCACAAACCGCCAGTTGCCAGATGTTATGTATTTCTCGATTCTCGGCGAAAGGCGCGAAAAATAATTCTCTTCGCCGATGATGTTTCCGTACGGTCCGGCAAACTGGACCTGAGCCTGCGGGTATTGCAGCAAAATTTCCGGCAACGCATCGAGCAGCACTTCAACGCCTTTTTCGGTGGCAAAACGCGCCGCCATGCCTATCACAGGCTTGCGGTTCTGAGGATTGTTATGAATGTCAAAATTGCGCACCGCTTCAGGTGCTACCTGTGGCAACACCACTGGCGGAGGAATCACCCTGAGTTTTGGCAAATATCGGCTGAGGTAATTTGAGTTCTCAGCATAATCGCGCGTGTACGTAACAATCCGGTGCGTAAACAAGCCAGCCAGGTTATTCATCACGCGCACAGCCTGATTTGCCAGCCAGGATAACAATCCAGGGGGCATGCGCAGGTCACAGTGGTATGTGATGACGGTAGGCTTACGTAGAATCCGCCCGCGCAGCGCCACGCCAGCGGCATCAAATTGCGGCAGGTGCAGTTGGATGACCTCGGTCTCGGCAACCAAACTGTTGGTCAGCATGCCAAAGGTGGGCATAATGACACCCTTACTCAAGCGAAAAAGTACCGGAGCGCGCACAATCCGCACGCCATCTACGATTTCATTCTGTAGCAGCGCGTTGTCATATTGCGATGTAAGCACAGTCACCTGGTGGCCGCGTTTCACCAAGGCTTTACACAAGCGCTCAGTATAGATCGTTAGACCGCTCGTATGCGGCCGGTAATAGGTAAGTACAACCAGTATCTTCATGCTGCCAATGTCGCTTTAGAAGAGGTTCCGGTTTTCCAACACCCAACGGTACAGGCGCTCAACGCCCTCAGCCACGCCAATTCTTGGCGTCCAATTCAAATCCCGCGCAGCCTTTCGAATGTCCGAAACATAAATGCGTTGGTCGCCAGGCCGCCAATCACCGCTGGTGGTATGCACAGGTCTTCCAAGTAACCTTTCTAGGATCGGCTTGAATTCGACCCAGATCGACATGGTGTTCGCCGGGCCGCCGCCAATGTTGTAAACCTGGCCAGCCGTTACGTCCAGATTGTTCAGGGCAATATCGTAAGCGTCCAGTAAATCATCAATAAACAAAACATCGCGTACCTGTTTCCCATCGCCGTATATGGTAATCGGACGGCCGGTCACCGCCGCGATGACAAACCAGGCCACCCATCCCTGATCTTCAACGCCAAATTGCCTCATTCCATAAATGCAGCTCTGGCGCAGCACAACCGTCGGCAGTCCATAGATGCGGTGATAATCGCGTACATATTGATCGCCGCTGCCTTTTGAACAGCCATACGGAGAGTGAAAATCGAGCGGCTGCGTTTCGGGAATGCCCATCGGAAAATCAGCGTAGCGGTAATCGGTGTCGGTTTCTTCAACCCGAACATCCTCCATGCCGCCATATACCTTATTGGTCGATGCATAAAGGACGGCCGGGTTTCGGCCAGACGCACGCGCTGCTTCCAGCAGGTTAAAGGTTCCAAGCGCATTGATTTCGAAATCCTCACGCGGCTGCATGACCGAAGTCGTCACGGCTACTTGCGCGGCCAAATGCACAATCGCCTCTGCATCGGCAGCAGCCACTTGGATGGCTTTTTCATCGCGCACATCCCCTGCCAATAAACGAAATGCATTTTGACCAAAGGTTGTTTTCAACCATTCCACATTAAAAGATGCGCCTGTGCGGGAAAGGTTATCGAAGATGGTGACTTTTTCACCGCGGGCAATGCACCGGGCAGCATAATTTGAACCGATGAAACCAGCTCCGCCGGTGATCAGTATATTGCGGGACATGCATGCCTCCAAGGAAAAAGTACGCTCATCAGGCTTTTTGTTGTAAGCGCGTTTCAGAAATTAAAGCACCCAGGGAGCGCCTTTGAATGATAAGGCCAATAAAACCGAAAATCCCGGTGATGACAAATTGCAGAAAATGCAAACTAATACCAGTCGCCAGGGCAGTGGCATTATCGATGCCCAGCAAGGCCATCGCGCCAACAATGGCAGCTTCGAAGACGCCCAAAGCTGCCGGAGCTGAAGGAATCGCAACGCCCAATGCCAGCACGGTCACCGTAAAGGCGCCATACCAAAGCGGTGCACCCGGCAGGATGGGAATGAAAACCACATGATATTGAAAAATGGCAATGATCCAGCATAACAGGATCAATCCAGACGCCAAAAGGAATTGTTTTGGATTTGCAAGTGCGCCTAGGCCGTCTAACAATTTTTCCATTTGCGGGACGATGTATTTTTCAAAAAACGGCCAACGCGCGCCATATTTTTCGATCAGTCGATCCACCGTGGCGCGGTTGCGTGCCATGAGAAACAGCACCAGCAAACCGCCTCCCATCACCAACAGGGTGGCAATCCCAACCGGCTTCCCCCAGGAAACACCTCCCAAAACAAAAGGCAGTGTTCCCAAGAGCATCCCGGCCGCGATCAACATATCGAAGGCGCGCTCAATAATGATGGTGGAAAGGACATGAAACGGCCCCCAACCAGTCATTTGCCCCATTATGACAGCGCGGCCGATTTCACCCGCGCGGAATGGAAACAAATTATTGAGCAGGTATCCTTCGTTGATAACGAAAAAGGTTTCTTTATAACCCGGTTTGTTATTAAGCAACACCCGCCAGGCTGCAGTGCGAACGATTAAAAAGCCCAGTGTAAAAAGGCCGGAAAGACCGATGTACTGCCATTTAATTGTAGAAAAGGCGGTGGAAAGTCCATCCCAACGGGCCAGTCGGAATACCACAAACAGGGCAACGGCGCTGATTAAAACGCCTGGCAGCCAACGCAGCCACTCGCGTCGTTTTACTGCTGTCATGCTTTGGCTCACTCTTCCTCCAAACGCAGCACAGCCATAAACGCTTCCTGGGGGATTTCAACGTTTCCCACCATCTTCATCCGGCGCTTGCCCTTTTTCTGTTTTTCCAACAGTTTTTTCTTACGGGAAATATCGCCGCCGTAGCATTTTGCCAGCACGTCTTTCCGCAGCGCTTTAACATTGGCACGGGAGATAACCCGGCCGTCGGCTGAGGCTTGAACCGCCACATCGAACAATTGCCGGGGAATGATTTCCTTCAGTTTGGTAACCAGACGCTGACCCTTGTGATAGGCAGCTTCTTTGTGGACGATGGCTGCCAGAGCATCCACCACTTCACCCCCCACCAGCACTTCCAACTTCACCAGGTTACCCGGACGGTACTCGGCAAAGTGATAGTCCATGGACGCATAACCGCGCGTACGCGATTTGAGGTCGTCAAAGAAATCGACGATCAGTTCGGAGAGCGGGATTTCAAAGGAAAGATGGACGCGGTTTGGCGCCGGGTGGTCCTGAGCCTTGAACTCGGCCCGGCGTTTGTTTGCCAGATCCATGATTGTGCCGAAGAATTCCACCGGCGAAAAAATGTCCAACCCCATCCAGGGTTCGCGGATTTCAGCGATCGTTCCTTCTTCGGGTAGCTGCACTGGCGAATCTATCACAATTTGCGTGCCGTCCAATAAAAAGACCTGATATTCAACAGAGGGTGCGGTCACAACGATATCGAGATCGTATTCGCGTTCGAGGCGCTCCTGGATAATTTCCATATGGAAAAGCCCCAGGAACCCGCAGCGAAAACCGAAATTCAACGCCTGTGATTTCTCGGGTTGGTAAGTCAGCGACGCATCATTGAGTTGAAGCTTTTCCAGCGCTTCCTTCAGATTGCTGTAATCTTCACCATCCACCGGGTATATGCCGGCAAAGACCATCGGTTTGGGATGCCGGTACCCCGGCAAAGGTTCAACGGCAGGCCGCGCAGATAGAGTGATGGTATCGCCAACCCGGCATTCTGAAACCGTCTTTAAACCGGTTGCCACATAACCAACGTCGCCCGCATTCAGCACGTCAACCGGTTTCATTCCTGGAGCAAAATAGCCGATTTCAACCGGACGGACATCCACAGTTGAAGCCATCAAACGCAACATATCAGTTGTGTGCATTTGACCTTCGACCACGCGAAGATAAGCAACAACCCCTTTATAGGGATCGTAATGCGAATCAAAAATCAATGCGCGTAACGTAGCTTCGTCATTGCCTTTTGGTGAAGGCACCCGTTTGACCACCGCTTCCAACACCTGATCGATGTTGATGCCATCCTTGGCTGAAATGCGTGGGATTTCTTCCGAAAAAATGCCGAGCAGGTTTTCCAACTCCTCGGCAACCAGGTCCGGTTGGGCGGAGGGCAAATCGATTTTATTGATGACCGGGATGATGACCAGATCGCTTTCAAGCGCCAGGTAGAGGTTGGCCAGGGTTTGTGCTTCGATGCCTTGTGTCGCATCGACAACCAGAACCGCACCTTCGCACGCCTCGAGCGCACGGCTGACTTCATAATTAAAATCAACGTGTCCGGGCGTATCGATCAGGTTAAGTTCGTAAGTCCCGCCATCCTGCGCAGTGTAATTCATGCGCACTGCAGATGCCTTGATGGTGACGCCTTTTTCGCGTTCAAGATCCATCGTATCCAACACCTGCTCGACCATGTCGCGGTCGTTAATGGTGCCGGTTATCTGCAGCAGACGGTCAGCCAGCGTCGATTTTCCATGATCGATATGAGCAATAATGCAAAAATTGCGGATATGGTCAGTGTTCATAGCCGGAGCTTAGTATACCCTACTTTCCCTCCGTCATTCCAACCCTCATTCATGGCCTTCGGTTCGTTTCCCATCAGGCAGAGGCGACAGCAACGCGTTCTCGATCAAATCAGCCGCAACATCTACCCCATTGCCCGGATATTCCAGCCAGACCAGGAATTCAGTGTTGCCTTTTGGACCCAGCAGGGAGGAACGAACCAGTCCACGGACGGTGAAACCCTGTTGCTGGGCAAAATCCAAAACCGAATTTAACACCTTGCGGTGTACCTCCGGGTCGCGAACAACGCCGTCACCTCGGGCCACCTCTTCTCTGCCAGCTTCAAATTGCGGCTTTATCAGGGCTACGACCTGTCCGGTGGATTGCAGCCACCACGATGCAACCACAGGAAGCAGGATCTTTAATGAAATAAAGGATGCATCAATGGTCGCAAACTGGATGGGTTCAGGGAAACCGGTTAAATTCCGCGCATTGACGCGCTCCATAACCACCACGCGCGCATCATTGCGCAATTTCCAGTGCAAAACCCCATAACCTACATCCACTGCGTAGACTTTCACTGCGCCGTGCTGCAGCAGACAATCTGTAAATCCGCCGGTGGAGGCACCCAGATCGGCGCAAATCTGCCCATCCAGGTTTTGGAGGCCAAATGCCTGCAGTGCTCCTTCAAGTTTTTCCCCGCCGCGGGAAACAAAACGGGGACCATTTTCAACGGTGATTTCAGCGTTTTCCATCACCGGATCCGACGGTTTATCTGCCACCTGGCCAGCGACGCGAACCTGGCCAGCCATCACCAAGCGCTGAGCCTGGCTGCGGCTTTCAGCTAGTCCGCGTTCGGTCAGCAGGATATCCAGGCGGATTTTGGTGTTTTTCGGCATATTGACTTCAAATTCAGCTTTAGAAAGTGTCTTTCGAAACAGTGCCCGCCGAAGGTGGGATGCTTAAGCGAGTTGTGATATCATAAACCTTATGCTTAAGGCTATCTTAAAGACAATGCGTCCTCGGCAGTGGACCAAAAATATTTTCGTTTTAGCCGCATTGGTCTTTGACCGGCAATTGTTCGGGGCGGTCGACCCCGTTTTACGCTCCATTGGAGGCATGCTGCTCTTTTGCCTGTTATCCAGCAGCGTGTATATTATAAACGACATTAAAGATGTCGAAGCAGATCGCCAACATCCCACAAAGCGCAACCGGCCGATCGCGTCGGGCCGGCTCCCCATTCCTGTCGCAATTGGCTGGGCGGTTTTCCTGCTGGCAGTCACCTTCCCGTTATCATATTTACTCTCGCCAGGTTTTTTCCTGATTGCACTGATTTATTTCTTCATGAACCTGGTTTATTCGTTATTCCTCAAGAATGTAATCCTCATTGATGTGCTGCTAATTGCTGCTGGCTTCGTCTTACGGGTGGCGGCAGGCGTTTCACTGATTCAGGTCGAACGTTTCTCACCCTGGCTATATGTGGTGACAACCCTGGGTGCCCTGTATATTGGTTTTGGCAAACGCCGTGCCGAAATGATGCTGCTTCAAGAGGGTGCAAATAGCCACCGCAAAGTGCTCGATGGCTATACGCTGCCTTTTCTGGACCAGATGATCACCATTGTCTCAAGCACGACCATCATCGCCTACAGTTTGTATACTTTTTCTGCTCCCAACCTGCCCAGCGATCATGCCATGATGTTGACCATTCCGTTTGTTCTTTACGGGGTCTTTCGCTATTTATGGCTGCTGCAGGTAAAAAAGGAAGGCGGCGCACCGGAAGAAGTCCTTTTGGCCGATCGACCGCTGCAGATTGATATCGTGCTTTGGGGAATTTCGGTATTGATCATCTTTTATTTCCTTGCCCCGTAATATTGGCTATGACAGCCTTTTCAGCCACTGCACCGGGAAAATTAATCCTTTTTGGAGAACATGCTGTTGTTTACGGTCAGCCTGCCATCGCTGTTCCTGTAAATATTGTAAAAGCACGGGCAGTTGTCAGTGCTGATCCGCATGCACCAACTGGACAGGTGCATATCATAGCACCCGATATTTCCCTGGATGCATATTTAGCCGATCTTCCGGCTGAACAACCGTTGGCGTTGGCTATCACCCTCACTGCTGAGAAAATTGGCGCAACCCGTTTACCGGCAATGCAAATCCAGTTGACTTCCAGCATTCCACTTGCCGCCGGGTTTGGCTCAAGCGCAGCCTCTTCTGTCGCCGTTATCCGTGCCGTGGCATCCTTCCTGGGTAGTGCCTTGCCGGATCATGTGGTTTCGGATCTGGCCTACCAGGTGGAAAAACATCACCACGGCAATCCCTCCGGTATCGATAATACAGTGATCGCTTTCAACCGGCCGGTCTACTTCGTGCGCGGCCAGCCCTTTGAAACCCTGCCGGCAAAAAATCCATTTATGCTGGTCATCGCGGATAGCGGTTTGCCCAGTTCCACCGCCGCCGTAGTCGCTGACGTGGGTCGTTTATGTCGCGAACAACCTCAGTCTACGGGTCGACTTTTCACCGCGATTGGCGATCTATCACGTCAGGCGCGCACAATCATTCAAAACGGAAGAGTCGAAGATCTGGGCGATTTGATGAATCAAAACCAGCAGCTATTGCAGGATCTTACAATTTCCTCGCCTCAACTGGAAATCCTGATTGAGGCAGCCCGATCTGGCGGCGCATCCGGCGCCAAGCTGTCGGGCGGAGGGCGCGGCGGCAACATTATCGCGCTGGTATCATATGAAACAGCCCACAGCGTCGAACACGCGCTTATAACTGCCGGGGCACTCCGTACCTGGATTACCACGGTACCCGGTGCAAAGAGATGATTCATGGAAAATAGCCAGCTTACCTTCCTAAAATTAGGCGGATCGCTCATCACCGACAAGCATAAAGCAAGGACTGCCCAACGAAATGTTCTGGCGCGTCTGGCAGGTGAAATCGCCTCCGCCCTGGAGGAGGATCCCGGATTACGGTTGGTCTTGGGACACGGTTCAGGTTCCTACGGTCATGTTGCAGCCAAAAAATTCAAGACGTATGACGGCGTCCTCACACCTTTCGATTGGCACGGCTTTACCGAAGTTTGGAAGGATGCCCGCCAGCTCAATGAGATCGTAATCAATGCGCTAACCCAGGCCGGACTGCCGGTAATAGCCTTCCCTGCCTCGGCCCTGGTTACTACAGCCAAACGAGCCGTATTGCACTGGGAAACCGAGACGTTGGAAAAAGCTCTATCCCATGGAATCATCCCGGTCGTGCAGGGAGATGTTGTTTTTGATACGCTTCTGGGCGGCACAATCCTTTCAACGGAAGATCAATTCTTTCACCTGACAACCCGATTGGAACCGCAGCGAATCCTGTTGGCTGGCATTGAACCGGGGGTCTGGGCAGATTATCCTGCCTGTACACAATTGCTTGAAAGAATTCGGTTATCGGATTACGCTGAGATTAAATCATCACTTGGCTTTTCATCCGGCATCGACGTTACTGGCGGGATGACGCAAAAAGTGACTCGCATGTTGGATGTCATTCAAGCCCATCCCAATCTTGAAATTCGCATCTTTTCAGGCACGGAATCTGGCAAACTGAAAAATACCCTGCTCGGCGCAGCAAATGGAACCCATATTTCGATCTAGACACCAGGAGTTTTCGTCATGCAATATACCCGCGATCTGTTGGAAGCAAACGAGGAAAAATACTTGGCTCCCTATGCCATCCACAGCAAACAAAGCAAGGGACGCCAATATCCCGATAGCGAACCGGATTACCGCACGGTTTTTCAACGCGACCGCGACCGCATTTTGCACACCACGGCATTTCGCCGGTTGGAGTATAAAACGCAGGTCTTTATCAATTACGAAGGCGATTATTACCGCACCCGCCTCACCCACACGCTGGAGGTGACCCAAATTGGCCGGACAATTGCGCGCGCGCTGGGCGCCAATGAAGACCTAATCGAAACCATCTGCCTGGCGCATGATCTTGGCCATCCGCCCTTTGGCCATTCCGGAGAAATGATCCTCTCCCGCCTGATGAAAGATTACGGCGGTTTTGACCACAACAAACAATCGCTTCGAATTGTCACCTTCCTGGAAAACCGTTATCCTGACTTCCCCGGCCTTAACCTCTCCTGGGAAGTGCTGGAAGGCATTGTCAAGCATGAAACGGAATATGACATCTCGGATGCTCGCGATTTCAATCCCGAATTACGCGGGCACCTCGAAGCCCAGATTGCCAATGTGGCCGATGAATTGGCTTACACCGCCCACGATCTGGATGACGGATTGCGCTCTGGCATGATCACGCCAGCCATGCTCACCGGCATGGAATTGTGGGAGATCGTCACCGATCTGGTCGGATGGCGCGGTGGCAGTTTTGATGATTTGACCCGCCATTGCATCATCCGCAAGCTGATCGGTGTCCAGGTGACCGATCTGGTCACCAGTAGCGATAAACGATTGCGCGCAGAGAGTATCCGCTCGGCGGAAGATTTGCAGCGCTTGCCTTATAATATCGTCGGTTTTAGCGATGAAATGCGCCAACGCAACCGCCAGTTGAAAGATTTCTTGTATGCCAAGTTATATCGCCATTACAGGGTGGTGCGCATGGCCGTCAAGGCGGAGCGCATTTTGAGTGAGATATTTACTTCCTATCACAGCGAACCCAACACGCTTCCAGCGCATGTGCAGGTTTTGGTGGCTGAACGCGGCCTGGAACGCACCATTTGCGACTACATTGCCGGGATGACCGACCGCTACGCTGTTGAGGAACACCAAAAACTGCTCGATCCGCTTGTATTGCCATAGCGGTGCCCATCGAATATTCGATAGCAAGGCTGGCAGGATCGCTTTCTTAGTGTTATTATCCAACCTTGAAGCTTATCAATAGAATGGTGGAAAGAATGCCCGATGTTTCTTATTTAACGCAGGAAGGCCTTGAGAATCTAAAGGCTGAACTTGATGAATTGAAAGGCCCTGCCCGCAATCGATTATCTGAACGATTGCGTTCCGCAATCCAACAGGGCGACTTATCCGAAAACGCTGATTACATTCAAGCCAAGGAAGACCAGGGCTTCCTTGAGGGCCGCATCCTTGAATTGGAACAGATTCTTCGCAATGTCGTCATCATCGACGAAAGTATAAAGGACCGAGACAAAGTTGATATTGGTGCACACGTGACCATCCGGGAGGGTAGTTTTCCGGAAGAAACCTACCACGTTGTCGGCCCAAAAGAAGCAGATCCGCACAATGGAAGGATTTCGCATGAGTCTCCCATTGGCAAAGCATTGCTTGGCCACCGCGTTGGTGATGAAGTCCAGGTTGATACGCCAGGTGGTTCCATCCGCTTGAGCATATTGAAAATAGAATAAGGTCAGGAGAACAAATCACCCAACCTGCTCGTCGAATCAATCAGCGTACCTTTTGCAAAATAAAAACCTGCCTGTAAACAGGCAGGTTTGCTTATCAGGTCAAATCTGGATCAGGCTTTGGCTCTCGGCCAAACAGCCAGTTCAAGCGTGAGGCGGTCGAAGTGGCTATCGGTTGGCAAACCGCCAGCGCCGTAACCCATATCCACAACACGGGCTTCCAACTGTAAGGTGGCAGTTTCCAACATGACCCTGGCGCCCGGTTCCACCAGAACAGGTTCGCCCTTCGATGCAAGACGCTGGCTGATGGCGGGATCATTATAGGCATGTGTACTCATCAAAACCTTGGTGATGGTCTGGATATCGTTTTTATCGAACAGCCAGACTTCGAAAGCAGTCACTTTCTTCGGGTCGCCGACGCCAATCGTCTCGGAAATTCCCACGCCGCATTCACCCAAAAATTCACCGCTTGGAGAATCAATGCTGAATGAGTCGTCATACAGATCATCGCCGGCCATATAGGTAGTCATGAACTGCGCAACAGGCTGGTCCTGGCTCACGGTCCTTACTTCAGCAGGTTCTGGCGCGCGGGCTATTTCCTGGGCGCGTGCGACCGGTGGTTTGACCTCACCACCTCGCCGATTGCGGAAGAGTAGGATATACGCGAGCGCACCGCCGATCAGCAACACCAGGGCACAGGCTACCACCAGCAGCACGGGAGAAGATGACGCAGGTTTTCCGGTAGTCGCGGTTTTCGTGGGTTTAACAGCTCCGGCAGCGGTTGTTGGTTTAGCCTCGGTCACGGTCGTTTGAGTGGGCTGAATGACCGGCACCGGCGATTTCACGACTGTCTGGAAGGCCATCAAATCAGCCTGTGAAGCCGGGCAATTGGCCGAATTAACCTCAATCAAAGTGGCTGCTGCCTGGGAGCCTAATTCCTGCCACCGGCTGGCAGCCAGATCGGCGCGTTGGTCCTTTGCAAATGATTGAATTGCCATGCAAAGGTAATCAACCTTGGCATCCTGACGCAGATGGGACGGGGCAGCATCTTTCCATTGTACAGGCCATAACCCCCAGCCTAAAACAACCAGGCCAATGATAAGGCCAACGACAAAGCCAACAGCGGCTGCTACAAACGGATTACGAAGTTGTTCTCGGATCTTGTCCATACTTCAGCTCCTACAGGTCTTTTTCTCCTGCCCGGCGATCTGTCTTTTGCTTTGCATTTATTTTAGAACAAATTTCGCAATAAAGCAACAGCCACCGAATGGCGCGGGGTTTCACGCTTCAATGATGCAAGGTTTATGCCGTTCTAATGGATACATCTTCGGCTTGTTCGGCAATAAAGGTCTCCTGGCATTGCGTACATTGAACTTCACGCCGATTGGATACAACCATCAATCCGCCGCATTTTAGACAAGGTTGAGGTACAGGTTTCTTCCAGGAAGTAAAATCGCAGGTCGGGTAATTTGCGCAGCCAAAGAAAATGCGTCCTTTGCGTGTTTTGCGCATGACGATCTCGCCGCCGTCTTTCGGGCATGTAACACCGATTTTTTCAAGCCAGGGTTCGGTATGCCGGCAGGCCGGGAAATTGCTGCAACTGATGAATTTGCCAAAGCGTCCATGGCGGATCACCAGGTCATTACCGCACTCAGGGCAAGCTCGGCCAACTTTTTCCAGTTCTGTTTTCGTAACTGGCATTTCAGCCTGTGCTTTTTTGAGTTGTGGTTCAAAGGAGCGGTAAAAATCGCCTATCACTCCGTGCCATTCACGATCGCCTTCTGCCACCTGGTCCAGATAGGACTCCATGGTGGCAGTGAAACCTAAATCCACAATTCCCGGAAAATGATCGACCAATAAATCGTTTACCAGCGTGCCAGTTTCAGTGGGGAAAAGACGTTTGTTTTCGCGCAAGACATAACCGCGCTCTTGAATTGTGGAGAGAATGGGCGCATATGTCGATGGGCGGCCAATGCCGTGCTCTTCCAGAGATTGGACCAGGGTTGCTTCGGTGAAACGGGGAGGGGGTTGAGTAAAATGCTGTTCGGGGAGTAACCGCACCAATTCCTGGCGTTGTCCCTCCTCCAAACCAGGCGGGATGCGCACATCCTCATCCTCCTCCGTTTTCAAATCCTCATCCTTGCTATCCACATACACAATCAGGTATCCAGAAAAGCTCAGCGTCGAACCGGTAGCACGCCAGAGGTAATCATGCTTCTTGGTGATTGTCGAAATATCGACCGAAATCGTATCAAAAACCGCTGCTTCCATTTGGGAGGCAACAAAACGCTGCCAGATGAGCTGATAAAGTTTGAATTGTTCTGAAGTCAGGAAGGTTTTTACACGTTCCGGTGCCCGCATAACGGATGTGGTTCGAATGGCTTCATGGGCTTCCTGTGCACCTACCGCCCGGGTCTTATAAAAAGGCGGGGTGGACGGCAGGTAATCTTTACCATACTGGTGCAGGATAAATTCCCGTGCCTCCCGTTGTGCCAGATCAGAAACATTGGTCGAATCGGTGCGCATATATGTGATCAGGCCGGTTGCACCGCCCTCGCCCACCTCAAGCCCTTCATACAATTGCTGTGCGAGCGCCATAGTGCGTCGCGCAGTAAAGCCGAGGCGCCGTGATGCTTCCTGTTGCAGGGATGAAGTGATAAACGGGGCTTGCGGTTTCCGTTTGCGCTCATTGCGTTTGATTTTGCTGATTTCGTAACTGGCATTATCCAGATCGGTTACCAGGTCATCAACAGTTTTCTGGTCGGATAAACTGGGATCAGCATCATCCAGGCGAACCAGGCGCGCCTGGTAATTGTTCTTCTTGCTGCCTTTCGGCTTTAGCTCGACGCCAAGCGTCCAATACTCCACCGGGTTGAAAAGTTCAATTTCGCGTTCCCGTTCTACAATCAGGCGCAATGCAACTGATTGAACGCGCCCGGCTGAAAGCCGGCTGCGTACCTTTTCCCACAACAACGGACTTAGACTGTACCCTACCAACCGGTCAAGGATACGACGGGCCTGTTGTGCATCCACCAGCGACATATCGATTTGCCGTGGATTTGAAAATGCCTCTTTAATGGCCGGTTGGGTAATTTCATGAAAAACAACCCGTTTGGAAATACTTGGATCAATCTCGGCTGCTTCCATCAGATGCCAGGCTATTGCTTCGCCTTCCCGATCAGGGTCTGTTGCCAGGTAAATCTCTTCAGCCGTCTTTGCCAGCGTTTTGAGCTCTTTGACAACCTGTCGTTTCTCATTGGGAACCCGATACTTGGGTTGAAAATTATTTTCAACGTCCACGGACAATTCCGAGCGTAACAGGTCACGAACATGCCCCACCGATGCTCTAACGGTGTAGCCTTTGCCCAGAAAGCGTCCAACGGTTCGGGCTTTGGCAGGCGATTCAACAATCACCAGTTTCCCTTTCCGTTTTGGCTCACGGCTGACCTTTTCAGGCGGGATTAAGTCAGCGTGCGCCTCAGTTCGTCCCATGCGAAAAATGTTCGTGCCGCACACCGGGCAGGTTCCCCGGGTTATTGGTGCTCCTACCTTATTAAAATCTGCTTTTGGTTCAAGAATTTCTCTTTTGGTTTTACATTTGACACAATAAGCTTCCAACATTTCACTCCTACAGGTAAAGCTGGTACCCGTTCTGGTCGAGCAATTTCACCAGTTCGCGGACTTTTTGGGCATCATCACGCGGGCATACCAGCAAGGCATCCACTGCATCGATAATGATGAGATTTTTCACCCCGATGGTAACAACCATTCTGTTTGGATCTTCTGAGCATACAAGCGTACCATACGTATCAATACCAAGGTGCATGGATGAAATATGGATATTGCCATTTTCATCGCCAGGAAGCACATCAAAAAGTGAATCCCAACTGCCCACGTCGCTCCAACCCAAATCTGCAGCGGGTATGACCGCTACTTGTTCGGCGTGCTCCATGATGCCGTAATCTATCGTTTGTGGTTTTATTTTGGGCCATAGTTTTTTTAGCGTTTCGGTCTGCCAGGCAGTGCTCCAACTGGCGGCAATCTTCTCAAGCGTCTGGCAAAGGTCGCCCATTTGACGGCAGAATTCCTGCTGGATGCGGTCCACCCGCCAGATAAACATGCCCGAATTCCAGAAATGATCGCCACTTTGAAGCAAATCGCGCGCCAATTCCTCGTTTGGTTTTTCCTTGAACTGTTTAACCAGGTAGGCATCATGCAGGTGGAAATGCCCCAACAAATCACCCCGTTGAACATACCCATATCCGGTCGCCGGGAAGGTTGGTTGAATTCCCAGTGTAACAAGGAAACCTTTTTGAGCCAGGTCATGTGCTGAAACCAGGATTTGTTTAAACCCGGCAACATTCTCGATGTAATGATCCGCCGTCAGCACTGCCATGACGGCATCCGGGTCGCGTTTTTGCAGCACGACTGCCGCCAGCCCAACCACTGAAGCTGTACCGCGTGGAAGCGGTTCAAGAATATAATTTTCGGCAGGAATATGAGGGCTTTGCTTTTGCAATTCAGTAGCCTGGCTGGCTACCGTCACGACAAAAATATGATCAGCCGGAAATACACCCTGCAGCCGGTCGGTGGCCATTTGAAACAGCGTCCGATCGCCGACCAGTTGAAGCATTTGCTTCGGCCTACTTTGTCGCGAAAGTGGCCAAAGGCGCGTTCCCCCGCCGCCGGCCATAATGACAGCATAGAAATGTTCGTTCATTTTTTATCGGTCGAATAGAAAGAATAGTCTTCCCGCACGGAAACGTAATTCATCCCGCCTAATTGACGGACCATACCTTTTAATTCCATGATTGCGAGTGTAGCCGAAACCTGTTCAATTGGCAAGCCGGACTTAATCGATAATTCATCAATATGTTGGGCTTCGCCGCCCATGGCACTTAATAAACGGGCTTCTATGCCGTCAGCGGGCAGGTTGCGGCGTGCGTTGACTTGTTGTTGCACCTGCTGAAGTTGCAGCGTTTCGAGCACATCGCGCATTTCAAGTAGCGGATGAGCTCCCAGTTGAATCAGACGATTGGTGCCTTTGCTTTGTGGCGCCAAAATGCTGCCTGGCACGGCAAAGACTTCGCGTCCCTGGTTAACCGCGAAAGTGGCAGTGATCAGAGCTCCGCTGGTTTCACCTGCTTCAATAACGACAGTGGCCATCGAAAGCCCCGAAATGATGCGGTTGCGGGGCGGAAAATTGGTGCTGTCAGGCGGCGTGCCAGGAGCATAATCGCTCACCAGGGCACCGCGGGTAGTGATTTGTCCTGCCAGGCGTTCATGTTCAGGTGGGTAAATCCGGTCGACGCCGCTGCCCAGGACGGCAATTGTCCGCCCGCCGGCTTTCATGACGGCATCGTGAGCAATTGCATCCACACCGCGGGCCAGCCCGCTGACCACAGTGATGCCGTTCGCCCCTAGATAGGAAGCCAGTTCGGATGCAATCTGCCGGCCGTAAGGAGTCACCCGGCGCGTACCAACCACCGCCACGGAGAAATCATCCTCTGGCAGCAATTCGCCACGGACGTATAAAACAGGTGGGGGCTGATCGATCTCGCGCAAACGGCGCGGATAGGACTCGTCTTCCCGGATCAGAACCTGGATGCCCAGTTCATCAAACCGGGCATAAATGCGCTCCAAATCGACGCTTTTTCGCATTTGTAGAAAGGATTCAACAATTTTTTGCGGCAGGCCGGCCGCGAGCAGACCATCAACAGGCGCATTCCAGGCAATTTCAAGGCTGCCGAAATAGTCAAGCAACGCTTGCTGCCGCACAGCGCCAATCCCTTTTACGAGACTAAACCCCACCCAATAAACGCGGGGATCCACGTCAATCCTGCCAGGTTTGAGGCCGCACTATCATCGTCTTTTCCGCCAGGTCGACCCTTTGGATGACTTCGCGAATAGCAGGCAACAATACTTCGTTCCCATCCGCAGTTTTTACAATATAGACATCGTTTGCGCCTGTTTCCAGGACTTCGGTTAATATACCCAACGATTGTCCGTCTTCCGTAACGACCTGCAGACCGACCAATTGGTGTTGGTAGTATTCCCCTTCCGGCAGAGGCGGCAAGTTGTCTGCCCGGACATAGACCATGGAATTGCGAAATTTACCAACTTCATCCGGCGTATCAAATTCCCGGAATTTCAACAGTAAAAACGGCGGGTGAACGTGGCTTTTTTGAAGATGCACAGGCATGTGCTCTTCGCCAATAAACAGTTCACGGCCGCTGCGCATCCGCTCGGGAAAATCCGTGATCACTTCCATCAGGATATCGCCAGCCAAACCATGCGCTCGGCGCAATTTCCCAACCACAAGAAAGACAGGCTCGCCTTTCAGCGGCGAGCCTGCATCATTCACGGGCTTCTCGGGCGGAACTGTCCAGCGTGGTTTCATCGAGGTTCGACGACATCCAGGCTGGCTTGCTTGCCTTCGCGCGCAGCTGCCACACGCAGCAATACGCGCATTGCATTCGCCACCCGGCCGGCTTTGCCAATAACGCGTCCCATATCTTCTTTTGCGACGCGAAGTTCAAAGTGAGCTTTTGTGGTGCCGAGACGTTCCTGTTTGATTTCTACTTGCGTGGGATCATCAACCAACGACCGCGCAATGAAATCGATCAAATCCTTCACGGCATCTCCCTTTCCAGATCATCGGGTGAAAACCCGGTGCTCTAGTAATTCTACTTGTCGCAATTATTTCGACTTGGAGGGGGAGGTCATCGGGCTTTTCTTGCGGTTCTCATAGACTGCCTTGGCTTCTTCCAGCAACTTTTCGGCTGGTTCGCCAGCCTTAAGGCGGGCAAAACGGTCCGTCAGACCAACGCTTTTGAAGAGCATGAGCACAGAATCGCTCGGTTGTGCACCCTTGCTCAACCAATCATAAATACGGTCTTCCTTTACATCAAACGTGAAGGGTTCAGTACGGGGGTTGTATGAACCCAGGATTTCAAGGAACCGGCCATCACGCGGGCTTTCTTTATCCGCAGCGATGATGCGGTATGAAGCCTGACCCTTTAAACCAGTACGGCGCAAACGAATACGAACCATCGAGTCGATCTCCCTTTTACTTTCTAGTGTTTCTCAAATTAAGTATATCGCGAAATTAGAATCCGTCCAGCCAGTAGATTGGAGGGCCTGGGGGGGCGCTGAAGGAAGCGCGAAAACCCTCCTGCCAACCTGGCTGGATATTACCCAAACAGGCGGGGCATTCCGCGCCCTCCCGTTTTTTGCAAAGTCTTCATCATGCGCTGGGTCTCGCGGAATTGCTTCAGAATGCGGTTGACATCCTGTACCTCGGTACCCGATCCGCGCGCAATGCGGCGGCGGCGGCTGGCATTGAGGATATCCGGATCGCGCCGTTCAGCCATGGTCATCGAACTTAAAATCGCCTCAGTCAGCTTCAATGATTTTTCGGCTTCTTTCGGATCAATATTGCGCGCTGCCTGGCCCATGCCGCCTGGAAGCATTTCGAGAATTTGTTGGAAAGGTCCCATCTTACGAATCTGCCGTAATTGCTGGGCGAAATCTTCCAGCGAAAAATCGCCCTTCATCATCTTCTGAGCTTGATCGCGGGCTGTTTGCTCGTCGTAGGCGGTTTCAGCTTTTTCAATCAGGCCAATGACGTCGCCCATGCCTAAAATGCGCGAAGCAAGGCGGCGGGGATCATAACCCTCGAGCGCATCCACGCCTTCACCCGTGCTGAGGAACTTGATTGGCACGCCAGTTACCGTCCGGATCGATATTGCAGCACCGCCGCGGCTGTCGCCATCCATCTTGGTCAGCACTAGGCCAGTCAATGAAACCGTATCCCGAAAACCTTCCGCGACATGCAGTGCTTCCTGGCCAATCATCGAATCAATTACCAGCAATGTATCCGTCGGGTTCACTTTTCGGCTGATGGAACGCAGTTCATCCATCAGTTGATCGTCCAGTTGTGAACGGCCGGCTGTATCCAGGATGACGACAGTATAACCGCCCTTTTTCGCCATATCAAAAGCATGGGCAGCCAATTCCGGCGGCTTGACACCTTCTTCGGTGAAGACAGGTACGCCTACTCGTTCACCCAGGGTTTGCAGTTGTTTAATGGCTGCTGGACGGTAAGGATCTGCCGCTACCAATAACACTCGTTCGCCTTGTGATCGCAGCAAACGGCCCAGTTTGGCTGCGCCGGTGGTTTTACCGGAACCCTGCAAACCGACCATCATGATCAGCCAGGGTTTCGGACCGGCCAGGTTGAGCCGTTCAGGTTCCCCGAGCGTTGCTATCAATTCTTCATGGACTATTTTAATTACCTGTTGAGCCGGGTTGAGTGCCTTGGAAACCTCAGAACCCACCGACCGTTCCCGCACGCGCGCCACAAAATCCTTGACCACGCTGTAATGCACATCCGCTTCCAGCAGTGCCAGCCGGACCTCACGCATCACAGCATCTACATCGGCTTCGGATAGTTTCCCCCGCCGGCGCAGATTTTCAAAGATTTTATTCAGGCGATCGCTTAATGTCTCAAACACGGCAAATCACATCCATAGAAAATAACACCCCGCAACCGGGGCACTTCCCGTGTGATTTTAGCTTAGAACGCAACCCGGGTCAAGGGATGGCGTATATTTGAAGGATTACGGCGTTTTGATTAATATTTCCATTCTTGTGTATCTAATCCCAGGGTTATGGGTTATAACCAACGGAAATTGGTCTTATTTTTATAATTTTTAGGAGCATTATGTCCAAAGTTGCCATCGTTACCGATTCGACTGCCTGTTTCCCGCAGGAAATCATTAAAGGTTACCCGATGTTCGTGGCTCCGCTCCAGGTGATCTGGGATGAAAAGACCTACCTGGACGGTGTGGATATCCAACCCGCTGAATTTTATACACGACTGGCGACAGCAAAGACAATGCCAACCACCTCGCAGACAACGCCGGGATATTTTGCACAGCTCTACACAAAATTGATTGAACAAGGATATGACATATTAAGTGTTCATATTTCCTCCCGCCTATCCGGCACCCTCGATTCTGCCATTCAGGCGCGCGAAATGGTTAAGAATGGAAAGGTCCGTATTTCGCTGGTCGATACCTTTGGGGCAGGCATGGCAATGGGCTTTCCGGCGCTGGTGGCAGCCAGGGCAGCCATGCAGGGTGCAACCCTCGAGGAATGCCGAATTCTAGCAGAAAGCGCTGTCAAGCATAGCGGCGTTTTTGTTGTCGTTCCAACGCTCGATTTTCTTCACCGCGGCGGACGGATTGGCGGAGCGGCGGCCTTTGTCGGTTCGATGTTGAACCTCAAGCCAATCATCAAACTCATCGACGGCAAACTGGATTCAGTCGATAAAGTACGCACATTTGGCAAAGCCGTCGAACGGATGACGGAATTATTCCTCAAAGATGTTGACGGCCGCCTGCCTGTTCGAATCGCCATTCATCACGCCAATTGCCCGGACGATGCGCGCGCCCTACTCGAACGGGTTCGCACCCATTTTAGCGTCACCGATGTTTCCGAGGCCTTCCTGGCCGATGTCAGTCCCGTCATCGGAACCCACACCGGCCCTGGTGCGCTCGGAATCGCTTATCTGGCAGGGATGTAACCCGGATCAATGACCAGCATTGCGCCCATGCAGGTGGGCGTTTTTGTTATAGACAACCCTCCTGATTAGCGCTGACAGACATCACGAACATGCCAGAAATTGTTTTTTCCTGCTGGTACATTCGTTACAATCAGCTTGATAGAATCATTTTTCGTAAAGGGGCTTTTCCATGAGACTTTATCCCGGTATTGGCGTTCAGGTCGCCGATATTTTGCTTCCAAAAACTGGCACGAATTTGACCCAATGGGCTGCCATTGCTTGCGATCAATTCACCTCGCAGCCGGAATACTGGCAAGAAGTGGCCAGGATTGTGGGCGATGCGCCATCTACCTTCAAACTGACTTTACCGGAAGTCTATTTGGGAACGGCGGAAGAATCTGCCCGCATTCAAAGCACTCAGCAAGCCATGCGGCAATATCTGGCAGAAGGACTCCTAGTCAATCACGAAGGCTTGATTCTGGTCGAACGCAGTGTGGATGGAAGAACCCGGCGCGGCCTGATGCTCGCATTGGACCTCGAACAATATGATTACAACAAGGGTTCGCAAACCCTGATCCGGGCCACGGAAGGCACCATCATCGACCGCTTGCCGCCGCGCATGAAAATTCGTGAAGGCGCCAGCCTGGAATTGCCGCATATCCTGGTGTTGATCGATGATCCTGAATGCACAGTCATCGATCCCATCCTGGCACAAAAAGAAAGCCTGCCAAAGCTTTATGATTTTGAAATAATGTTGGAAAGCGGCCATTTACGCGGATACGGCGTTAATGACATTACGCTTGAACAGCAGGCTATGTATGCATTGGCAAAACTGGCTGATCCAGAATCTTTTGCCGCCAAATACAACGTTCCGCCTGAAAAAGGTGTACTGCTCTTTGCCATGGGCGACGGCAACCACTCGCTGGCTACCGCCAAAGCGATCTGGGAAAAAATCAAACCGCAGGTGGGCATGAATCACCCAGCCCGCTATGCCCTGGTGGAAATTGAGAATGTTCACGATAATGGCCTCGAATTTGAGCCCATTCACCGCGTCCTGTTCCAGGTAAAACAGGACCTGGCGGAAAGTCTGAGAGATTATTACGGCGGGAAAGCCAGCTTAATGCCCTGCTCATCCGAAGAAGAAATGATTGCGAGGGTCGAAGGGCAAAACGGTTCTGAACAGCTTATCGGTCTCGTTAGCTATGGCAGTTACCAGGTTCTGTCTGTCAAGGATCCATCCTCCAATTTGCCGGTTGGCACGATTCAGGGGTTTATAGACCAGGTATGTAAGGCAGGCGGCGTCGAAAAGATCGATTACGTTCATGGTCGGCAAGTGGTTTGCCAGTTAGGTTCGCAACCTGGCAATTTGGGCATCTATTTGCCAGCCATGCCCAAGAGCGATCTGTTCAAGACAGTCATCCTGGATGGCGCGCTGCCGCGCAAGACGTTCTCGATGGGAGAAGCCAAGGAAAAACGCTTCTATATGGAAGCCCGCAAGATCGCATAACATGGAATTGATGGTCTTTTTCAAGCCAGTGTCATCAGGCGACTTTCTGAGCGGCACTGTTTTTTCGTTTGTCCACCAATTCCGCTCTGGGTATAATGGATCCTTAAGGAAAACCAAATGGCCCGCTTTAACCCCTTCCAACAAGACGAAAATGCACTCCCCCCGGAAAAGGTCCAGATTCTTGACCTCCACGTCGAACCCTGGCCGGATGGCAAACGGGTGCGCGTGCACATTACCCTCACACCCTTCCAACAGCCGCCTGATCTGGAATTGACCATTTTTAATGATCAAAAACAGGAAGTCAGCCATGTTACCGTTGTTGAAAACATAGACGATAAACTTGTCCTGACCATGCACCTGCGGATTTCAGAACCTCAGGGTACCTATCGTCTTGAGGCAATCGTAAGGTATACCGATTTTGGAAATGTCACCCAGGGGGATTTCGTTTTTCAAATCCCAGCCGAAACTGAACCTGAAGAATAAAGTACCAGCCCGGGAATCCCGGGCTGGTGTGTATTTCGATCAGCAGGAGGTCGCTGAAGGTTTGTCTTACTTCATCAATTGCGGCAGGAAGCTGTAGTTATTCATCAGCAAGAACACCAGCCGCCCTTCAACCTGAGGATTGATCGGGTCGGGGGTATCCGAGCTCTGAATGTATTCAGCCACTGCATCGCGGACGTAGTACTGCGTGTCTGCAATGATCTGATTCAACGGCCACAAAGTCACTCCGCCGTTGTTATTGTTGCAGGAACCAGCGGCAAGGTAGTTGACCGTGGACACGTTATAGAATTTGGTCGCATCGGTGAAGTTGATAGGATTCCCATCGACTACCAGACTCTTGACGTTGTTGCCGTTTGGCAGCTTCGGATAAGTATCCTTATAGGTAATCACGCCGGCAGAATCGGTATCGATCATGCAGGTGGTGTAGTGCGAGTAACCGCCGTAGGAAGGAACATACTTATAGTAGTAGTAGTTCCGATAGGCACGTTCCAGCAGCGTCTTGATCTGCGGTCCATTCAGGCTGAACACCACCAGCGAGTTCTCATAAGGCATGGCTGAGAACATGTCCGATATCTTAAGTTGATAAGGGGTGGCAGGCGTTGCAGAACCAGCGATATTCTTGTTGGTCATTGCGCCGGACAGGTGGAAGTCCACTGTAATGCCCTGGGTTGCCAGTGCCTTGTTCAGCTTCCAGACTGCGGCATCAGCCTGCAGGTTGGCGCCATTCGTTTCAGCGATAAAGGCATCCGGATCCGTGACGATCGGGGCGATGGTGTTGCCAATTACGGTGTTGTTATAGGCAGCCAGCAAATCCACGTACGGCTGGAGCAGTGTCTTGGTGGCGGCATCTTCGGGATAACCGGAGGTCGTGATGGCGATGGAACGACCGGTTGAAGAGACGACATCATACGCATTGACACTGTCGGTTGCTTTGGCGCGCAATCCAAGGATAACCTCGCCCAGGTAGGTGTTGTAGCGGTTGGCCTGGGTAACCATCACGGCATCTCCATCCGGAGCAACCAGTGTGGTCGGCAGGAAGGCATAAGGCTTATCAAGGAATTGACCCTCAGGAGCCGTATGGCTGTGCCCGCCAACGATGACATCGATGTCGTTTACCGTAGTTGCCAGCACCGTATCGACGTTATTATCCACTTCGATATTGGCAGGATTGGAAGTGAAACCAATGTGCGTCAAGGCGATCAACACTTCGCTTGTGTTGGCCAGTCCGGGCGCGAGGTCTGCTGCCGTGTCGATCGGGTTGGTGAAGGTCAATCCGGGGATATTGCTGGGCAGCTCATAATTGGGAACGCGGTGATTGCCGATGCCCAAAATGGCTACCTGGATGGCTTTTGGACCCAACGCAACCCGCGTGAAGGGGCGAATCGGGACCAGATCAAGCCCATAAGCGCCTGTGTCGCTGACATTGGCTTGCAGCAGCGGGAAGTTGGCCTGGCTCAATGTGCTGAAGATTTGGGTGCCAAAATTGAACTCATGGTTGCCCAAAGTCATGGCTGAATAATCCATGCTATTGAAGGCTTTGATGAGCGGGTTGATCTGCAGCTCAGGAGCCAGTGGTGTCAGGTCGGCTGAGTAACCAAGCCCGGCGCTCTTGAAGAAGTACATCATCGAGTCGCCCTGGATGGCATCGCCGGCGTTCAACAGCAGCGTGTAATCGGGGTTATGCGCCCGTTCCTGCTTGATGGCGGTCACCAGGTTGGTGTAACCCACTGTCGAGCCAGCCTGCAGCAAGCGGCCGTGCGAGTCGTTATGGTGCAGGATGCTGATCGGTACGATCGGACCGCCAGCGTCATTGCCCTCTCGGATCAAGCGATCGTCCAGAGTGCCGTCACCCTTTGGACCCATATACGGAGCAGTCTCGGGGTAATGAGCTGACACAAAACGGTTGACGTTGTCCAGCATATCGCCCCAGTAGGTGATGTTGGTCATATACTTGAAGGGGAGATAGCCGTCCTGCCCAGCCGGGGCCAGGAACTCGTTCGTCGCGACTTTATAGGTCTTGTTCAGGTCCAAAGGCAGCCAGGTATCCGTCGCCTTGTCAAGAACTTCGATATCGTAGGCGCCCCAGGCCCAAGGCTGCGGGCCAGGTAGGGCATCCGAATAGCGGTAGAATTTAAACTTGATTCCCGCCGCTGAGAGTGCGCCTTTGAACAACGTCGCGCTCTGGTTGAGCAGTTCGCGGATGTAGGCACCCTTCATTTCGCCGACCGCGGTGGCGTTGCCAAACGGTAGGATGTTGAACATGGCGCCATAGGTCAACTTGAAGGGAGCTGCCAATAAACCGGATACGCACGGGGAGGCAGCGCAGATATCTGTACGGATGCCGCCGGCGTTGTTGAAGACCATGTCGACATCATTGGCAGTTTCCAAGTCGCCGTTCAGGTCGCCGTAAACGGCATCCTGGATGAAGGCGTCCATCATGTCGTTGCCGTTATAGTCGCGCAGCAAATCGACCTGAGTCCAGCCGATTTCCTGGCTGATCAACGCAACGTAATCTGGATCCGTGGCATAACTGGCGACCAATGCAGCTACCGGTGCATATTCAGGCAGCGCATTCGTTACCACATTGCGGATCCAGGTAACGGTCGCAGCGTGTGTCGTTGGATTGTAAACGACATCAAATTCACCAACTTTGCGCCCGTTGTAATGCGCCTGGGCAATATAGGTGTTGCCAACCTTCACGGCAGCCGTGACATCGGTGTGAGAATGTCCGCCGATGATAATATTGACCGGAGTATTGGCGGTATTTAATCTGGCGGCAAGCGTCTGATCCCCATAAACCGGGAAGCCGTAACCGTAGCCACCGTCGGTAAAGCCGTTGTGGCTCAACACGACGATGAAATCCGCCCCGTCAGCGATCATGGCAGGATAGTAGTGACTGATCGATTCGGCCGGGTCCTTGAAGCACAATCCTTCAGTCGCGGAGGCAATCGTAATATAAGGAGTCTCAACGGATCCGACCCCAATCACACCTACCTGGATCTGGTTATCAACCGGACCGACATTGAAAATGGTGTAGGGTTGGATCGGGTAGTCATCGGTGCCGTTGGTTAAGGTGGCGGGTGTCCAACCATCGCAGGAACCACCGACTTTCGTTGTGATGTTGGCAGCCAGGTATGGATAGTCCGCCTGAACAACGCGGTCGGTCAAGGTGGCTTGACCCCAATCGAACTCATGGTTGCCAAAGGTGGCCGCGTCGTAACCGATCAGGTTGTAATAATCAATTACGGGGGTACCATGATTGATGTTGGATAGCAAGCTGCCTTGCATTTCATCGCCAGCATCAAACAACAGCACATCCTGACCCAGTCCCTCTTTTGCTGTGCGGATGTTATTGATCACATTCGCAACGCGGGCAGCATCTGGATTGGAAGTGGAAATAGCCGGGTTATATTCCAACTGCCCGTGAAAGTCGTTAGTATGCAGGATTGTGAAGGATACTGGGTCTCCCGGAGCCAATTGGGCAGCCGCCTGAACGGAAACACCCAATGGGAGTGCTAATGCCAGTACCATCACAATTGCGATCGTCTTATATAAATTGCGTTTCATTCTTAATCCTCCGATTTTAGATCAAGTTTTTTTCAAAGTGGTCCTACTTGAATCGGGAGCAAATTGGTGTAAGCACCTCCTTTGGAACAGACAGGAAATTAACCCATGATGCCTATGTCGCAGACAAAGACATTAAGCAAATATGACATTAAAATCGACAGTAGCGTATTGAAGGCAACATGTCGGAATGTCAAAAATTGTGACAAACGAACCTCCGCCAATTAGTGCATGGACGGTATTGGCCAGAATATGGAAATGGCACACTTCGTGAAACAATAAGGCTACAAATAAATCCCGGTTGTGGCAGTGGGAATTCCCCCTTCGAAGAACCGGTAACTTAATTATATGGAGGTTTTCGAAAAAAGCACCTTAGATTCCTCCTTAT
>DATMYV010000013.1:0-8438 GCA_035560795.1 Longilinea sp.
TAATAAAGGATAGCAGTTTACTTGCATAAAGTGGAGGAAAAGTAGATAATAATTAAATTCCGCTTCTACCCTCCTAAAAAGGTTTCGGAGTAGAAATTGGGCGATCGTTCTGAAGATGAAATCCATCAAATTGTCCAAAAGGTGCTCATGCAATTCGCTGGGCACTCAATTGTCAATTCGGCCGAACCCACGAGCAGACAATCTTCAGCGCCAGCACCCCAACCAGAAATTAATATTCCAAAACGGAAGATCGTGGCAATTGGAGCTGATCACGGCGGGTTTGAGTTAAAAGAGCTGCTCAAACCAGAATTGACGGCCCTTGGATTCGATTTTTTGGATGTCGGCACAAACAGTAAAGAGGCGGTTGATTATCCTGACTTTGCCCATGAAGTTGCCAAATTGGTCGGGACAGGAAAAGCCTGGCGGGGAATTGTCATCGATGGCGCTGGAATAGGCAGTTGTATCGTTGCCAACAAGGTGCCTGGAGTTCGGGCTGGGTTGGCTTACGATTATTCCTCCGCGGTGAATGGCCGGGAACATAACGATACCAATTTACTTACACTGGGCGCAGGATTTGTTGGCCCTAACCTTGCCAAACAAATTGTAAAAACATGGCTTTCAACTGAATTTGGCGGCGGCCGTCATGAACGCCGGATTGCCAAAATTAGTGCAGTTGAAAAACAATACATGAAATAGAGGCGCGATGGATTCTGACCTGAAAACAGTTGAACAACTTGTCGAAATCATCACCCGCGAAGTGTTGGTGGCCATGGCCGAACAAAAACAACGCGCTTCCATCCCGGCTGGCCAACAATGTAAACTAAATTGTGCCGACGGATTGTGTGTAAAAACCTGTTTTGACCGGGCCGGGCAGGTGGTGAGTGCCGGTGCCGAGCGGCTCTCTTCCACACTGGGAGGCGTTCCGCAGGATCTGAACCTGTCTGGCATGATAGATCATACGCTTTTAAAGCCCGATGCGACCCCTGACCAGATTGCACAGTTGTGCTTTGAGGCACGGAAATATGGCTTTGCTTCCGTGTGCGTCAACCCGGTTTGGGTTTCATTATGCTCCCAACTACTGCAGGGTTCGAAGTCTAAGGTTTGCACCGTGATCGGTTTTCCGCTTGGCGCTTCAGCCTGTGAAGTGAAAGCTTTTGAAACCCAGAATGCCATCGATCATGGTGCGACCGAAATCGATATGGTGATCAATGTCGGTGCTCTGAAAGCCCGGGATCTGGATCTTGTCGCACGGGATATCCGCGGGGTGGTGAATACGGCCCATGCCCGCGGTGCAATCGTGAAAGTCATCCTTGAAACCGTCCTTCTGACGGATGAGGAAAAAACGATTGCATGCCTGATCGCAAAAGAAGCCGGTGCTGATTTCGTAAAAACATCCACCGGATTTGCCGGCGGTGGTGCTACGGTCGCGGATGTGGCTCTGATGAGGCGCGCGGTCGGTCCTGAAATGGGAGTAAAAGCCTCTGGTGGCGTGCGTACCTTCGAGGATGCAGAATCCATGGTCAAAGCTGGCGCAACGCGCATCGGAGCCAGTGCAGGCGTCAAAATTATCCAGGGTCCCAGCTCTGAAAAACCAGTGGCGGCAGCGCCTGCTGCTTCGGCCAAGAATTACTAAAAGGATTGCCATGCTGATTGCCAAAGTGATCGGAACCACAGTTTCAACCATCAAGGATGAAAAATTGAGCGGGCGCAAGCTTCTTATCGTCCGCCAGACCGACGAGCGCGGCAATGGAGTAGGTAAGCCTTTTGTCGCTGTGGATACGGTTGATGCCGGGATCGGTGACCTGGTGTTGACATGCGCCGGGTCCTCAGCCCGCCAGACCGTTATAACGAAAGATACCCCCGTGGACGCGGTCATCATGTCCATCATCGATTCTCTGGAAGTGGATGGGGAAGTTGTATTCCGAAAATCGTGAGTGATCAGTTTCTTTTTATCCAATAAGGATCATCGAATTGGATCAGGACCTTTCCTCTATTCAAGAAGCACGCGATACAGTTGCCAGGGCTTATGAAGCCTGGAAAGCCTGGAGTCATGCCACGCAAGCCGATGTGGACCGGGTTTGTGCTGCCATGGCGGAGGCTGGCGTTCAGGCATCCGAGAGACTGGGCCGGCTTGCAAATGAAGAAACCGGCTATGGCGTCGCGGCACACAAGAAGCTGAAGAACGAATTTGGGTCGCGGGTGGTCTGGGCAAGCATCCGTGACCTGAGAACCGTCGGGGTCATCCGGCATGAT
The DNA here is from genome assembly GCA_035560795.1 of Longilinea sp. Lineage (GTDB taxonomy): Bacteria > Chloroflexota > Anaerolineae > Anaerolineales > Anaerolineaceae > Longilinea. The sequence continues at coordinate 2,254 of DATMYV010000013.1, forward strand.
CCTGACCGCCGCATCTATGAAATTGGCTGGCCTATGGGAGTTATTGCTGCCCTGGTACCATCTACCAATCCGACATCGACGGCATTTTGTAAAACATTAATTGCGGTGAAATCCCGCAATGCTATCATTTTTTCTCCCCATCCCGCGGCCAAACGCTGCATTTATGAGGCCGTCCAGACCATGGCGCAGGCTGCCGAAAATGCCGGAGCGCCGAAGGGATTAATCAATTGTCTGCAGCAAGTCTCGCTAGTTGGAACCCAGGAGTTGATGTCACACCGGAACACCGCTTTGATCCTGGCTACCGGCGGGACACCGATGGTGAAGGCCGCCCATTCGACCGGTAAACCGGCTTACGGCGTTGGTCCTGGCAATGTCCCCGTTTATGTCGACCGCTCTGCCGACGTTGAAAAAGCTGCCCGCTATATTGTTGCATCCAAAGCATTCGATTACTCAACCATCTGTGCAACCGAGCAATCGGTCATCGCAGACCGTCCAATTGCCCGTTTGTTGGCTGAACGGATGCGCGCAGAAGGGGCTTATTTTACCAATCCGCAGGAAACGGATGCATTACGCAAAGCGCTTTTTCGCCCCGACGGCAGCATGAATACGGATGTCGTCGGCAAATCAGCTGCTTATGTGGCAGTCTACGCGGGTTTTCATGTGCCTGGTGAAACGCGCGTGCTGGTTGCGCCTTTGGTAAAAGTAGGCCGACAGGAACCGTTATCCCACGAGAAATTGACCACCGTTCTGGGCTGGTACGAAGCAGATGGATGGGAACAAGGTTGTGAAACATCCATTGCTTTAATTCAAACTGGCGGACGCGGTCATACCCAGATTATTCACGCCAATGATGAGCGGGTCATCATGGCGTTTGGGCTTGAAAAACCAGTTTTCCGCATTCTGGTGAATACGATGGGCACTTTGGGTGCCATTGGCCTAACCACTGGCCTGATGCCCTCCCTGACGCTGGGATCAGGCGGCATTGGCGGTTCAATTACCGGTGATAATATCACCGCTTACCACCTTTTGAATATCAAACGTCTCGCCTACGAAACAATGCCTCCACCGCTGGAAGCATTCACGCCCGGTGAAATACCTGCTGGTCCAACGCCTGAGGAAATTGAAGGTGTTGTAAAGCAGGTTGTAAATGATCTATTAGGGAGCAGGAATCCCTCGTAGCCTTTATTCGACTCTAGAAATCCAAAGGAAGGAAGAAAATGGCTCAAGACACATCTTTGATTGCACTTGGAATGGTTGAAACCCGCGGGCTGGTGGCTGCAATTGAGGCAGCCGATGCGATGGTCAAAGCTGCGAATGTCACTTTGATCGGCTCTGAATATGTCGGCGGCGGCCTTGTAACTGTCATGGTGCGGGGCGATGTAGGTGCTGTAAAAGCTGCCACCGATGCTGGCGCTGCAGCCGCCAAACGGGTTGGCGAGATTGTTTCGGTTCATGTGATTCCACGCCCTCACAATGATGTGGAAATGATCCTGCCCAAACAAACCAAGGGAAGCATCGGCGGAAGAAGCTAAGCAACTCCAGCCGGTTTCTCAACCCAGATCGTGAAGAAAGAAGATCATGGCTGAATCTTTCTCTTTACGCTGCTATTGTTATTTGGATCGAATGCAGCCTCAATATGCTGCATTCGTGGGTACGGTGACGCAAGGCGACCTCCCGACAGAAGGCATGGCGGCATTGTATGTAGAAATGGCCCCCGGTAACGAAGTATTCCGGATGGTGGATATCGCAGTCAAGGCGACAGAAGCCCGGCCTGGCGCACAGATTGTGGAGCGCGAGTTCGGCATGTTTGAAGTGCATTCGCCCAACCAGGCTGCGGTGCAGGAAGCGGGCAGGGTCGTTTTGGATCGGTTGGGTCTAAAGATTGAAGACCGCATCCGCCCGCAAGTCGTTTCGACCCAGGTTATCACCCGCATCGATCCCTATCAATCGCAACTGTTGAACCGTTTTCGCAAAGGAAGCATGCTGGTTCCAGGCGAAACCATGCTCGTGCTGGAATGCGCACCAGCTGCCTACATCAATTACGCCTGCAATGAAGCCGAAAAAACGGCCAGCATCAAATTGATCCATGTATCCTCTGTTGGCCGGTTTGGCCGGATGTGGCTGTCAGGATCCGAAGCTGAAATTCTAACCGCAAAAAATGCGGCAATTCTAGCCTTGGAGAGTTTGCAAGGGCGGGAAGGCGCCTGATTGAACAATCTGCTGGAGGTAAGATAGGAGCGATAGATGCCTAAAGAGTTCTACACCGAAAGGGACATCGAGGATATGGTGAAACGCGGCATCCTATCCCTCGAGCTCAATGACCAGGTGGTGATGACCGATCTGGCCTATGAGAAAGCCAACAAACTGGGGATGAGGTTGGTACGCGAAAAACCCGATAATCCGCCCGCTGCACCGGTCAGGCCGTACTTGGCGCAGCCGCCATCTCAAACGGTTGGCGTAGGTGTTCCTGTGAGTTCATCCATTCCGCCAGGTAGCTCGCCGATCGGGTCTCAAGTGATTCCGGCAGTGCAAACCGATGGTGAGGATATTCATCAACGGATTCGCAGTGCAGTGATTTCCCGTCTCGGAAGCCAGGTGGATGCCAACCTTTTGGATGTAATCATCACGCGCGTTCTCCAGAATACCGGGGTTAAATAAGCCATGCTATTTGGCAGGGTAAAAGGAACGGCAATCTGCACAATGAAATATCCGGGTACTGAGGGATTGAAGCTGTTAATTGTGCAGCCGCTCAACAAAGACCTGAAACCGATGGGTCCATACCAGGTCGCCGCGGATGTGGTGGATGCCGGACCTGGCGATCTGTGCGTTATGGTCCGTTCGCGGGAAGCATCACTGGCTTTACCTGGCGTAAAATTTGTACCGGTGGATTTAGCCCTAGTCGGAATTGTGGATGAATTGATCGTGAATCCGGACAACTCGGTGGATTTAACACTAAAAAGAGGTCAAAATCGCTTCTCGTAAAGGGGTGCAATGATCTTAGCGAAGGTAGTCGGGACCGTTGTTACAACCATCAGCCATCGTGATTTTAAAAATCGCAGGCTGCTGGTTGTTCAACCCATGGGATTGCCTGGCGATGAACCGGATGATGATTTCATCGCGTTGGATAATACTCAGGCTGGCATTGGCGATACGGTCCTGGTCAACCGCGAAGGGAACGGCGCCCGCCAGGTGCTCTATAATCCCGATGCTTGTGTCATATCGGTGATCGTAGGCATTATTGATTCTGTATACCTTGAAGGCGATCTACTGGGGTAATTCTGTAAAACCAAGAGGAGATGCGAATGGGCGACCAAGGTAAACCCGTGAAATTGCGATCTGTGACCATCCATTTCGGCACTTTCGATGGAAAAATTGAGGAAATTCCATCGACTGAAAATGGAAAAGTCAAGATGCGGATTTCCGGCTGGAGTGAGGATAAAGCTGTTTCACATCCTTTGGAACTTGATGAAAAAGAATTGGTTGATTTGTTGCAGAAAGCCGTCCGGGCTGGCATATTATCTCCCGACTTTGTAAAGGATTTGAGCTCCGAGTTTGAGATTTAACTTCAATTCTGAAAAAGGATCTATTTTTTTGGTCAGGGTTGTCCAACTGTTTGATTTGCGACAATTCCATAGAGAATTGTGACGGCGCTCACAATTGTCATTAACCGAACAACGGTGTACAATTTTTATAGAGCATACCAAATCAATAATTCCTGTTCCCTTGTTGGAGGAAATCATGCCCAAATTAAGCGCACCTAAGAACACCACCTTCTATGTCGCGGCTGGCCTAGCTGTCATCGCATTAATCGGATACTTTATTGCATCCTTCAGTGGATTAGCTCCCTGGCTGATGCTGGTTGCGTTTCTTGTTCTTGCTGCCGGAAATTTGCTCGAGAATTTGTAAAATATTTTCGATCAATGAGAGCCCCGCATTTGCTGCTGATCATGCTCTAGGCAGTTTGCGGTGCTTTCGTTTTAATTAAGACTGGAATTGAGATTATGGAAGATACAGATCGGATTTCGGAATCTTCATCATGCTGCCGTGTACGCGCATTGGGTATAAACCCAGGCATCCTGCCGACTGGACCACGAAATGCCATCACCGATGTTCACGGTGTGAAGGTGGGACATTTTACTTTGATCGAAGGTGTTGATATCCGTACCGGTGCCACGGCGATTTTGCCGCATGCAGGAAACCTTTACCAGGATAAAGTTCCAGCTGGCATCGTCGTTGGAAATGGTTATGGCAAACTGATGGGGGCCACCCAGATTCTGGAATTGGGCGAGTTGGAGACCCCGATTCTGTTGACAAACACGCTTTCGGTGCCGCAGGCGGCAGACGCGCTGCTCGATTACACGCTCTCATATCCGGGTAACGAAAAGGTTGAGTCGGTCAACATGGTGGTTGGCGAGACCAACGATGGTTGGCTAAATAACATCCGGGCACGCCGTTTGACCAGCCCTCAGTTAATTTCCGCCATTGAAAATGCCAGCGAAGATGAAGTGGGCGAAGGTGCCGTCGGCGCAGGCACTGGGACTGTTGCATTTGGGTGGAAAGGCGGGATCGGCACTAGCTCGCGGGTTCTTCCTCAAACAATTGGCGCATATTCAATAGGTGTGCTGGTGCAAACCAATTATGGCGGGGTCCTGCAAATGGCTGGCATACCAGTCGGACAATTGATTGAGCAGTATTATCTTAAAGACAGTCTTGATTCAGATGCAGACGGTTCGATTATGATCGTTTTGGCTACCGATGCGCCACTTTCGGACCGGAACTTAACCCGTCTGGCGCGGCGGGCGCTTGCAGGCCTGGCGAGAACCGGTTCGGCATTTTCAAATGGTTCCGGTGATTATGTGCTGGCTTTTTCCACGGCAAAGAGTGTACGCCGTACACCTGAACGCCGTGCGAAAGTAACAGATTACCCAGATCTTCCAAACGAACAAATGTCGCCGTTGTTTGAAACGGCAATTGAAGCAACCGAGGAAGCGATTTACAACTCCTTGTGTATGGCGAAAACAATGAATGGTTTCCGCGGGACCATTGAAGCGTTACCAATTGAAAAAGTTAGAAAAATCCTGACGGAAACGAAGAATGAATTTTCGAAAAAGACCCTGCTGAATAGGAAATGAATATTTACAGGTCAAAATGGAGATCCAACCTGACCACATTTATTAAAATGAAAAATGGTCAGTGTTGATCACTCTGCAGTAATTATTCTGGAATAGTGTCTTCAAAAACTAGCGAGAATTAACGAAAACATATCCGATGACCACGGCCATGATGATTAAAACGGTTATAATCGAAAGTTTTTCATTGAAGGCTTCGATTTGGCCTTCCATACGATGTATGATTTTATCTTGTGTTGACCATTCCGTTTTCGGTGGAAATTGGTTATCAACGGTAGTAGATTTTATCGATTGTTCCATAAGAATATCCCCCAGAACAGTATAGCATTCTGACAGGGATCAAGCAGCTTTCAGTTTATTTGCAATTGGTAACAGATTTATTAAACCTTGACTTGCTGTTCGGCCAGGCAAAAGAATGGTAAGACTGGCAACCATTCAAGTTGTTTTTTTATTTTTTCTACCAGTGGGGAATGAGGGACTTGAACCCTCACGCCTTTCGGCACATGATCCTAAGTCATGCCTGTCTGCCAATTCCAGCAATTCCCCGAACCTGTGAAATTATAAGCGCAAGGCTGGTTTTTGCCTATAAAAGTTCAAAAACCATTGGTTTTACGCCTAAATTCACCCTTTTTACCAGTTCCCTTGTGTAAAGGAGGTATTTAATTAGGCTAATTTTACCACCTTAAGAAAAGTCATGCCTGTTTTTGTGTATCTTGATTTGTTAAGGTTATATCCATACTTGATTCTTTTTTGCTCTTATAATGATATGGGTTTCAACAAACTAACAATTCTCCAGGTAGGGTTATCCAATGACAAGATTTAACTCCAAAGAAAAGAAGTTGACTAAAAAACAAATAACTCTTGGTGTGCTACTTATCCTTGGACTATTTGCTCTAGCTGCTTGGTTCAGGTCTTATATAATTCATCAACCTTTTTTAGATAACCTCTATTTCCTTTTAGCAGGGACAATCAAAGAACTCTGGAAGTTTGTTACCACTCCCACAGTATTTATTGCACTAGTCATTCTGAGTATCCTTTTTTGGAATAAAGAAAAGG
>DATMYV010000014.1:0-49818 GCA_035560795.1 Longilinea sp.
TTATAGGATTGATTATTATTTTGTTCCCGCTAGATCAATAAAATGACATAACATTCGAAAAATCACATTCTTAATTGATTTTCCTCGTACCTCGAAAAACCGATTCTCAGTACAAAATAATAAAGGCACGGTGGCCTTGAACCGTGCCCTTGATCTCTGAATGAGATAATGAAATTACTTTACCTGAATTTGCTCGTAAGATTCTACCTGCTTGCGGTCGATCCCTCAAAACTAAAAACGAGGATGTAATCGCCGATAGCCGCATAAAACTGATTTTAGGTAAATCCATCCTCGTCACCGGAAAAAGAACATACAAACGGTTTGTTTTTATAATTTCAACATAGACTAGGTAGATTAGTGGACTAGACAACTACGATTTGATGATTGAATATGCATAAATCCGTGCAATACTGATAAGTAGAATAGTTTATTAACGAAAACTTTTGACCAAGGGTGCGTGGGTATCCAGCAATCATTGATCCCCCTTGCAGGTTGTCCTTACTTTTCTTGAAAAGAGGTGATGGCTGGCCATGCATTCATTGGAACGAACATGCAGCAGGGGCAAGGAGCTCTGTGGATTGGCTGATCTCGTTAGGGCAACCGGATACCTGCGTTGATTTTCCGAAAAGAGGTTGGTATGAAAACCAAATTCATTAACATGATCTTGGTTTTATTATTGGTGGCAGGCTTTTTTGGATTTGCTCAACCGGTTAAGGCGGAGGTCACTCCCTGGCCGGTTGATGGTTTTTGGAATGAGCCCGCTGTACCTTCAATCTACGATTGGATCTACTTCGGTTTGTACGGTGAGACCCCGACAGATTGGGTATGCCATTGGAATTTTGGCGATGGAACGACCTACGATCAGTGTTACGTCGAAGGTGCCAAGCGGTACGCCAACGATGGTGACTACACGGTGAGTTTAGAGGTAACGAATTCACTCGGAGATGTTGGTTTCACCAGCCGGGTTCTCTCTGTGCGGACTCATGATGTGTCCATTACCAAGTTCACCGTGCCACAAAGCGCCAGGGCAGGCCAGACCCGCCAGATCACGGTCAGCATTAGCAATTCACGGTATCCCGAGAAGGTCCAGGTTGAGTTGTATAAGGATAATTTTGTTTGGGTGGGAACATCGGTTCAAGACGTGCCAGTGCGGCCGGGCAACCGGACGACCACCTTTACTTTTAATTACACCTTTACGGCTGAAGATGCACGCGTGGGCAAGGTGACCTTCCACGCGATGGCCTTCATCATGGAAAACGGCGGTGATAATTGGCCAATGGATAACGATGTCGTGGCTTTGCCAACCCGCATCACCCGCTAGGAGGTTGAGTAGCCCATTTTCGACAAATGCGCTATGACCTAAAATAAAAGACACGGTCCCAAAGGACCGTGTCTGATTTTGTTAAGGTCTGGATCACTGCACCTTAATCTGATCGTAGGCAGCAACCTGGTTGCCGTCGAGGTCTTCAACGATAAAACCGAGGATGTAGTCGCCGGCAGCGGCGTAAAGCTGCTTCCAAGTCAAACCGGCTTCGCTGAAAGTCAACGTCTTACCGTCCTGGTAGGAGGTGGCTGTAACGTTGCCCTGGCTGTCGAGGTCGAGCCATTTTTCAGAGATGGTGAAGGTATCCCCCACCAACGGGACGATCTCATGCGGCGCGCTGGCCTGGTCGCCGGTGAAGCTGTCGACGCGCTGCAGCTGGCTGTTGGAGAAGTACAGCCGGGCAGCCAGTGAGTCGCCGCTTTGGGCATAGGTAAAGGTGCCGTCCACCGTGTATACGGCTTCCTCGGGTGTCGCGCCGTAGCTGGAAGGCGTCAGGAGCGCCTCAGCTGTAGTCTGCCCGTCGCTGATCGCGTAGACGATCGGTTCCCATGTAAATTGCATGTTGAAACCGCTGGCATCCCAAACCGGATAATACACGCCGCTCAATTGTTGGGTGTCCGGGCTACTGAGATAGTCGGAATCAGCCACGTAGATCGAGTTGGCCGTTGAGTCGTAGTAGCCAAGCAGGAATTTGATGTAGCCAAGATTCTGGCCGGAAATTTCAGCACTCATGTCGATGGAATCGCCCGGTGTGACATTATTTTTCGAAAGCGTCACATCCGAGATCTGGATGCCGCCAGAGGCAGGAGCACGCACAGCAGTACTGGGTATGACTGCGTTGCGCGTCGATTGCTGGAAGGATTGGCCTGAATAGTGATAAGCGAGGAAGTCATCCCACAACGATTCTGTGGCAAAACGGTTGGCAACGCCAGTATAGGATTGAGCGCCCGCAACCGGTGACTGGTAAAGACTGGAATTGGGGAAATAAATCGAAATGCCAGTTGCTCCTGGTTTTTGCGATCCATGCCGTTCTGCGACGATGGCTGTCTGGATGGCGGCGATCAAAGCATTTGATGCTTCACCTACGTCCCGTTTACCGGCTGAACGGGCAACCAGCTCCGAAAAGTTGCCCAGATCGATGAAGGATGCTGGTACCTGAGTGCCAAAAATGGACGTGAATGATTGTGCGTAGGAACGAGCCTGCGCCACATAGCGTTGATCTGCGGATTGAAGCGTGAAAGCCAGATTGTTCAAGGCATCATTGACGGCAGGAATGCTCGATAAATCAACCGCAGTCAGGGTAATATCCCGGCTTAACTGGCGCGAAACCTGATCGGCCGAAGGAACGCTGGCGGCGCCGAAGAGACCATTAATAGTCGAACCCCGGCCGACGAAGTTCGCTCGTGCCTGGTCATCGACAATTCGCTCATCCTCCGTAATGTAGCTGTCGACAATTAATTTACTAAGATCGGCTCCGTCGATGCTGGGATTGTTCGTCAATTCTGTCAAGAAAGCGGTGTAGGCCCAGCCAAGGGAAGGCTCTGTTTCTTCTGATACCACGGCATAACGGCCGTGGGGTCCTAGTGCTGTTAGCACTTCAATCTGGCTCATCAAACAGGCATCCAACCCAATCATTTCAAATTTATCAATGCCTGTCTGCCCGCGGATATCTGCCAGTGCCTGATCGAGTTGGTAGAGATACAACGCGTTTCCAATGGCACTGGTGATGGGCATGTTCGAATTACCGCGTGAGGTTGAAGTTGGATCGGTAAACCCGCCTGGCCACCCCATGCCGTGATCTGAAAGAATGAGGGCGTATTTGTCGGCAGGATATGCCTTTACCGCCCAGGTGACAAAGTCCACCATTGTCTGACCGTTGGACATATTGACTTCGCCCAGATCCGAAATCTCTTCAGAATTAATCTTATCTAAATTGTCATCCTGAGTGACGTAAAACCGTTTGGTCGAGGTCCAGTTGCCATCGCCCTGGTAAGCGCCTGCAAAACGATCAATTTGGGCGACAATTTGGACATTGCTGGATGAACCGACCCGTTCAGCTTCATTCAAATCGAAATAAATATCTTGTTCAAGAACTTTATCATCAGCATCCTGGTAAAGCATCACGGTCCAGGTATCGCCCGTGGTGGCAGCTGAAGGCACGCGGGTTGGACGTTTGGTTGGCGTCGAGAGCACAGTTTGCGGCATTACCTGCGTGGCTTCAAGAAAGTCATTGGTGGGCAAGGCCTGTTGATCACCCGTTGTGGAACCACCATTAAGCATCCCGGGAAGCACAAAAATGGCAAAAAGGACAATGAGAATGATAATGACGAGCGGAGATTTGAAAAGACCAGAGGGAAGCCCCGTACCGGTACCGCCGCCTGAGAATCCGCCGCCTGAATAACCACCGCTGCCGGAGGAACCCCCACCGCCCGAAGTAGATTGCGTGCTCGAAGGACGGGAGGGTTGTTCCCGTTGGGGTGTGTCTGCGCGCCCGCTGGGTCCGCCACCGGAACCAGCCGGTCGGCGCCGGTCAACGCGGACTGTGGGTTTATTATCGTTCATAGCCATTTTGCGACCTTTCAGCATGCCCTTGGGAAATAGTTGGGAGATATTCGGCTACAGGAGATTCTGGAATTGTGGTTTGTTTCGATTATACATTATTGAGCTGTATTTGGCCGGTAGAGAGAGGAAAAATCGTGACCAGCCCGCTAACGCCTAGTGCAATTCCCTCGCTTTTGTCCCAAAGTCAGAGATGATGATTGTTGGGATCAAAATTAACTGCAAAGAGGAGGACCGGAAAATGTCCTCCTCTTGTTTTCGTAAATAAACTGATGAAATGAAGTTTGCCAATACCAATTTACAGATTCTCATTGACCTATTATGGCCGCAAGGTCTTTCAATACGGATTGCTCTGCGCCATCCACGACTGATTTCGCGCCGATGCCAAGAAATCCACCAGTTTTTGTTTCTGCCGTTTCGCGGGCCATATCCAGCAGGAAACGCTTAAAGCCATCTCCGCCGGTTAAACCTGAAACAATTCCAACGGCATCTGCAATGATTTTCTTCAATTCACCCTGAACGCTCGCCGGATCTTTTGTTTCAAACTGAACGGTATTTTCCCTGGCATCTTTGAAATCCATGCCTTTCATTAATTCAAGTAAATCATCCACTACTACACCATAGCCGCTGCCGCCAGGTTTTACGGATAATTCCTGGGCGAATTTACTGGCGGAAAATACTTCCTTAATGGTTTCAAAGACTCCTCCACTGGCCATGGATACAATGGTGGAAGCGGCGCCGGGGGCGCTAACCAACGTTTTCAATTGTTCAGGGGTAACCTGATCTTTTAAGCTCATTTTTTGACTCCTTCTTCAATAACCTTGTTCTTAATATGGCGACAAAAGGGTGACTGCCAATTATACGGTTCCACACCATTTACCATTGATCCTTTATACACAATAAATAATATAACACAACGTACGGATGAGATGTCTAAACAAATAATCCGGTGGACGATTTACAAAAGCCCCTGATTATGGAAATTGACAATCCAATTGCGGTAAAATTCCAAAGTCCGGCCTGACGGTTTTTCAGGCCGAAAATGGAAAGAATAATTTCAAAAGGTCGTTACCGGGAGATTAAGGATTACCTATGACTACAATGCACGGTTTTTTACTGGTTCGTGAGCAACAAATTAATGAGATTAATTCCATGGCGCGACTTTACCGGCATGAGCGTACCGGGGCGCAATTGCTCTCGCTGGAAAACGAGGATGAGAACAAGGTGTTCGGCATTACTTTTCGCACCCCGCCGGTGGATTCAACTGGCGTCGCGCACATCATGGAACATTCGGTGCTGTGCGGTTCGCGCAAGTATCCGGTCAAAGAACCGTTTGTCGAACTGATGAAGGGCTCGCTGAACACCTTCCTAAATGCCTTCACCTTCCCGGATAAGACCTGTTATCCGGTTGCCAGCCAGAATGTTCAGGATTTTTATAATCTGATTGATGTCTATCTGGACGCGGTATTGTATCCGAACTTAACCAGGCATACCTTTGAGCAAGAAGGCTGGCATTTTGAGCTTGAGTCACTAAACGCGGAAATAGCATATAAGGGCGTGGTGTACAACGAAATGAAAGGGGCTTATTCGACCCCCGACGAGGTGTTGTCGCAGCAAAGCCAGGCGGTCATTTTCCCTGATAATACCTACCATCAAGATTCTGGCGGTGATCCGCGAGCGATTCCAGACCTGACTTATGAAGGATTCAAAGCCTTTCATAACCAGTATTACCATCCCTCAAATGCATTTATATATTTCTACGGGGACGACGATCCTGGAAACCGCCTTAAGATCATCGATGCCTATTTACAGGATTTCGATCTGCGTGCAGTCGATTCAACTGTACCCGTGCAGGCCTTTTTTAAGGCACCCAGGCGTGCCGCCTTTGGTTACGAAATCGCTCCCGAAGAGGAAGCACCAAAAGCAATGCTCACGCTTAACTGGCTGCTGCCGGACGGCGCTGACCCAACTGAAAAGTATGCCTTTTCTATTCTAAACGAAGTCCTGATTGGCACACCAGCCTCGCCGCTGCGAAAGGCATTGATTGATTCTAGCCTGGGCGAGGATTTAGCCGGGCGCGGCATTGAAACTGGCCTGGCCCAAATGTTCATGTCCGTGGGTATGAAAGGCATCCAGCCGACGGATTTGGAAAAGGTTGAGGGATTGATTCTTACCACCCTGAAAAAGCTGGTTCAGGACGGGATTGATAGAGATGCAATCGCCGCTGCTATGAATACGGTGGAATTCAGCCTGCGCGAAAATAATACAGGTTCTTTTCCGCGCGGACTGGGACTCATGCTGCGAACATTGGATTCCTGGTTATACGATCGGGATCCGTTCGGTCTGCTTAAATTTGAACAACCCTTGAGTGAAATTAGGGAAAAGATTCGGAGTGGGCGATATTTTGAACAGCTTATTGACCGGCATCTGGTAAATAATCCGCACCGGGCGACTGTTACCTTGCTGCCGGATGCCGAACTGGCACAACAGAGAGAAGCCGCGGAATTGGCCCGCTTGAAATCTGCGCGTGATGGAATGACCAAAGGACAATTGGAGGCCATTGTTCAAAACACGGTTGAGCTTAGGCTGCGCCAGGAAACACCGGATACACCTGAAGCATTGGCTACCATCCCGGTTTTGCAGCTCAAGGACCTGGAGACGAAAATCCGCCGCATTCCAACACAGGAGAAAAAAGAGGGACCTGTTCCCATATTGTTTCACAATTTATTTACCAACGGCATTCTTTATCTGGATTTGGGCTTTGATTTGCATACGATACCGCAAGAACTGTTGACTTATATACCACTCTTTGCGCGAGCTTTGTTGGAAACCGGCACCGAGCATATGGATTTTGTTGCCCTTATTCAGAAAATTGGAAGAAACACCGGCGGTATCCACCATACTCTTTTCCACTCGACTATTCCCTCATCCTGCAAGTCCACCAGTTGGCTATTTTTGCGTGCCAAAGCCATGGTCCCGCAGAAAGAAGAACTCTTTGGAATCTTGAAGGAAGTTCTCAACACTGCACGGTTGGATGACCGTGATCGTCTGCGGCAGATGGTGCTAGAGGATAAAGCCGGATTTGAATCCATGCTGACCGAATCCGGTCACCGATTTGTCAACATGCGCATTAAGGCTGGCTTCAACGAAGCTGATTGGGCAGCAGAACAAATGAGCGGCATCAGCCAGCTTATTTTCTTGCGCAGCCTGGTGGATGAGATGGACGCGAATTGGCCGGCAGTTAAGGCAGCACTTGAGCAGATCCGAAACCTCCTGGTGAGGCAAGGCAGTATGATCGCCAATATCACCCTGGATGAAAAAAATTGGGAAATTATGAAACCCGATTTACAGGAATTCCTGTCCAGTTTCCCAACAGAGGCATCCAAGTCAGTATCCTGGCAACTACCTTCGATGGAGCAACCTGAGGCAATTACTTTGCCAAGTCAGGTAAATTTCGTCGGTAAGGGGGTAAATCTTTACCAGACAGGCTACAAGTTCCATGGTTCTCTCCTTGTGATATTGCAATATCTGCGCAGCACCTGGTTGTGGGAACGCGTACGCGTACAAGGCGGAGCTTATGGCGGAATGGGTGCATTCGACCGTTTTTCCGGTGTGTTCAGTTTGCTTTCTTACCGCGATCCAAACCTGGATAAGACCCTCTCGATTTACGATCAGACTGCGGAGTTTTTACGAACGCTGAAACTTGACAAGGCAGAAATGAGCAAGGCGATCATCGGAACCATTGGCGAATTGGATGCATACCAACTTCCAGATGCCAAGGGATATACCGCCTTGACACGCCATTTGTTAGGCGTAAGTGATCAGGAACGTCAGCGCATCCGTGATGAAGTGTTAAACGCGAAGAAAAACCATTTCCATGAGATTGCCAGGATATTGGACGAATTTACCAGCCGGGGTACGGTGGTTGCAATGGGGTCGCCCCAGGCAGTCGATGCCTGCCAGGTGCCGTGGGCCAGAATCAATCGGATCCTATAGGCACATCCAAACGAAAAAAAGGCGCAGCCTGGTTCTTCGCCAGGCTGTGTTGTTATCTACGGTTTGGATATTGATTATTCAGGCACGGGGATTTTTTGCGCGGAATTCATCTTCAAGAATACTCAACAGGATAAAATCGCTGAACTCGTGATTGAAGAAATAGCCATCCCGCTGGATGCCTTCACGTTGAAAGCCCATTTTTTCGTAAAAGGCCAGCGCCTTGTGATTGAAGCCAACAACGCCGATCGAGATCCGATGCATCGCCAGTGTGCCGAAGGCATATTCCATTAGCAGGGTGATTGCCTCTGTGCCGAATCCTTTACCCTGGCAGGATTTTTCAGCGATGATCATGGTCAGGTCGGTGGTGCGCCATGGCGGGAAAATACGCAGCAAGCCACATTCGCCAATGGGGTTGCCCGTCCCGCGTACCTCGATGATAAACCAGACCCGGCTGGGATCGTCTTTATTATGGTCAAACCAGGCTTCGGTAGAGTGAACCGTGGAGGGATAGACCTCACCGGTCAGGCTGCGAATTTCCGGGTCGTTATTCCAGCTGACTAACAACGGCAGGTCGGATTTCTCCAGCGGCCGGAGTTGCACGCTTTTACCAATGAGGAAGGCTGCAAAAGGAGAAGGGGACATGGATTTACTCCGATGAACCTGTGGGAAAAATTCAGAACCGGCGGTTTTATAAAAAACCGCCGGTTCCATCGATCGAGTTAATCTGCCGGAAGCGTTGAAGTTTCGTTCATTATGAATGGATCTAAGGCTTCCGTCATCTGGTGACGGAACTGCTTGGTATATAGCTGGTAATACTTTCCACGCTCTCGCAGCAGTTCGCTATGTGTGCCAATTTCGGCTATGCGGCCGTCTTCGATCACCAGGATTCGATTGGCTCTTTTAATGGTGGAGAGACGGTGAGCAATTACGAAGCTTGTCCGTCCTTTCATTAAGGTCTCCATGCCGCGTTGGATTAGCGCTTCAGTGAGCGTGTCGACAGAGCTGGTCGCTTCATCCATGACAAAAATCTCAGGTCGGGCCAGAACTGCGCGCGCCAGGCTGATTAACTGTTTTTGTCCAACGGATAGCGAATTGCCGCCTTCACCGACATTTTCGTTGTAGCCTTTTTCGAAACGCAATATGAAGTCATGAGCCCCGGCCAGATGGGCAGCCTCTTCAACCTCCTCATCCGATGCATCCAGACGTCCGTAACGGATGTTATCGCGAATCGTACCGGAGAATAGATGCGGGGTCTGGAGGACGATGCCGATACGGGATTGGATGGCATGCAGCGAAAGCTCCAGGTAGTCCCGCCCTCCGATGAAGATCTGTCCTTGTTTGGGTTCGTAAAAACGGCACAACAGGTTGACAATGGTAGTCTTGCCGCCGCCTGTCGGGCCGACCAAAGCAATGGTTTCGCCCGGTTTGACATGCAAATTGAAATCGCTCAGAATCGGTTTTTCGTCTTCATACCAGAAGTCGACGTGCTCAAAGCGGATATCGCCCCGAATGGTACCAGGATCGATGGCATTGTCGCGATCGGCAACCTCAGGTTTGGCGTCCACCAATGAAAAAATCCGCTCGGCAGAAGCAATGGCATGCTGCATTTCAGCGAAAACGCGGGCCAGATCCTGGATTGGCCACATGATGAAAGTGACGTAACTGACAAAAGCCTGGATGCCGCCAATGGTAATGCCGCCATAACTGGCCTGCAAACCGCCAAACCAGACGATCCCTCCGAGAGCTAACGCAGCTATCAACTGCACAGTCGGCAGAAATAACGCGCTTAACCAGGCCGCACGATAGGAGGCGCGGTACAAATTTCCTGTGATGGCACTAAATTCACTTAAATTACCGGCTTCACGGCCGAGGGCCTTTACAACCCTTACGCCCGTGATGTTTTCGTTGATCGCACCCGTGATTTTGGAATTATTCTTGCGGACCTCGCGGAACTCCTTAAGGATGCGTTTACGGAATTGGTATGCCACATATAACAGGATAGGCAGCATTCCCAGGACAATCAAAGCCAGCTTCCAACTGATGATGAGCATAAACACCATGGAGGTTAGGATGTTCATCATGCCCCAGGTGGAATCGACCAGTCCCCAGGTGACAAGATCAGACACACGGTCCGAGTCGGAAGTGACCCGCGACATAATCCATCCAACCGGAGTCCGGCTGTAGTAGGATAGCGACAGGTTCTGCAAATGGTTGAACATCCTCTGGCGTAAATCGTAACGGATCCGTTCACCCAATACGCCTGCCAGGTAAACAAACCCGAATACGCCGCACGCTTGCAGGATGATCAATAATCCATAGATGATGAGAATATTGACCAGCATGCCGCTGTTTTTTGCGACAATGCCATCATCGATGATCCGTTTGCCCAGGTAGGTAAAAAACGAATCCAGCGAGGACACGATGGTGATGGTGATCAGGAACCCCAACACCCATTTCCAGTGCGGGCGTGTCAAACCGACAATCCGGCGGAAGGTTTGTCCGCTGAATTTGGTCTGAAACTCCTCCTCTTCAAAATAATTATCCGACACTGGCGATCTCCTTTTCCAACTCGGTCTCGATGCGAGTCTGGATCTCATATATCTTCCGGTATATTCCATCCACGCGCATCAAGTCGGCGTGCTGTCCTCGTTGGACAATCTTGCCGCCGTCCATTACCATCACTAGATCGGCATCCATAATGCTCTGGATGCGGTGCGCGATGATGAAGGTGGTGCGGTTAACCATCAGATTCTGTAATGCCTCCCGGATTTCCGCCTCGGTTTCGGTGTCGACCGATGAAGTCGAATCATCCAGAATGAGGATGCGTGGGTTCTTTAACAGGGTACGCGCGATGGCGACGCGCTGCTTCTGTCCGCCGGAGAGGGTGACGCCTTTTTCTCCAACCAGAGTCTGATATCCTTCTGGAAAACTGGTGATGACATCATGTATGGCTGCAGCGCGGGCTGCGGTTTCCACTTCGCTGTCGCTTACATCCCGGCCAACACCGTAGGCAATATTCTCACGTATGCTGCGTGAAAACAGAAATGGTTCCTGTTCAACGATGCCAATTTGTTGGCGTAAATAGCGGCGCGGATAGTTCTTCAACTCTGTACCATCAAGAAGGATTCGTCCGCTGGTATATTCATAGAAACGGGGTAACAGGTTTACCAACGTTGTCTTTCCGGATCCGGTCGAACCCAGGAGGGCAATAACCTGCCCTGGCTCAACCTCGAAGGAGATATCTGCCAATACAGGAATTCCGCTTTCATATTCAAAGCCGATCTGGTCGAAGTATATCCGGCCTTGAACGCCATCCTTTGGTTCTGTATCACCGTCATCAAGGGGTTCCCGCTCTTGCTTGATGATTTCCAGCACGCGGCCGTAAGAAACCAGGCCGGTGGAAGTCTGTACAATCAGCCGGCCAAGGTTTCGCAGCGGGTAGATGATCCACACAATCAACCCGGCATATGCGATGTACGTACCAACCGAGATCTCGCCGTTAATGGCCATGGTTGCGCCAATCAGGTAGCCAGCCAGGATTTGAAGGCCGCAAAGGATATCGGATGATGGCCAGAAGAGAGCGTGCATTTTCGTCAGGAATTTACCGCGCTGATATTTCTCCCAGTTATCCTTTTCAAACTTATCCATTTCATAATTCTGTCGGGCGAAGGCTTTCACAACCCGAACCCCGGTGAGGTTCTCCTGCAACGTGGTTGAAAGGGTGGCTTCCTGTTCCTGGTAGGCTTCATACGCCTTTGAGACTCGCCTGAAAAAGAAGATCGAAGTCGCAACCACAAACGGAATGACGACTATGGAGAGTAACGTCAGCTTGACATTCAACTGTAAGAGGGCGATGAAATTAATGGTAAACAAGAGGATGATGCGCCCAATGCCAATCGCCTGTTCAGCATAGAATCTGCGCAGTGCATCGACATCCGAAGTGGACCGTTGAATCATCTCGCCGGTCTGAGTCTTGTCATGGTAGGTAAAGGATAAGCGCTGGATATGATCAAAGAGGTAATTCCGCAGACGGCGGGTGATGCCCTCAGCAGTTTTTGCAGCCATGCGCGCACTGAGAAACGTAAAACTGCCTTCCACCACTGCCAGTCCAACGAACCCAAGTGCAATCATCCACAATGGGTAGCGGTAGACCCCTGCCTGCGGATTGAAATAAGAGTCCACAAAATAACGCAGCAGCAGGTAGGTTGTGGTTTTTGTCAGTGCTGCAATGCCCAAAAACAGGGTGGCGGCCAGGTATTGCCAGTGAAAACCGGCCATCATCCGCCAAAGTCCACGGAAACGGTTAGGCGAGATGGTCTTTTTTAGGTCGTATTGAAGTGAAGCTGTAGAGACGGCCAAAGGTACCTCCGGGTTGAAGGTTTGCGAGCAAACCCAGGGAGCAGCAGAAAGACGAAGAAACCGGCAGGTTTCCTGGACAACTGGTTCTTCCAATTAGGGAGAACCAGAATAATTGGTTATTGTGGCTTAATCAGCATCCCGGATCATTTTACCGCCCTATCTCGTTTGTGGAACGGGAACAGAAAGAGCGGGCCGATCTGAAATTTCATCTTCCACAACGACCCCAAAAAACGGGGTGCCAGATGCGGGTAGGTTTTCCAAGGTCACAATTATAAATCCATTGTGTGCCTTTCAAGCAGCTGGCCTTGCGGTTTTGTGGAAATATTGGATCAATGCCTTGATGGGCAGATAAATGATTGCGCCGCTAATGGCTCCGAGTAATGCAAACAAAGGAACCATGACCGATATCAGTACCCAACCCGTTGCCCATCCCGGGATGTTCAGACCAATCATCTTCAGCAGGATGTTTGAACTGGCGGTAATGATAAACCATCCTAGAATGCTGAGGATGAGGCCAAAACCCGTATAGAAAACTGCCGTCCAGCCGACGGATTGTCCCAAGGTTGGTAAAGTGGTCGTGTACTTCATCTCGGTTCCTCCCGGTGACCGATAACTCGGAAATAGCTTTTTTCAGAATAATCATCCCGATTAATGACCGCATCACTCACTGGAGTAAACATTGGTTGGCTGAATGAAGGGTATTCACCCCGGCCATTTGGCCAGGTAACGTTTTGACTTTCGGATTGACGTTATTCAAAAAATCGGTTGGTAATAATGATTGCACATTTCCTGCGAGAAGCCTATAATCAAATCACCATACACTGTTGGAAGGAGGAATTCTATGGCAAGCGTCACATTCGATCATGTTGGGAAGAAATTTGGGGACTTCGTTGCCCTAAACGACCTGAACATTCAGATCCTGGATAAAGAATTCTTGGTTCTGGTTGGACCTTCAGGGTGCGGTAAAACCACCGCTTTGCGTTGTCTGGCTGGCCTCGAGGAGGTAACCTCGGGTCAGGTAAAGATTGCCGATCTGGTGGTGAACGATGTTCCCCCCAAAGATCGCGATATTGCCATGGTGTTCCAGTCCTACGCGCTCTATCCACACATGACAGTTTACGATAACATGGCTTTCGGTCTCAAGCTTCGCAAAGTACCGAAAGAACAGATCAAAAAACGTGTGGAAAGTGCTGCTGCGGTACTGGGCATCGAGGCGTTGCTAAAACGCAGACCGCGTGAATTGTCCGGCGGCCAGCGTCAGCGTGTCGCGGTCGGCCGTGCCATTGTGCGCGAACCGAAGGTATTCTTGTTCGATGAACCACTCTCGAACCTGGATGCCAAATTGCGCGTACAAACCCGTGCAGAAATCAGCAAGCTGCATCAAAACCTGCAAACAACCTTCATATATGTGACTCACGATCAGACAGAGGCCATGACGATGGCCAGCCGCATCGCTGTCATGAACAAGGGTATTTTGCAGCAATTGGATACACCGCAGACCCTCTATGACAAACCAGCGAACCTGTTTGTGGCTGGTTTCATTGGCTCGCCTGCCATGAACTTCTTCCCGGCAACGCTGCGGAAGGAAGGGGCTGACCTCTTTGTGGATGCCAGCGAGTTCACTGTTCAGATACCGGAAAACCGTACCAGTATTTATATGCCTTATGCTGGCAAACAGGTTATTTTCGGTATTCGACCGGAAGATATCCACAACCCTATGTTTGTTCCCTCCGGAATTCATGCTGCCCCAGTGGATGCCAAGGTTGATGTGACCGAATTGATGGGCAATGAAATTTTCCTGTATTTGGTCACTGGCAAGAATAGCTACGTTGCGCGTGTTGATCCGCGTACCCGCTTTACCATTGGCAACAAGGTCCAGGTAGCGTTCAATATGGACAATTTCCACATATTTGATGCGACCTCGAACCCTGATAACCCGCCTGCAGTTCGTTAAGAGTTTTTAAGCCAATAGACAGCGCAAGGTCTCTCTTGCGCTGTCTTTTTTTAATTAATCCCATGAAAGTTACTTTTTCAGGTAGAATTATGCCATCTTCACGAATAAATGAATTTCACTGAGCGAGGGCATGATGTATAAATTGGTATTAATCCGGCATGGCGAGAGTACATGGAATTTGGAAAATCGATTTACTGGCTGGACGGATGTTGATCTTTCGGAAACAGGCATCACTGAAGCCCACCAGGGCGGCCAGCTGTTAAAAAAGGAAGGTTTTGTTTTCGATTTTGCCTACACATCGGTGCTTAAGCGTGCAATTCGCACGTTGTGGATCGTACTGGATGAAATGGATCTGATGTGGATCCCGGTGGAAA
Source organism: Longilinea sp. (assembly GCA_035560795.1). GTDB lineage: Bacteria > Chloroflexota > Anaerolineae > Anaerolineales > Anaerolineaceae > Longilinea. The sequence continues at coordinate 14,567 of DATMYV010000014.1, forward strand.
GAGCCTGGCAGTTGAATGAACGCCATTACGGCGCGCTGCAGGGTTTGAATAAAGCTGAAACGGCAGAGAAGTACGGTAAAGAACAAGTCATGCTTTGGCGGCGCAGCTATTCCACCCCGCCGCCTGCACTGGATTGGAACGATGAACGCCATCCGCGTTTCGACCCGCGCTACGCCAGCTTAAGCAAGGATGAATTGCCGGCGTGTGAATCGCTTGAATTGACTCTGAAACGGGTCATGCCTTATTGGCATTTAACCATTGTTCCGCGTATCAAGAGCGGTCAGAAAGTGCTGGTTGCGGCTCACGGCAACAGCTTACGCGCCATGGTAAAACACCTTTCCAATATATCGGATGACGAGATTGTGGGCTTGAACATTCCGACCGGCGTACCCCTGGTTTACGAGTTGGATGAGAATTGCCAGGAAATTCGGCATTATTACCTTGGCGATGAAGCCGAGGTTGCAGCAAAAGCTGCCGCGGTCGCCAAGCAAACTGAAAAGAAGTAAAGCTATTCCATTGAAAAAAACAGCTGGAAAACCAGCTGTTTTTTTGTTTCGGGATTTACCTCGTTTTTCGGGTAAACCATTTTCCAATTAAAAGGAAAATCATAGCGCCTATGACGGTAAGAATTCCCATTCCAATGAAGGCATCCTGCCATAAACGGATCGGGAAAAGCCGGATTAATGAATCGGAATAAAGAAACAACCAGCTATCGCCTTGAAAAAAGAGGCGGTGAAAGGCTGTAAAGAGGGCGTCGAAGCCGGTGACAATGGCAATGAAAATGGCACCGATAAAACCGAGTGTCAGCCATGCTCCGCGCGCGTATGCCTCTCCAAGACCTTTCAACCATTTTCCGCGCCAGGCCCAGATGAGGATGACCACCAAGGCCGCAAATAAAACAGTCCAGACACGGATCATCAGCTGAACGAGCACCTTGACATCCGCCATATGACCGAGTTCACGATCGTTGTAAAGAGGGCTTCCATCCGGTAGGCGCTGATCCCCCAGGAAGGATATGCCCTGGTTGTTGAACATGTACTCCATGGAAATGCCGCCCCACATGAGCCGGTCCTGCAGAGAAAAACCAAAGGAATCTTCGGGAAAACCGGGAGCGCGGTATTCGATTTGAAGGAACAGTGGTTGAAAGAGAACCCGGATGGCAGTCATCAACAGGAACAGCGGAATTGCGATTGTGACGAGAAATGAAACCACTTTTTGCAGGGTCTTCATTGTTGCAAGCCTTTCAGTTCACCATTCAAGAAGAAACTCATGACCAGATCATTTGTCAACCATTCTATCGAAGTCAGATCGTCTGTGTAGACGGTTTTGGAAAGCGGTGTTAGCTGTAAATTGGTGAGCGTAACAGCCATGGTATCCAGCAGGAGAGGTGGTGTTCCGGTTCGTTGCGATAGTGCCAGGAAATTTTGCTGAAGGTTTTCTGCCCGGGTGGGCTGGCGCGTGGCAAACACAATGGAATTAAACGAATTGGGCAGGTCCATAACGTATACGGAGGGGAACACGCTTCGAATGGTTCCGACCAGCGCCTCAATCAACCGGCGGTCTGATTCTGCCCTTCCGACGTTGATGGCCATTGCTCCGGTATCTGTCAAATGATCATAAACAGTTTGGAAGAATTCCTGCGTGGTCATATGCCAGGGGATATACGGCGGGCGGTAAGCATCAACCGAGATAATGTCGTATTTCTTCCGGCTATTGGCCAAGGCGTAACGACCATCTTGAATGATAACCGTGAGATTTGGCTCGTTCATGTCAAAATAGGTCCGCCCTGCGCTGACAATTTTGGGGTCGATTTCGATGCCATCAATCTGGATAGCCGGGTAGACCTGGCTGGCCTGGCGGGCAGTGGTTCCAGCCGCCAACCCAACGATGGCCATGCTGCACACTTTTCCTATGTCGAAGGGTGCATCATTAAAGAAAGGCGCGACCAGAACCTGTTCCCATGGCCCAAAGTAGTTGAGCTGGGTAGGATGGTACATCGAATGCATGCCCTGACCTTCATTCAAGCGCAAGATAGTGTACCCATTTTGTTCAAGCACCTGAATGTAGTTATAGGCAGATTCGGTTTCATATATCATACCGGTGGAGGTTTTGTCAGTGCCGTGCAGGCCAAAAACCGCCAGCAGAACAATAACCACCGGCATCCAGATATACCAGGCTGCCTTGCGCCATCCGCTGACTGTCAGGAGACCTATCCAGGCCGTCAAAATCAGGATCAGGCTGAAGGCGAGAAAGGTTCGAAAAGTGCCAATTAATGGGATTAGCACCAAACCGGGCAGGAAGGTACCAATAAACGAACCGAGGGTCGAGATGGCGTAAATCCGGCCGGCAATGCTGCCAGCCTGCCGGGAATCTTGCAGGGAGAGCCGGATGGCAAATGGAGAGGCAGTCCCCAGGAGCGTAACCGGGATGCTAAACAATATTAAAACTGCCACAAAAGCACCAATCATTGCCCCCAATTGCAAGCCATCAAATGCATTTGCCGCAATGCGTAAAATTGGCCGGGAGATTATTGGAATTAATCCTATGCTCAGGCCGGCCCATAATAAAATCTGGTAAAAAGAGGAAGCTTTTGGGGAACGGTCTGCCCAGGCGCCTCCCAGAAAATATCCGGCGGTAAGATAAATGAGGATTAACCCAATAATGGTTGCCCAGATCAAATTGCTGGCGCCAAAATAATTGCCCAGCAGGCGGGAGGCAGCCATTTCAACGGCCAGGCTAACCATGCCAGAGACGAAAACTGTGATGGCGATCCCTTTTTGCATAAGCGTGATTATACCTGAAGCTGCCCCAAGCACAGCTCCGTGGAATGGCGCGGAGTATAATTCCTTTGAAACCCATTCCGGGTTTCATGGATCAGGAGGTTTATATGCTGGTTGTCAATGTGGAACAAATGCACGCCATCGAAAAAGAGGCGGATGAATGCGGCGTCAGTTATGCCGAAATGATGGAACGCGCTGGACGCGGCGTTGCCGAAGTTGTGTTGTCAGAATTCAGCGACGAAGATTGGCAGGTCGTGACCGCCTTGGTTGGTTCTGGCAATAATGGCGGCGATGCGCTGGTTGCTCTGGAAGCATTGGCCCAGGCTGGCTGGCAGGCACAGGCATACCTTGTGCGTCCGCGAGCGAAAAATGATGCGCTCTTGGAGCGGGCGATTGCTGCGGGTGTGAAAGTGTTTTCAGCCGGACAGGATAAGAAATTGCTGGATTTGCAAGCCTGGCTGGAAAATTCCAATGTCCTTTTGGATGGTGTCCTTGGGACTGGCATTCAGCTGCCGCTTAAGGATGAAATTGCGTCTGTTTTGGAGTTTGTAAGAAATTCTGAAGCGATACCACATGTCGTTGCCATTGATTGTCCATCCGGCGTTGATTGCAATACCGGTGAAGCAGCAAAGGAGGTCATTCCTGCAGAAATGACGCTTTGCATGCAGGCGGTTAAACAGGGGTTATTGCATTTTCCAGCGTTTGAGTTGGCCAGTGAACTGCGTGTAGTCGATTTGGGGCTGCCGGATGGGCTGGTATCGACCCGGGGGATTGACATATTTATGGTCGATGGCGAGCAGGTAGCCGGGTATCTTCCGGCACGCCCCATCACGGCACATAAGGGTACCTTTGGCACCCTGATGATTGCTGCCGGATCAACTTATTACACCGGTGCTGCCTTGTTATCAGCCCGCGCTGCTTACCGCATTGGCACTGGACTGGTACGCCTGGCAGTGCCTGCATCCATCCATACCGCCCTCGCCGGTCAGATTCCGGAGGCTACCTGGCTCCTCCTGCCGAATGAAATGGGAATGGTCTCCGAAAACGCTGCGGATTTATTGGTTAAAAACCTAGAGCGCGTCTCCGCATTGGTCGTTGGACCTGGCCTGGGAAATGAAGACACGACAGCGAATTTTTTTGAAAAATTAATTAATAGCGAACAAGCCACCCATCCAACCTCGTCTTTTGGTTTTTTGTCAGCGCAGTCTGACGAAAAATCGGGGAAAAAGGCGGTTTTGCCTCCGCTTGTGGTTGATGCTGACGGCCTGCGTCTGATGGCGCGAATGAAGAACTGGCCGGTGCTTTTACCGCCTGGATCGATTCTGACACCGCATCCGGGTGAAATGAGTGCTTTGACTGGCTTGGATGTGGATCAAATTCAAGCCAACCGCCTGGAGGTGGCCCGGAAATATGCAGGAGAATGGAAAACGATTGTCATTCTAAAAGGCGCTTTGACGATAATCGCTGCACCGGATGGACGCGCTTTTATCATTCCTGTCGCCACCTCCGCTTTAGCGAAGGCAGGCAGCGGCGATGTGCTGGCAGGCATGGTGGGAGGATTGCTGGCGCAGGGTCGGCTGGCACTTGAGGCTGCAATTGCTGGTACCTGGATCCATGCACAGGCTGGATTGGAGGCTGCCGAGCAGGTGGGAAGTACGGCTTCCGTATCCGCCAGTGACGTGATTGATGCAATCCCTTCGGTACTCTGGGCTTTGCAATTTGAGTAGATAAAATAAAGACGGTGAGATTAACTCACCGTCTTGGTTGTTTCCTTGTTGAACGCATTTATCCATCAGTCGGAGGGAAGAGGGGCTCTTCGCTTTTGCTGGAAAGGGTGCTGATTAATTTAGATTTTTGTTCTTCATAAACAGCTTTGCCTTTTTCAGTCAATTCGGCAGCGCGCTTCTTGGCGTCACCCAGGACGGATTCAGCCCGTTTGATCGCGTCGTTGGCCGAAACCTGAGCCTGTTCATAGGTTTCATTAATCGTCTTTGTGGCTGTATCGCCCAATTCGATGGCTCGTTCCTTGATATAAGTGCGGGTCTCTTCTCCGGACTGGGGCGCCAGCAGGAGCGCTGTCACAGCGCCTGAAACTGCGCCTACTATAAAGCCTATTACAAACGCGCCGAAATCATCTCGTTCTGCCATGGGACCTTTCTCCTTTCATTTCAATCGTTGATAAGATAAAGGCCCGGATCACCGCCGACCCGGGCGGAGGATATCCAGGAGTTTCTTAATTCCGGCCAGGTATTCATTGAGTTTGATTACCGGCTCGGTGACATTGTTGCTTAGGAAAGCCGCTGTTCCACGTAAAGTGCTAACGGTCTCATTTGTCGATTTGATGATCGGCTTGATGTCGTTTTGCAGCAGATTGATCAACATGGCCAATTGAATAATGAGAATGACCAATGCCACACCCAGGACTAGCGATTCAAGTGCCATGAAAATGATAAAGATATCGCGGATTTCACTGGTGGTGGCGGCATCGGCGCGCAGCAACATGACCAATCCAAAAATCAATGAGCCAAGGATCACAACTACTGCAACGATGATCCCAATTACCAAACCCCTCTTACGCGTGGGTTTTACCGGGGCTGGCAATGCTTGAGCCATTTGCCGGGATGATTCTTCCTGCGGTTTGATAACGGTATCTTCTGCCATCATTGCAATGATTATATCATACCCATATTTCTGTTGGAATCAATACATCATTGATTTTAATTGTCCCTTCTGTAATAATTTTAAATGGAAAGTCATATCTCAGAAGAATTCCTTTTGGATGAGGGAAAACCATGGACGCCAAGGAAAGTACATACTTTATTGACTATCGTACCTTTGTCGGAAGCAACGAAGGGAAAATATTTAAGGCCACCCTTGCTCAAAGCGAGAACATGTTGGTCGGATTGAACCGCTTACAACCTGGTCAGACACAGCCGATACACATGCACATCGGCGAGGATAAATTCTACCTTGTAATGGAAGGCAGCGGTTATTTCCAGGTTGGAGAATCGTACCAAACCGCCACAGCAGGCGTGCTCGTCTGGGCGCCAGCTTCCTTGCCGCACAGTGTCGTTAACAGCGGAACGGACGACCTGGTTTTATTGGTGGTGATCGCACCAGCTCCAGGCCATTAAATTCATAAATTAATTTGTGATAACCAATCACTTTTCTGCGTGTGACCCTTAAGTAAATTGGCACTGTGACCAAGTATTGCGGTCCGTTGTTTCTATTTTGATGTGACAAAACCCTTTCCGATTAATTTTGGAAAGGAGAATAATTGCGCGTTCTTTCGGAACATGTTAAACTTACAGATTGCCATGTTCCGATTGATTTTTTCGCTGTTCTTTTCCGCCTGGTTCGGGCTGCTGCTACAAAATGCCACCGGACCACGCTTGGATCAACCCCTGCCAGGTCAGCCTCTTCAGGGGGTGGTCTCGATTGCCGGTTCGACCCAGCTGGATGGTTTTGCTTCCGCTCAGATCGAGTTTCGCTTTGAAGACAATCCTGCGCAAACCTGGTTTCTTATCCAGGAAAATATTCCTGCCATCGAAAATGATGTGTTGGCAAGCTGGGACACAACGACGATTACAGACGGCACCTACCGACTTCGGTTAAGCGTGAAGATGACGGATGGTTCGACACTTACCGCTGAGGTGGCAGGCGTGCGTGTACGCAATTACTCTCTTATTGAGACCATTACACCAGCTTTTTTTCCCGAAGAAACCATCCAGGCCAGCCCATCGCCATCTCTCGCGCCGGTAACCGCTGTAATCACGCCGACTCCACAGCCGCCTAACCCGGTGACGGTCACAAGCATCAATCTTCGCACCAGCGCCGGCCGTGGACTGTTAGTTGTTCTGGGGTTATTTCTTCTATTTGGCATTTATTTCGGCCTGAGCCGACTGAGACGGAGATGATTTTCGTGGATAAACCTGAACAGCAATCCACTTCAGTGCCTGAATTTCCATTTCTACTCGTTGGATTGGGAAATCCGGGACGCGAATACCGCTTTAACCGCCATAACGTTGGTTTCATGGCGATCGACCGTCTTTGCGAGGTGTTTGGCATCAAAATCGGTAAAGTCCAAATGAAGGCCTTGATTGGGAACGGTTTGTGGGAGGGGCGGAAGATAATCGTTGCGAAACCGCAAACATATATGAATCTCTCTGGCAATGCGATCAATTCACTTTTACGCTATTACAAGGTCCCGCTTACTCAGATGATTGTTGCGCATGATGATCTGGATTTACCGGTTGGCACGTTGCGTTTGCGTCCGGGTGGCGGTTCAGCCGGCCAAAAGGGAATTGCTTCCACGATTGATCAGGTAGGCACCAAAAAATTTCCGAGATTGCGGATAGGGATTGGACGGCCGCCAGGTCAAATGGATGCCGCAAGCTATGTGCTTCAGGATTTTCCAAAAGTGGACCAGGAAATTCTGCAACCGACCTTGGACCGCGCAGTGGATGCATTGAAAATCTTTATTCTTCAAGGGCTGGATGCGGCCATGAACCAATACAATGGCTCGATTCAATAGGTTGGTGTCCGTTTGTTAAATGTCCTGCGAAATCACCCCGCTTATCAGGCTTTACTTCATGAGGTAAAGTCTGGAAATGTGCTGTCCGCACAGGGCTTGATGCGCTCTGCCCGCCTGCCAGTTTGCGCCGCGCTCCATTATGACCTGAACCAACCGATTGTTTTGGTGACCGACCGTCCACAGCATGCGCTTACGCTTTTGGACGAGTTGGAATTCTGGGCGAAAGACGCACCCCGTTATTACTTCACTGAACCAAACCCGCTTTTTTATGAACAGGCTGCTTGGGGCAATAATACCCGCCGCGATCGTTTACAGGCATTAACTGCCCTGGCGATTTATCACCTGCCGGGCGTGCCTAAACCGGATTTTGCACCCATTGTGATTACCACTGTGCGGGCAATCATGACGCGTACTTTGCCGCGCCGCGATTTTATTAAAACCAGCCGGACGATTAAGTTGCATCAATCTCTGCCGCCGACTGATCTTATCCGGTCCTGGTTGGAAATTGGCTACCAACCAGCAGATATCGTTCTTGAACCCGGCCAGTTTTCACGCCGTGGTGGTCTCCTGGATATTTGGCCGCCGGCAGAATCGTTACCTGTGCGATTGGAATTCTTTGGCGATGAAATCGATCTACTTCGCCGCTTCGATCCAGGCAGCCAACGCACCGTTGCAAAACTGGATCAGTTGCTGATTACCCCGGCGCGCGAATTATTGACAGGTCGAGCGCAAGAATTGCTGCGGCCAGGTCAGGAAATTGACGAGTTCTATATTCCGTTGGTACACCCGGCCGTGTCCAGTTTATTCGATTATTTGCCGCGGAATGCCTTAACATTGGTGGACGATGTCAGTTTGTTGCAATCGCTGGCGGACGATATAGAGGAACAAGCGGTGCGGCTTCGCAGCGAAAGTATCGCTGAAGGCACCCTGTCGGCAGACTTTCCGATCCCCTATTTGAGTTGGTCGGAACTGCTGGACAGCCTGACCGGGCATGTCTGGTTGGAGTACGGTCGCGGCAGCGAGGCTGAGGTTTCCAAGTTAGCCAACGCCTTCACGCCCGGACCGCGGTTTGGCGGACGGTTACGGCCTCTGGTCGAATACATCGAAGGGCTTTGCAGCAAAGGCGAATCGAGCTGGGTTATTTCCCGACAGGTTTCGAGATTGCAGGAATTGTGGGGAGAGCGCCAGGGAGAAATTTGCCAGGATACTGCACCCGAGTTTATCGAAGGCGCATTAACCGAAGGTTGGACTCTGACAGCTCCGAGCGGTTCTCAGATTCACTTGCTGACGGACGCTGAAATATTTGGTTGGGAGCGGCCTCAACCGCGAGTTCGGGCGCGGATGCAGGCGGAGGCTCCCGAAGCTGTTTATACCGACCTCAAACCGGGCGATTGGGTCGTGCATATCGATTACGGCATTGGCCGGTTCGCAGGTTTGGTGCGCCGCACGCTGGAAGGGGTGGAGCGTGAATTCCTGTGCGTCGAATATGAAGGTGGCGATCAACTCTTTGTGCCAGTCCATCAAGCTGACCGTCTCAGCCGTTATATTGGTCCGGATGGCGAGCCGCCATCGCCAACGCGTCTAGGTACGCAGGAATGGGTAAATGCCAAGCAAAAGGTGCGGGAAGAGGTCCTGCAGGTCGCGCGCGATTTATTGGATTTATACGCCAACCGCCAGGTGGCCAAAGGTTTCGCTTTCAGTCAGGATACTCCCTGGCAAAAAGAACTGGAAGCCAGCTTTCCTTATGTAGAAACTGAAGACCAGGATAAAGCCATCCGGGCTGTAAAGAAAGATATGGAAAATGACCGTCCGATGGACCGGTTGCTTTGCGGGGATGTGGGCTACGGAAAAACGGAGGTAGCGTTGCGGGCGGCCTTTAAGGCTGTGATGGATGGTAAACAGGTGGCAATTCTGGTGCCGACCACTGTTCTGGCGCAGCAGCACTTCGAAACATTTCGTCAGCGCCTTACGGCATATCCAGTTCAGGTGGAGATGCTCTCCCGTTTCCGCACTCCACGTGAACAGGATGAGATCCTCCTGAAACTGGTGATCGGGGAAGTCGATATTATCATCGGCACCCACCGCTTGCTTCAAACGGATGTCGAATTTCGTGACCTGGGATTGGTGGTCATCGACGAAGAGCAACGCTTTGGCGTGGCCCACAAGGAACATTTCAAAAAACTGCGGACCGAAGTTGACGTGCTCACCCTGACAGCAACGCCAATTCCGCGGACATTGTATCTGGCGTTGACTGGAGCCCGCGATATATCGCAAATCAATACACCACCGGCTGAGCGACTGCCGATCATCACTTATATTGGGCCTTATTCACCGCGTTTAGTTCGACAGGCGATCCTGCGTGAAATGGAACGCGGCGGACAGGTCTTTTTTGTTCACAACCGCGTGCAGACGATTCACGCCATGGAACGCCATCTCCATAAGCTGGTGCCTGAAGCTCAAGTTGGAATTGCGCACGGTCAAATGAAAGAACAGGGACTTGCCCAAGTGATGACTCAGTTCAACAATGGCGATATCGATGTATTGTTGAGCACATCCATCATCGAGTCCGGTTTGGATATTCCCAACGCCAATACCTTGATTGTCGACCGCGGCGATACTTTTGGTCTGGCGCAACTCTATCAGTTGCGCGGCCGGGTTGGACGCGGCGCGCAGCGTGCTTATGCCTATTTCTTCCGGCACAGGCACAAGTCTCCGACGCCTGAAGGTCAGGAACGGCTGGAAGTGATTGCTGAAAATTCGCAACTCGGGGCAGGTTATTCCATCGCGATGCGCGACCTGGAAATGCGCGGCGCAGGTGAGATGTTGGGAGTGCGCCAATCGGGATATATTGCCAGTGTTGGTTTTCACCTCTATACCCGCCTTTTGGCACAGGCAGTCCGGCAACTCAGACAGCTCGATAAATCGGCTGCACCGCTTGATTCTGATAAATTAATCAACACGGCTGCCATTCGGATGGCGGTGACCGTCGACTTACCCATTTCAATCGGCATCCCGGCCGATTATGTGCCGGATCAAAATTTGCGCCTCAGCCTTTACCGCCGCCTAGCCGATCTTCAAAATGAACCGGAGGTCGATTTTTTGGCTGATGAATTCATCGACCGCTTTGGAGTTTTGCCCGCAGATGTTGAAAACCTGTTTTTTCAAATGCGCATCAAGTTATTAGGTGAAAAAGCCGGTCTCGCTTCGGTAACCCTTGAAAATGAGCAGCTTGTGCTTCGATTTCCCCCGGTGCCTGAAGGATTCCCACCCCGTAATTTACCCAACCTCGGCAATCAAATCCGGGCTGGAAAGAATGCATTTTGGATGCCTGTGAATGGAAATGCAGCCGATTGGAAGGCACGTTTGATTGAAGTGTTGAATCAATTGATCGAGAGTGGCTATCAATCCGCCTGATTCTCCTGAATTCAAAACACGGACTAAATTGCCAACCCTATCAACCGGAATGAATGTGGATATTGACCGTCAATTTGATGGCCCGTGTCGAATTGGGGGGTTCATTCAGGCCCCATTACCAATTCTGGTTTGTGATTCTCAGTAGAAAATATGATAATATAGAACAATTGATCTTTATTGGTGCCGTTTACACGAATTCGTAAAGAGGTCCACCATGGATTTTAAACTGCACGCTCCTTATGAACCAACGGGCGACCAGCCTGAAGCAATACGGCAATTGGTGGCTGGAGTTCAAGCGGGACTCAAACATCAAGTGTTGTTGGGGGCAACGGGCACAGGCAAAACCTTTACCATTGCGAATTTGATCGCGCAGACAAAACTGCCCGCCTTGATAATGGCTCATAACAAGACTCTTGCTGCTCAGCTTTATGCCGAGTTCAAAGAATTCTTCCCTGAAAATGCGGTTGAGTACTTTGTTTCGTATTATGATTATTACCAGCCTGAAGCATATGTTCCGCAGCGTGATCTCTACATTGAAAAAGAAACTGAAATTAATGAAGAGATTGACCGCCTGCGATTAGCGGCGACCAAGGCACTGATGTCACGGCGTGATGTCATCATTGTATCTTCTGTCTCGTGTATTTATGGTCTGGGCGACCCTGCTGCTTACGGCAATGTAGTTATCTCGTTGGAAGTAGGTGCGATTCACCGCCGAAATGCGTTGCTGCGCCAGCTGGTGGAAAGCCAGTACCAACGAAATGACATGGATTTGCGTCCAGGGGCCTTCCGGGTGCGCGGCGATACCCTTGAAGTGTTTCCGGCATATGAGGACCGGCTGGCCTACCGCATCACCTTTTTTGGCGATGAAATTGAACGCATCACAACCGTTAATCCGATAACCGGAGAGATCATGGAAACTCCGGAAAAAATCGATATCTATCCTGCAAAACATTACATTGCTCAGGAAGACCGGCTTAAGAAAGCAATTGGCGATATTGAAGCAGAACTTGAACAACAACTGGCTTACTTTAAAGCGAATGACAAATTTTTGGAAGCTCAGCGCATTGAGCAACGAACCCGCTACGATTTGGAAATGCTGCGCGAAGTGGGCTATTGTTCAGGCATAGAGAATTATTCACGCCATCTGGACCAACGTGTGCCGGGCTCAGCCCCATGGACGTTAATTGATTACCTGCCAAGTGAATACCTGCTGGTCTTGGATGAATCACACATGACCGTACCGCAGGTGCGCGGCATGTACAACGGAGACCGCAATCGGAAAACGACATTGGTGGAATATGGCTTCCGACTTCCTTCCGCCGTAGATAACCGCCCGTTGAAATTTGATGAATTTGAGCAGCACATGGGATACGTTGTTTACACCTCAGCGACCCCAGGACCTTACGAGCTGGGGCGGAACCAGCAGCTCGTCGAACAGATTATCCGGCCGACCGGTCTGCTTGATCCCCAGGTCGAGGTGCGTCCGACGCAAGGGCAGGTGGATGATCTTGTAAAGGAAATTCGCCAGCGCACCGAACAGGGTGAACGCGTTCTGGTCACCACCTTGACCAAACGTATGTCTGAGGATTTGACGGATTATCTGATGGAGTTGGGCATAAAGGTTCACTATTTGCACTCCGAGGTTGAGACCCTGGAGCGAATTGGCATTCTGCGTGATTTACGGATGGGCGTTTTTGATGTGCTGGTGGGGATTAACCTCCTGCGTGAAGGCCTCGACCTGCCGGAAGTCTCGCTGATTGGAATTCTCGATGCGGACAAGGAAGGTTTTCTGCGTTCGAGTACTGCGCTCATCCAAACGATTGGCCGCGCAGCCAGGAACGTGAATGGCAAGGTCATTATGTACGCCGATCGGATGACCGATTCGATGGCGATGGCAATCGGAGAAACGAACCGCAGGCGCGCCAAACAGAAGAAATACAATGATGATCATGGCATCGAACCAGTAACGATCGTGAAAGCCATTCATGATCTGACTGAACGGTTGGGTGCCGCCCAAATTGCCGAACCACACGATGCGTATAAAGTGCGGGATGGAAAAGAATCCGGCATTCCCCGCAAGGAAATACAACGCATGATCTCGGAAATGGAAAAGGAAATGAAGCAGGCTGCCAAGGACCTGGAATTTGAACGGGCAGCTGTGTTGCGCGATCAGATTTACGGACTGCGCAACTTGATGGCCGAGGAATCGGATTTATCTCCCTGGCAGCGCGCAAAAATGCTCGCAGGTGAAGAAGTGTAGTCGTTATTAAGTAAGGCAATTAACCAAGCCCTGAAAAGGGCTTTTTCTTATTCTGATGGGGCAACGTTAAAGCGCTTGAAAACCTGACTGGCAGGGTTCCATTCAACTTTTACGTCGGAAACAAAGGATGAAGGCGATCCACGTCTAAGGGCTGCCAAAAAGGTTTCCAGGGTATCGCGGCTGCCCTCCGCAAGCACTTCGACACGTCCATCCATTTTATTTCGCACCCAGCCTGTCAGATTAAGCTCTTCAGCAACCATCTTTACAAAATAACGAAATCCAACCCCCTGGACACGACCATCTACGATTGCATGTAATTGAATCGAATCCTCAGGAATCAAAAGGGTTTCTCCTGCCGTTTGGGGCGAACAAATATTAAAACCAACACCAACGGTACGATGATAACAAGAAGCACGACCAACAGATATGGAGAAAGTGTTTTCAATGCCTGGCTGGATGGACTGACAGAATTGTTTGTTTGCAGCCAATCATTTTGAATTTGAAGGGTAGATTTACCCAGGGCAGCCTGTACGCCTTCTTCACATCCCATGCCAGTCTGGTATTGGCGCATCAAGTTTGTCAGCCCGGTACTGCCATAAGTCCGATAAATGTACCGCACGAAGGACGTGGACTGCGCATAGGCAAGGTAAGCGTCGCTTGCTTCCCGCGGGAATGCGCTGCACAAGTCCGAAAAAGAAAGCAACTCGCCATTTTTAATGGCACTATCCAGGACGCGTTGATAATCTGCATCAGGGTAAAGCTCGGCAATAGAGGCGGTCCCTTCCTTCAGCCAGACTGGCGTGTTATTGTATTGCTTTCCCACCAGGTTGTATTCGAGGATGTGCATCAGTTCGTGAGGCAGTTGGCGTTCCAGCTCCAGTGCCTGGTCGGGACCCTGGGTGATCGAAAGGAGAATAACGCCGAGGTCAGGGCTGGCGTGACCGGCAACCCAATTCTCGGAAAGTCCGAGTAAAGCGCTTTGTAATGTCTCTGCATTGGGGTAAATATAGATCTTCAAAGGCAGGGTGGGTGCGACTGGTAATATTTTTTGGGCAGCATCCAATGAAGATTTGGCCGTGTTCATGACCTTTTGGCCAAAGGTCAACTCGTCATCCTGCCAATGTATCTCGAAATATTCATTTGAGAGTGATTTCCATTCAACCCGGTTATCGATGTAGTCAAACCAATAGGAAGGGGTTGTTATTTCACCGCTTTTTGTCATAAGGCGGAACCAGTAATATGTGTGACTAAATGGCCGAAGTGGATGGAGACTCAGATCGTATGTATAGTGAATTTCTCCCGCTGAATTCCAGTTCAATTCTTCAATACGGGTATTTTCCCCTTCCGATTGAATCATCAAATAAGCCTGATCGACCTCTTCAACAGGAGTCAGACGGGCTTGAAAGGTGACGTTTTTGCCGTAAACATAATCAGCAGCCACGTCCTGAACGTCTACTTGAGCGGACCTTGGTTGAAATCCAATGCCAAGCCAGTTTACAACCATTAGTATGACGATCAACCCCAAACGCATATTTCCCCCAAATCAAACGACGCGACCCAATTATTCGTCGTCTTCTTCGTCCTCATCATTTGGATCGATGTCAAATTCAATTTCATCGTCCTCTTCGTCATCTTCCTGGCTGTCGTTCGGAGTATCGCTGACCTGAAATTTTGCATGGCGGGCCGGAGAAAAATCCATCAATTCAAAGTTATCCAACCCCTGCTTGAAGTCCAGATTGTCGATGGCAGTTTGAATGAATTCTGTTTCCTCATCGTCTTCAGCCATTGCCAGCAATTTATCCAATGCGCCGGCAACCTGCTCGCCCCCAATTTGCGAAAGCGACCAGGCAACTGTACTGCGTAGGTCTGCATCATCTATGCCAGTTTTGACCATTTGCAAAAGGAATTTTCGAGCAGAAACCAATTCCAACATTCCTGCTGCCCGGATAGCTTCGAGTTGGACTTCAGCTTCATGATGGTCAAGCATTTGTATGACATTTGACGCCCAGCGTTCATCGGTTGAACGCCCCATGGCAAACAAGGCGCTCGCTATCCAAGCAAAATCGCCAGAGTCGAAGGCATTCTGTATCAAAGGAATTACTTCATCCCGGCCGGAATAACCGAGCGATTCCAATGCGCGGCGCCGCACCAGCTTGACTTCGCCACTCTCAACTGTTTGAAGTAAAGTATCCTCTATTACACGGTGTAACTCTGCTGGAATTTCTCCGAGTTCTCCCAGGTAGACATACTGGCCCAGGATTGAGGCACTCTGTGCACGAACAATTTCATCAGGATCTCTCTCTAATAGAAGCTGGTAAACAGCTACAAGATCCTTGCCTTGATAATCCCACAGGAGACGAATCGCACCCGCCCGGACTGGAGGATGCGAATCGGCAATAGCGACGCGGGCAATTTCCTCAAATGAAAGGAGCGTATCTGAGTCATATAGATCCTCAAGATCTTCAATCAGGGCTGCCCGGCGTCCTTCTGGTATTTTTTCCCAAATATCTTTAAGCGATTTCAAATCAGCACCAGCCAGATCCGAAAACCGGTGCAAATAAACAGGTGGAAATACCTTGGAGGTATCTAATAGAGCTTCCAGGATGGACTTAAAAGGATCTGCTTTCTTCGGAAGTGCTTCTGTCATTGACGACCTACCTCAGGATTAAGGTAAAACAATCGGGTTGAGGATGTCCTGGGCAGTTATCACAACCATTAAGAGAAGCAACAGGGCAAACCCGACGAAATGAACCATGTTTTCATACTTGGCAGGCACACGTTTGCGCAGAATCAATTCAGGCAAGACGAATAGCATCCGTCCGCCGTCAAGTGCTGGTAGGGGTAATAAGTTCGTGATTCCCAGCGCTATCGAGATATTCGCCAACAACCAAATGGTATTTACCGTGGCAGCAGGCGTAGAGGAGCCCGTGTTTTCCTGGTCAATCTGACGCGCTTGCGAATAGATATTGTACATGCCTACCGGGCCGACAAAGCGGGCTTGATCGCCAGAGACCGTGCCCTTGAGTAAACGGACCGGTAATGAAACCAGTTCCTTGGCTTGATATCCGGCCATTTTCAAAGCCAGTGAAGCCGTTTCGCCAACCGTACCGCTTTTATATGGTACATCCAGGGTCACACCCAACGGTCCCTGATCGGTCGGGTGATCCTTGCGCGGGACTGCGATTACTGTGATCTGCTGGCCGCCGCGTTGGAGCACGAAAGTCATTTCTTGATCCAACTTAGTTTGAACTATAGCCTGTAAATCGGCTGCGTTTGCGATGGGTTGTCCATCCGCACTGATGAAAATATCGCCAGCCTGCATGCCGGCTGTTTGGGCAGGGGTGTCGGCTGAAATGCTAGCAACAAGTACCCTGCCCAGGTCTGGCACGCCAACACGGGCGTAAATCACTGCAAAAAGGAGGACAGCCGTGAGAATGTTCATCAACGGGCCGCCAAGCAAAACTAATAACCGTTTAACCGGCGAAGCGCTGGCCATGCCGCCTGGAATCGTCGGGTCATTTTCACCCTTTGGAAGCACGAAGGCGCCAAATGGAATCCAGTTCAGTGTGAAATCGGTGCCGCCAAGCCGAAACATCCTTAACATGCGCGGTGGCAGACCGAGACCGAATTCCAGAACCTCAATTTTGAATAATCTTGAGATTAAATAATGTCCCAATTCGTGCAAGACGATCAGGACCCCAAGCGAAAGAATAAACTCAAGGATTCTGAGCAGTGTTGAACCAATTGCATCCATTGCTGTAAACCTCAGCAGTGACCATTTTTTTTGTAAACTGCCTACATTATAACTGTTTTGAAGAGGGCCGTCCAAAAAAATGAGGAGACTCTCATCCTTGCACATCGTTTGCAAACCAAGCCGGTCCACCGACTGGCGCCACCAAAACTTCCTTGACACCCGGGAAAGCAGACAATCGCTTTTGAATAGCAAGGGAATCATCGATTGGACCTATCACATGAACATTTGGTCCGGCATCCAAGGTGTAAGCTGCTTTTAAACCATCCTTACGCCAGATCTGGATTGACTTCATCAGGGCAAGCGAGGCAGGTTCCCAATAGAATAAAGCTGGCCGTGATGTCATCATCACAGCATGCATTAAATTGCTGTCTTCCTCCAGGATCATTGCAAGCGATGCAAAATCCCGGTTCAAAATTGCAGTACGGCAGTAATCCAGCCGGCCGGGTGTATCGGCGACACGCGCAAATTGAAGCGGACTCGTTTCGGCCAGCGCGTGTCCTTCGGTTGAACCTACCGGCTTGTGCACGGTACGCACGATCGCGACGTGATCGACCAGAGCCCAATGCTGCGGCGAGGCAAAACTGGAAGCGTAAGAATCAGAATCGCTGCTCCCCATATGCCATTCAACGAAACCGCCCGGCACCGAACGGCAAGCCGAACCGGACCCGGTGCGGGCCAGGCGGGATAAGGCGGGTTCATCCAGATCCAGACCGATGGCTCGCGAGGCTGCCAGGCTGAGGGAAGCAAATGCGGCTGCGGAGGAAGCAATGCCCGCCCCGGTTGGAAAATTGTTTTCGCTATTCACCCGTGCAAACCACGCTTTACCGGCAAGCGCGCGAACCCGGTTGAGAAAGAGTTCCACACGCTGCAGACCCGGGCCGGAGACAGGTTGATGATTGATTGTCAAGGCATCTTTTACAAAAACCGGTGAAAATTCAACAGTAGTCCGTGTTTCCAACCCGGCCAGATTCATGGAAATCGATCCATTGGAAGGCAGGCGCAGTTGCTGGTCGCGGTTGCCCCAGTACTTGATGAATGCGATGTTCGGATTTGAGACAGCGGTGGCTAACATTTCCGGCATGGCGCAAAATTCTCCTCGTTGAACGTGACATGTATTTTACATCTTTTCAAATCAGGGATCGGGGTTTCCCCGGAGAATTAGAACAGGCTGTAGGTGAAAAAAGGGATCCTGGCGGGAGATGCATGCTTTTGTTATTAATCGCCGATCAGAAGCGGCCGATAATCGGAAGATTGCAGGATTGCAGTCAATCGGCCGGCAATATTCTTCCTTTATAGTTGGATTGCATTTTTCGTTGACTGGTTCATCCTCCAGAATCCTAGCGGAAACATAAATGTTTACCAGGAAGTGGGTATTGTAATTCGCGAAACCAATAATGTATAATTTAGATTACATTAGTATAAAATTATCGAATAATTTGTAATAGAGGCAAAATGATCGAAAAACATAGAGAAACCGCTGGGCATAACAATCACTTGGATGCTTTCGGTAAAGGATTCGAGGATTGGGCGCAACTGATATCATTCCATCCGCGCTTGTTTTTTAAACCGCAGAGTATCGAAGCGCTAAAAGGTTTCCTACTCAGTGTTTATCAAGGACCATTTGAAGGGATGATTCCACGCGTGCTGGGTAGCATGCATTCCTGTTCGAGAATCTGTGAATCTGACGCGATTATCGACGTAGGCGATCTACCGCAAACGATTGAATTCAGTCCTGATTATTCAAGTGTGACCGTGTCGGCCAACTGGCATTTTCATGACTTCCTATTAGCATTGAGTCAACATGGCAAGTCGATCACGGCCACGGGCGGCACGGACGAACAAACTTTGGCAGGGATCATTTCCACCAATACCGCCCCCGCCACTCCTCACACCACCATTTACGAGCTTCTTCAGTGGGTTGAATACCTGACAATTGATGAGCAGCAGCATGCCATCATAGAAAAACAGATTTCAAAGACCGACCCGGATTTTCGGGCTGTCATTGGTTCGCTGGGAGCGATGGGCGTCATCACCCGCGTGATGTTTAACCTGGTGGATGAATTATTTTTTGAAACCATACAAAAAATAGTCCCAATTAACGAAGTCCTCAAAGATTTGGAGAAAACATCAAAGAAATATGATTTCTGGAGGGTGGATTGGGTTCCCGATACTGACAAGGGATTGCTTTGGGCTGCCAAGATGATACCTTTTGCGAACCCCGCTGGTGATTATAGGGATGACCAGGCTGAAAACATCCTGATCACGATATTTAACGTTCTGGATCGTCTCGAGTCAGCAGGACCCCTGTTGGACAACAGTATGCGCATATTGTATGGCGGGTTGACGTTGACCTATGGTGAAGTGAAAGCCAGCGGCCCGCTGCGCAACATGCTGCCGGTCGATCGACGCGCCCCATTGCACGTTGCAATGGCTGAATGGGCTTTCAAACCTTCTGATACTCAGAAACTGTTGGCAGCCTGCCGGGTTTATTTTGAGCAAAATGGCTGGCCAAACCTGCCAATTGAAATCGAACAGACCAGGACGGATGATTACTACATGTCAGCCTGGAATTGGCCTGGACTGGACTACATCATCAAGTTCAACTTTATGTATTTGACTGATGTTTGCAAAACACCCGAAGACAAGCAGGCCATTTATGATCATCTACATGGATTATGGAATTACCTGGTGGAAACTGGAATTCAGTTTAAAGCTCATTGGGGCAAAATCAACTTTATCGATAGCAATTTCACCTCATTGCATTACCAGTTTGAAGAGTTCAAACCCTTTATGAAACCAATGTTCCTTAACCCATACCTTAGGGAGCGTTTTTACAAGTAATCCTGTTGGTTATCACAATTGCACCCAATTTCCGGTTTTTTATCTTGAACGGTTTCAAGGGTGATGCCTGGCGAGATAAATAGTGGATGAGGGACAAATGGATTTGGTAACTGGAAGCTAATAAATCTTGTTACCATCCAGCTTTCTCATTAATGACATCATTAGCATCGAAACCATAACGAGTAATACTGACAAGACAATTGCCACATTGAGATTCCGCTCAAAACCCAGGTAAATTGCCAAAGGCATGGTCTGGCTTACGCCTTCGAGGTTGCCGGCAAACATAATCGTCGCGCCGAACTCACCCAACGCTCTTGTCCAGGTGATGACAGCTCCACTCGCAAGTGCCCGCCGCGCCAGCGGAAACATCACGCGGCTGAATAATTGCCACTGGTTTGCACCTTCGACATGGGCGGCTTCCTCTATTTGCGGATCAATTGCTGCGAAACCAATGGATGCAGAACGGACATAAAGCGGAGCCGAAACAAATGTCTGAGCAATGATTACTGCGACGGTCGTAAAAGGCAAACTAATGCCAATGGACATCAACGCACCGCCAAAAACACCGTTCCGACCAAATGCTAACAATAATGCCAACCCTGCCACTGACGGTGGTAAAACGATTGGCAAATCAATCAGGATTTGAAGGGCAGCCTTTCCAGGAAATTCCCAACGTGCCATCACGTAAGCGAGAGGGGTTCCGATCAACAATGAAACGCTGACGCTGACCAGGCTGGTAAACAGGCTTAATTTCAGCGCTGTGAGAGCTGTTTCTGATATGGCATAAGATAGGAAATCGACCCCAATGGCGCGTATGAATAAGGCGATCAACGGTAAGCCAAGCAGGATTAACAATAGCAATCCTGGCAGGACAAACAGCCAGCTGGAGTGACGGTTTGTGGTAGTCAATTCGTCAGGAACTATACGGCGCACGCGCATGGGTCACTTTAACGGCAAGAATCCCCAATTTTGGAGAATAGCCTGTCCCTGGGATGAAAGAATAAAATCGATAAACGCCTGAGCAAGCTCAGGGTTTTCCGAATTCAATAATGGCGCCAAAGGATATTTCGCAACGACATTGTGCTCAACCGGAATATCGATTTTCTTTAATTCTGGGGCTGCAATTGCATCCGAGGAATATACAATGCCAGCATCAGCTTCGCCCAGTTGGACTTTTGCCACCACCTGCTTAACATCGTTTTCATAAGATACGACGTTAGCCAAGACTTTTTCCTTATAACCAGCGCCAAGGAAGGAGTCGAGGTTATCCAGGACTTGCTGAGCATAATTTCCAATGGGAACTTCTTTGGCAGCCAGGACTATCTTAACTCCAGGTTTTGACAAATCTACCAGCGATGTTAACTCGGCAGGGTTATTGGCCGGCATGATGACGATCAATTGGTTGGTCATAAAGGGGCTAACATCATCCACAGCAACATAATTGCCAGAAACGAGTGTATCCATTTCTTTCATATTCGCTGAGGCAAATACATCGGCTTTTGCACCTTCTTCTATCTGCGTTCTTAAGGCTTGTGAACCTGCAAAGTTGAACGCGACCGTAACGCCTGGATTGGCGGCCATAAAAATTTTGCCAATTTCATCAAAAGCATTTGTTAAAGAGGCGGCGGCATAAACAGTCAGCTTTTTGGGTGGAGATACCTGGGTAGAAGTTAATTGACATCCAGAAAGCAGCATAGTGCTCATCAGGAAGAAAAGTAGAATGCGTCTCATGTTAATTCTCTTCTTTGGTAAATTTATTTAGAACAATTACTTGATAAAAATCCAACCATTCAAAGGCCGTTTTCAATTGCCGCAGGCGTAGATCCAGACTCATCCGGTTGTATATCTGATCCTCCGGAAGTTCATCGTGCAGGGTCTCGAGTCGACTGATATTCCGTTTCGTCTCAGTCCGCTGCATCGCAAAGGCAGACGGGAGTTGTTCAGGAAAATACTGACCCAGAAAAAAAACTCGTGTGATAAATTCCATGCGGATGGAACGGATACTGCCTCGATTCGGCGTAACCAACCAGCGTAAAAAACGTTCTTGTCCAACCGGTGTCAAAGTTAATAATTGTCGAGGGGGCAGTTTTTCCTGTGGCAGTTCCTGGATCGAGATATCCCCCTGTCTTTCAAGGCGTTTTATTATTGTATAAGTCTGACTTTGGCTGAGATGCCAGATTTCACCCAGGGTGCGAACAACTTTACGGTGTAAGTCATAACCGTGACCTGGCCCGGCGTACAGCTGGCCCAGTAATGCCATTTCAGGAGAGAGGTTGCCAAAGTGGCCGGAATGAGGTTTATTCATCAATACTCATAATGACAGTTATACTCACTTAGTGAGTATAACTGTCATTTCAATTGAACACAAGATCCAATCGAGTTCTTGAAAATCGAAACAGAATCACAGCCAACTTCTACGAATCCAATAATAGCTAATATTATTTACTTATCGAGGGCAATGATACTTTCCAGGTGATAATAATCTGCCGCAGCCCGGTTGACCAGAAAATTGGGGTCCGAACTGTAATCTCCCAACCGGTTCAAATCGCGGATGTACCAGACGGTAACGTTTTTCTCGCCTCGCGCGATGGCCGCACGGATTATTGCATCCCGTTGATCCCATTCCATTGCAATGCTGCGCGATGTCTCAATCGTACTTGCGATGCGCATCGAAGCATAGATCGGTCCAAGAAGGAGGCAAAGCGCAAGGATGCCGCCTACCAGGATTTGCCAGAATCGCAGAGAACTTTCAAGGAGAGCAACCGATTGTTTTAGATAGCAACCGGAAAGGAAGGACCAGGTGCCCACAAAAATAACCAAAATATATTGAGGGATGACAAGCGCGCGATCCGGAGGATTAGCCGACATTACATAAAAACTAACAAAAAAACAGGACCAAAGAAACAGGAAAATTGCGGCTGTACTTAATAGAAGGCTAGCGGTTAGCCAAAGATCGATGCGACCCATTTCCTGAGATTGGTGTATTGGATCCGTAGCGAGAAGTCCTGTGATAAATGGAAGTAATAGGCACAATGCCACCAGAATTGGCTGCTTGTCAATCCAATTTCCCAGGAAAGAGAATAAGTTCTTGAGAGAATTGATGAGCAGTACGGCCAGGTCAGGTCTTTCGGCGAAGATCACGGCGCGTACCTGGTTGCCAGGAGCTAATGCCATGATTGCCAATGCCACCGCCGATCCCAGCAAGGCGTAAACAAACATCCCCAGCATCGTTTTCCGGAAAGGCAATCGCGGGAACACGATAAGGATGGCAATACCGAATGAAATAAACGTGATTTGAAAAGTTGTGGATATTTCGGATAAGCCGCCCATAAAAAATGCAAGTAAAAAGCAAATGGATAAATCAAGAAAGGAAGCAGGTTGTTGGCCGTGGTGTTTTACAAGCCAGACAAACACAGCGGTGCTAAAGGTGAAGAAAATTAAATAGGCAGGATAGGTCAATAAACCAGTTTGCCAGAAGAGAATCTGGTGGATTAGATTCAGACTGCGCAAAGTAATAAAGAGTATCAGGCAAGCGCCAAGCGTGCTGGATAAAACCGGATGCTTCACGTGAGTTATCGTGAAGATCTGGCGAAGTAACCAAGCCAAACCAAACAGCCAAAGGCTAAGGCAAACCACAGTCAGATAAGGAACAGCGCGGATGCCAATCATTTCCACCAGCGTGACCAATGCAAAATAACTGATCCGCCCCGACCAGGTCAGGTACCAGTATTGCTGAGCTCCCCAGAAGCCGGATCGAGCCAATGCGCCTGCAGTTTCATAGTCATCGGCGGCGTACCGTGAAAAGATTCCAATGTACCCATACAAAATCAGTGGAACAAGCAGGACGATTATGATTCCGATTGCAAAAAATGGATATTTATCTCGTGGAAGTTGAATCGCTTTTTTCAAAAATGGCCCTCAACTCAAAGAAGTTACTCATCCAAAATGATTGTCACTTGGAAATGCTTGTGTTTTTGGCGGGAATTCGGGCACATGCCAGCTGAACTGGAATGCCGCCGTTGTTGAAGGAATAGCGGCGCTCAAACCTGAGCCCGGTGTGACCTAACAGGATTGAATCGGAACATAAAATGGCCGCATTCCACCCTGAACAATGCAAGCGCAGCACCTTGCCGAATTGATTGTATAAATCGCGAAGATCATGACCAGATGTGACTCGGACCCCGTAGGGCGGATTAGTGACCATGTATCCGGGTGTGGACGGCGGCTCAATGGCAGAAACTGCCCGGTGAGAAAAATCAATTGCCTTCAGAACCCCTGCGCGGTCAGCATTTGCCTGCGCCATCGTGATTGCGCCGGCGTCGCGATCAGATGCCTGAATGATGGGAAAAACGGGCAGTTTTTGTTCTTCAGCCTGGTCGATAAGTATTTTCCAAAGCCCTCGATTGAAATCAGGCCATGCCATGAACCCAAATCGGCGGGAACGGCCAGGCGCAATGTGTTGGGCGATCATTGCGGCTTCAATTGGCAGGGTGCCTGAACCGCAGAAAGGATCCAACAATGGACTGGATCCGTCCCATCCAGCGGCCATCAACAACGCTGCTGCCAATGTTTCGCGCAGCGGCGCTTTGGCCACCGCCTGGCGGTAACCGCGGCGATGCAGGTGTGCGCCGGATGTATCCAGGCTGATGGTGCATTGGTTGTTGACAATGCGCACCAGGATCAGAGCTGGAGGTTCTGCGCTGTTTTCATCAAACTTCACCAGTTCGATTTGCTGGCCAAGCCGGTCACCGATTGCGCCTGCCACTCTTTCGGCTACAGCTCCGGAATGGTAAAGCTTGGATTGGTGGCAGGTGACTCGCAGTGCAACCGGTTGGTTCACTTTCAGATAAGCCTCCCAGGGTAAGCGGGAGGCTTTTTTTCGCAATTCCGAAAAAGCAGCCGCATAAAACTGGCCAAAGCGCAACAGGATCCGGCTGGCTGTGCGCAGGTGTAAATTGGCGCGGTAAATTTCAAGCTGCCCACCTTCAAAGGAAATACCGCCCTCCTCGGGGTCTGTCTCGATGGAGCCGGGTTTCAGGCCGAGTGCGGATAATTCGGCGGCGGTAAATTGCTCCAATCCGGGGCTGCATACAGCAAATAACTCGATCATCGCCAGCGTCCCTTTTGTCCACCTTTATCAACTACGATTTGCTTTTGCCGGTCCTTGCGGAATGGATCCTTTTCCACAAAAAGGGGTTCCAATGTGAATGGATCCATCTCGGTGTAGTACATCAGGCTGGCATAAGTAGAGGGGGTGGGGGTGAAGATTTGTACCTGTTCGGGATGAATGTGCAGTTTCTCTCCAGCGAAATCACGAAGCTGCTTCATGTCTTCATCCGTACAGCCAGGGTAGGCAGCAATCAGGTAATAAGTAAGGAATTGGTCACGCCCAGCGGCATGGTTTAGCTCATCATAAACCTGCTTGAACTCCAACAAGGCATGCGGCGCGGGTTTGCCCATGCGTTTCAGCACGGAACCAACGGTATGTTCAGGGGCGACCTTCAGTTGACCGGAAACATGAAAATCGACAATTTCCTTTAAATAGTCTTTGCCGTGCTTTTTATCATTGAGCAGCATGTCATAACGGATACCAGAAGCGACGAATGCTTTTTTGACCCCGGGTATCTGGCGGATTTTTCGCAAAAGTGAAAGTTGGCGGCTGTGGTCAATCTTCAGGGCCGGGCAAATTTCTGGATACAGGCAGCGCCGGTCGGCACAACTACCCATCTTGAGCTTTTTGGAACATTCAAAGCCGTACATATTGGCCGTGGGTCCGCCGACATCCTGGATATAGCCTTTGAAATCCGGATGAGTACTCAGGGAGCGGGCTTCAGTCAAAATTGAATCTTCACTGCGCCAGCGGACAGTACGGCCTTCATGCACGGCGATGGCGCAGAAATTACATTCTCCATAACAACCGCGGTGGGTGGAAATCGCGAAGCGAATCGTTTCAAGGGCGCGAACAGCTCCCTGGTGGGCATAATAGGGATGCTGGTCGCGTTCATAATTAAGCGCATAGATGGCATCCAGTCCATCCTGGTCAGTGTATGGGGCTGGTGGGTTTTGAACCAAAACCCGGTCACCGACCCGTTGCCATAAGCCCTTTGCATTCAGGGGATCGTTATTTTGATAGAACATGTGGAAGAGTTCGATAAAGGCTTGCTTATTTAATAGCGCATCTTCATGCGACGGCATTTCAAGGTACCCATCCGGTGCTGCAGCAGCGATATAACTCAAGCCGGCCAGGGTGGTTGGATCAACTGCCGATTGCAGACAGCGCGCCAAATCAACCACGGAGCTCTCAGCCATGCCATAGAGCAGATAGGTAGCCTTCGCGTCAAAGAGAATCGGGCGCCGGAGCGAATCGCTCCAATAATCATAATGAGTGACCCGCCTCAGACTGGCCTCAATGCCGCCTAATACGATCGGTAGTGTATTTTTGAAATAGCGCCGGATCAGGTTGGAATAGGCAATGACTGCCCGGTCAGGACGGCGGTCATTTATACCGCCAGGCGTGTAATCGTCGGTGTGCCGTTTTTTACGGGAAGCCGTATAGTTGGCAACCATGGAATCGATGCTGCCGCCGGTTACTCCCCAAAAAATCCTTGGTTCCCCCAAGCGGCAAATATCGTCAGACGAATGGACATCCGGTTGGGCGATGATGCCTACCCGAAAACCAGCCTGCATCAGGGCTTTTCCAATGACCGCGATACCAATAAAGGGGCTGTCGATATAACTATCGCCGGTGACCAGCAGAATATCTGCCTGGTCCCAGCCCAGTTGTTTGAATTCTTCCAGAGTCGTTGGTAAATACAAAGATCACCTATAATCCAGACCCTTCCGGGTACTAATCTCCGAGATTTGTTCCCACCCGCCGGGCACCTTTCAACCAGGGATGGTCGTTCGGCACTGATTTATTTTTTCCGGCAACTTCTTCAAGCGGTGCGGCGGTTATTTTGCCGCCTTGCTGCGCTACCATGATGCCGTATTGATTTTTTTGGATGTATGAAACACAAACAGATCCAAATTGAGTCGCCAGAACGCGGTCCGCCGCAGAGGGTGTTCCTCCACGCAGCAAATACCCCAGGATGGTTGTACGGGTTTCCAATCCCGTCATTTGTTCCAGCCGGTTTGCCAGCAACAGCGTGTTTCCGGTGAACTGGGTTTCCAGCCGTTCGATTCGGGCCGCAGCTTTGTTTGCCTCTTTACCGCTGCGCCGGCTGGCATTCAGACTAAGACTGCGCTCATAAAAAGCGACATCCTCTTGCGAACGGGACCCTTCTGCCACCGCAACCAGAGAGAATCGTTTGCCTGCCTGGCTCCGCTTGAGGATGGCTCCGGCGACTTTGTCCATGCTATAAGGAATCTCGGGAATGAGGATGACATCCGCACCGCTGGCGATGCCAGCGCCCAGGGTCAACCAGCCGGTTGTGTGCCCGGTGATTTCGACGACGATGATGCGGTGGTTCGAATGCGCTGTACTGTGCAGGCGGTCAATGGCTTCAGCAGCGATTCCTAATGCGGTATCAAAACCGACCGAAATTTCGGTGAGTGCGATATTGTTTTCGATCGATTTTGGCAGTGTAATTACGTTCAAACCGCGCTGTTGAAGGTAGAGGGCGCTTTCCTGGGTTTCGCGGCCGCCCAAACAAACCAGGCCGTCCAGTTTATGCTTATGGTAGGTATCAATGGCCGATTGAACATGGTCAGGACCATGGGTTTCTTCCATCTCATGCGGGCGGTCCTTGCTGGTACCCAAAATGGTGCCGCCTGCAGTCAGGATGTTTGATAAGGCTGGCGCTTGAAGTGGAATGGTGTGATCTTCCAACAGACCGGTAAAACCATCCAGAAACCCAATCAATTCAAAGCCTTCACTCAAGGCAGCTTTGCCAATGGCGCGAATAGCCGCGTTTAAACCAGGGCTGTCAGATCCGGCTGTAAGTATGCCAATGCGTTTTTTGGTCATGATAGCCCTCCCATTTGAATATATCCTTGTTTATTGTACCTGAATTATACCAACCCAACCCATCAAGCCTGCTAAGGTGCTCATACTGGGTCGGTTGGGAAAGTCTTCAAGCCGCATGACCGATTTGGAGTAAAATCATTACTTATATTTTGAAGCTTGAGGCATGTTGTGGCTAACGTGGAAATAATTGCAGACAATCAGGAAAAAATGACCGTCCGCAAACTGCCCCGAAATGTGTGGGCAGTGAGTCTAACCAGTTTTTTTATGGATGTCAGCAGCGAAATGGTCATCAATATTTTGCCGCTTTTTTTAGCCAATGTTCTTGGTGTAAAAACCAGCCTAATCGGTGTGATTGAGGGAGTCGCCGAAGCAACTGCCAGCATTTTGAAATTATTTTCGGGCTGGTTATCCGATAAGCTTGGCAGCCGCAAGTGGATTGCTGTGGCCGGTTATGGTATTTCAGCAATTTCAAAGCCCTTTTTTCTCCTCACCAACACCTGGACAACAATCGCTGGCGCCCGTTGGGCCGACAGGATAGGCAAGGGGGTGCGCACTGCGCCGCGGGATGCATTGGTGGCGGATTCAATCGATCCCAAGAATCGCGGATTAGCCTTTGGCTTTCAACGTGCCGCCGACACGGCTGGCGCAATGTTGGGGTTATTGATTGCCATTCTCGTAGTCTGGTTGGTTCAGAAGAATACCCAGTCACTCAATCTGAATACTTTTCGCACGGTGGTTTGGATTTCATTGATTCCGGCGGTTTTGGCGGTGCTCTCGATTGCCATTGGCACCAAAGAAGTGGCCATCAAAGGTAAAACCGCCATGCCCAAATTTGCATTTCGCTCGCTGGGCAAACCGTTCATGGTGTTCATGGTGATTGTCGGCATTTTCGACCTGGGCAATTCGTCGGATGCTTTCCTGGTGTTGCGCGCCCAGGAACGCGGTATCAGCGTTATTGGCATTCTGGCCATGCTGGCGGCATTTAACCTGGTTTATACCCTGGTTTCGTTGCCAGCCGGGTCAATATCGGACCGGATCGATCGCAAGAAGTTGATAATTGGCGGATGGATCGTCTATGGCTTGATCTATCTTGGCTTCGCATTTGCCCAAACTGCCCTGCACGTTGTGGTTTTGTATATCCTTTACGGATTATATTATGGACTGGCTTTTGGAACAACCAAAGCCATGGTGGCCGACCTGGTGCCGCAAGCGCTTCGTGGAACTGCTTACGGTACCTATAATGCCGTGCTGGGCATTTTAGATTTTCCCGCCTCGCTTATTGCGGGGTTGCTATGGCAGGGAGCTGGATCCTGGCAAGGATTCGGTCCCTCGGCACCGTTCTTATTTGGCGGCGTATTGGCATTGATCGCGGCGATTTTGATGATCACCTGGATGCCCAGAGTACAGCCCCGGCAAATAGCCTAATGCTGGTTTAGCCGAGAAGGAACGCGCGGTGCCAGTGTGGCAATGGCATCTTCCGTGATCCATCCGGTGTTGCCGCCAAAATTGACTTTCCACCAATAGGCGCCTTTGGCGAGAATACCGTTGAATTGGTTATCATCCTGTTGAATTTCCCCATAGCTGCCGGCTGGAACGATCGTGATTCCCGCATAGTTTGTCCCTGGGCCGACGCGTAAAACAGCAGGTGCGGTGGAAAATACGGCTCCTATGTTGCCAAAGGACATGGGCGAGACTTCTTTTGAAGTAACTTTTGCAATCATCAATGCGTTGGCCACCCGGCGTTCGCACCCATTTTGCAAGCTCATGGGCGGTTCGAATTTTTCATCCAGGGGAATTTGCGGTTTCTTGATGGTTTCTTCCCCGGCTTTAATCGTTAATGGCAGAAAAAGCCGATAGCAGACGTCGCTGGGAACGTTGATTACCGAGCCGTTCACCACCATGGTTGAAGATCCGCCTCCATCTTGAGCGACGGCATTTTGTGCGCCAAGCATGTCGCGGATGAACAATCCCAATTCCTGAAAAGTCATCCCGATGCTGCGGTCCGGTTGGCGCCCATCCACCACAATAAGGTAGATGAACCCACTACCATAAGCAACGGCGGTGCGCGGAGCGCGGGTGGAGTCTTCAGACGGGGGGTTGATGGTACCGTTATTTACCAAGTGGAGGGCTGCCCCAATGCTGGTATAGGCTTTCACCCAGGGTAAAGGATTTTGAGTTTCACAATCCTTTTTTAGACTGGAAATTTCCTGGTTTATCCGGATCGTTGATCCAACCTCAAGCGTTTCCAATAATAAATCGCGTTGTGACCCGCTGGCCGAGAGAACGATGGAATCGAAAGGGATCACCGTTGAACCCGTTTGGTCGCGAATATCCGTAACGGTTCCCATGACGGCAACGTCTGGATTTTGGGATAATGGCAATATCAACAATGGACGGGTCAATTGAACGACCACCTCAACACCGGCAGGATCATTTGAGGTGCTCACACTGAATTGCGGCGTATATATGATTAACTGATCATCTTTGCGTTCGATGTTGATCCCATTGATCAGGATCGGTTGATCAGAACCATCGACGCGGAGGATCTGTTTGGACTTTTGATGATAGACGCAATCGCCAATGAAGATCTGGCGGTTCAGAGTCCAGACCAGACCGCTTCCACCACCCAGGTCGTCGAACCTTTTTGCATACCAACCCGACTGGATCATGCCGTTTTCAGGCGTGTCCGACCGGCCAAAATAGGATCCGTTCACTGCTACTAGAATTTCGCTGCGGCTGCCCCATTGCTGTCCCCAGTAGTTAATGGCGTCGTTGTAACGCGCAGCCATGCCGCGCACCGTTTCCACGCTGCCGAGCTGCCCGCGAGCCACGCCGCTTTCCAGCGTCAAAATATCCTGGCCGGATTCAGGTTCTGCAATCGCCATACGGGCGACAAAAGCACGCACAGGCCCGGGCAGGTTGTACTCGCGATAATCTGCTCCTGTTGCCAAGGGAATCCAGCCGTCAGTAGTCTGCTGCGGAGATGCTGCAAGAACAGGTAAAGGAGATAAGGCTGGGGATAGGAGAAAGACCGCCAGGGCGATGAAGGCTGCCAATTTCCGAGTCATGGGAATAGTATAGCATGGTGCCAGAAATTGTTTTAATAAGAACATAAATTCTATTATACAAACAAAACGAATACCTGTAAATTCGTATAGACATGGGCGATGATGCGTATGCTATAATAATTGTGAATATTTTGCAGGTGAGACATGGCCGTTGTTACCATTTCACGTCAAATGGGCAGCCTGGGTTTCGAAATTGGCAATCTGGTTGCCGATTGTTTGGGCTATCGCGTTGTCTGGCGGGAATTGATCAACGAGGCTGCATTGCGGTCAGGAACGCCGGATGTTGCCCTGGCTGTGATTGATGAACTTGGCTTATTAGGTCTGACCCCCACGTCGAAAAATTCCGCCGCTTACCTCCAGGCAATTCATGCGGTAGTGTTGGAATTGGCCGGAAAGGGAAATGTAGTATTGGTAGGGCGGGCCGGGCAGCGCATTCTGGCGGATTTCCCTGGAACGGTACATGTTCGTTTAATCGCTCCTTTCGATTTACGCATACAGCGAATTGCGCACGAACAAAACATATCGGTTGAAGCTGCGCACGCTCAAATCGAGGCCAGCGATCGAAGCCGCAGGCTTTATCTAAAAAAATATTATCAGGTCGACTGGGAGGATGCCAGCTTTTATGATCTGGTGATCAACACTGGACGAATTTCAAGTCAGGTTGCCTGCGATTTGATTTGTTTGGCGGCCAGGCGGGTTGATTTGCAAGCGGGGAAGTAAAAAGGCAATAGCAGGAGCCAGTTCTTGGACATATCAGAAAGCAACAAGGCGCAATTTGCCGGACCGATCGAGGAGACCTTTGCTAAAATCCTTGATTTTTATGGAATAGAATGGGAATATGAACCGCGTACTTTTCCATTAGTCTGGGATGGTGATGGAAAAATCCTCGAAGCGTTTACCCCTGATTTTTTCCTTCCACAACAAGATCTCTATATTGAATTAACTACGCTGCGCCCGCATCTGGCCACCTACAAAAATCGCCGCATCCGGCTGATGAATGAACTATATCCTGAAATCAAAATAAAATTGCTAAAAAGGCGGGAACTGCGCGACATGATGATCAAATACGGCCTGGTCCAGGAGGCAATTCCCATTCAAGGTACTCATTCCCAACAGGTGAAGCCATGAGTCGCATACTTCCGCCAGAATTTGGTGATTTATCGCCTGATATCAGCGAAGTTTTGTTCACCGCTGAGCAGATTCAAAGACGCGTGTCAGACCTGGCTGGCGAGATAAGTGTGGAATATCGCGACAAGAATCCAGTCCTGGTCGGCGTGCTCAAGGGGGTATTATTTTTTATGGCTGATTTGCTGCGTGAACTGCCAATCGCAGCTGAGGTCGATTTTCTTTCCGTCGCCAATTATTCAACCGAATCGCGCTCTCAAGGGCTGGTCCGGTTGGTGAAAGATCTGGAAACTCCAATAGAAGGCCGGCATGTGCTGTTCGTTGAGGATGTGATTGATACGGGGTTAACTTTGAACTACCTGTTGCGCACACTGAAAGCCCGTCAGCCGGCCAGCCTGGAAGTCTGTGTGTTATTCAACAAGCCCACCAAACGTTTAATCGAGATTCCGTTGCGGTTCAAGGGGTTTGATATCCCTGACCGTTTTGTGGTCGGCTATGGATTGGATTTTCATGAAAAATACCGCAACCTGCCATTTGTGGGTTCGCTTAGGGCAGGGGTCCTTTTGCCAGGTCAATAGAATAAAAAAAAAACACTCCTGGAGTAAAAATACACTCCAGGAGTGAAAGGTGCAGGGGTTCAAAGTAACCTGCTATCTGACATTCTTCCCTGAATTTGTTTTGCCAATTACCTACATCAGGTAAGGAGGCTAACCAATTCTTTCTGGGGATCTCTCATAGCTCCACTTCAATGGGTTCTCCTGACCGATTGTTCTCATTTTGATTTGAGAACCTGGGATTAGAGATATCACCAAGAAGTATCCTCGCGGAGAGATGTTAATCTGCTGTTGCTCGTTGCGGACCTCACCTTGCGGGGTTTCGTACGTTGCGGCTCAGATTTTCAGGAATGCCAGCAATCAATCCCTCTGAACTCCCTGCACTTTCATAGTAGTGAATTTCAGATCGAGAGTCAATAGATTTTCGCTGTTGTATAGACAAGATAAAGATTCTCTAATGAAATTTTCGATTTCTTCATCTTGTTTTCTAGGAACAAGTTTTCATTCGTGTATTTTTCTTTTTCATCTCAGGCATCTTTTTGCCAGGTTATTAATTCGACAACTGGTTGATTATTCAGTAAATGGCTTTGAAAAATCCGCAACAGGTCGCCATCTGTGGGGCAGCGATAAAGGATTTGATCAGGCTGAATAACCAAAATCGGACCGCCCTTGCAAACGTTTAGGCATCCGGTCAGGTTGCATTTGAAATGCTGAGGCATGGCAGGATCGTCGAGCTGGTAGAAAGTGCGCAGATCCAATAATCTGGCGTATAGTTCACGAGACCTTTCTTTCTCAGAACAATCTCCATTTTGGCAGATAAATACTTTGCGGATTGGATAAAGTTCCGCCGGAAAATCATTATTCAATTTAGACTGCCTTTACATTTTTGCCAGGAGGTCGGCTTTTTTCTTTTCGAATTCTTCCTCAGTCAGGACGCCTTTTTCCCGGAGTGCTCCCAGCCGTTCGAGCAGGGCAGGGATCTCAGAGGATTGGACTTCATTCGGTTCGCCGTCATTTCCTCTGTTCAAAAAGGCGCCAGCTTGTTCCATTTCCAAACGCGATTTGGCATTCAGCATGGTTGTTTTGAACCGGACAGGATTGCCAATTCTTTTGAAAAGATTTACGCCAAGTTCACTGGCGGTAAGAATTTCCACATTGCCGAAGCCGTACAACCTTCCCCAAAACGATTGCACCATCTTGACATCATTTACTTTTTCAAGCGAAGAATCGATCACATTCTTGTTGATAATTCCTGAAATTTGAATCACGCGGCGGCTGGTGATGACATATTGACGGTTCCACCAGATTAAATATTCGCGAACCAAACTGATCAAAGGGATAATGAGCAAAAAGAATCCATATGAAATTGGATAATCTTGTAGAGAAGCCTGGGCTATTGCTACCACAATCACCAAGATGATCATCGCAATGAGTTCCAGAGCGACCATCCCGAACAATACAAACCAATGCTGGCGCGATACCAGCAAAATCTCTTCATTTTCACCCAGTAGACTGTTTAAGTAAGTGCCTGCCATGGTTCATCTCCGTGAGAAAACGAACGAAAGAAGATCGAGTGTTTGAAAATAAGTATATGCGTTAATTCCGTCATTCGCAATCCATTGACCCAAGGTGGAAATCAAAACAGGCAGCCTTAGGACTGCCTGTCAAGGTTTACTCGGTAATTCCTATTTCTTAATCTTTTTCGTCGATCAAATCGTCATCATCGTCGTCGTCATCATCTTCGCCAAATTCATCGTCCCAGTCGTCAACTTCATCTTCGTGGACATGGCCATGTTCGAGTTCTTCCTCGGTCGCTTCGCGAAGGTCGGTAATGGTTACCTGGAATTCCAGCGTCTTCCCGGCCAAAGGATGATTGAAATCAAGCTGAATGGAATCGGGATTGATTTCACTGATGACGGCCATATCTTCGCTGCCGTCGTCCATGGCAACTTGAATTTCGGTGCCAATCTCTAATGGGATTTCAGCAGGAAATTCGGCCCGGGGCACATCAACGAAATTATCAGATTCCATTTCGCCATACCCATCCGCCGGTAGAATGGTTACGTTTTTGCTGTCCCCGATTTTCAAACCCGCGATTTCCCGTTCGAGACCGGCAATGATGTTGCCCCGTCCTTGCAGGAAGGCGATCGGACCGCTTTCTTCGGATGAATCGACAACCTCTCCATCCACGGATAACGAGTAATTCATAATAACGACAACGTCGTTTTCAATTTTGGTGGGTTTTCCACTTTCGTTCAAGGAGTACTCCATTTCTGAAAAAACCGGTGTTCCGGCCAATTGCAAACGAAGCATTATATCACAAAATCGGCAGTCGGCTGCCGATTTTGATCAAGTCCACGATAACGATGCAAGTACTTAATTATTCATAACATCAACTTGGGCAACTTCAGGTACCGTTTTGATAATTTCAAGTTCGATTCGAATTTTGATCTCGTCACCTACCAAAACGCCGCCAGTTTCAAGTCCCTGATTCCAAACTAGGTTCCAGTCTTTCCGGTTGATTATAGTACTGGCTGAGAAACCAGCACTGATTTTTCCCCATGGGCTCTTTGCCTGGCCATTATATTCTGTCTCTAAAAAAACCGGGTGAGTGATGCCGCGAATGGTTAAATCGCCGAAAATCTGGCCGGTGTAATCGTCAAGCTTTACAACCTTATGGCTCTTGAAAATTAAGTAGGGGTACTTATCGGCATCGAAAAAATCAGGCGAACGCAGATGATTGTCGCGTTGCGGCTCATTGGTGTTGATACTGGCTGCTTCAATCTTTACATCCACGCTGGAGGCGGCAGGATCGGATTCATTAAAATCCACTGTTCCAGTGAAGCGTTCAAAGCGGCCCCTGACCGTCGAAATCATCATATGGCGAACAGAAAATTCCACTGTCGAATGGGCGTTATCAATATTCCAGTTCATTACTTACTCCTTGTTTCAATAT
>DATMYV010000015.1:0-98555 GCA_035560795.1 Longilinea sp.
CTATTTATACTATTATCATAAATATAATCATAAATATTATCTCCACAAGGAGTTCAGCATGATCGGTTATGCCCAACCAGAAGTATTGGTCGAAACGGAATGGGTTGCCAAACATTTGGCGGATCCAAAGGTTAGGATTGTCGAATCAAATGAAGATTACCTCCTTTATGACACTGGCCATATTCCAGGAGCGGTGAAAGTTGACTGGTTTACGACACTTCAGGATACTGTCCGGCGGGAATTTATCGATCAGCCGTCTTTCGAGAGTCTCTGTTCCAGGCTGGGAATTGATCGCAGTATAATTGTAGTTTTCTACGGCGATCGCAATAATTGGTTCGCCTGTTACGCCTTCTGGTTGTTTAAATACTACGGCCATCCCGATTGTAAAATCCTCAATGGCGGCCGAATGAAATGGCTCAAGGAAAACAGGCCAATCTCAATGGAATTTCCTGTTTACCCGGCGACAATTTATAAAGCCTTCGAACCAGACCAATCCATTCGCGCCTATCGCGACCAGGTCATGGCGCATATCAAAAGAAACGGTGCGCTGGTCGATGTCCGCTCGCCAGGCGAATTCAGCGGCGAACTGCTGCACATGCCCAACTACCCGCAAGAAGGTGCCATGCGGGGAGGCCATATTCCTGGTGCCAGGAATATCCCCTGGTCGCAGGCAGTCAGTGAACTGAGTGGCACCTTTAAATCTCGCGAAGAATTGACTCAACTGTATTTGGCTGACAACCAGCTCGATTCACAGGATGAAACCATTGCTTATTGCCGCATTGGCGAACGCAGTTCGCATACCTGGTTTGTACTAAAATACCTGTTGGGTTTCAACAATGTTCGCAATTACGACGGCTCATGGACAGAATGGGGAAACCTGGTCGGCGCCCCCATCGAAAAAGGCTAATATCAAACCTATGGACCGCAGCGAATTATTAGAATTGGTTTTGGATTATTATCACAATCCCCGCAACAAGGGGGAGTTGAATGAAGCAAACGCCATTTGGAATGGCGGCCTGCCCGGCTGCAGCGACGTAGTGACAGCCTTCTTAAAAATCGAGAACGGTTATATAACTGCCGCCACGTTTACAGGGGATGGCTGCACCATCAGTCAGGCTGCAGCTTCGATGCTAACAGAAGAACTGGTTGGTCAAACCGTCGAGGCGGTTGCTGAATTGGACCAGTCCGTCGTAGTGGAAATGTTGGGTAAGGAACTGGTTCAAACCCGCCCGCGCTGTTCTACTCTTGGGTTGGATACCTTTCGAGCTGCTGCACAGGAATACCTTCGTTTGCAGCGTGCCAGAAGCAATCCGCCAATCCATGGCGAACCTCCAACCCAATAACGCAGGGGAAATCCGTTCCTGATAATGGCAGCTCTTCCAGATTGGAGTGGATAGCTTTTTTTTTCGTTTTAAGGTATCCTTATAGGCGTTTCCAGCCTGCAAATTCATTCCAGGGTCTTGCAAAAGCGTAAATTACCCGAGACGAGGGTGCACAGGGAGGCTAATGTGATAAAAGAATCACTCAAAGACGCTGAAATTCGCATGAAGGGTGCCATCCAGAATCTGGAAGAAAGCCTGGCAACCATCCGTACCGGCCGCGCCAGTCCAGCCTTGGTAGAGAAATTGCCTGTGGAGTATTACGGCATGGATACGCCTTTGATGCAGTTGGCCAGTATCAGCGTTCCCGACCCCCGCACACTCATGATCCGTCCATTTGATGGATCGAGTCTCAAGATCATAGAACGTGCCATCATCGCGTCTGACCTGGGTCTGACGCCAAATAATGATGGAAAAGTAATCCGATTGAATCTTCCTCCCCTTACGGAAGAGCGCCGGCGCGACCTGGTGAAAGTCGTTCATGGCAGGCTGGAAGAATGCCGGGTGTCTGTTCGGAATGTTCGCCGCGACCTGGTCAAAGATTTGCGCGAATATGAACATGAGAAATTAATTTCTGAGGATGACCTTAAGAAAGGCGAAGAAGAGCTTCAGAAACTAACGGATAAAATGATCGCGCATATCGAAGAAATCGGGTTGCATAAACAAAAAGAAATCATGGAAGTGTAAACAGCCACTTTCTCATGAGCCAATCTTCAACTTCCAATCCGCCTGCAGATCTGCCGCTTAATATTCCAACGCATGTCGCCATCATCATGGATGGAAACGGCCGCTGGGCAACCGCCCGTGGACTGCCTCGAATGATGGGCCACCGCGCTGGAACAGAGAATCTACGCCGGATCATCCAGGCCTGTGTGGAATTTGGAATAAAGTACTTAACCATTTACGCGTTTTCCACCGAAAACTGGGGCCGCCCCAGCGATGAAGTGGAAGGCCTCATGCACATCCTTTCAGAAGTGATCGATAATGAATTGGATGAGTTGAATAATGAAGGCGTGCAAATTCGGCATATCGGCCGCATAGACCGGATGCAAGAGAATTTACGTAAAAAAGTATTGCATGCGGTCGAATCCACGCGTGAGAACCGCCGCCTTGTGCTTTGCGTTGCCTGGAATTACGGCGGACGTGATGAAATCGTTTATGCCATTCAGCATTTAATCGCAGCGGGAAGGCAAATCGATGAGATTGATGAGGATCTGGTGAGTCAGAATCTCTTCACCGTTGGCATTCCCGATCCCGATTTGGTTATTCGTACCTCAGGTGAAATTAGGATCAGTAATTTCTTAACCTGGCAAGCGGCATATTCAGAATGGTATTTTACCCCGACCCTTTGGCCCGATTTCGATAAAGTAGAGCTGCTAAAAGCGCTCGAGGACTACAGCCAGCGCGATCGTCGGTTCGGCCGGTTATCAACATCAGGTTGTTAGGGGGTATTCCATGTTGATTCAGCGCCTCCTGGTTGCCATCCTGCTTATACCAATCGGGGTGACTTTTATCGCGTTAGGTGGCTGGCCCTATGCAGTGTTCATAACGCTTACCCTTGCTTTTGCTTCCTGGGAATACTGGCGCATTTATAGAACCGGCGGCCACTCGCCTTCGCCATCCCTATTAATTGGCGGGGCTGTGTTGTTGGCAATGACCCGTTTTCTATTCGATTTTCACAATGCCGATGCAGCACTGGCTGGACTTGTGCTGGCTGCCATTGGATTGCATACCATCCACCTTGAAAATGGAGATATGCACTCAGCGACCGATTTTACCATCACAATTGCTGGCATTCTCTATATTGGCTGGTTGGGAAGCTATTTTATCTCGCTGCGTAATATTCCAGACGGATTGTGGTGGACTATGTTAGTCATCCCCACCGTTGCGTTGGCTGACGCAGGTGCGTATTTTGTCGGCAGCCGATTGGGAAAGCGCCAGCTTGCACCGCTTATTAGCCCTAAAAAGACCTGGGAAGGCTATATTGGCGGTATCGTGATTGGCACACTCGGTGGCGCGGGATTGGCGGTGTTATGGGGGTTGATGGCACCTGCCATCACACCGCAGCGCGGCTTGATCATGGGTCTGGTGCTATCCGTTTTCTCGATTATGGGCGATCTTGGCGAAAGTATGATAAAACGCCAGTTCAAAATAAAAGACTCAAGTAACATCCTCCCCGGCCACGGCGGCATTTTCGACCGTATCGATTCGTGGTTGTGGGCAGCCCCCATCGGTTTCTATTTGATCCTCTGGTTGTGGTGATCCGGGCGGATTGCCAGCCGTGCTTAATCCATTCATCATGAGGAGGCGAAATGAACCACTCCAAGCCAACGCGCAACCTTGCCCTTGATTTGGTGCGCGTTACTGAGGCGGCCGCGCTAGCTGCCGGCCGTTTTATGGGACGCGGCGATAAAAATGCCGCTGATAAAGCTTCTGTCGATGCCATGCGTCTGGTGCTAAACGAAGTCGAGATGGACGGCATCATTGTAATTGGCGAAGGCGAAAAAGATGAAGCGCCAATGCTTTATAACGGCGAGCACCTTGGCAACGGCGAGCCGCCTCAAGTGGACATAGCGGTAGATCCCATCGACGGCACCCGTCCTTTGGCTCACGGTTTGTATAACTCGATTTCGACCGTAGCCCTGGCCCCGCGCGGAACCATGTTCAACCCCGGTCCATTTGTTTATATGGATAAAATTGCCGTCGGACCCGAGGCGCGCGATGTAATTGATATTGATGCTTCGGTCAGCGATAACCTGCACGCCGTAGCCCGCGCCAAAGGCATGGATGTAGAAGACCTGACCGTCGTCATTCTGGACCGCCCGCGGCATGCGAATCTGATCGCAGAAGTACGCCACCTGAATGCCCGCATCCGGTTGATTCCGGATGGCGACGTGGCAGGCGCTTTGATGACAGCCATACCGGAGACCGGAATTGACCTTATGATGGGCATTGGCGGCACCCCTGAAGGTGTATTGGCAGCCTGTGCTTTGCGCTGCCTGGGTGGAAACATGCAGGGAAAAATATTTCCAAGAAATGATGATGAACGCCAGAAAGGCATCGAGCTGGGTTACCAGCTTGATAAAGTGCTCAAACTGGAAGATTTGGTCTCCTCTGAAGACACCTTTTTTGCTGCCACCGGCATTACCGGTGGTGAATTGCTGCACGGTGTTTCTTATACAGGCGCCGGCGCCACCACTGAGAGTATTGTCATGCGCGGCCTGACCGGTACAGTGCGCCGCATTACCGCGCAACACCGTTTCGCAAAACTCTCACGGATCAGCTCGATTCACTACTAATTTTTGTTCACTGAATCAAACAAGGCGTTGGTGATTACCAACGCCTTGTTTTTGTTTATTGGGTGAAGTAACTTTACTTGATTTCGAAAGCGACACTGGCATCCGCGGTGATGAGCAGTTGGCCAGCGGCTACCGGCACCTGACCGGAGGCCGACATCACAGCTCCACCCTTGCCCTCATAAACCGGGGAAGGCGAACCGGAGTTGTAAACGCTGACTGAAATCAGCTTGCCAAGTTCGACGCCCGAAATTCCAGCGATTTCTTCCGCACGAGCGCGCGCATCTTTGAGTGCAAGTTCACGGGCCTGTTTTTCAGCAGCAGCGCGGTCAGCGACATCGAACGAGATGCTGTTGATGCTGTTGGCTCCCGATCGAACGACTGAATCCAGCACCTGACCAAGTTTATTCAGATCACGCACCGTGACATTCACGGTATTCTCGACCACATATTCCGTACCGGTCGGTTGACCGTTCTGGTCGTAGTTTTGCTGCGGATAAACATTAAAGGCACTGGTCTGGATATCCTGGTCGGCAATTCCAAGTTCCTTCAGTTGCGAGGCAATTTCGGCAGACTTGCTATTGCTCTGATTGAGCGAATCGCTTAAATTGGCCGTTTGAACGCGCACGCCAATATAGATGTATGCCAGGTCAGGCACGATGTAGACCTTGCCCTGACCAGAGGCGTTCAACTGGCGGGGAAAGGGGTTCAAAGAACTGGTCGCAGCCGGCGAGCATGCGCTCAAAAGACCTGCGACGAGGATAACGATAACGGCTAAGGTAATGTACTTGTACATGGTTTTTCTCCTTCGATTTTCGATTACATTCTAGACGAATTTTTCTCCAAATAGTTCCCGGTTTTCAAGAAAAAGGTGGGCAGCCATGTTTCACGCTGTCCACCTTTACAACCTCTCGACTGGCATTATGGTAAATATTCGATTTTGACCCTGCCAAACACATTTTCCAGTGCCAAAACAATATCGGCTTTACCGCTGGCTGCCTCGGGGGAAAGAATTTTGTCGCCTTCCTGCAAAAAATCTTGCGGAAAGTCTTTTCCAACAATGACAGTGTCCATGTTGAATTCGACAGCAGCCCCGCGGGGTACCCGGACAATCAACTCTCCGAAAATCACCCCGGCTTTACCACTTAATCTGCCGTTTAGCGGCAGCGTGATTATGGATTTGCCAAAGATGGTCTCTGAGGTGAGAGTTGAGGTCTTTATCGAACGCAGATCCAATTTTTGCACGCCAGCAATTAAAGTTAAGTCAATTTCAGTGGGGATGGTGCTGTTGACTTTCAAATCCGTCGACTTGCCATTTACTGACCCGAAGACTGGCATGCGCGTATTGGAAGTTGGCTTTAGTTCATAACGCCCTTCACCGCCGCTGACGGTATAACTCTCATCAACTTTAGCCTGGTTGGGCATATAGACTGAACCGGCAATCAACTGGTTGGCTTCAGCCCCTCCAGCGATGTTTGCATTCCCTGTAAAAATTGTGATAATCACGGAAGCACTTTGAGCGCCCTGCAAGGGTTGGTTTATCTCAACCGGAGCGCTGGTCGTACTGCCTGGCGCTGCAAAACCGATCCAGACCATGCCGGCCACCAAGGCAACCGCCAAAAGCACAATCAGAACAGCGCCCAGCGTCGAAGTCCTTCCCTGCATCATAAGATCCAGGCCGGCGGCTACAATCAACACCGGCCACAGACGCAGCAATAAATCCAGACCGCTCCAAGGCAACTGGTTAAGGTTTCCTGCCAACAGCACGCCCCCCAGTCCAAGCAAGATCACCGCTCCAACCCAGTTCTTTCCTTGGTAGATGTGATCTAATCCGCCCAGGATAAATAACACTGGCCAGTACTTCGCCACATAATCCCACAGGTTGCCAGGCAGTGTATTTAAATTTGTCATCAACAACACCACCCCGAAAGCCACCAGCATTACCGGCCAAAATAGGCTGTGACGGGTTTGAATTCGCTTCTCTTCCATGATAAATCTCTCTTTCTCCCTGATAAATCGAGGTTACGATTTTCTCATCGCCCGCCAGACCAGCAATAAACCACCCCCGATCAAAAGGACAGCCCAAACTACACTGGTGACCTCGAACGATGAAATTAACACAATTGCTGCAATTACCGCCAGAGCTACCGCAGGGTACCATGCCCAGGTCAATTTTCGACCGGTGGTTCGCTCAGGCAACAATGCCACCATGGCAAAGGTCGCTGCCATGCCGGTTAGAAAAACCCAGCCGCTATCAAAGTTATGAATGTTGTCCAACACGCTCACCAGGGCCAGGGTAGCCATTATGCCGGCAGGAATTAGCGCCCACCAATTCAATGGACTTAGCGCATAGACAGCAAAGAAAGCTGCACTGATGCCGCCCAGAATGATCAATCCGCTGATCCACTCAGCTGCATTGGGAGCGACTGTGGAAAGGATAATTGTCGCGCCGATCCCCAAAAGAATCACACCCGGAATTGCCGCCCACCAGCGGCGTCGGTCCAGGAATAACACGTAAAGGAATCCTACACCGGCCGCTGCGAACAAGATGCCCCAGAGGATCCCCCCAATTTCCCAGCCGGTCAGCGTTTGTACCAAAGCCAACGCACCTACCAGCACCAACAGTACCCCAACCAGCACCCGCCAGGAATTTGAATTTTTCATTGTAGACTCCTTATCGTCAGGCTTGAAAAATTTTTGCAATTACCGGACTTCAATGCCGCCCATACCCGCTTCGATCTCAATGTCCACTTTGTTGGCCGCACTATCGAAATCTGGAGATTGATAGAATTCGCCGTTCTGAGGAAAACGGGATGTATCAATTTTATTGCCAGAAATTCCGGTACGCAAGCTGATGCGGGCAGCGACGCCCTGTGGAACGTTGAACTCCAGAGCAGCCATTCCAGCTTTGGCAATCACCCGGGTCAGGCTAGCATGCGAAGGTAGTGCCACGCGGGTAGAACTTGCGCCTGTCTCAATGCGGAGCTGTTTAACCATCGCGTCGGTCAGGGCGAGAACCGTTTCACCCGCACCGGTGTGAAGCTCAAGCCGAAGCGGAAGGTCGCGGTTGATCGTCAAATTCCAGAGGAAACCCTTGAAATCAATATTGGGAAAGGGAATCAGCATGCTGTCCTTAGCCATTGAAAGGTTCAGTGAAACAATGCTGCCATTGCGGGAAATCTCTCTTTCAAAGCCGCCTGTAACTGTTCCATTCAATATTTCCACTGGCAGACTGGCAGAGTTCACGCTTAAACGACCGGCACCGTGATCGATCCGGATATCAACCTCGCTGGCACCTTCCAGCGGGATGGAAACTTTCTCCTCGCTGAAGTCGTGCTTGAAAAGACGTGGACCCAGCAAAAACCAGACGCCAGC
Organism: Longilinea sp.; assembly: GCA_035560795.1. GTDB lineage: Bacteria > Chloroflexota > Anaerolineae > Anaerolineales > Anaerolineaceae > Longilinea. Next base: position 8,051 of record DATMYV010000015.1, read on the forward strand.
CAGGATGAGCAAGAGCGCCCAAAATACCGGCCAGAAATTGAAAGTAAAAATATTGAGAGTGTTCATCAAGAGCAAAACGCCAGCCAGTAAAACGATTGCTCCCCAGAAAAGACGATTGCGTCGCATAATTTACTCCTCAACCAATCCTAAGGATGATCTACTTCCGCCAGAAGGCACGGACAAGCAACCATAAACCGGCCACGATTACGAGCACCGGCCAATAAGGACCCAGCCAGGTCAGTCCGCCAAAAAATGAGGCAAAGATTACAAAGAGAATGAGGCTGGTGGCGATGGAATTCAACCCACGATTTATGCGGCCTCGTTCACTTTCGAGAATGCCAGCCAGGACATCGCCTACCCCGGCCCCACCCGGAAGTAAAGCCCAGGCATACGCCCAGGAAAGGTAATTTCCAGTCATATTATTGACCAGAAGAATGCCGCCCACAGTGGCAACGATGCAGGCTGGAACCATCAGGTTTGCATCGCGGGTAAATAGACCCAACAGCAGCAGCAGTGCTGCGGCGCCAAGAATGATCATCGGCCAGGTTGCGAGCTGTTGAGCCCAAACCCGCAACGACGGAACAAGTTGAACCGCGAGCAACCAGATGCCGACGAGTAAGATGATTGAGCCAAATGCCAATCCAGAACGTTGTTTGGTTTCCATTTCATCAAGCCCTTTCCTAATAATTCTTATCGAATGATTCGCCAGGTACCATCACCTTTGTATCTACATACGAGAATTGATTACTTAAGTTGTTTTGCCAGCATTACTTTACCAATATTCCCTCTAATAATGCACTAGACAAAAGTAGGGAATGGTACTGCCTGAATTAATAGCAATTCCCGGGCGAGGTGTGCTATACTTGCGCCTGTTACTTGATTGCGGTCACCCGCTCGACCGGGTGATTTTTTTTCGAAAGAAGTGGAATTATGCGTTGGGTTCGCGATTATCAGCCGGAGCCTGAAAGAGGAAAACTCTTTCGCACGGCATTGATCATTACGGTTGCAGGAAACATCCTGCTTGCGGTTGCCAAAGGAATAGCTGCTTATTTTTCAGGCAGCGCTGCGTTGTATGCCGATGCAGCCAATTCGGTATCGGATGTAGCCTATTCGCTGCTGATGGTATTAGGTTTGTGGGTGGCACAACGCCCGCCCGATATCAGTCACCCTCAGGGGCACGGACGTTTCGAACCCCTGGTGGGTTTGATGGTGACCTTTTCAATGGCTTTCGCTGGATATGAAGCTGCCCATAATTCAATTACGCGATTCATCGCTGGCGGGGAAAAAATTGAATTAGGGTTGCCGATCTTCGTTTTGTTATTGGCTGCCTTAATGAAGGCTGGCATGTTCGTTTCCATCCGCCGAATTGCCAAAAAAGTCAACAGCCCCACCCTATCCACCACAGCCGCCGATAATTTGAGCGATGTGCTGACATCCATGGCCGCTTTCATCGGCATTATTGGTTCATCCTTCTGGACATTGCTGGATCCTATTGCGGGTTTGGTTGTTGCCGCGTGGATTTTCAGGGCTGCTTCCAATGCAGCGCGCGAAAACTTGAAATTTCTCACCGGGGCCGGCGCAAGCGAAGAATTGCGGCAGCAGATTGTTGAGATCGCTGAATCGGTGCCAGGCGTTATCCGCGTTCACCATACGATGACCGATTATGTCGGTCCCAAGTTGATGGTGGATTTGCACATCAATCTGGACAGCTCTATTACTTTGAGAGAAGCTCACCTAATTTCGGACGAGATCAGCCGCCGCTTGCAGGAATTACCTGATGTGGATCGGGCTTACGTCCATATTGAACCGGATGATTGGGAAGAATAGACCGTTTCCAATAAGATCCATGGAAAGCCAGGTCAGGTTGCAGCTGGTTAGCACGATCCAGGAACGTGCCATTTCCCTGGATGGTTTAACTGGCACGGATGTTGCTTCGTTACGGGTAGCCTGGCAATCAACCCAGGGCTTTGATGTATAATCACCTCAACCAGCTCTCAGGACCGGATTGGATACCACCTTGTTTGATCTACTCTTTCATCCACTTTCCCTGGCCGCCGGCCAGGAACAAAGCAGCCTGCCCGGATTATTCATATCCCAGTCGCCTCGCAAAGCTTCGCGCAACCGCAATGGCGATATACTTCTGATCCTGCTCGGCCTGGACGGCAATTCGCCACTACCGGCTCCCGCTCAAGAAAGCCTGCTGCTGCAGACCGCGCAGGTTTATTACCGCTCGCAACATTCGGTGACATCGGGATTACGCGAAGCGGCAGATTCCATCAATGATTTCTTATTAAATCGCAATCTCAAAACTGCCCGCGAAGGATTACAGGCCGCCGGCAGACTGACTTTTTTAGTCATCCACAAAGATCAGATTTTAATTGCCCAGGCTGGTCCGGCTAACTGTTTTATTATCTCTGGCACCCGTGTTGAAGTAATTAGTGACGCGAGCCTTGGACGCGGTTTGGGATTAAACCGCACAACCACGCTACGGTTTTACCAGCCCCCCTTCGATCCTGGCGATTTACTATTGGTCAGTCCCTACCCGCCGGCCGCATGGACCCCCGCCCTCCTATCGAACTTAAATCAATTGGGTGGCGAAGCAATCCGCCGCAGATTGACTACGCAAAGCGGTCCTGATTTACAGGCTGTGATTCTCCAGGTACAACCCGGATCAGGCGAAGTGCGTCCCCTGCGCGGTCAGCCGCCGCAAAAAATCGACACCACAGTAACCAGCGCTCCTGAGACTTCCGTTGAAGCGTCTGATTTCCCTCTTGAACCAGTAGCCAATGACCTTAAGGCATCGCCAGATTCGAACGAATCTTATCAGCCGAACGTTTCCCAGGAAAATGAATTTTCAATGGATGGATTGGAATTGCCTCCCGAAGAATCGATACCATCCATAAATCGCCAGGCTGAAGCTCCCGTCGTTCATCAAACGCCATCGGAAACAGCAGTCGATAGCCCTCGTTCCACCCGCGAACGGCGGAACGCTCCTCGTGCTTCCCTTAATCCCGCTGCGCGGCGGCAGCTGTCCGGTATCTGGAAGGGTTACAATGCCTTCAGGTCACGCATCGGACAGGCGATCAAAACCATTTCATTACGCGTGCTGCCTGGTAACGGCGAACAACATGGTCTTTCCACAGCCTCGATGCTTTTCATTGCGCTCATCATTCCGCTGGTAGTCGTCGCGCTGGCGATGACGATCTATTTCCGAAGCGGCCGCGGCGAGCAACATGCCACTTACCTTGTGCAAGCTGAAAAATTCATCCAACAGGCCAGTGAGCAGAGCGACGCTGCCCTACAGCGTGCCAGTTGGGAACAAGCGCTTTACTGGATTAAACAGGCTGAAAATTACGGCCGTTCAGATCAATCGATTGCTGACCGTGAAAAGGTGCAAGGGGCATTGGATTCTTTGGATGGAATCAGCCGCTTGAATTTGCAACCTGCACTGTCGGGAGGCTTTGGTTCACCGGTCAATATTACCCGCATTGTCACCTCAAGCACTGACCTGTATTTGCTAGATTCAAGTCAGGGACGCATTTTACGCTTGTTTTTGACCGGTCAGGGTTATGAAGTTGATCCGAAGTTTGACTGTTCGCCTGGCGAAAAAGGATCGGTCATTATTCGCCCTCTGATCGATTTGGTTGCTGTACCGCTCACGAATTCACACAAAGCAACCGTCATGGGCGTTGACGACACCGGCAATTTGCTATTGTGCGGCCCCAATATCACTGCCTCCAATCAAACAACCCTTAAACCCCCAGACAATGGATGGGGACAGATTGTCTCGATCGCCTACAGTCAGAACGTGCTTTACATACTGGATGTAAAAAATAACGCTGTCTGGCGTTACGATGGCACCGATCTGATATTCCCTGACATGCCGCGGCTCTTCTTCGACCGCGAAGTACCCGTCATGGCGGATGCCATCGATCTGACTATCTACCAGGATGACCTGTACCTTCTCCATCAGTCCGGACAGATGAGCCGCTGCACGTACAGCAACTTCGATTTCTCGCCTACCCGCTGTACCGATCCTGCACCTTATGAAGATGCCAGGGCAGGACGCGAACGAAACCCAACCGCCTTTAGTGATGCACAGTTTATGCATCTGCAAATTACCCAACCGCCCGAAGCTTCCCTTTATATTCTGGATGGCAAGAAGGGTCCGGCGATTTACCAGTTTAGCCTGCAGCTTTACCTGGCAAAAGTCCTTCGGCCTGCGGTGAGTGCTGATTTCGCCCTGCCAAATCAAGCGGTGACGGCTTTTGCGGTTACACCAGGCCGCTTGGCCGTGCTGGCGTTTGGCAACCAGCTTTATTACGCTTCATTGCCATGAATCTTGAATTACAGGCCCGTCTGCCCGGGAGCGGTTTGTTGGCTTTGGTAGGTAGCGGTGAATACCTTCCCGGCATGCAGCCGGTCGACCGCTGGCTGATGGATTGGTTGAAACAACCAGTCAATGTGGTCTGCCTGCCAACAGCAGCCGGAACCGAAGGCGATGAACGCATCGGTTATTGGAACCGGCTGGGTATTGAACACTTCCAAAATTTAGGTGCGGCAAATGTGCAAGCGCTGCCGGTCATCGACCGCGAATCTACTCATGTCGACGCGTTCGCAGACCAAATCCGCGCTGCCAATTTTATCTACCTTTCGGGCGGAAAACCCGCTTATTTATGGGAAACCCTGGTGAATACACCTGTCTGGCAGGCGATCGAATCGGTGCTTGCCAACGGCGGCGTGGTCGCTGGTTGCAGCGCCGGCGCGATGATTTTTGGAGAACGCGTTCCTCGCGGCCAGAATCCGTTCAATCTGTTGCCCTCTTTTGCATATTTGCCCGGCAGCATTATCATGCCGCATTTCGACGAATTGCCAGGGTTTCTAAAAAATGCCATTCCGCTGCTGGTGCAAAATTACCTATTGGTCGGAATTGAAGGCGATACCGCTCTAATCTGTTCAAAAACCGGTTTCGAGGTGCGCGGGCGCAGTTGCGTCACACTGGCAAGGAAAAATCAGCAAAAGCAATTTTGCCAGGGCGATGTTCTGCCCGGTTAACCGCGCTTACCTCTGCTTTTCTTCAACCATGCCAGTAATCTTTCCGCCGGCCATGTATTGATGATCTGGTCCGGTTCCAACCAGGCACGCCGGGTTGCGCTAATGCCATATTCAATCAAGTCCAGTTGGTCGGGTGCGTGTGCATCCGTATTCAAACTGAGCGGAATGCCCATTTCGGCCGCACGCCGTGAATAAACTTCGTCCAGATCGAGACGGGAAGGGTGTGCATTGATTTCCAATGCCACCCCAGTTTCAAGTGCTGTATTCAACACCTGCTCCCAATCCAGATCAGCCCCTTCACGGTTTGGCAGCAGCCGGCCAGAAGGATGCCCGATGATATCCACTTGCGGATTTCGCATGGCGCGCAGCAGACGTTCGGTTATTTGTTCGCGTGGTTGGCGCAGACTGGAATGCAGCGATGCCACGACGACATCCAATTCAGCCAGCACATCGTCCGAATAATCCAAACTGCCATCTGCGTGAATCTCAACCTCGGCTCCTTGCAGCAGGCGCAAGGAATCACCAAATTTTTGCTGCACACCCAGAATTTCGGCACGGCGGTCGTGCAATTTTTCCACCGACATACCCCCAGCCACCCCCAGGCCTCCGGAATGATCGCTGATGGCTAACACTATCAAACCCCGATCGCGGGCGGCAGCGGCCATTTCGGCAATGGTTGCCGCGCCGTCGCTCCAGGTCGAATGGACATGCAGGTCAGCGATCAGGTCTGAGCGTTTCAACAGGTGAGGCAGCTTGCCTGCCAGGGCTGCCGCAATTTCACCGCGGTCCTCGCGCAATTCTGGCGGTATCCAGGGAACGCCTAAAGCCGCGTACAGGCTGTCTTCGTCAGCGAAAAATCGGTCGCTGCCATCTGTGCTGCTGATAGACTGCTCTGAAAGGGAAAGACCCTTTTTTTGAGCCAATTCGCGCAGCCTGACGTTATGTTCTTTGGAACCGGTAACAAACTGCAGCAAAGTGCCAAAGCGTTCTGGCGGTTGGATCCAAAGTTGGATATTGATGCCGCCCGCTGCTTCGATGCTGGATTTGTTTTCACCCTGTCCGGCAATGCGTTGCACCTCGGGGTGATGGATGAAGGCCTCCATGATCGGCTGCGGATTACGTGCTGCAGCGATAAAATCCAGGTCTCCGATGGTAATCTTTCGCCTGCGTAAACTGCCGGCGATTTCCACCTGGTCCACTCCGGGCATTTTACGCAGCCAATCGACCCAACGCAGCGCGATGGGCAGGGCCACACCCAGCGGCAGACGTTTACTCCGCCGCCCCAAAGTCTCCAACCCCGCCAATATGCGTGTTTCGGATTTCTCACCCATGCCGGGCAACCCGCGCAATTTCCCGGCGCGAGCTGCGGATTCCAGCTCCGACAGGGACGTGATCCCGCCTTGCTTCCAAAACATTGCGGCTTTTTTAGGCCCAATGTCTGGCACTTGCAGCAGATCAACCAGGGTCGGAGGTACTTCCTGCTCTAAATTTTCCAGGAATTCCAGTTTGCCGGTGGTAAGCAATTCATCGATCTTTTCAGCGATAGCCTTGCCAACCCCCGGAATTTCAAGCAGTTTGCCATCATGATGCACGGCTTCAACATCAGCACCCAGGTTGCGGATGTTTTCCGCTGCCCGGCGGTAGGCCAGCGTTTTATAGATGATCTCGCCCTTGATCTCTGATAAATCAGCAATGCGGTCAAAAATCGCAGCTATTTCTTCATTGTTCATAAATGAATTATACACAAGAGCCGACCGTGTGGATGTCAGGTAAAATGAAACAATTCTTGCGGAGGTAAGCATGACGATCTATGACTCGATTGAGCAACCGGTCTTACTGCTGGACGAAACCCGTGCTCGCGCAAATATTGCGTTCATGGCCGAAAAAGCTGCCCGGAATGGCGTGCGTTTTAAGCCTCATTTTAAGACGCACCAATCTGCTGAAATCGGGGCATGGTTCCGGCCGCACGGAGTGACCGCGATCACCGTTTCATCGGTCGATATGGCCGAGTACTTCGCCAGGCAGGGATGGGACGATATCACCATCGCTTTTCCGGTCAATCTCCGCCAAATTGCCAGGCTTAAGGCGCTCGCTCAGCGGTTGCACCTCGGTTTGCTGGTCGAATCAGTCCAAAGCGCGTCTTTTCTGGCGCAGCATCTGAATGCTTCTGTAGATGTCTGGATCAAAATTGATGTCGGCTCCGGCCGGACCGGCATTCCATTCAATACACCAGAAGCGATTTTTCCAATTCTGGCCAGCCTGAAACCAGCATCCAAGTTATCTGTGCGCGGCTTATTGACCCATGCCGGCCACACCTACGGCGCGGGATCGCCGGAAGAAGTCCGCCGGATTTTCCGGGAAACCCAGCAAAGACTTGCAACCGTGCGTGCTTTCGTGCAACTAGAATCGCAAGCAGCTTTGGAAATATCCGTTGGCGACACGCCTGCCTGCACGCTGGTGGAGGATTTCAGCGGGGTGGATGAAATCAGGCCAGGCAATTTCATCTTTTATGATGCCGAACAGTATTTATGGAGCACCTGCCGGGCAGACCAGATTGCGGTTGCCGTGGCTTGTCCGGTAGTGGCGGTCCACCCGGAGCGGGAAACGGTCATTATTTACGGCGGTGCCATTCACTTCAATAAGGACTTTACAAGTTACCAGGGACGGCGCGCCTATGGTTTGGTTGCGCTTCTGGCTGGCACCGGTTGGAGCGATCCATTACAGGGCGCCTATGTCAGCTCGCTGTCACAGGAACACGGATTGGTTCATCTCCCACAACCCTGGTTGAGCCAAATCCGGGTTGGCGACCTGCTCGTTATCCTACCCGCCCATTCCTGTCTGGCAGTATCCGCACTCAAGCGCTACCTGACCCTGGATGGCCGTCAGATCGACACAATGTTCTAATCGCCTAAAGTCCGACTGAAAATTAAAAACCTGGCGGTCTTTTTTTGGTTTACATCAGGTACAACGGGACAGGCGTGAAAACCAGGATGAAGACAATCAACCCCAGCACAGCCAACCACTTGCGGCGCCTGTCAAGGGTCGTAATCTGGTCAAGGGGTTCAGCATAAGACCGTCCCACCAGGAAGAAAATAAGCACAGCCCACAACCACCAGCCATTCCAGAAGAATCCCAAAATTCCCAGGAACACCAGGATAAACGGCAGAATGCGGCGCGATGTCTTTTGGCCAAAGAGCACATAAAGTAAATGACCGCCGTCAAGCTGGCCGGCAGGGATGAGATTCATGGCTGTCACCAACAGGCCGCCCCAACCAGCCCAGGCAACCGGGTGGACTGTCACATCCAGACCGCCGTAAGGCAAAGGCCGGGCTGTAAAGAAATAACGCAGCCAGTAAACCATGGGCGTAACATCGCCATAACTGGCGGGTGCTGGCAATAACTGGCCAAATCGCAAATATTTAATCAACAGGTACAGGATGGAATTGCCTTCCATCATATTGCCCATTAATGGATTGGCTGAAGGCTGGCTGGGCAGCTGGTTAATGTGCGAAAGTGATAATCCGATAAGCAGTACGGGAATGGCCACAACGATGCCAGCCAGGGGTCCAGCGATGGCAATATCCAACAACTGGCGCCGGTTGCGCGGCAGCTGTGTCATGTTGATAAAAGCACCCAAAGTGCCAAAAGGACTGATCGGCCATGGCAGCGGCAGGAAATACGGCAGGCTGACGTGAACATGATGAAAGCGGGCAGCAAAATAGTGGCCAAATTCATGCGCCGCCAGGATGGCGATCATGCTGATGGCAAACGGCCAACCCGCCGTTAATATTGCCACAACCTGCGCCAACGGCTCCTTTGGCAACGCTTCCGTCATCCCCAGCACGCCGCCGGTGTAAATGACGCTGATCATCGTAAGGATAAAGAAGATCAGGTTGATTACCGGGCTGCCGGTTTTGATCTGTGGGACGCCGCGAACCAGGTAAACGGTCTGCCGGTCGCCGTCCCAGCGAAATAGCGGGGTTAAATTGTGGCTTTTTACAGTCTCCGCCAGTTGATCATAAGCTACCGCTGAATCCGGATTTAGCAAATGGCCGTGGTAGCGCACCACATAATCCTGGTCTCCGCGACCAATGGTAATGTCATCGATAAAAAAAATGCGCCGCACCAGCGCATCCAGAACTGGATAATCCAACTCAAGCGGTGTACTCATAAGTACTCCTATCGCCTTTTTTTTCGAATGTATGCCTGCTCTACCAGTAATTAACAGGCAGGAATGGATGGGAGTCGAACCCACCACGGCCCGCAACGCGACCCGTCACCGGTTTTGAAGACCGGGGAGCCCACCGGAACTCAGCCACTCCCGCCAATAAGGATAACCCAGCCAACAAGGATTGTAAAGTAAAAAGATTCTTAACGATGGTCAGACGGACTTCATCCGTTTAAAGGATTGGCCCAAATAGCTGCCTGACAAAATTCGTGATGTTGCCAGAGTTGACAATCAACAAATACACGGCCGCCAGGAATAAGACAATCAGAGCGATCGACAAAATTGCGCCAGATGCGCTGGTGGCAAATTTGAAAAGAATTAGGATGATAACCAAAACTACTGCGGTTACAGCAGCAAACACCAGAATATACGAAAGCCAGACCGGCATTGTGGCCGGCATGAAAGGAATGGGTGGCAGATAAGGCATTCTCATAAAGTCCATCCTTTTCTTTTGGTTATATTAATCATAACCATTTTTACAGGACTGGCAAGACCATAATGACTCCCTTTTGGCTGAGCCGATATTTTCAATTCAATTTCCCAACAAATTGACCAATTTGTCTTTGGAAAAGTTTAATACTTCCACTAACAATATTGACAAAAACAAAAATCACCTCTTGCATTCTAATAAAAACGGACTATACTACGATGCTGTTGTCTAAAATTGGACAACCAGACACCGATTAAGAAGGTTGAAAAATGGACGAAATCGATATTCTTGAAACCGAGCCTCCTGGAGAAGACAAACCCCCCAGTATGCCTCCGCGACCGGTTCGCGCCTGGCGGGTAGCAGTTATTGCTAACATGAAGGGGGAAACCAAGCTGCCCCAGGATGCTCCAGCCGATGCCGGTGCGGAATTTGACCGTAAAGAAACAATCCAGGCGATTCAAACCGCCATTGAATCAGACGGCCATTATACAAAATTCCTCTCAGCAGACGCCAATTTACCATTCGCACTGCGCGACTTTAGCCCCGACATCTGCTTCAACATCGCCGAAGGAATTTGCGGCGATGGACGCGAAGCCCAGGTGCCTGCGCTGCTGGAATTGCTTCGCATTCCCTATACAGCCTCACGCGTTCTCGCGAATGCGGTCGGTCTAGATAAGACCATGACCAAACGGATCTGGCGCGAGCAAGGCCTTCCCACTGCTGCTTTTCAAGAATTTACCAGCGCTAATGAACCACTCAATCCGGCACTGCGCTTCCCCATGTTCGTAAAACCAGCCCGCGAGGGCACTGGGATGGGCATGGACTCAGGTGCGATCGTGTACGATGAAGAAGCACTGCGCCGCCGGGTCGCCTGGGCGGTTGATAGCTACCAGCAGCCCGCATTGGTTGAAGAGTTTTTGCCTGGTCGCGAATTTACCGTGGCAGTGATGGGACGGGCCGATGCCGCGTCTTTCAGCCGCCACCCGGAATGGTACGGCGAGGATGGTTTCCACCGCTTCCCAATCCTGGAAGTCGACAACGCCTCCTCGGTGACTCCCGGCATCTATGGTTACAAAGCCAAAACCCTGCACACCGGCGAGGACGGTGTCCCCGGTTTCCTTTGCCCCGCCGTTGTGGAACCGCATTTGGCCGAGAAACTACAATCGCTGGCCATCCGCGCCCATCTGGCGGTCGGTGCATTTGATGTGTCGCGCGTTGATTTCCGCCTGGATGCTGAAGGAAACCCGCGCCTGTTGGAGATCAACACACTGCCGGGTTTGACGCCGGATTTTAGCGACCTGTGCGTCATCGCTGGTGCTGAAGGAATCACTTACACGGATTTGATCCTGGAAATCCTCGATTTAGGAGCATCCCGCCACGGGTTACTGCCAGAAAGAGGCCAGGAAGAGGAAAAACCTCTACGCGTACCCGCATTGATGCATATGCTGCCTTCCATGGCAACCATGATGCTGAATTGAGCTACCCGAGAATGACAGCCCGCTGCATTATGCAGCGGGCTTTTTATTCATTCCTTCACGAAAACTGCAAGGATCGATTTAGCCTAGAAGAGAAATGGAAACCAGCGTAACAGCAGCGGCGCCAGCGCCAGCATGCCAAAACCTGCGGCCGCGCCAAAGACCAACCCGGCCAGGATATCGGTCAGGTAATGAACGCCGGTTGAAACGCGCGCCAGACTGACCAGGGGAGCCCAAATGAGTACCGTCCACCCAAACCATGCTGGCCCCAGTCCGAGTGACATAACAGCCAGCATGGCCGCTCGGGCTGCATGTCCTGACGGAAAAGAGTGCGGATCGGTATTCCGGTAAATGGCGCCCCACTCGCCTTCTGGACGCTCACGCCGGATGCTGAACTTGATTGCCAGTACCAATAAGGCCAGAACTACCACCCCTATCGCGAGCAGCATGGCGTTTTTATGCCAGGGACCCCGGGTGATAAGCCAGGTCATTGCTAAACCAGCCATCCAAAACCATGAATCACCGGAATGGGCAAAAAATACAGCCATTCTCCAAGCTGAACTGCCATTCTGCTGCAGTCGTACTTTTTGACTTAACCGTTGATCCAAAGCCATTAATCGATGAAACAATTCCCGCCGTCTTTCATCTCTCAAACACAATTGATCAAAAATTGACTCAGAAAATGACACCCAACAGCTGATTCGCCGCAGCGATCTCCCCCTCAATGAAGGCAAGGAAACATATGACTACGCTTCTTTATTTGTGAAGCAACTTTCTTTAGGAAAATGATACCAAAACTTTCCGGGCGGAGTATACCGCAACTCTACAAAACTGCAAACTGGCCGCTACCGGATAAATTTTTTCCACCTAGATTGTATAATCGATCCCATAGCTCATTAAGGGGTTGCAAAGGGCTAATCTATCCGGAATTTCAGTCTCATGAAGTGATCTACGAAAAGGTCAATGTGAACCCACGATCTTGGAAAATCATCCTGATCATGTTGATATTAGCCAGCCTGGGGCTTAGCGGTTGCCAGAAAAGGCAGTCTGACCAGACGGGGGCTGGATCAATGGAATTTGTTCCTCTTTCAGTCGAGGCTGTCAATTGCAATCAGGGGAATCAAATTCAAGCCATCCGGGCTGTTGACCGGAATACAGTGAAATTTGAATTATGCTCACCTGACCGGACTTTTCCTGCCAAGGTTGGTGCGCCAGCGTTTTCGATTCAAGATGACCAGGTCCTTTCCGAAGCCCAGGGAGACCTGGAAAAAATTAGCACAACCGCCAATGGCACAGGTCCATTTAAGATCGCATTAACCACACAGGATAGTTTACGACTCGAAAAACGCTCCGATTATTGGGGCTTGCCGGTGCGGCAACGAACAATTACTTTTACCTGGCAGAGCGAAGCCAACCAACGCCTTCTTAATCTGAGCCTGCGCCAGATCGACGCAATCAGTGCCGTCCAACCCGACGATGTAAATTCCATCCGCCTCGATACCTATCTGAAAGTAGCTGAAGCACCCGTGGTCAGCACAGTGTTCGTGGGGATGAACAACACTGTTGCGCCATTCGATAATACCGCAGTCAGGCAAGCCTTTGCCTCTGCGTTTAACCGTCAAAAAATCACGGATGATTTCTTTGGTCCCTCAGCAGTGACGGCAGACCAACTTATTCCATTGGCTTTTGATACTGGCCGTACCAGCACGCTGCGGTGGTACGATTACGATTCAAAACAGACCGCCAATCTTCTACAACAGAACGGATACGAGTTTAATCAATCCCTTTTGCTTTCCTATGACGCCACAACCAGCGGCTTGATAACAAACCCGAATGAATTAGCCCAGGAATTAGCCCTCGAATTAAAGGACGCTGGGGTTACCGTCGGATTAAATCCCCTCAGCACGGCAGATTTTAACCAGGCTCTGGATGACGGCAAATTGGGACTATTTTTTAGTGCCTTCAAACCCGATTATCCTGATCCAGACAGTTTTTTTGAAACATTCTTTTTGCGCGACAATCCCCTGATCGGAAAAACCGATTCGGCTGTTGTAGCAGAAATTAACGCATCACGCGCCACCAACGACCCCAAGAGTCTCCAGACCAGCTTCGACAACATCAACCAATGGATCAAGCAACAAGTGCCGTTAATACCATTAGCCTATACAAACGAAGTATTCGGCTTTCGCGCCATGGTTGGCAGCGTTATTATCGGGGCGTTTGGTGAAAACCTGCCCGAAATGACCACGAACAACCAGAGCCTAAATTTCCTGCAATCCTATGCACCCGGCGCCATTTGGCCGGTCAATTTGAGCCAGGAGGATACATTAAGAATAAGCCGGCTGGTTTTCGACTCGCTAACCTCCTTTGACCTCGCGGAATTAGCCCTCAAGCCCGGCCTGGCAGACTCCTGGTCGTCGAACACCGATTTCACCGAATGGACCTTCCTGTTGCGCTATGACGTTTCCTTTGATTATGGATCAACGCTGGATGCGAACGATGTTGTTGCATCCTTTGCAGCCCAGGCGGATGCCAAAAGTCCAAATCACCGTTCCGAGGTTAACTACGATTATTATCGCAGGTACTTTGGCAACTTCATGAACTTACCTTGATTGATTAATGGGCTGTCTCAATCGGCGGTTTTCGAACCGCTGTTTTTTTTACGAAAATTATCAGTTTTTTGGTTCCGTCGATATTTCTTGACTTCTTTCCTATATAATAGGAATGTCAATTCGGTCGCTACTGGAACCTTTTTTAAGCCAAGGCGTCTATAAATTGCTGGCTAACTGATCACACATAATTTACCTATACGCATGAGATTAAGGCAAACGCTATGGAATCCAACTCCAGGACAAATAGGAAACAACGTTTCCCTTTGAACAGATTATTCCTCAGCCTGATCGCCATAATGATGTTAATGAGTTCAGGCTGTAATTTACCGGTGATCACCCACACCGCTACGCCGACCGCGCGACCTGCGACTCCTGTCGCCGTTGCCGTGGCTAAACCACTGCCGGCAGCTGTGGTGGAAACTGACCCGCTGCCCAACAGCGATCTGGCCGCAAACGGCGCAGTGACCGTATATTTCAACCAGCCAATGCAACGCTCCTCAGTCGAAGGTGCGCTTCACACCGTACCGGCCCTGGCCGGCAAGTTTGAGTGGCCGGATGACGCTACTGTGCGTTTTATTCCGGACAAGCCGCTGCCGCCTGATACTGCCTTGACGGTATCCTTTGAAAAGAGCGCGACCGCCGCGAACGGTCTGGGCATGGCCGACCCGATATCGTTTAAATACCAGACCTCTCCATTTTTGAGCGCAACCGAGCGGTTGCCGCGTCCTGAAAGCACCGACGTCGACCCCACCTCGGCTATTGTGGCAACCTTTAACCTGCCGGTGGTCGCATTGGGAGAAACGACCTTTTCACCGGAAGCGTTTACCATTAAACCGGCCATTGATGGGCACGGAGAGTGGCTCAATACCAGTACCTACATCTTCTACCCCGAACCTGCTCTGCAGGGCGGTGTAACCTATTCCGTCACGCTCAACCCGGATTTAACCAGCCAATCTGGCAGTTCACTGTCAACCGATGCCATTTTAACCTGGTCTTTCAGCACGACCCTTCCGAACGTGGTCAACCTTGAACCAGCCTCCGGCAGCATAATTGGCCTGTACGAGCCCATTACATTAACATTCAACCAGCCTGTCGACCGCAGCAGCGTTGAGGGCGCTTTCCAGTTTTCCCCGCAGGGAGGCAGCCCGATCGCCGGCAGCTTTGCCTGGAGCGATGACTCGACCAGTGTAACCTTCAAGCCGGCAGCTTTGCTGGATCGGGATGTCAATTACACCTTGCAGTTATCCAAACAGGCCACTGGTCTTGGCGGCACGCCACTCAATTCGGCTGTGGATGCCACCTACCGCAGCGTACCCGCATTTTCAGTTGTAAAAACCGATCCAGTTCAGAATGGGAACTTGCAGAATTATGGCGGTTACGGCAGTTTATCCATTACCTTCTCATCGCCGTTGGCACCAAACCAGGATTTTACTGAATTAATCAAATTTGACCCATCCATCAGCGAAAACTACTATTATTCAAGCGACTGGTCATTGAACATCAGCGGTTACTTCGCGCCCAGCCAGGAATACACCCTCACCCTGTCAGCCGAGCTGAAGGATAAATGGGGAATGCAACTGGGGCAGGATTACATCCTGAAATTCAGCACAAAAGACAGCCAGCCGGTATTGAGCATTCCGATTGTCCAATCCACCGGCAGCCGGGTGGTGTTTCTCACGCTGAATGATACCCTGCTGGCAGCCAATGCCACCAACCTCCTCTCTTTGGACATCCGTTCTGGCAAGATGGATGAACTTAATTTCATCGCGGCTACTCTTGGCAACGTCAGTCCAAGTAAAGATACCCGCTGGCAGCAAACCTTGAATCTGGAAGCAAATCGCAATCAGACCATCGGAATTGAATTAACTCCAAACGGACAATCGCTTAAGCCGGGTTTATATGCATTTAGTGTAAGTTCCCCGCAAATCAGAGGCAATAACGCATCAAACAATGATTTTCTGGCCGTATCATCCCGAATTCAATTGACCCTCAAAGAAAGCATCGATGAAATGCTAGTTTGGGCAGTTGATTTGGATAAGAATCAACCCGTTAACGGCCTGAAGATCCACATTTATGATCAAAATCAGAGCGAGGTTGGCAATAGCGATACCGATGAAAACGGTTTGGCCACAATTCCGCTGTCGCCAAAACGCCAAATTTACGATTACCTTTTTGCCATCTCCGGAAAACCGGGAGACGATGATTTTTCGCTGGCTGTGACCAACTGGTCTGCCGGAATCAACAGTTGGGATTACGGCATATCGACTTTAATCCAGCAGCCCAAACCCGGCATTTACCTGTATACCGACCGTCCCATTTACCGACCCGGACAGACTGTGTTCCTGCGCGGAATTGTGCGCACACCGACCAACGGGCGTTACCAACTCCCCCCCGCGCAGAATTACTCTGTTTCACTGGTCAGTCCTTACGACCCGCTGACCGGAAACACCGCCACCATCGAACAACAAAACAAAGCACTCACCGCCTTTGGAACGTTCAGCATGAGTTTCACCCTGCCCGAAACTGCAGCCCCGGGGCAGTATCACTTTGAAGTTCCAGGAATGGATGCCTACCTGTATTTTCAGGTGGCCAATTATCGAAAACCTGAAATGGAAGTAAAGGTGGAGTTCGCCAAGTCGGATACACTCGCCGGGTCCGACCTGCAAGCGACCATTCAAGCGAACTACTACTTCGGCGCGCCAGCCGGCAACCTGCCGATCAATTGGACGTTGTCGCGCCGCCAAACCAACTTTTATCTTCCCGGCGGTTACCAGGTCGGGCCGATGGATACCAGTTGGTTGAACGCGTTTTACTATCCGTATAATTTTGACCAGGTTATCCTGAGCGGCCAGGCGAATACTGATGCGTCAGGAAAATACTCGCTGACAATTACTCCCGACCAGTTGGCTGGTTTCAATCCAACCACGCTGCAAGACCTGACGTTGGAAGCCACCATCACGGATCCGTCCAACCAACCCGTGAGCGGGCGCGGCAGCATGCGTTTGCTGCCAGCCGAGTTTGCCATTGGAATTCAGCCGGAAGCGTGGAGCAGCCAGGCCGGAGATGAATTGGGTTTCAGCATCTTAACGGTGGATTGGGATCAGCAAGTCAAAGCGAATATTCCTTTGACCGCCCAGTTTCAAAAAATAACCTGGAAACAAAAATACAATGCAGAAATCGGCGAATTTTCCAGCGAGCCCGAATATACCTCGGTCGGCAGCACTGACTTTGTCAGCGGTGCGGATGGCCAGGCACGCATCGCGTTCACGCCCACCCAACCAGGAGTTTATCAGGTGGAAGTGTCCAATGGCAATGCCGTCAGCCAGGCATGGGTCTGGGTGAGCGGTGCAGGGTCAGCCCCCTGGCCTCAACTTTCAAACCAGCGTTTACGCCTCTCACCGGATGCACAAACCTACGAACCCGACCAAACCGCCCGCATTTTCATTCCCAATCCTTTCTCAAGCGGTGCGATTGCACTGATCACGGTCGAGCGGGCCAAAGTCATGCACAGCGAGGTGGTAACCCTGTCAGGTTCCGGTCTGGATTATGAACTGCGACTGACGGAAGATTATGCGCCTACTGTTTACGTCGCGGTCACCATTTTGGGCAACACGGGCGAGTTTTTCGATTTTCGCCAGGGGTACACTCAAATCAAAGTGGATCCATCGGCGCTGATATTGAATGTCAAGCTGACCGGCGAACCCAAACAAGCCCGTCCCGGTGAAAACCTCAGGCTCAATCTGGAAGTCAAGGACTCTGCCGGGAAACCGGTTCAGGGTGAATTCTCGCTGGCTTTGATCGATAAAGCCGTGTTGGCGCTGGCTGACCCGAATTCAACTTCGATCAAGGATGCTTATTATGGCGATCAACCCCTCGGCGTTGAAACCAGTTTGTCTTTGGCAGCCTATGGACAGCGTCCGTTAGCCATCCCGCCTGGTCGCGGCGGAGGCGGCGGTGGAGGAGACATGGGAATCCCGCCAAGCGTACGCGAGGAATTTCGAGATATTGCCTTTTGGAACGGCGAGGTCGTCACTGATGCCAACGGGCGCGCGCAAATCAGCCTGGCGCTGCCGGATAATGCGACAACCTGGGTCGGCAGGGTACGCGGAATCACCAAAGATTCACTGGTCGGCGAAACCGAACTTGAAATCATCGCCACCCGCGATTTGTTGGTGCGTCCGGTCACCCCGCGCTTCCTGGTGGCTGGGGATCACCTGGAAATGGCGGCAGTGGTCAATAACAACACTGCCCAGAATCTATCCGTGGATGTCAGCCTGCAACCGACTGGTTTTGTTTTGGATGAACCTGCCAAGGCAGTGCAGAGCATCCAGATTGCGGCTGGCGCACAGCAGCGCGTGGCGTGGTGGGGAACGGTGGGTCCTTATCAGGAAGCGGATCTGGTGTTTGGAGCACAGGGCGGTGGGATGGAAGATTTTGCCCGTCCCAGCTGGGGAAAGCTGCCCATTTTGAACTTCACTGCCCCGCAAACTTTTGGGACGGCCGGCGTCCTCTATGAGGCTGGCGACCGCCTGGAAACTGTTTCGCTTCCGCGCAGTTTCACTGCCCGCAGCGGCGAATTACAGGTCGAACTGTCGCCATCGCTGGCGGCAGCTGTGCTTTCCGACCTGACCATCATTGAGCAGAATCGTTTCGATTTCACCGAAGCGCTTATTTCACGCATCCTCCCCAATCTGGAAACCTACCGGGCCTTAAAAGATCTCGGCATCAGCAATTCTGTTTTGGAGAATCAACTCAGCACACAGGTCACTACTGATTTACCCAAATTGCTCGCCCGCCAAAAATCGGATGGCGGTTGGGGTTGGGATGCAACTTCCCTCAGTGATCCTCAGATATCCATTTATGCCGTCTGGGCCTTGATCCGTGCCAGAGAAGCCGGTTTCGATGTTTCCGGTAAAGCCTTCAACAATGGTGTTCAATATTTACAGGCCGGGTTAATCACGCCGCAAATGTCCAGCGATGATTATCAACTCGACCGCCTGGCGTTCCAACATTTTGTGCTTGCGGAAGCCGGACAGACTGCCCAGGAACCCCAAGCGTTGCTACCCTTGCGCAGCCGCCTGAATCCGTGGGCAAAGGCCATGCTGGCATTGACTCTGGATAAACTCGACCCGGGCAACGCTGATACCGCCACGCTGCTTTCCGACCTACAAGCGACTGCTTTGCGGTCCGCCACGGGGGTCAACTGGCAGGATGCGGTTGAATACCGGCAAAATTTCGTCTCGCGAAATTTAAGTACCGCCATTGTGACCTATGCTCTCGCAAGGCTCGATCCAGCCAGTCCGCTTTTGGTGGATGCGACCCGTTACTTGATCACAAACCGCAAGGAAATCGGCGGCTGGTCGACCAGCTATGAATCGGCCTGGGTGATCACTGCCCTGATTGAGACAATGAAAGGAACCGGCGATCTGCAGGCTAATTTCAGCTTTGGCGCAACCCTGAATGGTGCCCCGCTGGCCAGCGGCGTCGCCGGCGGTGTGACCGCGCTCACCCCGGTACGCGCAAGCGTACCATTGAGCCAATTGTTACCCGACCCCAATGAACTAATCATTTCGCGCCAGGCTGGCAATGGAAGAATGTATTACCGCGCCTATCTGGAAGTCAATCGTCCGGCGCAGGATGCTAAACCGGTCAGCCGCGGCATGACGCTGGAACGGCGTTATTACCAGGTGGATGAAAATTGTAAATTACCCGATTGCCCGGAAGTAACCAGCGTTCGCCTCCAGGCTGATAAAACGGTGTGGGTGCGCCTCTCATTGACAGTGCCGACAGATCAGTATTACGCCGTGGTGGAAGACTGGCTGCCTGCTGGAGCAGAGGTGCTTGACCTGAGCCTGAAAACCAGCCAGCAGAACCAGACCGATCAGGTTATCGGACCGCAGTACAACCCGCGCAATCCATTCAGCCAGGGTTGGGGATGGTGGAACTTCGGCGATCCTCAGATCACTGACCAAAATGTCACCTGGGTGGCACCGTACCTGCCTGCCGGGACCTATGAGTTAACCTACCAGCTTGTCCCGGTCACTTCCGGTGAATTTCAAGTGCTGCCAGCCCATGCCTTCATTTATTACTTCCCTGAAGTTGAAGCCACAAGCGCGGGCAGCCTGCTAACCATAGCACCTTAAGGATGTGGATATCGTCCCTGTACTGTCAGGGAGGCAAGGAGTTTCTTTGCTTCCCTGCCAGTTATCCTGCAACTGGAGAAGTAATCCATGACCCAGAATCCCTCATTTGATCTGCAAAAAGCGCATCATTTCTTTGCTGCCAATTGCTTCAACCAGGTTTGGGATCTGGTTGACAAAACTGACCGCACGCCTGAAGAGGACGAGCAAATGATCCGGTTGGCGCTGGCATCGCATTACCATTGGACCCAGCGTAATGATTATTCCGCTCAAAGCGAGTCGATCGCGTGCTGGCAGATTTCGCGGGTCTATGCCGTTCTCGCTCAGGCTGACAACGCTCGCCGCTATGCTGAAAAATCGCTGGATGCCAGCCGCAGGGATGGCAGCAAACCTTTCTACACCGGATATTCCTACGAAGCGTTGGCACGGGCTGAATCCATTGCCGGAAACCCTGCCAAAATGACCGAGTACCTCGCCGAAGCGCATCGTTGTGCACAACAAACCCCGGTTGAAGATGACCGGCAGGCGCTTTTAAACGACCTGAACAGCATTCATCTTCCCTGACGGCTTCGGTTTGGCTGCCAGCGCCGCCATTGGGGCCGGTCATTTTATGTGACATTCAAAATTTGCCGTGAGATTTGGGAACGTCACGACCGATGGCGCAGCAGAATAAGCATCAAAACCGGCTAAATTTCCGCTGATTTCCGGGAATTAAGCCGATTAAATTCACAATTATCCCGCCTGTCAACAATTCAGGATGGAAAACACCCAGACTTGTGACGATTACCACATGACAACTTTCAAGGTGTAGGTTATACCCAAAAGTGTTGTTTTTCCTTACATCTTGAAGGAGGTCGTCCCATGTGGCAAATTCTCATCATGGTGGGAATTCTGCTATGCGCCATCATGGCAATCAGGGCACAACGCCTGCTGGTATCAGCCCTTTGGCTGGCCGGTTCAAGCGCCCTGGTAGCCCTGTTTCTCTTTCTTTTGGGCGCTGCGGAAATTGCCGTCATCGAACTGAGCGTGGGCGCAGGTTTGGTCACCGTGTTGTTTGTTTTTGCAATCAACATTTCCGGTGAAGAAGCCCTGGCAGCCCACCCATTAATCCCTCGCCCGTTGGCATGGGCTGTCATCGCAATTTCAGGCTTGTTGGTCGGTTGGCTGATGCTGCCAGGCGTGGATGTGGCTGCACCGGTTTTGGCTGCCAGCGACCTGGGCAGCACGCTGTGGCAATCCCGCAGCCTGGATGTGTTTCTGCAAGCCGTGTTGATATTTGCAGGCGCTTTAGCCATGTTGGGTCTCCTCGCGGATGGCAAGAAAGCAGAGGTGGAAGAATGACCATTTCCATCCCAGTCATCGCTGGCATCGTCATTCTCGGGTTGGTCGGCATCGGGCTATATGCCTTGCTGGCGGTCCGCAACCTGATCAAGATGATTATTGCCCTACAAATTATGGTCAAAGGTGTTCTGGTGGCTTTTGCGCTCGCCGGCCGTCTGCGCAGCGACATGGCATTGGCTCAGAGCATGGCATTGACCATCATCGTCTCCGACACCATCGTCGCGGTGATCGGTCTGGCGTTGGCCGTGCAAATCCGCCGCCACGTTGGCACCCTGGACATTAAAGCGCTCACCACCTTGCGGAGATAAACCATGGCAGCCACATTATTACTCCTTACAATCGCAATTCCCTGGGTGGGCGGCCTGGTGGTCTGGTTGGTCGGCAACAACCAACCAGGCGTCAAACACCGCATTGCCGTCGCCTTTGCCTTGCTGGCTGGCGGCGCGGGTGTTGCACTCATCCCTTACGCATCCAGCCAGACTGTCGTCAGCTTCCCCATTGGCAGCGTTTTTGGCGATTTCACCTTTGTGGCCGACGGTTTGGGCGTCTTCCTGACCGTTGTCGCTACCGTGATCGGTTCATTGGCTGTTATTTTTTCTGTCGATTATATGCACGGTGAAGATCAGCTCGGGCGCTATTATGCCATGGTGTTGTTCTTTATCGGCGGCATGTCCGGGCTGGTGCTCACCAGCAACATGCTGTTGGTCTTCTTCTTCTGGGAAATCACGGCATTGTGTTCTTATGCCCTGATCTCGTTCTACAACGATGATCCCAAGGCTGTTGCGGCCGGTATCAAAGCGCTCATCATCACCCAGTTCGGCGGCGTTGGCCTGCTGGCTGGCGCGCTGCTGCTCTTCGCTGTGACCGGTTCGATGGATTTCAATACCCTGATCAATAACCCGGCCCTCATGCCCGGCAATTTGCTGGCAGTGATGGCTTTCGGCTTTCTGGTAGCTGCGGCAGCCAAATCAGCCCAGTTCCCCTTCCAAACATGGTTGCCTGACGCGATGGAAGCTCCCACACCTATCAGCGCATTGATCCATGCAGCGACCATGGTCAATGCGGGTGTTTACTTGATGGCGCGTTTCTACCCGGCCTTCAAGGGCGTTCCCGGTTGGACAACGGCCGTTTTGCTGGTCGGCATGGTCACTGCCATCATGGCCGCCATTATGGCACTGGTTTCCAACGACCTTAAACGCGTGCTGGCCTACTCCACGGTCAGCCAATTGGGTTACATGTTCTATGCGGTGGGCGCGGGCGGGTTGTATGCCAGCCAATTCCACCTCTTCAGCCATTCCATCTTCAAGGCACTGCTCTTCCTCAGCGCCGGCGCAATCATCCACTCGGTGGGTACGCGCGACATGCGCCAGATGGGCGGTTTAGGCAAGCAAATGCCGCTGGTGCGTGCTGTTTTCATCATCGGCGGACTGGCCCTGGCAGGGCTCCCCATCCTGAACGGCTTCTGGAGTAAGGAAATGATCCTCGAGGCTGGTCTGGCCGGAGCGCCAATCTGGACCTATATCGTGATGCTGCTCGGCGCGGGCATTACTGCCCTGTATACCTTCCGCTGCATCTGGATGGTCTTCTTCGGCGAAAAGCATGTTGAAAAACACGTGCATGACGCCGGACCTGCCATGAAAGTGGCTCTCATCCCGCTAGCCTTTGCTTCCCTTACATCCTGGCTGCTGGCCGGCTCTTTTGGCAAGCTGCTGGGAGCCGAAACACTGCCGGCCCACGGCATTGAAATTTCTTCGCTGGGCGAAGTGATCCATGACGTGCTCAGCCTGCCGACCCTGATTGCCATGGCGGTCATTGCCCTGGGGCTGGTGGCCTGGTGGTGGCGCGACAAACTCTCCGGCCTGGCCAATGCCCTGAAGGGTGTTGGTAAGGCAGCGACGGACAGCTTCGGCTTTGAGGCCATCAACCGCGGCATTGTCAGAGGCACGCAAAACACCGCAGAAGCCTTGCGCGTGACCCAGACCGGCCTGCTCAACTGGAACATCCTTGGCATCATTGCCGGCCTGATCCTGGTGCTGTTGGTTGTGGTTTTCGGAGGGTAGCCATGAATGCAACGATCGCTTTCACTCTGGTCATCGGGCTGCCCCTGGTAGCATCTCCCATCATTTATTTGATCGGGCGTCTATGGGCGCGTCAAAACGGCAGTTCAAGTTCAGCCAACCCGGCCCGCTGGGTAGCCCTTTTGGCACTGCTCGCGACGGGCGTTTTCACCTATTTTGCCGGAATTGGCGCGACCGCGAATTACACCGGCGTCAGTCTCACCTTTGGGGATATCACCCTGACGATGGATGGGCTGGGCCTGTTCCTGGCGGTCACCGTCTTGGTGCTGGGTGCCCTGGTCACGCTGTTTTCAAGCGCATACATGCAGGCGGAGATCGGCGAGGAAAAATTCTACGCGCTGCTGACCGCCATGATCGGCGCGATCATTGGTTTGGGCTGCGCCACCGACCTGTTCAACCTGTGGCTGTGGTTTGAGGCCATGGCCATCACATCCTACTTCCTAGTTGCCTTCTACCGCGATCAGAAAGCCTCGCTGGAAGCTGGCTTTAAGTACATGGTGCAAAGCGCCACCGGTTCCACATTGGTGATGCTGGGTATTGCCCTCGCCTTCGCTGCCACCGGCACGCTGCGGCTCGATCTGCTGCGCCAGGCTGCCCAATCCGCCGATCCGCTGCTGCAGGTTGCGGGAGCATTGTTTATCATCGGCTTCGGCGTCAAAACTGCTCTGGTTCCACTGCATACCTGGCTTCCGGATGCGCATTCTCAGGCTCCAAGCGGCATCAGTGCCATGCTTTCCGGCATCGTCATCGAGGCTGGTCTGGTCGCCATGCTGCGGTCCTTGGGTTTTCTGTATGCCGCCAGCCATGCCTGGGGCATCCTGCTGCTGGTCTTTGGAGTGCTTAACCTGGTGGTCGGCAACCTGATGGCTCTGCGCCAGACGCAGGTTAAACGGCTGCTGGCTTACTCCAGCCTCAGCCATGTCGGCTACATGTTGATTGGTTTCGGGATGGCGTTCGTCTTCGGTTCAGCCAACGGCGCCATCGGCGGTTTCTTCCACCTGTTCAACCATGCCCTGATGAAGGGTCTGGCCTTCCTTTCAGCCGGCGCCCTGCTTTATGCACTCTATATCGGGAACGGACACCACGGTCCGCTGACCCTGGATGACTTGAACGGCGCATCGAAGCGCTACCCGGTGACCGCTTTCACCTTCAGTCTGGCGGTTTTGGCACTGGGCGGTTTGCCGCCGCTGGCAGGTTTCATGTCCAAATGGCAGATTTTCGTCGCAGGTGTTGAAACCGGCAGCACAGTGGCAATCATCCTGGTAATTTTTGCCGCTCTCAACAGCGTGCTTTCGCTCGGCTACTATGCCCCTATTGTCAACCGGCTGTACCGCGGTCAACCTTCGCAGAAAGTACTGGAAGGCAAACCAATTTCGCCGTTGATGGCTGCGCCGATGGTGCTGCTGGCTTTGGCGATTGTGGTTATCGGCGTGTGGCCTTCACTGCTCACCGATCTTACCAGCCGGGCGGCGCTCAGCCTGTTCCTGCTGATGGGCGGTTAATCGAGGAGGAAAACGATGGAAATCTTGCTAACCCCGCCTCTTGCGTTCATAATTTACATCCCGCTTGTGCTGATAATTTATTGGATTGGCAGACAACTGGCTGGTCCGACGAAGGAAAATGCAGTCCAGAGCTCCGCTTACGGTTCAGGTGAAGAAGCCCCCACCAAAAGTGCAGCTCCTGGCTATACTCCCTTCTTCGTGATTGCCCTTTTCTTTGCCATTCTCCACCTTGGCATGCTGGTCTTAGGCCTGGGAAGTTTCACCACCGCCATCGTACCATTCCTGGTGGGGTTGATGCTGGCCCTGATTGCCCTGCTGCTGGGTTGAGTGGAAAGGACAGGATTCAATTATGGATATTCAAGTACAGAACCCCGTAAGCCCGATGCAGAAAGTCATGGATGGTCTGCGCGCCTGGGCACGCATCAATTCGCCCTGGGTAATCCACTATAACAGCGGGTCCTGCAATGGCTGTGACATTGAAATTCTTGCAACGCTGACGCCGCGTTATGATCTGGAACGTTTCGGCGTCAAGTTGGAAGGCAGTCCCCGCCATGCTGATGTGTTGCTTGCCACCGGCCCGGTAACCCGCCAATCCCGCGACAGGCTGCTGCGCATCTACGAACAGATGCCAGATCCCAAGTTCGTGGTGGCCATTGGATCCTGCGCCCTTTCTGGCGGCGTTTTTCATGACTGTTACAACATCATGGGCGGCATCGATGAAGTATTGCCGGTCAGCGCGTATATCCCCGGCTGCCCCCCGCGGCCTGAAGCCATCATTCAGGGTGTTGTAGCGTTGCTGCAAAGCCTGAAACCCCAATAGGAGGCTGGTTGATGGATACCGA
This sequence comes from Longilinea sp., assembly GCA_035560795.1. Taxonomy (GTDB): domain Bacteria; phylum Chloroflexota; class Anaerolineae; order Anaerolineales; family Anaerolineaceae; genus Longilinea. The sequence continues at coordinate 33,754 of DATMYV010000015.1, forward strand.
AACTAGCTTACAAAATGGCGAAAGCCTGCTGCAACCCTGGGCGGTGAGTACCGTTCGTCCGGAAGAAAATCGCAGCGATATCGTAATCGCCAGGAAAGATTTGCATGACGCCGCACAGGCACTTAAGAATGCTGCCTGGGGTTACCTGGTGACCATCTCCGGCTTGGATGCCGCCGCGCCTGCCCCGCTGGAAGGCCAACCGGTCGTCGAAGGCAATTTGGAAATGCTTTACCATTTCGCCACCGGTTACGCTGTGCTAACCTTGCGCGTCAGCCTGCCTTACAACGATGCTGTCCTGCCGACAATCTGCGACCTTTTCCCCTATGCCACGCTCTACGAGCGCGAACTGATTGAGCTTTTTGGCGTGACTGTTGAAAACACCCCCGATACCAGCCGTTTGGTTCTGCCCGATGAATGGCCTGAAGGGGTTTACCCGCTTCGTAAAGCATTCACAGGCTTTGCCGCGCCGGCAGCCGAAGGAAAGGAGTGAACCCGATGATCGGACAGGAAACAAACCAGAAGTTTATCGTTCCCATCGGTCCCCAACACCCCGCCCTGAAGGAACCTGGGCACTTTGAATTCGCCGTGGATGGTGAAATAGTCACCGGAGCCTCTGTCCGGTTGGGTTACGTCCATCGCGGTATTGAAAAAGGTGCAGAAGACCGCAACTGGACACAAAATATCTACCTTTTGGAACGCATTTGCGGAATTTGCTCGCATGTTCATAACACGGCTTATGTTGCCGGTGTTGAGCAACTCGCCAAGGTGGAAGCTCCCCCGCGGGCACAGGTCATTCGTACTCTGGTGGCCGAACTTGAACGCATCCACAGTCATTTGCTCTGGTTGGGCGTGGCTGCGCATGAAGGCGGTTTTGACACATTATTCATGTACTCGTGGCGCGACCGCGAAACGGTCATGGATATTCTCGAAACCATCAGCGGCAATCGCGTTCATTACTCGGCCAATGTCCTGGGCGGCGTGAAGTTTGACATCGATGACAAACAACGCGACATGATCCTTAAAGGAATTGATTTCCTTGAGCAGCGTACCCATCATTACATGAAGGTTGTCACCACCGATGAAACCTTCCTGGGTCGGACGCGCGACATCGGCACAATGACCAGGGAACAGGCCATCGAACTTGGCGCAGTCGGACCGACCGCGCGTGCATCGGGAGTCACAATTGACATTCGCGACTCGGCCCCCTATGCAGCCTACAAGACCTTCCCAATTAATGTCATCACCGATGAAAACGGCGACCTGCTGGCGCGCTTTGTGGTCCGGCTAAAAGAATTGTACGATTGCTATCGCCTGGTCCGCGAGATGCTTGACCACATGCCTGAAGGTGAATTAACCACGCGCGTCCCGCGCAAGATCCCGGCCGGTGAAGCAGTTAGCCGGGTTGAAGCGCCGCGTGGCGAATTGTTCTATTTCTTGAAAAGCAACGGCAGCGAAAAACCGGAGCGCGTCAAAGTCCGCACTCCCAGCCTGTGCAACTGGGCGACAGTCATCAACTTTGCAGTCGGCCACAAACTGGCGGATATCCCCATGATCCTGGCAGGCATAGATCCGTGCTTCTCCTGCAACGATCGCTTGATCAAAATTCACCGTCCGAACGATACTCAGGTCTGGACCTGGGAAGATTTACGCCAACATGGAATCGAGTACTACCGATGAACCTACCCTTACCTTCCATCCTGCTGCTACTGTTCTTCCCTGGCGGTCTTTTCCTGCTGGGGAGCGGGCTGGTATATGAATGGGCTGACCGCAAACTGGTAGCTCGTTTCCAGAACCGCATTGGTCCGCGCTGGTTTCAACCGTTGGCCGATATCTTCAAGCTGCTTTCCAAGGAAGAAATCGTCCCGACCGGGGCACATATCGGTTTGTTTCACGCCCTGCCCATTATCGCGTTAACATCCGTTTTAACGGCCGCTTTGTATGTACCGCTGGCTGGCTTTACTGCCTCCTATAACTTCCGCGGCGACTTGATCGTTGTCTTTTACCTGCTCAGCGCGCTGACTATATGCATCGGTCTGGCAGGTGCGAATAATATCTCGCGCTTCTCCATCATCGGAGCAACCCGTACGCTCACCCAGATATTCTCCTATGAAGCGCCTTTTCTGCTGGCGTTGCTGGGACCGGCCATCGCGGCTGGAAGCTGGAATATCAGTGAAATAAATGCCTATGCCCGTGGAAATGTCTGGATGATCGCTGCTCAGCCGATTGGCTTTTTGGTGGCGTTGGTTGGTCTGATGGGCAAGCTGGAACTCTCTCCCTTTGATGCACCTGAAGCCGAAACCGAAATTGTTTCCGGCGCCCTAACGGAATACTCAGGCCGCGGCCTGGCGCTTTTCCGCATTGGCAAGGATGTCGAACTGGTCATCGGCCTGACCCTGATCGCCACTTTCTACATGGGCGGTCTGGCCAATCCACTGGATTTTCTGTGGAAAACCGGTCTGCTATTATTGGTGACAGCCGGCCTGCAATCGTTGTTTGCCCGTCTGCGCATTGATCAAACAGTGGGCATGTGGTGGCGCGTCGGCGCTCTGGTTGGTCTGCTGCAGCTGCTGGCCATCATCATTGGCCGCCAGATCGGCCCGCTGTTCTAAGGAGGAATAGGCATGGCTATTGGTGCAATGTTCGGAGATATTTTCCGATCGCTCTTCAAACGTCCGGTGACCGAACTTTACCCGTTTCAACGCAAACCCGCGCCTGAAAACCTGCGTGGCAGACTGGTTTGGGATCCGGCGAAATGCTCGGGCTGCCAGTTGTGCATCAAAGACTGTCCCGCGGATGCAATCGAGCTGATTGTATTGGACAAAGTGGCAAAGAAATTCGTGATGCGCTACCACGAAGACCGCTGCACCTTCTGCGCGCAATGCGTGGTAAATTGCCGCTTCCATTGTCTTCAGATGCAAAATGAAGGCTGGGAACTGGCGCAATTATCCCGCGAGCCGTTCGAAGTCTACTATGGCAAGGATGAAGATGTCCAATTCCTGCTGGAGCGAGCAGCTCGCGCAGAAACTGGCGACGTTGAGTGCGGCGCTTAGCCGTACGCCACGTTTGGCGTTGCTGGGTATCGGCAACGAGTTAAATGGAGATGATGCAGCCGGGGTGCTGGCGGTGCGCGTTTTGCGCGGCAGGCTGGCCTCCCGGCCGCAACTTTTATTGATCGAAGCCGGGTTGGCTCCTGAGGCATTTACCGCGCCGCTCAGGCGGTTCAGGCCAGATTGTGTCATTCTGATCGATGCCGCCCTCCTGGATGAAGCAGCAGGGACTGTAGCCCTGGTCGACTGGCAGCAAACCGACGGACTGAGCGCCACCACCCATACCCTGCCGCCTTCTGTGCTGGTTAAATTCATCCAACACGAGTTCAACTGTCCGGTGGAATTGATCCTGATTCAACCGGAAGATATCGATTTCGATCACCCAGTTACGCCGGCTGTCTACAAAGCGATTGACAACATGGTGGCTGGATTTATCCGGCTGTTCGCATCCATTTATCAATAATGTAAATCCAATAAACCTTCGTCGTTGTAAGCTCATCGAATGTATAATTCCCTTGGAGAAACACATCGATGAAGCCACGGACTCGCAATTTGTTGATCGGCCTGAGTGCAATTCTCTGGCCGTTCTTTGTTTTGATGCTCTACTACGTCAGTCACAAACCCTTCAGTCCTGAACTGGCAGTCAGCCTGGCAGTTGCGTTTTGGGGCATCCTGCTGGGAGCGATCCTGGTGGCGACAGCCGGAGCGATCGGCCAGCGGATTGCCCCTTTCGAAGACCTGCCGCGCCTGGTTCGCCTGAGCCTTCAATCAGCTCTTGGCCTGGGTGCTTATGCCTTGTTTATTTTGATCGTTGGCGCCACGGTCGGCCTGAATGTCTGGCTGTTGGGTTTGCTTCCCCTCACGGTGGGGATTGCCTTGCGGCGTTCCCTGCTCAAGTGGCTGCGCCAGGTGAGCGCCCTGCGCGATTTATGGCGCGAAAGCGACAGTATGGGTCGTGCGGTAGCGGTACTCATCGTTCTGCTTTTGCTCAATGCATTGATCGTTGCACTGGCTCCACCGCTCAAGTTCGATGCGCTCGTTTCACACCTGGCGCTGCCGCAAGCCTACCTGGAAGCCGGACGGGTGCAATATTTATCCAGCCAGGTGATGAGCGGTATGCCGCAAAACGCGGAAATGCTTTTCACCTGGGCGATTGCGCTGGGCGGACTTCCTGCTGCCACCGTGTTGGGTTGGTGGATCGCGGTGCTGGCTGTGGTTGGCCTGCTGGGCTATTTTAGCCAGAAGCTCAACGTGCCGTCCGCCTGGGCCGCGGCTGCGGCACTGCTGGCTGGCTTTAGCCTGGTGATGCTGACCGCCTGGGGATATGTTGATTGGTTGGCGCTGCTCTTCGGCTTTGGCGTATTGGCGCTTTTGGATCGCTGGCGGCGAAAACTGGATCTATTATCGTTGTTATTGGCAGGCGCCTTCACTGGATTGGCTGTCGGCACAAAATACACATCTGGAGTACTGGGGATCGCTGCGCTTGTCACATTGATCTGGCATATTTGGAAACGTAAAATCTCCTGGCAAGCCGGCATCTTGGATGTACTTAAATTTAGCGGTGCGGCATTATGTGTTGCCGCTCCGTGGCTGCTTAAAAACCTGTTGACCACCGGCAACCCGCTCTACCCGTTCTTTTTCTCAGCCGGGGCCATGACGCCGTTACGCCTGGCGGTTTATCAGAGTGTTCCTCCTTATGGCAACTGGCTGGATTTCATTTTCCTGCCGCTACGCGCCACGTACATGGGCGTGGAAGCCGGGGACGGCTACATGGTGGCATTGGGTCCGCTCTTGCTCGGTTTTGGGCTTTTTGCCTGGTTGGGACGCGAACGGCGCGGACCAGAACAGCAGGCAGCACTTGAAAATGCTGCCGTCCTTGCCCTTTCCGGTTTACTGGTTTGGGCATCTGCTAACCGTATCTCCGGAAACTTGATCCAGACGCGTTATTACTTCACCCTATTCCCGGCTTTCACCGGGCTGGCTGCTTTCGGGTACTGGGGTCTAAGCCGGGTGACACTGCCGCAGGTGCGCCTTAACCGGTTCTTCAATACCCTGATCCTTTTGGTGCTGGTTTTCAATCTGCTCGAAGTCAGCGCCTTCACCTGGAAAAGCAGCGCGCCACAAGCGGCAGCCGGATTGATGACCGGTGAAGATTATCTGGCAGACAACCTTGGCTGGTATCAACGTGCCATGCAGGCAGTCCGAGAGCTGCCTGCCGGCAGCCGTGTTTTGATGCTTTATGAACCGCGAAGCCTGTATTGCGCCCCGACCTGCGCATCGGATGAAATCCTTGACCGCTGGAAGCGAGATCTGAATACCCTCGTCGATCCGCAATCGATATTGAGTTCCTGGAAACAGGCCGGCTATACGCATGTACTTGTTTACACGGCCGGCGTCGATTTCATGCGCACTGCTGCCGACCCGCATCATCCGCTCAGCGACCTGACCGCGCTGGATGCATTTCTTGCACAACTTCCACCGCCGCAGACATTCAGCAATGTCTACGCACTGTATCGCCTGCAATAGGTTTCGCGGTTAGGCTCGTTTTCGAGTATAGTTAAGACAAAACAGGTCATTTCGGGAGGTATCTGTGGATCTAAAAAATTTCTTTCTGGGACGTATCTATGATCCAGCACAACATAAGGCCACTGACCAGCCTTTATTATACGATCCGTCAAACCTGACGACCCATGCCATCATCACCGGCATGACTGGTTCCGGCAAGACCGGTCTTGGCATCGGCATGCTGGAGGAAGCTGCACTGAAGGGCATTCCAGCCATTATTATCGATCCCAAGGGGGATCTCACCAACCTGCTGCTACACTTTCCGGAATTCAACCCATCCGATTTCCAGCCCTGGTTGGATCCGGAAGCCGCCCGCCGTGAAGGCAAAACGATCGAACAACTGGCTGCGGATACCGCCGCGACCTGGAAAGCAGGTCTGGCGGGTTATGGAATCGGCTACGATGAAATGATGGCCCTGAAGAATTCGGCCCAATTCACCATTTTCACGCCTGGTTCCACTTCCGGTCAACCGGTCAATGTGCTTTCGTCTTTTGCCGCGCCTGATGTGCCCTGGGAAGATAACCGCGAAACACTGCGTGAGAAAATTAGCAGTATCGTCACTGCCTTGCTGGGACTGATCGGCCTGACCGACCTGGATCCGCTGCGCTCCCGCGAGCATATCCTGGTCTCGAACGTCATTGAAAACGCCTGGAGCGAAGGCCGTTCGCTTGACCTGACCAGCTTGATCATGGAAGTGCAGAAACCGCCCTTCGACCGTCTGGGAGCCTTTCCGTTGGATTCATTCTTCCCAGAAAAGGCACGTTTTGAACTGGCCATGTTGCTGAATAACTTCCTGGCCTCTCCGAGTTTTGAATCCTGGCGGGATGGAATTTCACTCGATATTGGTGCTATGCAATTTACACCGGATGGCAAGCCGCGCCACAACATCTTCTATATTGCCCACCTCAGTGAAGGCGAGCGCATGTTTTTCGTCACGCTGCTGTTTGCGGCAGTTGAATCCTGGATGCGGGCGCAGCGCGGCACCAGCGGACTGCGCATGATGGTGTATTTCGACGAAATCATGGGCTATTTGCCGCCTGTCGCCAACCCGCCCTCGCGGACTGTCATGCTGCGCATGCTCAAACAGGCGCGCGCCTTTGGCGTTGGCATCGTCTTGGCGACACAAAACCCGGTCGATGTGGATTACAAAGCCCTCTCAAACGCCGGCACCTGGTTGATTGGCCGCCTGCAGACCGAACAGGACAAGAATCGCCTGCTGGACGGCTTGCGCTCGGCCAGCGGTGCCAGCGACATCGATGCCATCGACAGGCAAATATCCGCATTGGATAAACGCGTCTTTCTGATCAACAACATCAACAAAGCCGCACCCCAGCTCTTCACCACCCGCTGGGCGATGAATTACCTGGCCGGACCGCTGATGCGCTCTCAAATACCGGATCTCAATCGCCTGGCCGGCATCGAACCTTTTGGAAAAACCGCGGCACCTGCAACTGTTATCAACTACTCAAATGATGTCGTTCCCAACCAGCCGCCCGTGCAAAAACCAGCCACACCAGTCCCTGCTTCACCGCGCGGTGAAACGCTTTCCAGCGCCCGTCCGGTAGTGCCATCGGGAGTCTCGGAATACTTCCTGCCGCTGGATTTGAGTACCAACGAGGCGATTGAAACAGGCCGCCAGCCGACTGGCGCTCAGGTGAAGGGCGTTGTCTACCGCCCGGCCTTGATTGCCCAGGCTGAAGCCCGCTATGTGAATACCCGTTACCGCCTGGATACTTCCAAGCATTTTGCTTGCGTGGTCAACCAATTTGAAAGCATGAACGTGGAATGGGATCAATTCGTTTGGCGGTCATACAAAACCGATGAAGTGAACGACGATCCACATCCGCAGGCTAACTTTGCTCTTTTGCCAGGCTGGTTGAGTGATTCAAAACGCTTTGCCGGGTTGCAGCGCGATTTTGAAGATTGGGTCTTCCGGAATGGGACACTCAAAGTGCGCGCCAATGAATCCTTGAAAGTCTATGCCGGACCCGAGGTATCAACCGCCGATTTCCGCAAGCTGTGCAGCGATGCTGCCCGCGACGCCATGCAGACCGATCTGGATAAAATCGGCACTGCCTATGATAAGAAAATGGACACGCTCAATGAAAAAATCCGCAAGCAGACCAATAAAGTTGAAGATTTGCAGCGGGAAGTCGGGCAACGAACCACTGAAGAGCTGGGCAAAGCTGCCGAAACCATTTTTAGCTTTTTTGGCGGCCGCAAGCGCAGCCTTTCCAGCAATCTTACGAAACGCCGCATGACCTCCAGTGCCAAAGCAGACTTGGACACGGCCAGGGATGATCTGGATGCCCTCAAAAAGCAATTGGACGAACTTACGGCAAGCCGCGAGAAAGAGGAAAGGACTGTGTCTGATCAGTGGGGACGCATGGTCGACGATGAAAGCGAAGTGCCGGTCAATACCGCCAAGAGCAATATTTTCACCGATTTATTCGGCCTGGCCTGGGTGCCCTACTATCAGGTGGAATACGCCGGGCAAATCGTTGAAATTCCAGCCTATAGAAAAGAATAACGGGGCAATCTTTTCTGGCAGTGAATCGATGGTTTAGGACAGTAAATTCGAATAAAAAGGACAATTCATGGCATTGTCCTTTTTGAATTAAATGGTGAGGAGCTGCTCACGGTCTGGCAACGAATTCGAGCGTCAATTTTGCCTGATCTTCCGTTTTGAGTATGCCCAGGATGGAAATGGGGCCGACATTGAAATCGCTTAGTAAAATGGTGGTGGTTGCCTTGCCAGACAACGTATCGCCCGTGAGGTGGGCAGTCACATCGAAGGTTACCGGGCGGGTTGTTTGCTTCACCGTCAGGTCTCCAGTCACCTGGAAGGAATAATCCTTCCCTTCTTCATAGCTGCCAGGTAAGGTGGTGATGCTGGTTGGTTTAAAGACGGCTGTCGGAAAACGGGATGATTCCAACCAGTTATTGCGGATGGCATTGTCCCGCCGGCTGCTGTCGGAGGTGAATTGGCTGATGTCGATCATGAACTCACCCAGCGTACTGGCAGGCGGGTTTTGCAGGTCGGCATGGATTGTGCCGTTCACGCTGTTGGTCACACCGACTGCCAAATTAAAGCGGTTGTTCTGATTGATAAAGGTCTCAGCCACTTTGTAAGTCACTTTTGATTCGCTGGGAACAATGTTAAAGGTCGTTTTACTGGCGGCAGGCGGATTGGCATCAGGTTGTGTTGACTTGCCAACAGGATTGGCAGCAATCGTTGGCGTACTGGCAACAGTAACAACGGGTACAGGCGATTGAACTTCAGCAGAAGATGGAACGGTCATTGTTTGCGAAACAGCCGCCGGTCCGCTGCAAGCGCTCAATAGTAAAATCGCCATAATCACAAGGAATAGTATCATTTTCTTTTTCATTTTTTAGTTCTCTCCATTTACCAATATTGAGGGGACAGGTTTTGTCTATTTTAAAGGACAAAAATAAAAGCCGCCTGATAGGCGGCTTTTATGAGAGAAGTCTTAATCAGGATGTCATTTCCTGGCGGCCGGAAAGTGCTCGCAACAGCGTGTTTTGGTCGGCATATTCCAAATCGCCTCCAACAGGCAATCCTCGGGCCAGGCGGGTGATGTGTACATTCAGCGGCAGCAATTGCTGGCGCAGGTATAATGCGGTGGCATCGCCTTCCATGCTTGGATTGGTCGCCAAAATCACTTCGCGCACCGTGCCGGCTTTGACACGTTCGACTAACGGACGGATTTTCAGATCATCCGGGCCAACGCCTTCGATTGGCGAGAGTACGCCGTGCAGCACGTGATAACGGCCAGAGTACCCGCCCGTACGTTCGAGCGCCAGCACATCCAACGGCTCCTCCACCACGCATACCTGGGCCTCATCGCGCTGTGAACTGGCACAAATATCGCAAACAGTCTGCTCTGCCAGTGTGATGTTAAAACAAATCTGGCACAGGCCGGTGGCAGATTTTAAACCATTCAGTGCATCTGCAAGCTGTTGAGCGGTATCATTGGTGGCACGCAGCAGATGAAAAGCCAGCCGCGATGCCGATTTAGGCCCAATACCCGGCAGCCGTTCGAAGGCTGTGATTAAATTTTGAACAGGCTCAGGCAAGATCGGCATAATAATGCCTAGAATCCCATGCCAGGCATGCCGCCAGCCAGCGGACCCATACGGTCAGAGGCTAATTCACGCGATTGGTCCAATGCCATATTGACCGCGCTTAAGATCAAATCCTGCAGCATTTCAGCATCGGCATCCTTCAGCATTTCAGGGTCTATTTCAACCCCGCGGCATACTTGCTGGCCGGTCATAATGACCTTCACGGCGCCGCCGCCCACACTGGCTGTGACGGTCTCATCCGCCAGTTGAGCCTGTACCTGTTCCATTTGTTCCTGCAAGCGGCGCAGCTGCTGCATCATTCCGCCGCTCCCGCTTGCTCCGCTTCCGCCCGCCGGGCGGTTGAATCCTTTTGCCATCCTATCCTCCGTATTGTAATCAGCGATTCCCGCACTGCTTATAGCGCCGGGCTTCGGTTAATCCTTATCCACGATTTTTCCACCCAGATTGAGCGCCGTGCCCACCATACCATCGGCATCCACGCCAATGTCATCTGGCAGCGTCCTGGTCTTGCTGTTGGCCACCGTGCTGGTAACCGGAATGTCAACCCCAAGCACCTGAAGGACAGCCTGGCGGGTCACTTCCAAGTTTTCTCCGTCCATTTTGGATCGAACAACTTCGGTAGCAAACCCAAGTACCAGGGCCCCATCTTTCAAACTAAAATTCTTAACCGAATTGAGCAAACCCACGGTTTGCGGGCGGCGATTCTTGGCAGCCGCGCAAATTTTGGCCCAGTTTTGGTTAATGGACTGCAGACTTACCGCGCTGGCAGGCTCCTTGGTTTGGGTGGGCTGCTGAATTTTAGTTTCTTCAACAGGTGCAGGCTGTGCTACATTGGATTCCATCCGGGCTGTCGTTTGGGTAACAGACTCTTCGACCGGCGCGAGATTTGGACTCTGCTTCGTGGTTGCCTTTTGCGTTTGCGGTTCAGTTCGCATTACGACTGGCATGGAAACCTGCCCTGAGTTTATTGGTACATTCAGTGTTTCTGCCAGCGCCAATTCCAACATCAGGCTGGGTTGCCAGCCAGAACGGCCTTCATTGGCCGCGCTATTGAATACTTTGATGGCCTGCAACAATTCTGGCAGATCAAATCGCGCCGCCTGGGCTGCCATTTGTGCCCGAATTTCAGCCGTCGCATCCACCTGGTCAGCATTGCCCATCTGGACAAGCATCAGACTTCGCAGGTATTCGACAACCTGACGGGCAAATTGGCGCGGGTCAGTCCCGCTGTCCAACGCCGTGTGAATGCAATCCAGGCCTACGTCGGCTAGTTTATCAAGCATGGCAGACACCAGGTCAATTACCGCCTGATTGGTCGCTGTACCAAGCACGCTTTGCGCCTTTTCCAGGGTGATCTTCTCGCCGGTGGAAGCCAGTTGATCCAGCAGCGATATTGCGTCCCGCATCGCGCCAGTGGACTGCCGGGCAATCAGGATCAGTGCCTCGTCTTCTACCTTAAGTTTCTCAGCTTTCGAGATTGTTTTGAGGTGTGAAACGATATCCTGCACCGGGATGCGGCGAAATTCATGGCGTTGGCAGCGTGAAAGTACCGTTGCCGGAATCTTGTGTACTTCCGTGGTAGCTAGGATGAAGATGGCATGCGCCGGCGGCTCCTCCAACGTTTTCAACAGCGCATTGAATGCTGCCGTCGAGAGCATGTGAACTTCATCGATGATATAGACCTTGAAACGCCCCTGGGTTGGAGAAAAATTGATTTTATCGCGCAGGTCGCGCACATCATCGACGCTGGTATTGGAGGCGGCATCGATCTCAATTAAATCAAGGAAACGGCTTTCATTCACAGCCACGCAATGCTCACAACTATCGCATGGCCGCTCGCTCAATTCATCCGCCAGGCAGTTGACAGCTTTGGCCAGCAAACGGGCTGTAGTCGTCTTACCAGTGCCGCGCGGACCGGCAAAAAGGTAGGCGTGGCCAACTTTGCCGCCACGGATTGCGTTTTGTAGCGTGTGGACAATGTGTTCCTGGCCAACCACCTGGTCCCACAATCGGGGCCGCCATTTGCGATAAAAAGCCTGTGACATGCGTTTTTCCTAAGAGCGAGATTCATCTGCTGCCGGACGCGACATTTCGCTTAATGCCGCAGCTCGTTCAGTTTCCAGATCCAACCGGCTGCGTTGAAATACCGCTGCCGGAACGCGTAAATTGTACTGAGCGATTTCCCGGTTTAGTGATTCGATGCGGCTGGCAAATAACTCATGTGCAATCCGGCAATCCTCTGATCCGCTTTCCCGGCAGGCACTGCGTAATAATTGGTGTGCCAGCAGGCGCTCATTTTCAATCGTCATGCCGACTTCAATCCATGGCAGGCTGAAACCATTTTGCCGGATCAGACGGAAGGCCATCCCCCAACCATCTGGTTCATAAGGGTTCTCCTCCAGGTTTAAGGGTTTTCCCTTACCGGACAGTTGATCGAATTTGCCAGCTTGCAGGGCTGCTTGAATTTTCTCTTCCACAATTCGATCGAAACTGCTCACAATGCCCTCATCACCGATAAATGCTAAGGAATCCGGTAGGATGCTCGCAATGTACCCTGTGTATCGACCAGTGCAACTAATTCTCCTGGTTCCCAAATGGCTTCTTTTTGGCCCCAGAACAACTCGATGACCGAATCAACCCCGCTGCGCGTATAAACTCGGATAGCGCCCTTCTTGAGGGTCAGATTGGGGAAGGTGTATTCATGGCCATTTTCATCGCGCAGTTTCCAACCAGTGAGCACTAAATCAGTATCGCTGTCGCGTTTTATCTCCACCACCTCGGTCTGGTAATCCCCGACGCCGAAAACATTATCAATGCTGATTTTTTCATCTCCGGCAGAAAGCGCCGCAGATCCGGCCAGGGTGGCCTGTGATGGCAGGTTATTTGCAGGCTGGTTTTGCGCGGCCGGCGTGGCTGTTCGATGCGATTGTTCCCACCAGGTGAGAACCAGAAAGGTGGTCAGTGCCGAAACGAAAACAGTCAATAACAGGAAGGGAATCGTTCGTTTCCATGAAGTCATAGGCGTTATCCTGGTAGAATCATAGCACAGATTGGCGGTATTATGGAAGGATAGGGGTTATAGAACATGCCGTATCTGATCGATGGCCATAATCTCATCCCAAAACTTTCCGGTTTCAGCCTGAGCGCCATGGATGACGAGGAAAAGCTCATTCCTTTGTTGCAAACATTCAGCCGCTTCCGCCGCCAACCGGTTGAAGTGTTTTTTGATGGTGCACCGCCTGGTCATTCCGGTCAGCGCCGCTACGGCAACTTGACTGCACATTTTGTCCGCCAGGGTCGCACTGCCGATGATGCCATCCGTCTCCGGCTGGAAAAACTAGGGATTGCGGCAAAAAACTGGAAGGTTATCAGTTCGGATCGCCAGGTCCAGGCTGAAGCACGCAGCCGGCATGCCGAAAGCCTCTCCTCGGAGGAATTTGCTCACGAACTAATGCAAGTCCTGGAAGCATCTCAACAGACGCCAGAAGGCCCACCAAAGCTAAGCGCTCAAGAAGTTGATGATTGGCTGCGGCTTTTTGGAGAGGATACAAATAACCATTAAACGGGATATTGAAAAAATTTCTTACCTGTATTTAATGTTATTATTACAAATTAGATGTATATTATCCAATAGACACCAGCTTACTGGTATTCCAAATTCGGTGTCTCCCCACTAAATGCAAGATCAGTGCATCCCCCCTGCATTGGTCGGTGAGAGCAGATGGTGGTTTTCCCTCCCTGAAGGTCTCCAGGCTTGTCCCCCCCAAGCCTGGAGATCAATTTTTTAACGCCTGACCTTTGCAGCAACTTTTTTAATGCAACCCAAATAAAATGTGCTATATTGAATTTGCACGAACGGCCTGCTGAAATTTCATAGCCAGTCAGCATTGTCTGGCAACCGTCTTCTGTGTGGCGCCAGCCACTCCCTTCGGGACACTCTGGGTGCCCCTTTCAGAAGCTTGACGCGCCGACCGCGATAGCGGCGGCTTCTGCCTCTGGCAGAATCGACGTCGTGGAGAATAATCTCCGAAGCAGCAGGCTGTTCGTGCTCCTATTTAATCGCCCTTGCCGGTGTTTCCTGCTGATGCTATAATCCGATTCGCCCGCCCCAGTGGCTCAAGTGGATAGAGCGAGGCACTCCTAACGCCTAGATTGAGGGTTCGAGTCCCTCCTGGGGCACCTGCCTAACTGTAATCGAACTGTAACACAACCAATCTTCCCATAAACACATACCAATGCTAGAATTGCCCTCGATAAACGTCTGGATGTCCCCCTCACCCAGGCGTTTATCGATTTATTTTCTCGATTCAGTCCATTTCCCGGGTAACTTCCAACATCAAACCCAACCAGTCCTGCCAACCCTGCCGGGTTAGCGGACGTACACGCACTTCACCGCTGCCTGTATTGGTCGGCACTGATAAAACGGCACCTTGCAGCCCCGAGAAAACCGATCCTCCCAACAATTGCTCCTCGCCAACCGGATAGGAATGGCGGATAAACGCGACCGTAGTCGATGCCTCAGTGCCAGCAAGGATGGCAGCAAGTTTTTTAGCGGCTGTCAACGGCATACCGCCCTGCAACAAGGCTTCGCTGCCGGCAGTTTCATTTCCGGCATCGCGGGCCGTTTTTCGCGCCTGATCGAATGCTTCCAGCATGACCACGCCTTCTTCCAGCAAGGCAGCATCATCGTACAGTTTCACTTCTCCTGCTCCTACCAACCTGCGAACAAGGTCAGTGTCGGCCGGCAACGCCCGAAAGCGGTGGATGCCCTGCTGGGGGATGGTATGCTCGACAATTAATCCTTTGATCGCGTGCCAGAAGACTCCGCTGGAACGGTCCAAACCGGTATTTTCCATTATTACGGAATAAATCGGGCGTACACAGGTGCCTATCACTGCAAGAGAAAAATCATCCATCGTCACGCGGCCATCGGGATGGAGCGTAACCAAATTTCTGGCCACCAGAGCACGCCGGGCTGCATCCAGGAGGTGGGTCCGTTCGATTTCAGTTGCGTCTGGCTCGAAAATACCCTCCATCCCGGGGATTCCACGGGATTTTAATAAAACCAGTAAAAAATACAATTCTTCCTGACTGATGGTTAATACCGGTTCAGATGTTGTAGCGGTCATTCTCCTCCATTTATTTGTTGGCAGCGATCTGTACAAGGGCATCGCCCAGCCGTTCAATTTCCTTTTTTGTATTGTAATGGGTTGCGCCGATGCGTACCAGTCCGCCGGCTGCCTCCAATCCCAGGCGTTCAGTTACAGCCAGTGCATAGAAATTTCCATTCCAGACATTTATGTCCCGTTCTGCCAGCAGCCGGGCAATCTCCTGCGGATGGCGACCCTCCATGGTAAAGGATACCGTCGGTACCCGCTCCTCTAGGCGGGTAATCTCGGCGGGACCATACACCCGCACCCCACGAACGCCTTGCAGCATGGATAACAAATGCCGGCTCAATTCGAATTCGTAGGAACGGATAACGGACATGGCTTGTTTAAGAATTTGGCGGCGGCCGGTGTACTGATCAGCGTACAACTCAAGATAATCCTCGCCGTAAAGATATCCCAACCATTCCAGGTATTCAATTGCACCTAACAAACCAGCCATGCCTTCAAAGTTTCCAGTACCAGTTTCGAATTTTCCTGGCGCTTCTGCCGGCGCCGGGCGAACACGGTATGCCGGCAATTGTTCCAATAATTCCTGCCGGCCGTATAACACGCCCAAATGGGGTCCAAAGAACTTATAGGCTGAGCAGACCAAAAAGTCGCAGCCCAGCTGCTGGACATCAATCGGTCCGTGCGGCGCATATTGGACGGCATCCACATAGACCAGCGCACCGGCGGCATGAGCAAGTGCAGTCAGCTGTTCAACTGGATTAATCGTCCCAACAGCGTTGCTGGCATAACCGAATGCAACCAGCCTGGGCTTTTCAGTTAGTGCGGCTTCGAAATCAGATAAATCCAGCGTACAATCTTTGACATGAATGTCCACCCTGCGCACGCTGCAGCCGCGCTCCTCGGCCACCTGCAGCCAGGGAGCAATGTTGGCATCATGGTCCAGGTTTGTCACCACCAGCCTTTCGCCTGGTTGAAGCAACCTGCCCAGCGAACGGCTTATCTGGAAGGTCAGCGTGGTCATGTTGGCACCGAAGATAATTTCCTCGTTCTGCTTTGCATTAAGTAGATCGGCCGCGGCCATGCGCGCCTGTAGAATCAACTCATCCGAATCCAGGCTGGTCTTAAATTCGCCGCCATGATTGGCATTGGTCTCTACCATATAATGGCTCATCCGTTCCAGGCAAGGGCGTGCGACCTGTGTACCGCCAGGATTATCAAAAAAGACTGTCGAGCGTTGCAGGGCAGGAAATTGGGCGCGAATGGTTTTTAGGTCCAGCAGCATAACTTGCTCCATTTTAAGAAAAAACTGGGCAGCGAAGGTGATCGCCGCCCAGTTTTTCACTAATCTTAGATGTGATTATCCGGGTCATCCCCGGTGTGTTCGAGGTCGATATCATCGGCCAACTGTTGAGCCGTCCGGCGAATCCACAGCAGCAGTACGTGCCCATCTTCTGTGTCGATCGAGCGGGCTGCCAAGATTGGCGCTCGATCTTCCAAACCAAGGCGGTTTCGGTAATGCAAGGAAATCGAAGTTCCACTATGCCAGGCGCGGTAACATCGTTCGACCAAAGAAGGTCCATTGAAAGTGCGCAGGCGTGTCAATGATAGGTCGTAAAGAAACGGCCCTTCGTTCAATCCCAATGCCCAACCATCCTGAATACTCTCGAATGTGGGCGTGGGACCTTCAATAATTGTAATCTGTTCTTCTTCCATAAATCTACCACTCCATAATCGCCATGATACCACAATTTTCTGGCATTTCCAGTCCGTGCCAGGTGAGTGGCAACATGTGAATAAAAACCATCACCACCTTTCGTTTCAGCTCGTTCGCCAAGGATTCCCATCATTTCATCTTTGCTATTCAAGCGTCAGTGAAGACGCTTCGATTTGATAATCGCAAAGGCATTCTTATAAATCTTGTATATTTTGCTAGCATTCCTCAAATACTCAAAGGATATGATTACTTCATGATCAAGTTTGAAAATGGAAAAACAAATCACCAAATCGTTATATGGAGGAAACCATGACCATGTATATTCGTAACCCAATGAACCAGATGCTAGCCCGCCGGATGGCCTGGAATCGGGCAATGCAGCAATGGAATGATACTGAAACCCGCGTTACTTTCCCGGTTGATGTCCGGTTGGAAGAAGATGAATACGTCCTCAATGCGCTCGTGCCAGGTCTCAAAGCTGAGGATCTGAATGTTCAGGTCATCAATGACACCATTACCATCCAGGGCGAATTCAAGAAGATCGAAGACGAGAAGAGTACCTACATGCTCAATGAGATTCCAGCCGGCCGTTTTTACCGCGAATTAACGCTGCCTGCAGCGTTGGATACCGGCAAGGTTGAAGCTCACCTGGCAGATGGCGTCTTGACCCTGCACATTCCCAAGGCAGAAGAAGCACGGCCGAAGAGCATCAAAATCATCGCCAAGTAATCGCATTCTTCTTGGTTTACAAACCAATGACCAAGAAAAGGCGAGGCAAATGCCTCGTCTTTTCTGTTTTCTGCGCCGTTCGCAAGGAATTCGCGCTCAGAACTGCGGTACAATTATTTTCATGGATTATCCAGCCGATGAAACTGCACTGCGCGTCCAATTACAGGGATTGCCTCTGTCAGAAGTACGGTTCAGTGCTGAAACCGGGTCGACGAACGATGACGCGCAACGCTGGTTGGACGCAGGGGCACCGGACGGCGCTCTGGTGGTGGCCGACCGGCAAACAACTGGACGCGGCCGGTTTAACCGCCGATGGATTACACAGGCGGGTGCCGGTCTGGCGTGTAGCCTGATTTTGCGTCCAAACTTCGAAGAAATGGACCATCTGAGCATGTTATCCCCACTGGCTGGCCTGGCTGTCAGCGACGGATTGGCGTCCTGCTGCGGACTGCATCCGGAGATCAAATGGCCTAACGACGTACTGCTTCTGCGGCGCAAAGTGTGCGGCGTGCTGGTGGAAACAAGCTGGTTGGCGGACCGGCTGGCTGGTGTTGTGATTGGCATTGGTGTGAATGTTGCACCTTCCTCGGTACCACCCGCCGAAACCTTATTGTTTCCAGCCATCAGTGTCGAGGAAGTTACAGGCCATCCAGTAAACCGCTGGGAATTACTGGCAGCCATCCTGAAGGCAGCCTTTTCCTGGCGAAATAAAATTGCCACCCCGGAATTCTTCCAGAGCTGGGAAAAACGCCTGGCATTCAAAGGCGAGATTGTGCAGGTGGAAACGCCCGGAGGAATGTTGGAAGGAACACTTACAGGTATCGACTCTCAGGGTGGGCTCGTACTGCAACTAATTGCGGGTAAACAAGAGGTGATTACCGTCGGAGATGTACATTTACGCCCGGCGGATAAATCCTGAATGGTTTTGGAGGTCGCTCATGCTTGATGATTTACGCAATTCAGCCGCATCGCAACCCTTCGAGGAGGATTTACCCCCCGAAAAACCGGAGGTCCGCCGGTCGTTACGGCGCTCAAACGGTCCATTCCTTGGCATGACAGCCAAACAGCGCTTTGTAATTGCTTTGTTGCTGTTTTTGATGGTGCTGGTTTTGGGAACTTTCTGCCTCGTAGTTACCGGAAAAATCGTTTTCTAGTTTGCACTCCGTATAACAAAAAAGCACAGCGGATTGCTGCCGTTATTGGCCGCCATCCACTGTGCTTTTAATTCAACAAATTCATTGGATCGTGCGATGACCCCTTTAGTTCTTTTCCTCTTCCACAAGACTTACTTCGGCTGGAAAGCGCGCCAGGGAAGCCACTCCATCGCCCTTGCCCAAATCCATCAAATGTACGCCGCGCGTAGCCCGTCCGGTAAGCGAGATTTCCTTAACCTTCAGCCTTAAGACAATGCCATTGCTGGAGATAAAGGTCATGTCATCCGCTTCCTGCACCACCCTGGCTGAAACCACTTGACCGGTGTGGTCCATATTCTTGATATCCTGCGTGATCACCCCGCCGGTAGCGCGGCCCTTTTGGGGGTAATTGGTAAGCGCCACGCGTTTACCGAAACCCTGCCTTGTTACCACCAGCAGAAAGCCGCCGGGTTCAACGACTTCCATAGAGGTCACCTGGTCTTTGCCCTTCAATCGAATGCCCGTCACACCGGCCGCAGTACGGCCCATGGCCCGGATTGCATTCTCAGCGATGCGCAATGCCTTTCCGCCCACGGTCACTAATATGAGGTCATCCTTCCCGCTGGTCAGGCGTGCCCAACCCAACTGGTCGCCTTGCGTAAGGGTGATGGCAATCAAACCCGATGGTCTCACACTGGCAAATTCTGAAAGGGCCACACGCTTCATCCGCCCTTTCACGGTCGCCATGGTGCAATACTTTGAGGCTGAAAAATCATGAACCGATAGCGCTGCTGTGATATGTTCATTCGAGTCCAGCGCGAGAACATTTACGATAGGAATACCGCGGTCGGTGCGTCCGGCATCCGGCAGATTATAGGTTTTCTCCGAATAAACTTTTCCGCGGTCAGAGAAAAATAGCAGCGTATCCAGCGTACGGGCTGGAAACAGCGTAACAACCTCATCCTCATCGCGCACTGTCTGACCACTCACACCGCGTCCGCCGCGGTTTTGAGTCCGGTACAGGCTGGCGGCAGTCCGCTTAATATAACCTCGCTGGGTAATCGTCACCAGAACTGGCTCATCCGCCACCAAATCTTCCATCCGCAAGTTTTCGTGCGCTTCAGCTGTGATGCGGGTGCGTCGGTCATCGCCGTATTTTTCAATGAGATTGCGTAAATCTTCCTGGATAACGCCCAGGATTTTATGCGGATTGGCTAACAAATCTTCCATGTAGGCGATCCGTTCGACCATTTCACGATGTTCATCTTCGATCTTCTGACGTTCCAATGCGGCTAGACGGCGCAACTGCATATCAAGGATCGCCTGTGCTTGAATTTCAGACAGATTGAACCGTTCAACCAGGTTGAATTTGGCAGTTTCAACATCCTTTGCCTGGCGGATGGTTTGGATGACCGCGTCCAGGTTGGCCAGGGCAATCAGCAATCCGTCCAACACATGCGCCCGGGCGCGTGCTTTTGCCAATTCAAATTCCGTGCGCCGGGTAATGACCGCTTCGCGGTGGTCCACAAAAATCTGGAGCGCTCGTTTTAGCGAAAGAACGCGTGGTTCATTATCTACGAGCGCGAGCAAATGTACACCGAAGGTGGTTTCCAACGGTGTATATTTGTACAATTGGTTCAAAACCATCTTCGGCTGTGCGCCACGCTTCAATTCGATAACGATGCTCATACCGCGGCGATCAGACTCGTCGCGCAGGTCTGAGATCTGGTCTATTTTTTCTTCGCGCACCAATTCGGCAATGCGTTCGATCAATCCAGTTTTATTGACCTGGTAAGGAATTTCAGTGATATTAATGGCGTAACGGCCGTTTTTGATCTCTTCAATTTGGGCCGATCCGCGCACAATCAACCGTCCGCGGCCGGTGGAATAAGCCTGCCGGATGCCGTCCCGACCAACGATCACGCCGCCGGTGGGAAAATCCGGGCCAGGAATCAGTTCCATCAACGAATCGATGGTCACTTCGTCCAAATTATCGTAATGATCGATTAGATAAATAATTGCATTGCACAACTCGCGCAAATTATGCGGAGGAATGTTGGTGGCCATGCCAACCGCAATACCGGATGATCCATTTAACAATAAATTCGGCGTCCGGGCCGGCATCACCAGCGGCTCTTCGAGAGAGCCATCGAAATTCGGCGAGAAATCGACCGTATTTTTATCAAGATCGGTGAGGATTTCTTCAGCCATTACGGATATGCGCGCTTCTGTGTAGCGCATCGCAGCAGGTGGATCGCCATCAACCGAACCAAAATTGCCCTGGCCATCTACCAGCGGGTAGCGCATCGAAAAATCCTGCGCCATGCGGGCCATGGCATCATAGACAGCCGAGTCGCCGTGAGGATGATATTTACCCAACACCTCACCGACGATACGGGCTGATTTTTTATACGCAGTATTGGAGTGCAAGCCCAACTCTTGCATTGCAAAGAGAATGCGCCGGTGAACCGGTTTTAGCCCATCGCGCGCATCCGGCAAGGCTCGCGCTACGATTACGCTCATGGCATAATCGAGATAAGCTGTCCGCATTTGTTCGTCAATGTCGACGGATTGGATTGAACCAATATCCATAAATACCTAGTCCCTCCCGGAGAGTTCGTAACCCGTTAATTATACCCTACACCAAGGTAAAACCTCAATTATTCCTGTTTCTGAGGGTTAATACGATATAATCATTACTTGGTATGAAATGGCGTCTTATCCCCCTCTTTTTATGCCTGTGCTGCTTGTGTGCAGGCTGTTCCACCAATTCATCACAATCCCCTTCTGACTCCGCATCCATTTACATCCAGAACAAAGGCTCTGACACCATCGTTAATCTGGCACTCGCGTGGGCTGAGCGCTACCAAACCGTGCGCCCTAAAGTGCGCATTTCAGTCACTGGCGGCGGTTCAGGTACGGGCATCACTTCGCTAATCAACGGAACCGTCGATATTGCCAATGCGTCCCGTGCGATCAAATCGGAAGAAATTTCCGCAGCGGAAGCCAATGGGATCGAACCGGTAGAGCATGTCATCGCCCGCGACGCCATCGCCGTCATCGTCAATCCGGAAAACCCGGTCTCTGAATTGACCCTCGATCAGATCTCGCAGATCTACCGCGGGGCCATAAGCAACTGGCAGGAAGTCGGCGGTGAAGACCGGCCCATTGTGCGCCTATCCCGTGAAACCAATTCCGGTACGCATGTCTATTTTCTCGAAGAAGTCGTTCGCCTTGGCAATAAAAATGACAAAGCCATTTTCTCTCCACTCACGTTGCTGCTGCCTTCATCCGAGGGAATTATTTCCGAAGTGCGCGATAACCCCAACGCCATTGGCTACGATGGTTTGGGGTATGTCACATCTGAAGTGAAAGTGATTGGCATTTCTTCCGGTTTAGGAAAACCTTATGTCATGCCCTCCGTAGAGACTGTCAACGACAAAAGCTATCCAATTGCACGCGATTTGTATATGTATTCCAAAAAAGGAGCCAATCAGACCATATTGGATTACATGCAATGGATTCTCACGGCCGAAGCGCAGCAGATCGTTCGCGAACTTGGTTTTGTGCCCATAGTCGTCGTCCCTTGAGCAAAACGATATGATCGAACAGACTCCACGCGAACGTCCAGTTAACATCCTGATTAAAGCTGCCGGTTATTCCAGCATCCTTTTTGTAACTGTAATCTTTATCTTCTTAATGCGCGAAGGACTGCCAGCACTTGCCAATGTCAAATTATCCAGTCTCCTTGGGACTGTCTGGTACCCAATTGAAGGCTATTTTGGCATCTGGCCGTTGTTCTTCGGTTCCTTAATTGTCACACTTACCGCCATCCTCATCGCCATTCCGCTGGGCGTTGGAACCAGCCTCTACATCTCGGAAATCGCTCCGATGTGGATCAAGAATCTACTCAAGCCATTGATTGAGATCCTGGCTGGGCTGCCCTCCGTAGTATTGGGTTTTATTGGCATTCAAGTGGCTGTTCCTTTTATGCGCCAATCTTTGAACCTGCCGACAGGTCTATCGGGTTTGACCGGCGCCATTCTGCTTGCATTTATTGCCACGCCTACCATTGTTTCCATTTCGGAAGATGCTCTGAATACGGTTCCATCAGCCTATCGACAGGCTGCGCTGGCGCTGGGTGCCACCCAATGGCAGACCATCTGGAACATCACGCTCCCTGCAGCCCGGTCGGGCGTGATCACGGCGGTAATGCTGGGGGTAGGGCGCGCCATCGGGGAAACCATGGCAGTCATGATGGTGACCGGCAATGCGCCAGTCATGCCGCATGGACTCGATGCGATTTTCCTGCCTGTACGCACAATGACCGCCACGATCGCCTCGGAAATGGGTGAAGTAGCCACCGGCAGCCCACACTATCAGGTGTTATTCTTCATCGGTATCATTCTATTCACCCTTTCGTTAACGATTAATGTGATCGCGTCATGGGTCAGTACGCGCGGTCGCAAGCGTTCTGAGCGATCGCTTTCCTGAGGAAACCGCCTAAATGACAGATGGTCTCCAGTCCAATCCCGTCCTAATTTCCTCACACCGCCAGCAGAAAATTTCCTACTGGATGGTGAGGTTGATTACATTAATTACCGTGCTGCCCATTTTGGCAATCGTTATTTACATTATTGTCAAAGGAGCCCCTTCCATTTCCTGGCAGTTTATAACCGACTTCCCCCGCAACGGCATGCGTGAAGGCGGCATTTGGCCGGCGATCATCGGCACTTTTTATCTCACCCTTGGGACAGCCGTCTTTTCCGTACCGCTGGGAGTGGCAGCCGGCGTATATATCGCCGAGTACGCATCTGATAACCGTTGGACGCGTTTGATTCGAATTGCCATCATCAACCTGGCAGGCATCCCATCGGTTGTATACGGTCTGTTCGGTTTAGGCGTGTTTGTCCTCTTTCTCAAATTCGGCACAAGCATTCTGGCATCTTGCCTGACGCTCTCCATCATGACTTTACCAACAATTATCAGTACCACCGAAGAAGCGCTTCGCCAGGTGCCTTATTCATTCCGGGTTGTCAGCAGATCGCTGGGGGCTACCCACTGGCAAACTACATGGCGAATCGTTTTACCGCAAGCCTTGCCCGGAGTCCTCACTGGCGTGATTCTTGGCTTGGAACGCGCTGCCGGTGAGACGGCGCCCATTCTCTTCACCGGCGTGTCATTCTTCCTTCCGCAACTACCGAATTCGATCCTGGATGCCACCATGGCGCTGCCCTATCATATCTTCGTCATTTCAACCTCAGTGCCCGGCATGCCAATTCGAATTCAATACGGCACGGTGCTGGTACTGCTCGTTTTTGTACTCGGAATGAACCTGATTGCATCGATTGTCCGCATCCGCGCGCGCGCAAAGCGGCAATGGTGAACCATGGATAAGATTATTATCACCCACCTCAACCTTACTTATCAGGATGGCACCGAGAGCCTGCGCGACATCAATATGACGATCGCCGCCAACGCAATCACCGTCTTCTTTGGTCCAGCCGGAGGCGGAAAATCCAGCCTGCTGCGCGTCTTGAACCGCCTCAATGACAACGCAGATGTAACCAGGCTCGAAGGCCAGGTATTGTTGAACGGTAAAAACATCCTCGACCCGGATGTCAACCCGGTGGAATTGCGGCGAAAGATTGGCATAGTTTTCTCACGCCCGGTGCCGCTGCCGCTCACCATTTATGAAAATATTGCCTACGGGTTGCGGTTGATGGGTGAAAACAACAAAAGTTGTTTGGATGATGCGGTAGAAAAAGCGCTGCGGGAAGCCGTCCTTTGGGATGAGGTCTATGACCGTTTACATGACCCAGCCATTGCTGTTTCCGGCGGGCAACAGCAGCGTCTTTGCCTGGCACGCGTACTGGCACTTGGCCCGGAGGTCATCATGCTCGATGAGCCCACCTCAGCGCTCGACCCAGTCTCAACCGCCAAAATTGAGAGCCTGATGCAGGAATTGAAACAACGGTTTACAATCATCTGGGTGCCGCACAATGTGCAACAGGCCGCCCGTATGGCCGATTATGCGGCTTTCTTCCTGCAGGGAGAGCTGGTTGAATTTGCCGAGGACAAAAGGTTATTCGTCTTTCCTAAAGATAAACGAACCCAGGATTACGTCGAAGGTAAATTCGGCTAAGTTCTGGGTGCCTTGAAGGAATCAACCTTGTCACTGATGATTAGTTCTGCTATAATCTCATTCGCTACGGGCGCGTAGCTCAGTTGGTCAGAGCGCACGGTTCACATCCGTGAGGTTCGTGGGTTCGAGCCCCTCCGCGCCCACAATACGTCTCCTACTGCCGCCAACGCCGGGCGGCAGTTCTCTTTAAGGTCCCATGCGTGCACCATCGAGGTGCAGGGGTTCGTGGGTTCGAGCCCCTCCGCGCCCACAATACGTCTCCTACTGCCGCCAACGCCGGGCGGCAGTTCTCTTTGGGGTCTCATGCGTGCACCATTGAGGTGCAGGGGGTCGTGAGCCCCTCAACACCCACAATACGTCTCATACTGCCGCCAACGCCGGGCGGCAGTTCTCTTTGGGGTCTCATCCGTGCACCATTGAGGTGCAGGGGGTCGTGAGCCACTACTGCACACAATACTGTCTCCTACTGCCGCCAACGCCGGGCAGCAGTTCTCTTTAAGGTCTCATTCGTGCACCATCGAGGTGCAGGGGACGTGGTACCAGGTAATTGTGAATAAAGCGTGCAGTGTCGTTGATCTTTATTACTTGACCAATTTGCATTAATTTGAAAAAATAAGATATGGAAATATATTGAACCTAGAAGGGGTCACATAATGAAATTAGTCACCTTTGAAAAAGCCAACCGTCGCGGCGTCGGCAAATTTACAAACAATGCCATCGTGGATTTGACGGCTGCCGGCCTGCCCGCAAGCATGCGCGAATTCATCGCAGGCGGTCCATCCAATCTACTACGCGCCGCAGCCATCACTGCGCCTACTTTACCATTGGATGAAGTACGCTTGTTAGCGCCGGTGCCCGACCCTCAAAAAATTGTAGCAATCGGGCTTAACTACATGGATCACTGCCGCGAGCAAAACGTGGCCGTGCCCACCAGCCCGCTTGTTTTCGCCAAATTTCCTTCCTCCATTATCGGTCCTGAGGATGCAATCTGTTACGATCCGGCTCTGACCAGCCAGGTCGATTGGGAGGCTGAATTAGGCGTCATCATCGGACGTCGTGCCCGTTGCGTCAGCCGTGCTGAAGCACTCAATTATGTTTTTGGCTATACACCTCTGAATGATGTGTCCGCCCGCGATCTGCAATTCGGCGACAAGCAATGGGTACGCGGTAAAAGCCTGGATACTTTTTGCCCGATCGGCCCTGCCATCATCACCGCCGATGAAATTCCAAATCCGCAGGCGCTGCACATTCTCAGCCGCGTCAACGGCGTGGTCATGCAAAATTCCTCAACAGCTGAAATGATATTCCCGGTCGACGAGTTAATTGCATTCCTTTCCACCGCCTTCACACTCGA
This sequence comes from Longilinea sp., assembly GCA_035560795.1. Classification (GTDB taxonomy): domain Bacteria; phylum Chloroflexota; class Anaerolineae; order Anaerolineales; family Anaerolineaceae; genus Longilinea. The sequence goes on from DATMYV010000015.1 coordinate 59,668, forward strand.
GCCCGGCGACATCATCGCGACCGGTACACCGGACGGAGTCGGCGTGTTCCGCAACCCCAAGGTTTTCCTTCAAAATGGCGACCGGGTGGAAATTGAAATCGAAAAAGTGGGCGTGCTTTCCAATCCCGTAAAAACAGTCTCCTGATTCCTTTCACCTTATCCTTTTTGGGAATCCGTCTGGCGATTTGCCAGACGGATTTTTGCCTACTGGTTGATCCACACTGACAAACATGCCAAAGCAGTCAATGTTATAATTGGCCCCGTGACAATCAACGATCTTCCAACCGAAATAAAAACCTTTTCCACCAAATTACCTGTGCAGGTTTATCACCGTCCAGCCGGGTCAGCACCTGGAAGTGATTGGCAGGAATTGGAAGCCGGGCCAGGCACGATGCGCCTGCCGGCAGGCGGTGAATTTTCCGTGCGGGCCAGAAATTTCAATGACGAAACACTCCACCAATTAATCGCCGATATATCTGGAATTCGGGAAATTGTGTCATTGAATTTGGCTGAATGCCGCAACGTTACCAATGAAGGCATTCAGTATCTCAAGGCAATACCGCACCTCACTGAGCTGAACCTCAGCTCGTGCAGCCTGACAGACAACGGCCTAATTGAATTAAAGCCGCTCAGCCACCTGCGGTGGTTAAACCTGAGTTATTGCAACCGCATTACCAATCTGGGTCTGCGCAACCTGCAAAACCTGCGCCGTTTGGAATACCTGGATTTGCAAGGTTGCGTAAAAATAAACAAGGGCGGACTGACCAAGTTGGAACGCCGCGATCTTGTTATCCATAAATAATTACAAACTGGAGGCGCCCGTGGCGACTCACCGCGGGCTTTGAAATTTGCATGGCACAACCTGGTCAAATTATACCGACGGGCAATACCGTTCCGGCATCTTTAGCTCAAAATTCCGATTCTCTTTCCCAGTTTCAACCCATCCCCGTATCCTTAAAACCGTTGCCGCCGAAGCGCCGTAAATGGGGCTGGTGGTTGCTGATTCTTATTGCACTTTATTTCCTGGCGCCGTTCCGTACAAACGTACTTCTTCTCGGTACAGACCGGACTGAGGGGGTAAACATCGGACGCAGTGATACGATTATTCTGACAAGCATCGTTCCGCTGCTCCCGACTGTCACCATGCTGTCCATACCGCGTGATTTATGGGTGACCATTCCCGGCGTCGGCGAAGACCGCATCAATACAGCACATTTCTATGCCGAAGCCAACCAGCCTGGCAGCGGACCGCAGGCTGCACTGGAAACCATCCAGACCAATTTTGGTGTTCGTGTGTCCCGCTATATTTCAATCAATTTCGATGGTTTTGTCGAAATGGTGAATGCGGTTGGCGGGGTCGATGTCGAACTCAAACAAGATGAAGGCGGACTTTCCGCCGGGGTTCATCATCTCGATGCTGGCGAAGCCCTGGCTTTCGTACGTGAACGCTACAGCAGCGATGATTTTTTCCGCATGGCACATGGCCAGATGGTTTTACGCGCCATGGCGCTCAAGATGGCCAACCCGATCAATTGGGGACGTTGGCCAGGTGTTATTGCGGGACTGAGCCAGGCGGTACAAACCAACCTGCCGCTTTATGATTGGCCTCGCCTGGGATTGGCTTTGTTGCGGGCAGCGTTAACCAACAGCATTGATTCGCATGTACTTGATCGGGATTATGTCACGCCATTCACAACCGATCAGGGCGCTAATATTTTGCTCCCCAATTGGGATGCGATTCGCCCCCTGATCGTTGATTTGTTTGCCCCCTGATGCCTCACTTGACTCTCTGCATCCCTTATTCATATAATAAGAGCAATTATCAAACCTGACTTAACCCGTCAGGATTGGAGGATCTGAATGGATGAATCGAAGAAGACCCACTGGGATGATCCCAGTATAAAAGAAGCTCGCGATCACTTTAAAACTGCCCGGGAAGCGTTCCGTCAAAGCGCAGAATCATTGTTGCCGCCCTCGTTCGTCGAAAACCGGCGCAAGGCCCGCAAAGAAATCCTGCTTGGACTGCGCAGCTTGCTCAATGCAGCCATCGATTATACTGAAAAGCACGAAAAAAACGCCTGAGGGCAATTAACGCGGCCACACGATCCACGCCAGTGTCACAATTGCTGCGCCGGCCAATATTTCGGACAGCACCAGATTCCCGGCCGTGTAGATTAATGCAGCGCTCAACACAAACGCGCTAAAAATTATCGCGCCAGCCAGCCGGTTTACACTTCGATTCACGCGGTCAAGACCTTTTTTCAGATCCGGCGTGCGTACATCCAGGTTTCCCTGTTCCACGCGTGCAGTCAGGTGGTCCAATTTTTGCGGCAACGAAAAGAGCGTTTGAGCGAAGACACCCAGTTCAGCCAGGATAACCTGCCAGCGGCTGCCGCTTTCCTCTGATACCAATTTTTGGGCAAAGGGTGCAATGCTGGTCCAGGCGTTAAAGTCCTTATCCAATCCAGTGCACATGCCTGAAAGAATGCTGACGCATCGAACCAGCAGCACAATATTCTCTGGTACCTGGAAGGGCATTTCATAAACCAGTCCTTCGAATTCCCGCATGAAAGCAAACATTTCATCCTTGGAAAGGTTCATGAGTTCTGGCGCTGTCAGGCCCCAAAAACGCTCAAAAACCCGACTGCCGGCCCGTTCCAACAGTTCAACATCCGCACCGGGCAGCAAGACGCCCAGCAATTGATAGGCTTTGACAATCCGTGCAGCGTCGCGCGTGCCGACCGCGATCAGCAATTCACGCAGTCCATTCATTTGACCTGATGTAAGGTGCCCGGTCATGCCAAAATCGATGAAGACCAGCAGCCAATCCGGTTTCTCCTGGCCTTCCTTCAAAGGCAGCGGTTTGACAAACAAATTGCCAGGGTGCGGGTCGGCATGGAAGAAATGGTCGCTATAGATTTGCTTCATGTAGGTTTGAATCAACCGCAGCGCCACTTCGCTTCTATTAATTCCCGCTGATTCGATCAATTCATAATCGGTGATTTTAATCGCGCCGACGTCTTCGAGTGTTAACACACGTTTCGTGGTGGTTTCCCAGTAGACCCGCGGAACATAGACGCCTGGATATTCTTTGAAATTGGATGCAAACTGCTCGGCATTCTGGCCTTCATGCAGATAATCGATTTCTTCATAAAGCGAGCGGCTGAACTCACCCAACAAAGCGGGTACATCGGCATGCTTGCGGACAAAGTTGAAACGGTCCACCCAACTGCCAACCACACGCAGTGCAGCCAGGTCAGTCTCCACGATTTGCGGAATATTGGGACGCTGGACTTTTACTACAACACATATATTTGACTCGGGTTCGCTTCTGATGCCGCGCAGACGCGCGCAGTGAACCTGTCCGATGGACGCCGAGGCAACCGGTTGTTCTTCAAAATATGAAAACCGGTCCCCCATGGGTACGCCAAGCTCGCTCTCAACGACAGTGCGGATATCACTGAACGTCTCCGCCCTGACTTCATCCTGCAGTCCGGCCAGTTCGTCTGTAATTTCATGCGGCAACACATCCAGCCGCGCTGATAGGAATTGGCCGACCTTGATCATCACTCCGCCCAGTTCGATCGCAAGCAGGCGGAAATTAACCGCTATAGCATGATACCGCCGGGTACGGCTGCCTTTTCCGGGTCCACAAATATGCAGCCAGGGCAAAAACACATCCCAAAAACCCACGTTTAGTAAAACGCGGGCAAAAAACCAAAGAATCCGGCGGTAACGGGCACGATAATGGGTTAAATTCATCCTTCGGTCAGCGCCGAGCGTTTACTCCTTCGGCTTGGTACCCACGGTGGCTTCGATCCGTTCAGCCAGGTCAAGATAGTTTTTTATATCGTGCAATTGGATGGGGCCGCTTTCGCCATTTGCAGCCAGCATGACTGTACCCAGTCCAAAAATCCGTTCCAGGAAGTTTTGACGGTAACTGATGCCCTGTATCTTATCCAAAAGCAGACTTTTTTGTGCCCGGGAGACCAGACTATCTTCGACGATAAGCCGCCGATTGGTAAGTATATAGCTGGTAAAAAGCTGCTGCATGACGCGCACTGCAATCGCGCCAATGATCAGGGCTAAGATCACTAGTATTGCCATGAACAGGATGGTCGGATCCAGACTGCTGATCGCATCCAATTTTGGAAATAAAAGACTCACCAGTGCAACAAAAGCAAGGGCAATCAGAATACCAACCAGCAAAACTGGCACAATGGATGGTTTGGTTTTTAATATGATTTTCTCAGATGGGCGTTGTTCTGGCCGTTCATCTTCATCGATCTTGAGCGGTTGGGTTTTTTCCCTGGGCTCTTCAACTTCCGGTTCTGTAAGCGAGGAGACAGTCGTCACCGTTTCCGGTTCGAGTGGTACTTGCTCTTCGAATGCCGCTTCTGTAGCAGCTAAATTATCCTTCGCGACCGGTTCAACCCTAGTATCAGGTTCCAGCCCCGTTGTGACAGTCTCTGCAAAGGGCGGTTCAGCAGCCGGTTCAGATAACTGGACACCCCTGGCTTTTAATTGAGCGACACCTTTGGCTGCCAAAACATGTGCAGGATCGATGCGCAACACCTGCTGCAGACATTCCAACCGGTCTGTATCGCTCTCAACCGCTCCAGAGAGCCACAGCCAGGCAGGCAAATCATCCTCATTTTCTTTCAAGGCGGCCAGCAAAAGCTGCTGGGCTCGTGTTTTATCGCCCGCTTTCATTGCCGCAATTCCATCCTGCGTAAATTGGTTCACGGTTGGCCTCCCCTGAATGGCTGAATGATGATATTTATAGTGTAGCATATCTCAGACAGTTAAGATAAATCAAAACCGCTGCTCATGCCTGGCCGGCGGCTGAGCCGGTCCTGATGAGATTAAGAAAACACCCGGAAAACTATTTTTCCGGGTGCAGAGAATTTGATTGTAATTCAGAAACTAATAGTCGCGTCTCCCCCCGCCTGTTCCGCCTCGGCGGTCATTCCCATAACCGTCTGAACCGCCTGGACGCCGCCCGCTGCCGAATCCACCGCGGTCGCCGCCGCCAGGACGGCGTTCTTCCCGCGGGCGGGCTTCATTTACCGTCAGAGCGCGGCCGCGGAAATCCTTGCCGTTCATGCCAGTGATCGCGGCCCGGCCGGCATCATCCGAACCCATTTCAACAAATGCAAAACCTCGAGACTGCCCAGTCAACTTGTCCTTGATAATGGCGACAGAGACTACTTCGCCGTAGACTTCGAAAGTCTGTCGAAGTTCGTCTTCGCTCGCCTGGTACGATAGATTGCCAACGTAGATATTCATGCAGAAAACTCCCTTTGCCCTGCAAGGCGGAAACAGGTCTACCCATCGGAAAAGAAATCGGCCGGTTACCAGCCAGCAGATGGAGGTGGCACACCCCAGCGAACGAAATTCTGATCAGTGGGCAGTCAATAAAGCAAAATGAAATGAAAATCGCGCGCGAATCTCCGTGTGCCCGAAAATACTAACCTGGCAAATCCATTTCACGAAATAATTCTACCAAAGGCATTTTAAAATCATGTAGTAAAAATGACAACCAATTTTTTACTGTCAAGCTTTTTGCCCATCATATTTTTATTTTTAATCCGGTGTTGTGCCCACCTCGACGATCATCTCATCAAGCATTTTCAATACGCCCGGGATTTGCTCCGGCTTTATCGAAGGCAGCAAAGCCTGATATCCTGCGTCCTCCAATAGCGAGCGGACGGTGCGCCAGGTTGCATTGGCTGGCGGGGTTTGTACTTGATCAAGATACGACACGCCTGCTTGCCACTGCGGGTTTTCAGTTCCAAACCTCTGTAATTCAGCAACAGCCGATTGAGTTACCGGCAAGCCGCCGGCGGCTTTGGTTAATTCAGCCAGGTGTTCAGGTGCAAGCAGCCAGCGCACAAACAGCCAGGAAGCCAGCTGCTCCTCAGGAGATGTGCCCGTCACGGCCAGGGAAGGACCGCTGGCCACCATCACCGGCTGACCATCCAGGGAGGGGTAAGGGATGACAGTCCATTGATCGCTAATCTTAAGACGTTCCATCGTGTGCGTCTGAATTAACGTGTCTTCCAATACGCCACTGTAAAACAATGCCTGCCGGTTGGCAAAATATTCATAAGGCGCTGCCAGGCGGCTCTTCCAGGCGCAATTTTCATCCACCAGGCCACGCAGGAAAGCAAAGGCCGCTTCTGATTCTGGCGCAGCAAACCTGTAAGCATCCGTTCCTGCGAGGATCGGGTCAGAGCCAAAACTCCGCAGCCAGCTCCACAGGGTCACGCCGCGCGTTTCAACGATCCATCCGCCTGTCCCGTCGTTTGCAATCGTCCGGTCGCTGCGGTTCGCCGCTGCGGCGGCACAGGCCTGTTGCCTGAAATCATCCGGCGTTTTTGGGGGGCGTGTAAAACCCAATTCCTGCGCCCAGGACTGGTTGTAGAGCAGCACGCTCGCGTCGCGAAGCAGGGGAATTCCCAGGCGGTACGCTCCGGCGACATCCTGCTGCCAGAATTCAGGGATTAAATCCTCGATCTGGTCTTGAGTCAATCCCCATGCCGAATGCTGGATATATTCATCCAAATTAACCAACATTTCCGGATGGGTCTGGTTCCAGGTAAATAAATACTCAGCCGGGGCAGCGATCAGGTTTGGCAAGTCGCCCGCATCCATGCCGATGATTTCTTGAAATAGCATGCCTGTTCCGCCGGCGCTTTCCGCCTTCACCCGAATACCCCATTCATTGCTGCGGTTGAACGTCTCCACCAACAAATCAATGGCGTTAGCCGTATCGCCAGCCCATGGATGCAAGAACCGAATCTGTAAGCCGCGCAAATCCTTTGGTTCCACTTGCAGGTGGACAGGTAGGGTTGCCGTTGCAGTTACGAGGGGAGCCAGCGTGCGGGTGGCTGCCGGAATGCTGGTTGGAGCGGTCGGCGTGCTTGTGCTGACCGTCTGGCAGGCAGGCAGCAGGATCAGCATGAACAGGCTTAACAAGTGCCAAATTTTCCTGGCAGGAAGGAGGCGGGAGAGAATCGGCATGGGCTAAGTTTACCGGTTAAAAGCTGCCAGCGCAAACCTAATCAAAATCCGTCGGCAGGTCAGGATGGTTCAAATGATAAAACATGCGCTGCAATTCTTCTTCAGTAAAACGCGCTAGCGACAGCGTCGGGTGATTGTCTTCAGCAAAAAAATCGGCACCAGCCGTCTCGGAACTGTCGGCAGCCTGACCGCCCAGCAACTGGCAGCGAATGAACAATTTATACAGGTGAAAAATATAAGGCGGATGGCCGTGCAGGTTGCGGTCGTAAACTGCCAGCAGTTTATCCGCTTTTACCAGGTAGCCGGATTCTTCCTGCACCTCGCGTTCCACCGCGCGGCTGGGCGGTTCTCCCACATCCACGAAACCGCCAGGCAGCGTCCAGCCGCCGTCCGCCAGTTCCTGAACCAGTAAAATCCGGTTGTCTTTGAAGACGACGCCGCGAATATCCAGTTTTGGCGTGGCATACCCTTTTTCACCATCCAATAAATCCCACACAGTCTCAATGGGAATGTTTCCCTGCACCGAGAGCATTTCCGCAGCGATCTTTCGAATAGCCTGGTACCGTTCGATTTCGAATGGATTGTGGGAATAAGCCAGTCCGCTTTGGGCAAGAGCGGATAATTTTTGTACCCAATCCAACCACTGTGGATTCTGATTCATTGCTGACACCTTCGCTGAGTGGATTTCAATCCATCCATCATAACCGCATACGCAGTTATCCGCCAAGGCCAGGATGAACCCCATCAAACCCATTTGCCACCAGCATATTCCCGGGAGAAATCGCCGACCGTTGACAGCCGCCTGGATTGTCGCTATAATCACCCTAACAATTAAATACTCAACGGCCAAAAGGAGTAAGCTTTTTTACCCTGACAGAGACGGAGGTCCTGGTTGAGAGCCTCCCCGGGGAAGCAAAGCTGAAGTCGTTTGGCGGCATTGCCGAAGAAATCCCACCTGGGAAATTAGAACGGCACGGGTGAGCCCGTTATTGCGAATCCTGGATGATGGTCCGGGCAGAGTGCGCCAGTTTGATTGGCGAATAGAGGTGGTACCGCGGAAGGCGTTCCTTTCGTCCTCACATGGATGAAAGGGCGTTTTATTTTAACCCCAAGGATCATCATTGATCCATACGAAAAGCGAGGTTGCCATGAGTTACGACCTACCCAAAGCCTATGACTTTAAATCCACCGAACAACGTCTCTATAAATGGTGGGAAGAAAGCGGCTTCTTTCAACCCTCCAACGACCCGAATAAACCAGGCTTTGATCCCGCAAAAAAGCCCTTTGTCATCTCCATCCCGCCTGCCAACGTCACCGGCGAGCTGCACCTGGGACATGCCATGTTCGTGGCGATGGAAGACCTGATGATTCGCTATCACCGCATGAAGGGCGAGTCCACCCTGTGGCTGCCCGGTACCGATCATGCCGGCATCGCCACCCAGTTGCAGGTTGAAAAAGCACTGGCAAAAGAGGGCATAAAACGCGATCAGCTCGGACGCGAGGAATTCGTTCGTCGCACCTGGGAGTGGAAGGAAAAATACGGCGGCATCATCACTGGCCAGATCCGCCGCCTGGGCGCATCCTGTGACTGGACGCGCGAACGTTTCACACTGGACGAAGGTCTTTCCCGCGCCGTGCGCGAAGCGTTTGTACGGCTGTACGAGAAGGGCCTCATCTACCGCGGAACCCGACTGATCAACTGGTCGCCCGGTTTGCGCACGGCCGTCTCTGACCTGGAAGTGGAATACACCCAGGAATCCGGCTTCCTGTACTATTTCAAATATATGCTGGCGGACAACCCGGATGAGTTTATCCCGGTGGCCACCACGCGCCCCGAAACCATCCTTGGGGACACGGCCGTGACGGTTCATCCTGAAGACGAACGCTATCGACGTTTTATCGGACGCAAGGTGCTGGTGCCCATGCTGGGCCGCGAAATCCCCGTTATCGCCGATGATTATGTCGACCGCGAATTTGGCACCGGCGCCCTCAAGATCACCCCGGCCCATGACCCCAACGACTATCAGATTGGCCAGCGATACGGGCTTGAGATGATCAGCATTCTGGACAAAGAAGCCCGCATCAATGCCAACGGCAGCTCGTACGCAGGCCTGGACCGTTTCGAAGCTCGCAAGCAACTGTGGGCGGATATGAAAACAGCTGGACTGGTGATCAAAGAAGAACCCTACCTGATGAACGTACCGCGCTCCCAGCGCGGCGGCGAGATCGTCGAACCGATGATCTCGGATCAATGGTTCGTGGCCATCCAACCGCTGGCGGATGCCGCTCTGAAGGTTGTGCGTGACGGCGATATCGATATTGTGCCGGACCGCTTCACCAAGGTCTATTACAACTGGTTGGAAAATATCCAGGATTGGTGCATCAGCCGGCAACTGTGGTGGGGACACCGCATCCCGGTGTGGTACTGCGATGAATGTGGCAAAATGACGGTCGTACGGGAAGACCCAAGCGCTTGCAGCCACTGTGGCAGCAGCCGCATCCGCCAGGATGAAGATGTGCTGGATACATGGTTCTCCTCGGGGTTGTGGCCATTTTCCACCCTCGGCTGGCCAGAGGAAACGCCGGATTACAAATACTTCTATCCCACCTCCGTACTGGAGACTGGCTACGACATCCTCTTCTTCTGGGTGGCGCGCATGATCATGGACGGGCTGGAATTTACCGGCCAGATTCCATTCCACACGGTCTATTTGCATGGCCTGATCCGCGACGAACACGGCCATAAAATGAGCAAGACCAAGGGCAACGTGATCGACCCGCTGGGTGTAATGGATGAGATGGGTACCGATGCGCTGCGCTTCACGCTGCTGGTCGGCTCCACCCCCGGCAACGATACCAACCTCAGCCTGAAAAAAGTGGAGGCCAATCGCAATTTTGCCAACAAAATCTGGAACGCCGGGCGATTCATTATCGGCGAACTAGAAAAAGCGCCCGCTGCTCCACAAGGCGAACCCGAATGGACGCTGCCCGATTCCTGGATCTGGGCACGCCTTCAGACCCTGATCGCCGATGTGGACCGCCTGTTTGGCGGGCACCAGTACGGCGAGGCCGGCCGCCAGATTTATGAATTTTTCTGGGGCGAATTTGCTGATTGGTACCTGGAAATTGCCAAGCAGCAGCTTGCCGAAGGCGGCGACCGCGCTTTCTACACGGCACAAACACTGGTGCGGGTGCTGGATGCCAGCCTGCGCCTGCTGCATCCCTTCACGCCATACGTGACTGAAGAATTGTGGGGCCACCTCAAACGCGCCGCACAAGCACGCTCTGACCAGTTTGCACCCAAAGGCGGCTGGGAGGAGGCTTTGATCATCGCCAGGTGGCCGCAAGCCCAGGCTGCCGAGGGCTGGGAAGAGGACAAAGTGGCTGAATTTACCCTCATCCAGGAAACCATCCGCGCCATCCGCAACCTGCGCGCCGAAAAGAAGGTGACTCCCGGCAAACGCATTCCAGCCACCATCGTCTGCGGCGACCGGCTGGCCGCTTTTCAGGCGCAGTCGCGCACGCTGGCATCATTGGCGGCACTGGATGCCAGCCAGCTGGTGCTGATTGCCTCGCTGCCGGAAAAACCACAGGGACAGGCTTCCCTGGTGGTTTCAGGCATTGAAATTTATCTGCCGCTGGCCGGTCTGGTGGATGTGGAGGGCGAGAGGGCTCGCTTGCAGAAAGAATTTGAAGAAACCCAATCGCAAATTGAACGGCTGGAAACGCTGCTGTCCAGTTCCTTTGGCCAGCGCGCTCCGGCTGCCGTGGTGGAAAAGGAGCGCCAGAAACTGGCTGCCTTCCAGGAAACCGCCAGCAAGCTCAAAGAGCAATTGGCCAACTTGTAGACCACAGAAAAATAGAACCAGCGCGTCATCGACTGATGACGCGCTGGTTCTATGCTAGAAAGTTTATATTATCCTTCTTCCAGCCGCATCAAACGCCTGGATTTTTGCTTTTGCTGATGGGCTGGCTGGATAATCCTCCAAAAAAAGCGTCCAGACCATTGCATCGTTCCAAACATCCGCGCAAAAGTGAAGGCGCTGATGTAGGGTGCCCTCATGCACGTAACCCAGTTTGCGCGCCACATTGGCGCTGGCCAGGTTGCGCGGATCGCAGTGGATCTCCACACGGTTGACCCCATCGATTTCGAAGGCCACCCTCGTCAGTGCCGCGCTGACCTCGGTGGCATAGCCCTTGCCGATTTCAGCGGCATGGATCCAATAGCCAATTTCCCGCGCGCCTTCCCCCACGCGCGTGTGCAGACCCGTTCCGCCAATCACGCGCCGTTCGTCGGCAGAAAAGATGCCGTATACAAAATCCTCGCCTCGGTCAAACAGCGACCGCCAGCGGCGTATGCGTTCGATCTTCTTTTCCACTTCCTCAGGTTCGTTATACGCCCACGGCATGAAGGGTTTGAGGTGCTCGACGCTGGCCTCAACGGCTGCTTTCAGCAGGGGTGCATCCTCCGGGTTCCAACAGCGCACGACCAGGCGCTCGGTGACTACCCGGTAAGCAGGTCCGGGAATGGATAACGGTTGCATGGGAGACCTCCTTGAGAAAAGCGGGGTTATTCCAAGCGGATCCGCTCGCGCTGCAGGATCCGCCGCAAAATGGTAATGGTGGTGGCATAGGTCGAATCCATGCCGAAATAGGAAAGCGCGCCTGCGCCAAGGTTCTTGCCCTTGCTAAGCGGAGTATCCGAGGCATAGTGCAGCACCCCAACATCAAACGGCACCCCGTACAGGTTGACCAGTTCGTTGACTGGATGGCGCTGAGGGCGGTACATCTCATACACCGCGGAAAGATACGGCCCGGACTCCATCTCGATATCCGTGTAGCCCTCGCGATACATCACATCCATGATGCGCGCGTTTTGTAAGAAAGTGCCCAAAACGCTGACTGCTTTCTGGTTATCCAGGACTGTGCCAAAAACCAGGTAGGGAGCCACATCCGCGGCAGTAAATGCATTTTGAAACAGGTACGTGTTGCGTGAATGTTCGTCCTGCACCACGTTCGGAATCATCACGTCGCCCAGCACGCCGTTAAGCGTGGCAGCCTTGCCCATGACATAAACCCCCATCAGCGTACCGCTGTGTTCGGCCACCTTATTGAGGATGTTGTAAGCCGCCAGACCCAGCGGATAGTCGATGTTAAGGATTAAAGCGTTGCTCTTGCGTAAGAACTGGTTGTCGCCGTCGATCAGGCGCGGATCGATGTGGGAAGGATCCAGTTTAGCCAAATCGATGACCTGTGCTTCGATATCCAACGCATGAACCGGCGGAATACGGGTTATGCCCACGGCCCGCTCGTCCTGCAATTGAGCCTCGACCGCGTATCGGCCTTCTTCTGACTGCTGGAACTTCTTTAAAACATAATACAAAAAGTTTTCGCGGTTGCCCTTTACGCCGTTTTGGATGCCCGTCCACTCTTCCAGCAGCTTCGCATTGGCACTTTTAGAGAGAAAATCAACCAGTTCCGCCTCATGCTGCAGGGCATAACCGGAAAGCAAATTTGCCATGCTGTGCGTGTTGCTGGAGACGAAATATACCGGACGCTCCAGCAATTCTGGACAGGCTGCTTCGATCGGATCCCACCACAGGCGGGTGGCACGCCAGTATTCGCTCAAAGATCCGCTCAACAGGCGTACGCGCATAGAACAACGCCGGTGGGCAATTTCATGCAGCAGATCATTGAATTGCTCTCCCCAGATGACCATCAATCGTTCCAAATCTTCGGTGCTCATCTTCATTGCTTCAGCCAGCCGCGGAAAACCAACGTCAGTGGGTTTCCGTACGCTGTCGATCAGGCTGGCATCCGCCCGCTGAAGGAGAAAATTCAACTTGTTCCATTCCACCTGGTAAGCTGTCAGGCTGGGGATGACGTCATCAATGTCGGACCGGCTCGCAATAAAACAGGCCAGGGTATCTTGACCGTTGAAAAAGCAGCGCCGCCGGCGGGCGCGCGCTGAAAGCGGCTGCCAGCTTTCCACGTTTCCGTAGCCGCTTCGTTCAAAAACCGCTGTACTCTGGCCCAACACCACCAACCTAACCGAAGGCATGCAGTCTGGCAATCTCAGAAGGCTGTAGATGAACGCTGAGGTATCCGGCGATTGCATCCGCGCATTGGGGTGCAACAGTGAATTCATCGCTCCGTGCACTTCCTCAAGCGTCCGGATTTGCACATCCGTCGTTGAACGCAGCAGCGAATAAACCGTGCGTAAAAAAAGATCGATTTCTTCAGAAGCCGTACTGGGGACTGTTCTTTCCATTATCAAACCTCAGGATGATTCATTGTTCTGTATCGTAACTTGCTTGAGCGCATCGCACGCTAAACCATATTCATTTTCAAGAGAATCCTGCCAGCCCTTGGCCAGGGGAAGTTTATTTCGAAGACAGGTTTCCACCTGGCCACACGCCTTCGACAATCGGGCTGCCCCCAGATTTAAACTGATACCTTTCAGGGAATGAACCGTTTTTCGCAATGATTCCCATTCGCCAGCATCCGCCGTCGAACGAATTTGACCCATCAATAGATTTGAATCCTCCAGAAAAAGGTCAGTTAATTGCTTGAGAAAATCGGGTTTACCAGCCTGGTTCAATGAGCGTAAATCTGCCAGGATTCTTTCATCCAACACCATATCCTGGTTGTCCACAATAATATTGACCGGCTCTGCTTTAGGATTTGGTTTGGCCTGTTGAAAGACTCGACCAAGAACTTTGGACAGATCATCAAGCAGCACAGGTTTGGCCACATAATCATCCATGCCGGCGTCCAGGCAGGCCACCCGATCGTCATGCAGCACATTGGCCGTCATCGCTACGATCGGAATGTGACCTCCGCTGACTTCCTCGCCTTTACGAATCAACCGGGCAGCTTCATAACCATCCATCTCCGGCATCTGCACATCCAAAAACACCAGACCATAATCCATGTATTGTCTGGCCAGTTCCTCCACAGCACGCGTGCCAGTTGAAACGGTTACCACCCGGTAACCTAAATGTTGCAATTGCACGGCTGCAAGGTATTGGTTTGCGAGGTTATCTTCCGCCACCATGATCAACTTGTCTGTCAGCGGGCTGGATGTTTTTTCAGGGCGCTGCAAAAGGTCGACCTCCGCCAAATCCTTGTTCAATTCGCCACCCTCATGGAGTACTGTATACAACATCTTTTCCAGGGTGCCGTGGCTGAATGGATGAATCAGCCGGCCCTTTATCAGCTCCTGCGGCAGGAAATTATTGCCGCGGGTTCTTTTTTCTGATTCTGTTAATAGGATTAACTTCAGGCGGCCGGCCTTAACAAAGTCCATTACTTGGGCCCAAATTTCTCCGCTGGCCTGCTGCAAACGCTCATAATCGATCAGGCAGCAGGAATACGCCGGCAACCCGACCGCTGGCGATTTGAGGAAATTCAGAACCTGCTCGGGAGTCTCGGCCAGGTCAAAAGGAATATTCCAATCCCGCAGATACCTCTGCAATAGGTCGCGCCCCTCTTTCAGGCTGTCGTAGACCAGCAAACGGTCTTGAGGGCTGATTTTCAGGATCTTTTTTTTCGGCTCCTGTATTTTTCCCGCCACCCGGGGGAATCTTGCTGTGAACCAGAAAGTCGAACCTTTTCCAACCTCGCCGTCAACCCCGATGGCGCCGTCCATTTTCTCCACCAGATGTTTGGCTATGGTCAAACCCAAACCCGTACCGCCATACCGGCGGGTCATGCTGCCGTCAGCCTGGGAAAAAGGTTGAAAAATCTTATTCTGGGAAGTTTCCGAGAGTCCAATGCCTGTATCCTGCACCCGCACAATCAATTCCACGGATTGTGCCGCTGTGGTAAATACATCGCACCACACCATCACATGGCCCCGTCCCGTAAATTTAATGGCATTGTCAACCAGATTGCTGACCACCTGCCTGAGGCGGGTCGGATCACCCTTCAAGCGGTTTGGAATTTCCGGCGAGACAAATACATCCAAGCGGACTTTCTTCTGCTGGGCCTGAAGACCAAACATGGCCACGGCATCAAAAAGAACCTTTTGCGGTTCAAAGGCGATCTGTTCCAACACCAGTTTCCCGGCTTCAATTTTCGAAAAATCAAGCACGTTGTTTAACAAAGAAAGCAGCAAACGGGCCGAATCACGCCCGGTTTCAGCGTATTCCCGCTGCTCCGGGTCCAATTTGGAGTCCAATAGCAATTCGGTCATGCCCATGATGGCATTCATGGGCGTTCGTATCTCATGGCTCATCGTGGCCAGGAATTCAGATTTCAATCGTGATACTTCCATCGCCTGGTCGCGTGCCGCTGCGAGTTCAAGGTTCTTACTGGAAATTTCCTTTGCGTTTTCTTGAAAGCGGTCCAGGTATTGCTCCCGTTCCAATTCAAGACCAATCCATTGTGCCATGAGATGCAAAAAGCGTTGTTCGGCTTCAGTAAAAGGCTGATTGTGAGATTTTTTGCTTGAAAAACCCAACGTGCCAAACAATTTTCCCCCTACCAACAACGGAGCGCCCAAATAAGACCGCAACTTATGAATACGGTAGGCTGCATGGTCTTTCCAGCGGCTGGTGGCTGCATCTTCAATGGTCAGGGTCTGCCTGGACTTGACCACCTCGTGGCTGAAACTTTCCTTGGGAAGAAGGTTTGCAAAGGGCTCAAACAAGCCGCTGGGAGAATAGATTTGCACCACGCTAAATCCGTTGGTCGTTTTACGAAGGATCGTGCCATTTTCCATATCAAAACGCTGGCAGCCCATTTGCAAGAGCGCCAATTGTTTCTCTTGAAAGCTCAAGGCATTCGATGAGGTAATTTCATAGAGATCGCTGACTGCCTTTTCGGATTGACGCAGCATATCCTCGAAGCGGCGGGTATCCGTGATATCGCGGACAATTGCCACCGCGCCATCTCCGCTGGGGACCATGCGGCCTTCCCAGTATTGGTATTTACCCATCGGTAAATAAAATTCGTAAGTTTGAAGTTCGCCTGTAAGCATGACCTTTTCAAAAACCTTGCGGGTCAAAACAGCTACTTCACCCGGGAATACCTGTTCGATTGGCTTACCCAGGAAGATTTCAAGGGACATGGCACGCTGATCGCGGGTTGCAGCGTGGTAATCAACGAACGCGCCATTGTGGTCCAGTTGGAACATCAGATCTGGCAACGCATTCAGCAGGCCAATTCGATTCTGTTCATCGCGTTCGCGCTGCAGAGTCGCAGAGAAAATATTCGCTGCAGTTTTTAACGCATCCAGTTCAACCGCACTCCATTGCCGGATAACGTTACTATCAACAAAACCGATAAAACCCCAATATTTCTTATCCAAAAAGACAGGCACATGCAAAAGCGATTTAACACGGTTTTGTTCGAAGAGCCGAAATACATCCATTCCGCCATCAGATTGGTTAACCTGGACGATTTCACCCCCCATTAATGCTTCATCCCATTCGGGATAGCCGATGGCTGACAGGGAAAGTTTTTGATATTTCTGCAGCAGAAAATCCGGTACCTTTCCAGTGGCATCCCAATCAAACAGTACAAAGTAAGTCGACTCGCCTGATTCAAGAGGATCCCATTTATAGATAACAGCCCGGTCGCTGCCGATCGATTCGGCCCAGCGCTGTAATACCTCATTAATTCGGTCACGCCAGGAGTTTGCCTGCAGGAATTGCTCGGATGCAAAATTGACGGCCTGCAAAATGGCATCGCGCCGTTGGAAATTGTCCTCAGTTTGTTTTTCTTTGGTGATATCCACCACATAAATGCCAACCTGTTGCACAATCCCGGCCTCATCGGGCACAGGAAAAATATGCGTTCGCATATATCGTCCGTAATTGAAAACGGTATATGTCAACATCTCCCTGGTTTTCAGGACCTTATTGACAGTTTCCTGGCGAATTCTACGGTCGGCTGGTTCAACGTAATCGAAAATACATGAACCAACGAATTCATCTTGAGAAACGCCAAACCAGTAAGGCGCGATGTTATTTGACAAAAGGACCATTCCCTGGGGATCAATTAATAATGTCGCGCCTGGGCTGGCATTGATCAATGTCTTCAAGCTGGCATCACGCAATCGAGCTGTTTCCACATTTTCCTTGAGCCTGGAAATATCCTTTAAAGATAAAATGGCGCCAACGACTTGTCGTTCGCCATCCATTAGCTGGCTAATTGTAATTTCCATCCAGCGCCGATAGCCAAATGGCACCAACCGTTCAAAAGTCCAGGTATCCCTTTGGTCTCCACCCGGGTTGTGGATGGCATCCCGTAAAAATTGAAAATCCTCTTCAATTAATAGATCCGCAGCTGGGATTCCAATTTTCAAATCCAGGTGATTGATTTCTTGGATAAAGATTTGGGCTGCCTCATTGAAGGCTTGCACCTTCAGACCCCGGTCAAACAGGATGACAGCATTCGGCATTTCAGCTGTATCTTGTTTCAGGATTCTTGGGTTCGTGATAAACCTTTTGCAAATTCTCGCCAGCTCAACATAGGCAGCTTCTGATTTAAGCAGATAGCTTGTAGCTCCAAGCGTTTCCGCGATGCCGCGCGCTTGTGGATCGGCAAATGAAGAAAAGATTGCTGTAGGTGCGGGGTATTTTTCTTCCATGACCCAACCCAGCAATTGATGCCCGCCATTTATTTCTTCCCAGGGTTCAACCAACACCAGATCGAAAGCCGGATGTTCAAGGTTAGCTTTTAGCGATGCCTGATCTGGCGCGGATATTATTTCAAAAGTAGGCGGCAGCGAAGATCGGACCCGCTTAACATCTCTAGGATCACTTTCAACCAGCAAAATCCGATACACAGGATCCAAATATCACCACCTTAAGAATTGTCATTCAATTATACCCAGTCCGCCCTGGAATGGGAGAACGTCGGAATGATGGCCGCAATCAAGATACAATAAACGCAATCACCAGGAGAAAAATATCCATGCCATTGGCAAATTTATTCTACGGAACCCGCATCCGTCTGGCCGCCTTTCATCCAGAGGATGCCGAAATTGCCGCTCACTGGACTGAAGATGGCGAGTATCAGCGCCAGATGGACACCGATTTTGCCCGTCCATCAACCCCGGCAGAACAGGCAGAAATGTTGACCAGCCGCCGCTCCTCCAACAGTGTCAATTTTGCGCTGCGCACGCTGGATGGCGATCGTTTGATCGGCTTTGTTGCGATTCACAGCATCGAATGGAACAACCAGTGCGGCACTCTGTCCATGGGCATCGGCGAGGCTGAATTCCGCGGTAAAGGTTACGGCAGCGAGGCGCTCAATTTAATACTTAATTACGCATTCAACGAGCTGAATCTTTACCGCGTCGGGTTGGACGTCATAGGTACCAATGAGCGCGCCATTCGCGCCTATCAAAAGGCTGGCTTTCGCGAAGAAGGGTGCCTGCGCGCCTCCGTTTTCCGCGATGGACAACGCCAGGATCGTATCCTGATGAGCGTGCTGCGGGATGAATGGCAACCGGTCTAATTATCTTCTGGGGGTGCGGTTTGGCCGAAATCCAGCACTTCACGCGTTTGTGAATTGGGCAGCGCCGGGCTGATGATGCTTTTTTCTTCCATGGCATCAATCAACCGCGCAGCGCGGGTATAGCCGATGCGCATGCGCCGCTGCAGCATGGTAATCGATGCCCGGCCTTCGCGCCGTACCAGTTCGATCGCTTCCGGCAGCAGCACATCGCCTTCATGCTCCGCGTTCAACTCGTCAAAAAGCGGCGCCTGGTGCAGTGGTGCGCCAACCGGCAGCGATTCCACTTCCCCCATGGTGGGGGTCGGCGTCTTCACATTCATGGCAGTCACGCGCCAGGTGTCCACCAGGCGTTGAATTTCAGCATCTGAAACATAAACACCCTGCAGCCGCACCGGCGCAGCCGCATCAGGCGCCTGGAAGAGCATATCGCCGCGGCCCAACAGCCGTTCAGCGCCGGGCTGGTCGAGAATGACCCGGCTGTCGACGCCGGAAGCCACAGCAAATGCCACCCTGGCCGGGAAATTGGCCTTGATCAGGCCGGTGACCACATCGACAGAGGGTCGCTGTGTAGCCAAAATGAGGTGGATGCCGGTGGCGCGGGCCAGCTGGGCCAGCCGGGTGATGGCGCGTTCGGTTTCTTCCGGCGCCAGCATCATCAAGTCGGCCAACTCATCGATCACCACCACCAGGTAGGGCAGTTTGTCGGGGTGTTTGGAGTTGTAATCGGAAATATTGCGCGCGCCGGTCTGCGAGAAGCGGTGGTAGCGCGCGTCCATTTCCCGTTGAATCCACTGCAACGCATTGGCCACTTTCTCGGCATCCGTCACCACCGGCGCCAGCAGGTGGGGAATGCCGTTATATCCTGTCAATTCCACCCGTTTCGGATCCACTAGTACCAGGCGCAGGTCAGCAGGTGTGTTATTCAATAACAGGCAGCACAGGATCGAGTTGACGCATACCGATTTGCCCGAACCCGTCGTCCCGGCGATTAAGAGATGCGGCATGGCGGTCAGGTCGGCAGCCACCGATTTGCCGGCCACATCCTTGCCCAATGCAAAGCGCAAGGGGCTTTTCATCTTCTTAAATGCGTCGCTTTCCATCACTTCGCGCAGCGCCACCCGGCTGATTTCGGTGTTGGGGACTTCGATGCCCACATAACTGCGGCCCGGCACCGGCGCCTGAATGCGGATGCGAGGCGCCGCCAGGGCCAGCGCCAGGTCATCGGCCAGGGAAACAATCTTGCTGACGCGCACGCGCATACGCCCGTTGCGCGACTCGACAAAATCCGGTTCCACGCCGAACTGGGTCACCGCGGGTCCGCGGGAAATTTCGACGATATGAGCCGGCGTGCCAAAGGAAGCCAGCGTCTCTTCAATCAACCGGCCGCGTTCGTGATCGACGTTTGTTTGCACGGCAACAGGTGTGGCCGGGTCAAGAATGGCTTCAACAGCCGGTACAACCCAGGGATTGACCGGCGCGGGTGCATCCGCTGCAGTGGTAATGGTTGAAGCAGACGCAGAGCCGGAGGCTGTTGAACTGCTGGCGGCGTTTGTTAATGTTGATTTGTTACCCTGCAGCGGCCGCATGACTGGTTTGCGCACCACTGCCTCCGGCCGGTCCGGCATGGGACTGAAATCCGATGGCAATTCGCTAATTTCGTGAGGTTCCGGTTGAATGGTGCGGATCACGGGATTGTTGACGGTTTTCGCACCAGAAGCAGGCCTGGTAGCACCTTGCAGCCAATGGGCAATTGGAGCAAAAAAATGGGTCAGATCGGTGACCGAGATATCAAAAGTAAAGACCAGTGCCAGCAGCAGCCAGGCGATGAAGACAATGACAGCGCCTACCACCCCCAGGCCGCCCACAATAATATAGTTAAAGAAGTGACCGATATAGCCGCCCCCGTTGCCAGCGGCTGCCAATGCCTGACCGCCGCCAGCGAAAAGGTGCAGCCAGGCTAACAGGTTCACCAGCAACAGCACGATGCCGGTCAACCGCTCCATCGATAGCAGCGGCAGCCGGTCGATGTTACGCAGCACCAACCATAAACCGATCCCCGATAAGGCCAATGGCAGGATAAAGGCCCCCCAACCCGCCGACTTGCGCAGGAAATCAACCCACCAACCGGTGAGCGTGCCATTGGAGCCAGATAACAGGCTCAGCAGGGATAGCAGTCCCAGCAGGGCCAGAAAGACGCCCAGAACATCCAGTTTGCGTTCATCCGAAAGTTGGCGCCAGAAGGAGGGTTTTGACGTGGCGGATTTTCTGGACCGCGAAACCGGACGCGGCGTGCTGCGCCTCTCGATTGGACGGCCTGCCTTTCCAATGGGCTTGCTGCTTCTGCTGGATTTGCGCGCGGGTGCAGGTTTGGTGGAACGGGTGGGGGTTTTTGCCAAAAAATCAACTCTCTGAGAAAGGTTGTTCTAATTATAGCACGCCCGCCATTCTGGACATGCCTCAGGAGTCCAGCATAGCAACTTATATGCCTGATCCAGGATTAACGCAGAAGGTATAATATGCGCTGTGTGGTTTGAAAAGCTAACGGCGGCAGGCGGTCTAAAGGAAAGAATCCGGCATCGTCGGCATCATCGCCAGCGTGTAGCGTGCCACCAACCACATCCGCGGTATAAACAATAAAAATATCTGCGCCGTGGCGGTGTTCCCGTCCGACAAGAACATCCATCAAGCCGGTGACGCGCACCTGCAGACCTGTTTCTTCAAGGCATTCCCGTTCGGCCGCGGAAACTGGATCTTCATTGGCATCCACAAATCCGGCCGGCAGGGTCCACTGGCCGCGATGGGGTTCATTCACCCGGCGCGTCAATAATACCAGGCCGTCCACCCACACTACCACTGCGGCGGCAACTTTCGGGTCGTTAAAATGTCTCCAGCCGCATGCCGGGCAAACCGCCCGGTCAGCGCCATATAAAAACTGGACTTCGGTGGCTGTACCGCAATACGGGCAAAAGCGGACCGGCCACTCGCCTAATTGTGGGATTTCTTCCATATAATCCATGCCGCAATCGCAGTCACTGCAGCCAATACTGCCAATCCGATGGCTGCCGGCAGGAGCAGAGCGCGCCCAGCAGGAGTCGGGTGTTCTTGCGTAGCGGTGGTATTTTCCAATGGCTGCGAGTCAGCAATCACTTTGCCGGAATCTTGCGGACGTAGTCCCAACACAGGATTACCTGACAAAGTCGCTTGACTGCGTTGCGTTTCCGGGCCGGCAGTGGGTTCAGGCGCCAGCGTGAGCGGCGGAACCTGCGTCCCGGTTGCAGCCGGAGTGGGCTCAAGCGGTAAAGCAGATGCAACAGTGGGCGTCGCTTCAAGAACTGCGGCGCCGCCAATTCCAGCCGGGTTGGTTGGCTGGGGAATTTCAAACTGGATGCCAGGAGTAGCCGCGCCGCTGGGCACACCGAAAACCGTATCCGGAGCACCGCCGCCCATGCCGCCCGGATAAACGGAAGCAGAACTCCCATCACCGCCGCCTCCGCCACCTTTGCCGGTTGCCAGAGGCGGACTACCCCAGTAAATCATGGGCGGTACCGGACCGGATGCATTTTCAGCAGCTGTCATATCAACAGCAGCCGGTGCCGCCATCTGTGTACCGGCGTTGAACATTCCCGGTAAAAGCTGTACGGCAAACAAGACCACCGCTGCGATGGCGGCGAAAGCCGAAGAAAAGCGCAGCAGCGGGAACAACTGGAAGGTACCCCGCACTGGAACCATTTCCGAGGTCAAGGTAAAGTTTCGGGGAACTTTCCTTCGGGGCATACTGCGAATGACCAGGCGCGTCTTCTGCAGGGAAAGCATGGCCTGGCGGAACGCAGCATCAGAGTCCAGCTTCCTTTCAATCTGGATGCGCTCGTCGGACGAGACCTGGTCATCCAGGTAAGCAGAAAGGAGCTGCCATTCTGATGCTGAAATGTTTTTCATTTGATTCATGCGCGTTCCTCTAATTTCAGACGGAAATTTGCCGGCAAAAGTTCCCATGCACCTTGCAGGCAGTCGCGCATTTTTTCCCGGGCTCGCGCCAGACGGCTCTTCACCGTTCCCAGTGGTTTCCCGATTGCATCCGATACTTCTTGATAATCCAACCCTTCCACATCCACCATAATCACAACCGAGCGGAAATCATCCGGCAGGTCGGAAAGACAGCTCTGAATGGCGCTCTCCAACTCGCGCTGGTCGAGCGCCTGTTCGGGTGTCGGATTGTGATCATCCGCCATCCAATAGGGCGATTCGATCTCCTCATCATCTTCATCGTTTATCGGTTCGAGCGGCGTGGTGGGGCGTCGTTTTTGGCGGCGCAGCTCGTCATAACAGGTATTCGTGACCATGCGCATCACCCAGGATTTGAAAGATCCGCCGCGGAAACTCTCCATATGACGGTAAGCCGAAATAAAGGCTGTTTGGGTGGCGTCTTCGGCCGAAGCTTCATCATCCAACATTCGCAGCGCAAGATTGTATGCCAGTTCCTGGTAGGCCAAAACCAGCCGGTTAAAACTATCCAGGTCACCGCCCTGTGCATCCCGAATCAGTGCAACTTCATCCATTTTTTATTATTGTCTCCCTACGGCAAACGCCCAGATCAATCGCCAGATCAAGAATGCCAGCGCCAAAATCCCGCCCAGCACCAGGCTGAACACCCAGATTACTGGCCGCCCCAACCATAAGGAACGTACCAGCAAAGCCAGCGGGATCGCCAAACCCAGTGCTGGGAATATTCGCCAGACCTGCAACGAACGTTTCACAATCTCAGCGTGGTACAGCCCGAACCAGGGAGCAATCAACCCCCAGCCCAGAGCTACCGGGAGGAAGGTAGTCATCCAGCGCAGGCCAGCCAGACTCTGGTTGTGGCTTTCAAAACCAAACAGCGTGACCGCTAGAATAACCAGCGTATCGCCAACAATCAACCAGATCAGTGGTGTCATCTTGATCGTGCGCATGATACGATTATCCTATCTTATTGCATGCCGAGCGTCAAGCAATCCTTATTTTGGTTGGGGTTATCTCGTTCTTTTGGCCAGGTTGGCGATTGGATTGCCTATCCATCTTCGCTGCAGGGTGAATTGGATTTCAAAAAATTCCTTGCTCCTGCTCCTTAATATTTGACAATTCGTAAAAGAGCAATATAATTTTTTACTGGATAATAATAATCTAATTTATAACGAATTAAGCCGGGAGGCATGAATGAATGTGGGTATGTGGTGGAAGGCGCTGCGGGTCATTCCGCGCATCGATAAAGCAGAATGGCAGCGTCTGGATGTGGTGGCACGCTGGCTGATTTCTACAAGGGCAGCGGTATTACTGATGACTTTTTTCTCGGCCGCGCTGGCTGGGTTATTCGCGCTGCGCGATGGACAATTTAACGCCGGTCGTTGGGCGCTGCTGGCATTGGGACTGGTGTTTGCCCACGCCACCAACAACCTGGTGAACGATTTCACCGACTACAAGCGCGGCGTCGATAAGGATAACTACTTCCGCACACAGTACGGCCCGCAGCCCATCGAACAGGGTCTGATGACCCAACGCGAAATGTTTGCCTACATCGCCTTCAGCGCCGTCATCGCCATCGCAGCTGGCATTCCGCTGGTGATTTTCGGCGGCACCACCGCACTGCTGTTAATGGCAGCGGGAGCAGTTTTTGTGCTGTTTTATACCTGGCCGCTCAAGTACATCGGACTGGGTGAAATATCGGTTGTGCTCATTTGGGGTCCATTGATGGTCGGAGGCGGTTATTTCGTCATCACCGGAGCATGGAACTGGAACGTCACACTGGCCAGCCTGGCCTATGCCCTGGGCCCTACCACGGTGCTGTTCGGCAAGCATATTGACAAACTGGCCTCCGATCAGGCAAAAAAGATCCGCACCCTGCCGGTCATCCTGGGTGAAAAAGCAGCACGGTATGCGGTGATGGGGATGATTATTGCCATGTATGCTGTGGTGGTTTACCTGGTCATCACCGGTTTCTTCTCGCCCTTCCTGCTGATTGTGCTGCTGGCGCTGCACACGCTGCCGCGGGTGTGGGCCATGTACCGTAATCCCAAACCGGCTGAACGCCCGGCAGATTACGACCCCAACGCCTGGCCGTTGTGGTTCTCAGCCATGTCTTTTTATCACAACCGGCAGTTCGGCGCGCTGTTGATCCTGGGCTTGATTTTGGAAATCATCATCCTATAAAAATTGCCGCGCTCGCATAGAAGAGTTATTGATCCGTACTACCTATTGAGGCCGACCATTGGCCGGCCTCTGAAATTTATTTATCAGATTGATTCTATCTGGATATCTTGCACTTCAAGCGACGCATCCCTTTCGACCGGCAGCAGTCCCATGCGCAGCTGCCCGTCCGGCGGAAAGGACATGAACTGGTTATCAATCCAAATCACCAGTCCCAATGGCCCGCGCGGCGAAAGCGGCGTGACCAGGCGCTCGCTGCCGTCGACCTTGAAACGCACTTCTCCAGGCAGCCATCGCAATTCGTAATCGTGCCATTGGGTCACATCCACATGGACGCGGGCCGAATCTTCAGCGACCATTCGGCGGGCTGCCCTGCGGAATGCCCGTCCCGCTGCCCGCATGGCCAGCAGCGGCAGCGCCAACCCGCCCGGCGCCAACAGCAGCGAAGGGATGCGTAGTGAACGGAAAACTTGAGCCAGAAAACCGTGACCAGGCGCTTCATCGCGCAGTGTCAGGTAATTGGGCGGCAGGGCGTAGAAAAACCAGGCAGCGTTGGGTAATGCCGGCAGCCGGCGCGCGGTCTCGCCTAACAGGTTCATCGCAAACGGATCGTTCCATAGGCCAAAACCCCAGGTTCCCGCCGCAGATGGTTCGCTGACCCGCGCGCGCAAGCTAAAACGTAAAGGAGCCCGCCAACGGAAATTCCGGCGCGGCAACGGGATGTAATCGTCCACTTGCGCCCAACGGTATTGTTTATCATCTCCGGAGCGCAGGGTCAAAACCCACCCGCCGCCGGATTGGGCCCTTACTTCCCCTTTGGAGTTGATGCGCGACTGCAATTCGGGGTTCATGCCTTCAGTGTAGCAAAAAATCGGGTTCTTGACATCCACCTGCCACAGCGTATAATGCAAGTACATTGCCCTGCCCGGGAATAAGTAACCGGCAAACCTTCAGAGAGCCAGCGGACGGTGCGAGCTGGCAGGTCGCCCGGTGAAATCCACCCCGGCGCTTCACCTGAGGCGGGCAGCCCCCGTAGGACCGCAACAGCCGCGGCTGGAACGGTGTAAGAGGGCCGGCGGGATCCGTTATCGCCCCAATGAGGCTGCTGCGCGTTCACTTCCTCGCCTAGCAGCAAAAGCAGGTGGCACCACGAGCGTCCCCCCTCGTCCTGCACAGGATTGGGGGGCGTATTGTTTGTGCACACCGAAAGGAAGGAAAGCCATGTTGGACATCAATTTGATCCGCGAAACGCCTGAGGTCGTCCGTGAAGCGCTGAAACTGCGCAGCATGGATACAGCCATCGTGGACGAAATTCAGGCTTTGGATGCACGCCGGCGCGCGCTTCTGGTGGAAGCCGAAGCCCTCAAGGGTGAACGCAATAACGTGTCGCGCGAGATCGGCAAGAGCAAGAATCCTGCTGAACGGCAGACCAAAATCGAGGCCATGCGCGTGGTTGGCGACCGCATCGCAGCCCTGGATGATCAGGTGCGGGCGGTGGAGGAAAGCCTGGGCAAACTGGTTGCCACCATTCCCAACCTGCCCGATCCCAGCACGCCCTTCGGCAAGGATGAACACGAAAACATCGTCCTTCGAACCATGGGTCAGGCCAAAACATTCGACTTTACGCCGCTGCCGCATTGGGAGTTGGGACCAAAACTGGGCATTATCGACTTTGAACAGGGAGTCAAGATCACCGGCTCACGCTTCTACGTTCTTAACGGCACCGGCGCGCGCCTGGAGCGCGCCCTCATTTCCTGGATGCTCGATTTGCATATCCGCCAGGGTTACAGCGAGAAATACACGCCCTTCATGGTCAAAGCGGATACACTCTTCGCCTCGGGCCAACTGCCAAAATTTGTCGATAACCTTTATCACGACATAGATGAAGATTACTGGTGGGTCCCAACGGCTGAAGTGCCCTTAACCGGCATTCATATGGGGGATGTCTTCGAGGATGCCGTTTTGCCAGTCCGTTATACCGCCTACACGCCCTGTTTCCGCCGCGAGAAGATGAGTGCCGGACGCGACGTGCGCGGCATCAAACGCGGGCACCAGTTCGACAAGGTCGAAATGTACATCTACTGCCGTCCGGAAGACTCAGCCAACGAGCTGGAAAAAATGCTGGCCGATGCTGAACAGACCTGTGCCGGGTTGGGTCTCACTTACCGGATTGTGCGGCTGTGCACCGGCGACCTGGGCTTTAATGCCC
Source organism: Longilinea sp. (assembly GCA_035560795.1). Classification (GTDB taxonomy): domain Bacteria; phylum Chloroflexota; class Anaerolineae; order Anaerolineales; family Anaerolineaceae; genus Longilinea. The sequence continues at coordinate 86,552 of DATMYV010000015.1, forward strand.
GCATCACTTACGATCTGGAAGTCTGGGCGCCGGGCTGCGGGGAATGGCTGGAAGTATCGTCAGTCTCGAACGTCGGCGATTTTCAAGCACGCCGCGCGAATATCAAATACCGCCCGGCAGACAGCGGCAAGGTGCGACTGGTGCATACCCTCAACGGTTCAGGGTTGGGGTTGCCGCGCACATTCATCGCCGTACTGGAAAATTACCAGCAGGCTGACGGATCGATCGTGGTACCGGATGTGCTGCGTCCCTGGATGGGCGGCGTGGAAATTATCAGCGCCCAATAAGGTCGGAAGGATTCTCTCATGGCAGCCATTGCCCCGATCGCATTCAAATTCATCCTGCTGGCCTTTATGCTGGTCGGATTGTTGGGACTGGTGATACCCATTTTGCCCGGTCTGACGATCATCTGGGTGGCAGCTTTGGCGTACGGGTTGATCACCGGTTTCAACCTGACCAGCGGCCTCCTGTTTGGCGTTATGACGGTGTTGATGTTGTTCGGCAGCGTGATCGACAATATCTTCATGGGTGCCAGTGCAAAACAAACCGGCGCCAGTTGGCTGGCAATCGGCGTCTCCCTGGCGGCCGGAGTCATCGGCAGCCTGATCCTGCCGCCCTTTGGCGGTCTGTTCCTGGCCCTAATCGGCTTGTTCGTGGTCGAAATCATCCGCCTGCGCGATTGGCGCAAAGCAGCCGATTCAACCAAAAGCATGGCCATGGGCTGCGGTTGGTCCGTCATCGTTCGCTTTGGCATCGGCGTGGTCATGATCGGCCTGTGGCTGGCCTGGGCGTTCCTTCTTCAACAGTAATATTAAGAGCATTTACAACCACTCCCGTCAATCAGCGGGAGTGGTTTGATTTTCTGACACTGCCAGCCTGTGCAGTGTTTCCAATAATTCCCGGTCGTCGGCCACCTGGCCGGGCAAGTCATTCCAGAATGCGCCAATCATGCCGTTCGAATGGGCGTCGGAATTCGTAAGCTGAATCAAATGATACCGTTCAGCCAGCGCGCCGATTTCACCCTCCCGCTGACGCGGCGTGTTATTTGAGCGCGACTCGATGGCATCCGGCGGGTAAAGGGCCAGATCGGCATGAATAATGGACGCATACCGAAATGGATGCGCCAGCACCATAAAACCACCCTGCCCCCGCACGAAGCGCCACAGGGTGGGGTAATCCCAGTCCTTCCGTTCCAGACGCGGGTCATGCAAGCCCAGCACCAGCCAGTCTTCCTTGCCGGCGGTGATTTCGACGCCGCAATAAATGCGAAACGGTGCGTAAGCGCGTCTTAATTCCGCCAGCCGCAGCTCCGGCACCAGTTTGAAATGGTCGGTGAAAGCCAGTCCATCCAATCCGGCAGCCATGGCTGCCCGAATCTGGGTTTCCTCATCATCGGTTGCACAGGCTGACCGGTTGCTGGCGTGTACGTGTAAATCTATACGCATAAATAATCCGATCGATAAATCGGTTCATTATACCAGCCCCCTGGAGAATCCCTCGCCGACAATAAAACAGGCTGCCTTAGGTATGGCAGCCTGCACTTTTTCTTGGATTAATCGCTCAATCAGCGTGGGTTAAGTAGGCTTCCAGCATAAGCAGGTTCTTCTCGCCAGCGCGCTGAACAATCTGCAGCATATTCTGCATGCTCGAGACTTCTTCGAGCTGTTCAGTGACAAACCAGGCCAGGAACTGTTGGCCAAGGTAATCCTTCTTGGCGACGGCGATATCCATCAGGTGATTAATCTGGGCAGTGACTTCCTCTTCCCACTTGACAGCCAACGCAATCGCTTCCTCTGCAGTGGCGAATTTCGCCTTGGGAGCTGCCAGCGGCGGGATAACCACCTCGCTGCCGGTATTGACGATGTATTTCACCAGCTTCATCGCGTGTTCGTTCTCTTCGGCGGCCTGTTTGTAGAATAATTCCGCCACTTTTTTGAGCGCATTGCCATCGAAATAAGTTGCGATGCTCACATATTGCAGTGAAGCTGCAAATTCGCGCCCGATCTGGGCATTGATCTCATCACATAACTCTTTGCTGATCATAATCATAATACTTTTTCCTTTCACTCCAATGATAGGTGGTTACATACTGGTATGAGAAAATTATATCACTTCGAAGGTAATAAATCTCGCCATTAAAAGGCGGTTCATAAAGAATTGCCGCTTCTTAGTGCTTATCACGCGCCGCCAGAGCCAGGTAGAGCGCCACCGAGCCCGCCACCGCCGCATTCAACGAGTCAATCTGCCCGTGCATTGGCAGGCGCATCAGCACATCGCAATTTTTTCGCACCAACAAACGCATGCCCTCGCCTTCGTTTCCCACCACCAAAGCCAATGGTCCATCAAGGCGCACCGAACTGGCCAATTGTGTTTCCTCGCCGCCCTCCAGACCGATTACCCATGCGCCGGCCTCTTTCAGCTCGTCAATCACCTGCGCCAGGTTGGCAACCGCCACCAATAAATGCTCGCTTGCGCCTGCCGAGGCATGGACCACGGCCGGTGTGACGCTGGCTGCCCGCCGCAGCGGGATCACCACGCCGTGCACGCCAACCACTTCAGCCGTCCGCAGCAGCGTTCCCAGGTTTTGCGGATTTTGAATCATATCGAGCACCAGCACAAAGAGCGGTTCCTTGCGTTCCTGGGCACGCTCGAAAATATCGGCCATGGCAACATACGGATACCCGCTGGTTTCCAGTGCCACCCCCTGCGCTTGCGAACCAGGCTCGCCAATTCCATCGATTTGACCGCGCGGCACCCGTTCGACCTTCAGTTTCCGTTCTGCCGCCAGGTGGAGAATTTCAGTCAGTTTGCCTTTTTCTTCCACACCGGCTGCCACCCACAAACGGAATACATCACGCCGCCGGGTGCGCAGCACCTCATAAACCGGATTTCGCCCAGTGATCCATTCTTTCATGCCTGCTCCCAGTCGATCTTCAAACGAGTAAAGAGAGGGTTGGAGAAAAGAGAGGCGGTGCCATATGGTTAGTAAGCATCGCCTCCTTCTGTCTTTCCATCCTAATCAAAATGCCAGGTGCTGCCCTCTTTCGAATCTTCAATGGATACGCCCAATTCCTTTAATCTGTCACGCACCAGATCCGAGAGTGCCCACAACTTTTGTTTGCGCAGTTCAACGCGCACATCCAGCAGTAAATCGATGAAAACGCCAGCTTCACCGCCGCCTTGCGTTTCCTTTTGCAGGGTCAGACCCAAAACGCCTGCCAGCAGATGCAGCTTATCCTGTGCGGTTTTTAATTGTGGGGCATCGGCGCCGTCGGCACGCGCCTGGTTGATGGCCCGTACCAGTTCAAACAGCGAGGCCATCGCACCGGCAGTATTGAAATCGTCGTCCATCGACTCGCCGTATGCCTGTTTACTGGCTGTCAACTGAGCTGCCAGACTTTCCAGGCTGGCTTGCGGAGCACCCTTTGCACCTGGCAAGGCTGGTTTTAATGCTGAAGAAAGGCGATCGACGCCCTTTTCGGCCTGATCAATCACATCATCATTGAAGGTCAGCGGTCCGCGGTAGCCGGAATTGAGGACCATGAAACGCAGCGTATCCGCGCTGTGTTTGGCCAGGAAATCCTCGATGGTCACCAGGTTGCCCAGCGATTTGGACATCTTTTCGCCGCCCAGCTGCAGCATGCCGTTGTGAACCCAGTAGCGGGCGAAAGGTTTGCCGGTCAGACTCTCAGTCTGCGCGATTTCATTTTCGTGGTGCGGGAAGACCAGGTCATTGCCGCCACCATGAATATCGATCTGTTCGCCGAGGTGGTGCAGATTCATGGCCGAGCACTCGATATGCCAGCCGGGACGCCCCAAACCCCATGGACTCTGCCAGGCTGGCTCGCCAGGTTTGGCAGCCTTCCACAGGGCAAAGTCCATCGGATTTTCCTTCTGTTCGTCAATTTCAATGCGCGCGCCAGCCTGCATATCATCCAGCCGGCGGCCAGAGAGGTGCCCGTAATTGGGGTCCTTTTCCACCCGAAAATACACGTCGCCGCCAGCCGGGTAGGCATACCCCCTCTCGACCAATCCTTCAATCATCGCGATGATTTGCGGAATCTCCTGAGTGGCACGGGGATTGATCGAGGCGGGTAAAACATTCAGATCCTGTAAATTCTGCGCGAATTCGCGGATATAACCCTCAGCCAAATGAAAAGGATCTACACCCTCCTGGTTGGCGCGCAGAATGATTTTGTCATCCACATCGGTAAAATTCATGACGTGTTTGACTTCAAAACCGCGGAAGATCAGATAGCGCCGGATGATATCGAACACCAATGCCGACATGGCATGCCCGACATGAGCTTTGTTGTATACCGTCGGACCGCAAACGTACATTCGGACTTTATTCGGCTCAAGGGTAGTGAATTCCTCCTTGCGGCGGGTCAATGTGTTGTAGATTCTCAAAGTCATTGCGCTATCCTTTCGTGATTGCCTTTAGCGATCTTCCGGCCTCGCAAAAATCATCCGCCCGGCAGCCGTCTGCAGCACCTTTGTGACCGTAACAGGTATTTCCTGGTTCATATATTCGCGGCCGTTTTCCACCACCACCATGGTACCGTCGTCCATATAACCAACGCCCTGATTGGATTCCTTGCCATCCTGGATGACTCTGATGCCCAGGGTTTCGCCCGGCAGCAACACGGATTTGACCGCATTTGCCAGCTCGTTTACGTTCAGCACCAATACGCCTTGCAGTTCGGCAATCCGATTCAGATTGTAATCGTTGGTCAGAATGGGGCATTTTAATTGTCGCGCCAGAATAACCAGTTTGTCATCCACTTCGCGCACGCCCTCCACGTCAATATCGGTCAGCCGCACCGGGATGGAGGGCTCTTTTTGCAGAACAGAAAGCACTTCCATGCCGCGCCGACCGCGCTGCCGGCGCAGGCTGTCGGCTGAATCGGCGATGTATTGCAATTCAGCCAGCACAAAATGCGGGATGAGCAAAGCACCCGGCAGGAAACCCGTTCGGGCAATATCGGCGATCCGTCCGTCAATGATTACACTGGTGTCAAGCAGAATGGTCCGGCTGTCAGCCCAGTTCAAGCTGGCATCATGTCCGCGCATTTCTGTGCTGCTTCCGCTGGCGCCTTTGCCAGAAATCGCAGAAAAAACATTGAACAGGTCAGACTGGCGCATCACAAAAACGGACACGCCCAAATAACCAAATATCAGTACCCCTACAAATGGCAAAATATTTCCAAAAGGATCCGGCAGAAGCGAGATAGGGAACGCCAAAAGCGCGGCGACTAACAGTCCCGCGATGACGCCGGCAAACGCAGCAAACAGAGTTTGCGCCGACACGCGCCCCAACAATGCCCGCAATGCACGCACGGGCCGGGTGGTGAAAATGGGGGTAAGGATCAGGCCAACCAGCGCGCCCACCAATCCGATGGTGAAGGCATATTGCTCGACGGTAAAATTTGTCACCCCAGGACCGATTGCCAGACGGCCCAGGTGAGTGCCCCAAATGACACCAACAATTGCAAAAACAATCATGCCAATTAAACGAAAAATGAAATCTATGCTCATAATAATGACTCCCCAAAAAATGTTAAGGTGCGGAATGAATGAAATGATGTCCTAAAATGATAGCACTTGTCATTGTGTGAGTCAATGAAGGCCGTTCACTATAAAGCCTGAAAGCCCAGTCGACCACCGCCTCCAGGTTTGGTTGACACGCATCTTAAGGCATGATAAAATTTCGCCGTTCATCGACCGCCCCCATTGTCTAGTGGCCCAGGACGTGGCCCTCTCAAGGCCAAAACGCGAGTTCGAACCTCGCTGGGGGCACAAGAAGAATTTTGGATTGTTAATTGCAGATTGGCCCTCTCACACCATCGAGGTGCAGGGGTCAAAACGCGAGTTCGCCTGCCCACGAAGAGGGAACCTCGCTGGGGGCACAAAAGAATTTCTGATTGCTGATTTCTGATTGCTGATTGAACTACTCGTGAGCAGTTTTTGATATTCTCACACAATCGAGGTGCTGGAGCCAATAAGCAGAGGCATCATCCGCTGCCGGATAGCTGCGCCATTTCTATATCGCTCAAAACAATATCAGCCGCGGCGAAATTCTCAGCTTGATGTTGCGGATTGATTGACATTGGAATGGTGATCACGCGCGGCTGCGTTGTAAGCCAGGTTAACGCGATCTGGTGGGATGAAACGCCACGCGATTGGGCAATGCTTTTTAATACCTTGTTTCCGGCAACATAACGATGCTTTACCGGGCTGTAGGCGGTCAGCAGGATATTGTTTTGCTGGCAATATTCCAACACGCCGTTCTTTACATACGTTTGGTCTGGCAGGCAGAAAGAGACCTGGTCGGTCAACAAGGGCGTTTCCGAAAGGGCTGCTGCCTGTTTGAGCAACTTCAGATTGAAATTGCTGACGCCTAAATGTCTTACCTTTCCCATCCTCACAAGTTCGTTGAGAGCTCGAAAGGTTTCTGATAATTTCATCCCTAATCTGGGCCAGTGGATCAGATACAAATCAAGATAATCAAACTGCAATCGACACAAGCTGTTCTCGCAACAGCGCAGCACATCCGTGTATTGTAAATGGTCAGGAGATACCTTGGAGGTGATGAATAGTTCCTCACGCGATACATTCGAATCCCTGATGGCCCTCCCGAGCAACTCCTCGGCATGCCCCGCCGCATAACTTTCCGCGGTATCGAAATGAGAATAGCCGATTTCAAGGGCAGATCGCAGCGCCGCGATGGAGCGTTCATCACTGCTTAAATCCGGGCTGCTGGTGCCGCCGATTGTCCAGGTGCCAAAACCGATTTTAGGGATTTGCAGGGTATGGATCGATTCGTATCTCATAAGTGGAAATTATAGCATTTCAAGAATGGATTATCACGGAAGTTAATTGCCGGCATGGTTGCAGCATTTCCTAAATAATATCTCCCTGACGGACCCTGTCCAATGTAACTCTACCAATACTTGATATATAATCAGACAAGGTGAATAAAATTACGTAAAAAGGGCAATGGCATGTCCGTCATCTCCATTACCACCGATTTCGGCCAAAAAGACGGCTTCGTCGGCACCATGAAGGGTGTCATCTGGAAAATCTGCCCGCAGGCACAGATTGCGGATATCACCCACGACGTGCCGCCGCAGGATATCTTCACAGCGGCCATTGCGCTCTGGCGCACTGTACCCTTTTTTCCGGCCGGCAGTATTCACATCGCGGTGGTTGACCCTGGAGTTGGCACCCAGCGCCGGCCGATGGCAGCCCGTCTTGGCGATCAATACGTCGTCGGACCAGACAACGGCCTCTTCACGCTTCTCATTCAAACAGCTGAAAAAGATAAACAACCCGTTGCGCTGATCCATCTGAATCAGCCCGAATACTGGCTTCCAACCATCAGTCGGACTTTCCATGGCCGCGATATTTTTGCGCCTGTTGCCGCGCACATGGCGAATGGCGTGCCTTTGGAAAAATTGGGTTCACCATTCACCGATCCTGTCTTGCTGGAAATTGCGCAGCCTGAACGAACTGAAAATGGCTGGATCGCCCATGTCACGGTGATCGATGCCTTTGGCAACATCACCACCGATCTGAACGCCAATCTGCTGGGCGGGCGCAGGGATGTTCGCCTGAGGCTTGGCAAGGCCGAGGTTTCCGGCATAATTGCTTCCTACGGGCAGAGAAACCCCGGTGACCTGGTTGCAGTCGTTGACAGCGAAGGGTTCATCGAAATTGCCGTCGTCAACGGCAGTGCTGCGGCCCGCCTGGGGGCGAAACTCGGCGATGTCATCGAAATTCTCATTCCATCCGGGCTGCAATGAGCGAGCTTCCCCTGGTTGTCAAAGATTTGACCTTCCGCTACCGGCGACGGGAAGAACCTGCCATCGATCATATCAGTTTCGAATTGCATCCCGGCCAGATTATGCTCATTGCCGGCTCCAGCGGCTGCGGGAAGACGACGCTGATGCGCTGCATCAACGGTCTAATTCCAAACACCTACGGCGGCGAGATGAACGGCGAGATTCGGCTGTTTGGAAAATCAGTCGCTGAAATGGAGATGGCCGAAATCTCTCAAACCGTCGGTACACTGCTGCAGGACCCCGAACGGCAAATCCTGGGCAGCTACGTGATCAATGAAGTGGCCTTTGGATTGGAAAACCTCGCGGTGGCGCGGGACGAAATGCTGCGGCGCATAGACGCAGCTTTGGAACGGTTAAGTATCCTCTACCTGCGCGACCGCGAGACTTTCGGCAATTCCGGCGGTGAAAAACAAAAGATCGCCCTGGCCGGCGTGCTGGCCATGGCCCCCAGGATCCTTTTGTTGGATGAACCGCTGGCCAGCCTCGACCCGGCTTCCGCGCAGGAAGCGCTTCAAATCTTCCACCAGTTGGCAGATGAAGGCATCGCGGTCATGATTGTCGAGCACCGCGTTGAGGATGTGCTTGCCATCCATCCTGATATTGTTTTATACATGGAAGACGGCAAAGCGACCTATTACGGCGATGTGGAAGGGTTGATGAAGGTGGTCGATTACCACCGCATCCGGCTGCCCGCTGAAGTGGTGGTGGAGCGCGCCAAATTGGATGAAGTCCAGCCCTATCAGCCTGCCCTTACACCGGCCGGGCGTGAAGCTCTGGTTAAATTCGAAGACGTTCATTTCCGCTATGCGCCGGATCTCCCGGAGGTTTTGAAAGGCGTCGATTTCACCATCCACCAGGGAGATATCATTGCCATCCTCGGGCACAACGGCTCCGGAAAGACAACGCTGGTCAAACATGCACTGGGGTTATTGAAACCCACCAGCGGCCGGGTATTTTTGGAAGAGCAGGACACCCATAAGATCAGCGTCGCACAGGCTTCCAATACCATCGGGTATGTTTTTCAAAGTCCTTCACAGATGCTATTTGCCCAGACAGTGGAAGATGAACTGGCATTTGGCCCAAAGAACCTCAAGCACTCGGCCGAAACCATTCGGCAGGATGTGAATTGGGCCATCGAGACGGTCAATTTGAAAAGCGAACTCAAAATGCCACCTTTGGCACTTTCCTTTGGCCAGCAAAAACGCATCAGCATCGCCGCGGTGTTGGCGATGCGCTCACGCATCCTGATGATGGATGAGCCCACCGCCGGACAGGACTACTGGAACTACAAAGCCTTCATGGACAGCATCCTGCAAATGCCCGGTTTTGACTCTGTCCTGTTTATCACACACGATGTCGACCTGGCAGTCATCTACGCCAACCGCGTGCTATTGGTATACAACGGCAAATTGGTCGCGGACGGCACGCCCTTTGAGGTCATGAAAGATGAACACCTGCTGCGCTCCTCGCGGGTCCTGCCAACCTCTTTGCTCAACCTGAATTTGCGTCACTATCCTCATACGGGAGCTTTTTACCGTGCCGAAACGCTGGCCCATATGATTGGTTAATATATTAGGCGGTTAACTTTCTGCGGCCCAATTTTGCCGGAGAAAGCGAATTATCCCTCATTTTCCAACCCTAGGAGGAAAGATGAAAAGCAAATCGTTATGGAAGTTCGGAACGCGCGAGGTTGTCTATGCGGCCATCGGTGCTGCGCTGTATGCAGTGCTGGCATTAGCCACCAACGCCCTGCAGATACCCAGTGCAGGGAACGTTTCCTTCCGGCCGGCCGTGGTCATTCCGATGTTCTTCGGCGTTGCCTTTGGCCCTATCGTCGGTTTCATTTCCGGTTTTCTGGGCAATTTCATCAGCGACCAGATAGCCGGCTACGGCTTCTGGCCGTGGTGGGACCTTGGAAACGGCATCATGGGCCTTATCCCCGGCTTGATCGCAGCGTCCATCGTCAGCTATAAGTCGGGCAAATCCATTCTCAAAGCGGAGATCTTCTGTGTCATCGGCATTGTGGTGGGTATGGGCATTGCCTCCCTTTCCGAAATGTGGGTGTCGGGTGCAGATATGAAGACGGTGCTGGTTGGCAATTTCATACCATCCGTTGTTCCGAACCTGATCAATGGACTGATCCTGGTGCCGCTGTTGATGATTGCTTACGACGCGGTTGTCTCCCGTTCCGGCCGGTAAACCGCGTCTTTTTTTGGCCAGATTTGCGGCCGGCAGTAATTTCCCTGCTGCCGGCCGCCAGCAACACCTTTTCGATTTTCAGGATCTCCAATGATCATTACCTGGCGCTACCATTCACACCACAGCCTGATGGAAAGCTTTGATCCGCGTACGCGTTGGATTTTTTCCCTTGCATTTCTATTTTCCGTCACCATGTTTTGGGATGCGCGTTTTCTGCTGTTTTTCTTTGTCCTCTCTTTCCTGTGGTATTTCTCCGGCCGCACGCGTTGGAGCGAGACCAAACGCGGTTGGATGCTGGTCAGCATTTTGCTTTTCACCATGATTGTGATCAATACGCTGATCACAGGCGGCGGGGCTGGCGGGGTCGTTCCGGAGGGCGGACGCTTGATCTGGCCGGATGGTATCCCCTTGCCATTTGGCATCCTCTGGCATTTTGGACTTACCTATGATCGCCTCTGGTTTGCGCTTTGCCAGGTACTTCGCATTGGCAGCATATCGGCTATGTTTCTGGCTATTCCCTTTACCATGGATCCGCGTCTGTACGGCGTGACCTTTCGAAGGATCGGAATCCCGGATAAACTGGCGTATTCAATGGAATTGGCCTTCCGCTATGTTCCCACCCTTGGACGGGATTTCAGCACCACGTATGACGCGCAGCGCGCCCGGGGATATGAACTGGAACGTCTTAACACTAATATTTTCCAGCAAATCGCCCGCATCGCTCCGCTGGTCATCCCGGTAACCATGAATTCCATCCTGGCTGGCGAAGATATCGCCAATGCCATGGATCTGCGTTGTTTTGGCACCCGCCCGCGCGAATGGTTGTATGAGCTCAAATTCCAACGGCGCGATTACTTTTTATTAGCCATTAGCGCCTTGATGTTGATTGCCAGTTTTGCATTGACCACCTTCCCCTTGCACTTCGGAAAATTTTGGGTGCCGGCTTTTCTGACGGCGTTCGGTGGATAATTTCAAATTCCCTGTCCAGCCGCGGAATTCGACTCTATCTTCAAAACCCTTTCTTCATCCCGCAACGCGGTATAATTTGCCTGTGAATTGGATTGACGCTCTGCTCGGGATCGGACTGACCGTTTTGTGTGCCGTGGTATTTGGCACCCTGCTGCCGCCTTACGGTTATATTTTTGGCGCCCTGGCTGGCGCATTCCTGACCTGGCGCGCTCTCAAACGGCGTCGTCAGTTGCTTGATAAGAACGATAACGAAAAGAAATAACTCCGATTGGCAAGTAAAACCGGCATAATCTAGCGGCCTGACAAAGGGCTAACGAGTGATTTTGGCTTGTCACATCGAAACATCTATACAGATACAATTTTCAGGATCGTTAATTTTCATATAAATATTATATTGACCCTGGCAATATGGGACGGTCGGATGCCCAATGACGGTTTAGCTATTAAACACACAAGATTGTACACATACCATTCTCATAATTGAATAGTAAGATAGGGGTATATTGTAGATATTATAGGTATAAATTATCTATTTTATTCCTATGATTGCTGACTAATTCTTTTCAGCAACAAACTACAAAAGGAGAAATAATCATGGCAAGTATGTTAATTCAACATCAGGTAAAAGACTTTGCGGCGTGGAAAAAAGTATTTGATTCTTCTATCGATTTACGCACCGCTTCCGGTGAACTTTCAGCCCAGGTTTATCGCGACGCGAGCAACCCGAGCATGATAACCACCATAAATAAGTGGAATTCACTTGCAAACGCTCAAAAATTCGCCCATTCTCCGGAGCTAAAGGCAGCGATGGAAAAAGCGGGCGTATTGGGACAACCAAATGTCTCTTTCATAAACGAAGCATAATCGCGAAGGAATTTGACTCTGATTTGATCCAGTCCTTCCAGACTTCAGGAGGGGCTGGTTTTATTCCCTACCAGCTTTTATTTTCAGGTTTGAGAGAATCCTGATATGAAACTGTCATAATTCTAAGA
>DATMYV010000016.1:0-110201 GCA_035560795.1 Longilinea sp.
ATACGCCCGGTAATCCGCCAGACCCCGTAACGCACACCACTTCGTGATCGCCGCCGTCAATGTCGTCTTCCCATGGTCAATGTGCCCCATGGTCCCGATATTCATGTGCGGCTTGCTGCGGTCAAATTTCTGCTTCGCCATTGGAACTATCTCCCTTGTAAAAATTCCTTCGTTAGTACAAAATCGTCAGCGATTTAGGATCTTATCCGCAACCGAAGTCGGTACGGGGGAATAATGGTCAAACTCCATGGTGAAAACACCACGGCCCTGCGTCGCTGAACGCAACTCGGTTGCATAACCAAACATTTCTGCCAGCGGAACCTGGGCATGCGCTGCCTGAGCGTTCGATGGACGAACCTCGGTGCCCTCAATGATCGCCCTGCGTGCGCTCAATTGACCCAGCACGTCACCCAAATATTCTGCCGGCATTAATACTTCCACCTTCATGATGGGTTCAAGCAGGACGGGACTGCCTCTTTGAAAGCCTTCTTTGAAGGCAAAAATCGCCGCCATCTTGAAAGCCATTTCAGAAGAGTCCACTTCGTGGTATGAACCATCTGTCAGTGTCACTTTGAGATCAGCTACCGGATAACCAGCCAAAACGCCTGTTTCGGCAGCTTCTTTGACACCTTTTTCAACGGCCGGGATGTATTCTTTTGGAATGGACCCGCCGGAGATTTTATTTTCAAAAACCACGCCGGACCCAGCCTCGCCAGGGATCATATCGAAAACGACATGTCCATATTGGCCGTGCCCGCCGGATTGCTTTGCGTATTTATAGTTGACCTTAATGGCCGGTCGGGTAATGGTTTCCCTGTAGGAAACACGCGGGCGGCCGACATTTGCCTGTACGCGGAATTCCCGCAACATGCGATCCACCAGGATATCAAGGTGAAGCTCGCCCATGCCAGAAATGATGGTCTGGCCGGTCGATTCATCCGTGTGGACGCGGAAGGTCGGATCTTCTTCCGACAGGCGGTGAAGTGCCTCGTCCATTTTTTCCTGGTCGGCTGTCGTTTTGGGTTCGATGGCCACAAAAATGACCGGTTCGGGGAATGTGATATTCTCCAGTACAACCGGCGATTTTTCGTAGCAAAGCGTATCGCCCGTGAAGCTTTCCTTCAAACCAAGCACGGCACCGATATCGCCTGCCAGCACTTCGGTTACGTCTTCGCGTCGATCGGCATACATGCGCAGTAAACGGCCAATGCGTTCCCGGCGGCCTTTTACCGAGTTGTAAACCATTTCGCTTTGGACAATCTTTCCGGAATATACCCGGAAGTAAGCCAGGCGGCCCACATATGGATCGCTGACGATTTTGAACACCAAAGCGCTTAGCGGTTCATTCTCATCTGTCGGGCACACAATTTCGCTGCCGTCGGAAGGTCGGATGCCCCGTGCAGGGGGAATATCGATTGGTGAAGGCAGATAATCGATGACTGCATCCAAAATAGGCTGAACGCCTTTATTGCGAAGAGATGAACCACAGAAAACCGGAGAAGCTTTATAGGCAATGACTGCCTTGCGCAAGGTTGCCTTTAGTTCATCGATGCTGATTTCCTCGCCTTCGAGATACTTGACGATCAATTCATCATCGTGTTCAGCGATCTTCTCGACCAGTTCAGCCCGCCGGGCTTCAGCTTCTTCGCGAAGTTCATCGGGGATTTCAGCGGTACGCGGCTCGCGGCCCTGTTCATCTTCCCAGTAGATGGCTTGCATCGTCAACAGGTCAACCACGCCGCGGAAGCTCGATTCGCTGCCTATCGGTATCTGCATGGGCAGCGGATTTGCGGCCAGGCGGGTTCGAATTGATTCGATTGTGCGATCGTAGGAAGCGCCTACCCGGTCCATCTTGTTGACAAAACAGATGCGCGGAACGCCATAACGATCTGCCTGTCGCCAGACAGTCTCGCTTTGCGGCTCAACGCCCTGAACGGCATCAAAAACGACCACCCCACCATCCAGTACGCGCAGAGAGCGCTGTACTTCGGCGGTGAAATCGATGTGTCCCGGGGTATCGATCACATTGATCTGATAGCCTCTCCATTCAGCGGAAACTGCGGCAGATACAATGGTGATGCCCCTTTCACGTTCCTGGGCCATCCAATCCGTCACGGTGGTACCATCGTCGACTGAGCCAATCCGGTAAGTCTTACCGGTATAAAACAGAATACGCTCAGTCGTCGTGGTCTTGCCAGCGTCGATGTGAGCTATGATACCAATGTTTCGGTACCGCTCGAGCGGATAGTTACGAGCCATCATGCACCTATAATGCTTTCAAACCAGTCCTGTTTACAGGCGGTAATGCGAGAAGGCCCGGTTGGCTTCGGCCATTTTATGGGTCTCTTCGCGCTTGCGAACCGCAGTACCCTGGTTATTGGCAGCATCAAGTAATTCAGCAGAGAGTTTCTCCGAGAATGATTTGCCAGTGCGAGCCCGGGCGGCATCAATGATCCAGCGCATACCCAATGCCATCCGTCGATCGGATGGTACTTCCATCGGGACCTGGTAGGTAGCGCCACCGACACGGCGGGGGCGGACTTCCATCACTGGACCTACATTCTTCAGAGCCTGTTCAAGAACGTCGACAGGATCACGGCCGGATTTGTCTTGCACGATATCCAAGGCTCCGAACATCATCCGAATGGCCGTGCTTTTCTTACCGCGGCGCATGATATGATGAACAAAAGTCTGGACGTAAATATTGTTGTAACGAAAATCGAGTGGGACAACCCGTTTTTCTGGAGTAGTACGACGCATTAAACTTCTCCAATTGAAGGACTAAAGAACAGAATTATTTCTTGGCTTTCTTGGAGCCATACTTCGAGCGCGCCTGACCACGTTTGGCAACGCCAGTTGTATCCAAGGTACCACGAACAATATGGTAGCGCACACCCGGCAAATCTTTGACACGACCACCGCGGACGAGCACAACCGAGTGCTCCTGAAGCTGGTGGCCTTCGCCAGGGATATAGGCAGTGACTTCGATCCCGTTGGTCAGACGCACGCGGGCGATCTTGCGCAGCGCCGAATTCGGTTTCTTGGGTGTCATGGTGCGAACCACGGTGCAAACACCGCGCTTCTGCGGTGCGCCGGCTTCTTGCATAGTGCGGCGCTGTTTCACGGTGTTCATCGTGAACTGTAACGCGGGCGACTTGCTCTTAGCCTTCTTGGTCTCACGACCTTTGCGGATCAATTGATTGATTGTGGGCACTTTCTTTCGCCTCCGAAAAATGAACTTGCTACGTATTTTGCCTTGTTTTCCCAAGCAGCGAGGCCATCGCCAGCAATGATGGCCTCACCTTGTGTCCATGAGAATTGCAGATGGTAAGGGCAACGAAAGGCGATTATATCATCAGGGTATGGGAGCGTCAAGCAGTTTCGACTTTACCCAAGGTCGCCAAATTCCTCGCCCAGGCCCAAAAGGCCTGTTTCCAGCTTTGGCGGATGGACGCGTTCTTCATCTTTGCCAAAGCGGATGACTTCGTCGTTTTCGATCACGGCTTCCACAGCCAGGCCCAAGCTTTGCAATTCCTTCACCAACACGCGGAAAGCGGCCGGCAGGCTGGGCTCTTCGATGGGGTCGCCCTTGACGATGGCTTCGTAAGTTGCTACGCGGCCCTGCACATCATCCGATTTGACGGTGAGCATTTCTTGCAGGGTGTAAGCCGCGCCGTAGGCTTCCAATGCCCACACTTCCATTTCACCAAACCGCTGACCGCCAAATTGCGCCTTGCCGCCCAACGGCTGTTGGGTTACCAGACTATACGGGCCAGTGGAACGGGCATGAACTTTATCTTCAACCAGGTGGTGCAGTTTGAGCATGGTCATCACACCGACAGTCACGGGTTGGTCGTAGGTCTGCCCGGTCTTGCCGTCGCGCAACCTCTGCTTGCCCAGGAGCGGCATTGGAATACCGCTGCGGGAAGTATAGTCTTCCGCATAAGGTCGCAATTCTTCATCTTTTAGGGCCGCGATATCCTCGCCCATGTCAGTCAACCAGAGGCGTAAGCAGGCCATTACAGCTCTTTGATCCACCGCCTGAAGCTGCGGTGAACCAACCTTGGCCGATTCAAAATGCAGCAAATCTTCCGGTTTGTAACCATTGGCCTTTAACCACTTCTCCAGGACCACGCGACGAGCGAAGATGAGATCGGTTGCCAGTCGCGAGACATCAACATCCTCATCTGCCAACCATTGTTCCATATAGAGCAGGCGAACTTCATCGTCGTCTTTGATTGATTCAGGATCATAATCTTGATCCTTGAGCCATTCCCAAGCCTGATCGACTGTATTCTTCCAGGCACGATCCATCATCCAGGCACGAGCCAACTCGGCCTCAATCTCAACTTCGTTGGTCCCATCAAACACCGGGGTTATCGCACGGAAACCCATGCGCAGAGCAGCCCAACCCAAATGTACTTCAAGTACCTGGCCAATGTTCATACGGCCTGGTACGCCCAATGGATTGAGGATAATATCAACCGGCGTACCATCATCCAGGAAAGGCATATCTTCCACTGGTATGACGCGCGAAACGACGCCTTTATTACCGTGGCGGCCGGCCATCTTGTCACCAGCAGTGATCTTGCGCAACTGCGCCACAGAGACGCGGACCATCATATCCACACCAGCTGAAAGGTCGGAGTTATCTTCCCGGGTGAAGACTTTGACATCCACAACCTTGCCGCGCTCGCCGTGCGGCATGCGCAGTGAGGTGTCTTTCACGTCGCGGCTCTTTTCACCAAAAATGGCGCGCAGAAGCCGTTCTTCCGGGGTCAGTTCTTTTTCACCCTTCGGAGTGATTTTGCCAACCAAAATATCATTCGGTCCAACTTCGGCGCCAATGCGGATAATGCCGTGTTCATCGAGATCTTTGATGGCATCCTCGCCAACATTGGGAATGTCACGGGTGATTTCCTCGGGGCCAAGACGGGTATCGCGGGCTTCGATTTCATACTTCTCAATATGAACCGAGGTGAAGCGGTCATCTTCCACCAGGCGTTCTGAAATCAGGATGGCATCTTCAAAGTTGCCGCCTTCCCAGGAGACGAATGAAACGACTACGTTCTGGCCGAGGGCCAGGTTGCCATTCACCGTCGACGAGGAATCCGCCAGGATATCGCCCTTGTGAACACGCTGACCCTTGATCACTGCCGGACGTTGGTCAATGCAGGTACTCTGGTTGGAGCGCTGGTATTTGCGTAGTTTATATATACGCAAACCATGATCGCTGCTGACAGTAATTTGGCGGCCGGTCACTGAAAGGACGTCTCCGTCAGATTCAGCAACCACAACCTGGCCCGAGTCGATTGCGGCGTAACCTTCCATGCCGGTCGAAACCCGCGGAATATCAGGTTCGATCAGGGGAACTGCCTGCGCCTGCATGTTCGAACCCATCAAAGCACGGTTGGCATCATCATGCTCAAGGAAGGGGATCAACGACGCACTAATGCCCACCACCTGGTGCGGTGCGACATCCATGTAGTTAACACTGTCCATGGTTGAAATGACGAAATCAGAATGGTGGCGGCAGGATATGCGCTCAGCATCCATTTCGCGGAATTCGTTCAATGGGGTGTTGGCTTGCGCAATGACGAACTTATCTTCCGCGTCAGCGGATAGGTATTCAACCTCGTCAGAGACGAATGGAGTGACAAAAATGGACGCGCGATCGAGTTTCTTAATCGCCGGTAACATTTTTGCCGTAATGCGCTCGTCCTTGCGGACAATGACTTCGCCTTTTTCTGTATTGGATAGATCTTCGCGTACCTTGCGGCCTTCCAGGCGAGGATCATCTCCTGCCAGGGTGCGCAGGACACGGCGGTACGGCGTTTCAATGAAACCATATTCATTTACACGGGCATAAGACGCCAGACGACCAATCAAACCGATGTTCGGACCTTCAGGAGTCTCGATCGGGCAAATTCGGCCGTAGTGCGAATGGTGCACATCGCGCACATCAAAACCGGCACGTTCACGCCGCAAGCCGCCAGGTCCAAGCGCCGACAATGTGCGTTTGTGGCGCAGTTCTGCCAACGGGTTGGTCTGGTCCATGAATTGAGAAAGCTGGCTGGAGCCAAAGAATTCGCGCAAGGCAGCCACAACAGGCCGGATGTTAATCAGGCTGACCGGTGAAACCTGGTCCTGATCGCGGATCGACATGCGTTCTTTGATTACGCGTTCCATGCGGCGCAAACCGATGCGCAGTTTGTTTTGGATGAGTTCTCCGACGGTCTTGACCCGGCGGTTGCCAAGATGATCGATATCATCCTTATCCTCTTTTTCATTATTAATGAGGATCATGCGGCGCAGCAAATAGACGATATCCCACCGGGATACGGTTCGATGCGTCATCGGAATGTGATCGTTCAAATCAAGTTTTTGGTTTAGTTTATACCGCCCAACCCGTTCCAAATCATAATGCCGCTGGTCGAAAAGCTGTTCCTCCATGAATTGGCGGGCATTTTCGAGCGTGGCCGGGTCGCCAGGGCGCATGCGTTTGAAAAACTCCAGTAACGCTGCTTCAGCAATGGAAATTCCGCTGCTGAGATCCCAGACCGGTTCCTGGCGCAAGGTTGATGCAATCAACTGGCGGTCAGGATTGTTGTCCACATCCTGGAAAAGCGCGATCAGTTCCTCATCCGTTCCTTCCTTGATGGGCGAATCAGCCAGGCCATCATCAATGGCTGCCAATGCACGCAGGAAGATGGTAATGGGAACAGTGCGCTTGCGGTTGAATTTGAGAATTAGATAATCGTTCTTGCGGGTTTCGAATTCCATCCACGCGCCGCGATCGGGGATTAATTTTGCCATCGCCAGACGGTGGCCGGTGGCACGATCCACAGGCGCTTCGAAATACACGCCTGGCGACCGGATGAGCTGCGAAACCACAACCCGTTCAGAACCATTAATAATGAACGTACCCTTATCAGTCATCTCTGGGAAGTCGCCCAGGAAGATGTCCGATTTGACCGGTTCAGCAATCTCGGGACCGGCTAATAAGACAGAAACATATAATGGGCTGGCATAGGTCAGATCCCGTTCGACGCATTCTTCCATGGTATGCTTCGGATCGGAGAACCAATATTTCAGCCCCCACTGCTTCGCTTCCGGCGATTTGCCCGGGAAAAAGAGCTTCATGCCCTTGTTATAAGATTCGATGGGTGATACTTCATCGAATAAATCTGCTAATGATTCGGCTTTCAGCCGCTTGAACGAATCGAGTTGAACCTCGATCAAATCCGGTAGTTCAAAAACGACCGGGATGCGAGCATAATTCTTCGTCGGCAGAACAGATGACATATCTTTCTCCTGGTTTTTTGCCCGGCAGGGAAAAAGAATCTATACCTCAATACCAAGCACAGACGCTATACGCGCAAATGGTGATTATATCAAATAGAATTTATTCAGTCAAGAAATTGGTTACATTCATCCAACATTGGACCAATCCTTACCATCCCACCTCAAACTGCCTAACGATTGAATCTTTCCCTCCACGATGTCATTCTCGTAAAACTTCAAAATTCCGAAGGAAGGAAAACCATTTCGATTCGGGCCGACACTGGCTGAGCCTGGATTGAACATTAACACATTGTCTTCCCATACGCATTCAGGGTGATGAGTGTGCCCAAATACAAATACCTTTGTGTTCTTGGCGACCTTCCGTGCCATGCGGGTATACCGTTTAAAACTATAACCATGCCTGATGTAGCGCCACTTATCAATCCAATAATCAAGAAAAGAACCATGACCGTGTAAGAGCGTTACATTGATCCCGTTAATTTCCAGGTGCCTGACATTTGGGAGGACCCCCACAAACAACCAGTCGCGATTTCCCCGCACGGCTTCAACCGGTGCCACTTGCCGCAATGCATCCAAAACACCAGGCGTACAGATATCGCCGCAATGAAGGATTAAATTAGGTCTTACCATTATTAATGAAGCGATCAAATCAGGGTGCAGAACTCCAACCCGGTCCGGCACATGGGTATCCGCCACCACCGCAACGGTTTTAACCATTTCTCCCATACCTAGCTGGATTCCATTCCAAGCAAGGTAACCAGGTCCTGACGCGTTTGATGAGCACTCGTAAATAGGATTGTCCTCAACCCCAGTTTACGGGCAGCCAGGATATTTTCATTAAAATCATCAACAAACACAGCCTCTTCAGGGTCAGCACCCAGCAAGTCCAACACCATGTGGAATATTTCGGGGGCGGGTTTGCGCACCCCTACTTCCGCTGAGAAAACCTGCATTTCGAACGCATCCAGCTTTCCAAACCGCTGCGCAATGTTTTTAGGCATATCAGCCCAGGCATTGCTCAGCAGTACAGTTCGGTAGCTCCCGCGCAAAGAATTCACAAACCGCAGCAAATCCCCATCAAGCCGATCGCCTGCCCAAAAAGCATCTTGAAATGCAGGCATTTCATCATCAGCTATACGCAATATTTTTTGAACATGATTCCAAACTGCCTGAGGAGCAACCGCTCCAACTTCAGCCTGCAAACTGATCTCACTGGCAAATACCAGCTTTTCCAGATCATTTCTGGTAAGGCCGTAGCGTTTGGCAAGATCCAGACGCGGCTGGGGATTTTCAGTTCGGAGCAACACGCCGCCCAGGTCGAAAATAACTGCCCGGATGTTGTAATTCAGATCAGTCAATCAGGATCCTCCGATGGATTTCGGCCTCAAGTATATCATGCCAGGCCTGGATCCTTGAGATCGGCAGAAATAAATCAAGAAAAATGGCGGCCGGATGGCCGCCATTTCAATAGAGCGTGGTTCACTTTTCCAAAACCTTTACACAGCCAATGACTCAGCCAAGAGCGGAAGCAATTCACCAACCGCCTGGCGCGGGTTGCGGAACCAAATTGTTTGCATTCCCATCTGGGCCGCATTGCTCAAACGCTGCAGGTTTATACCGATGATCACAGATTGGCAAGGTTGAACCTTGAGCCAATGTAAAGCAGGTAGATAATCGTCTGACCTTCGATTCCCAAATGGAAATAGATATTGATCAAAGTAGCCTGATTGTAAAGGCAGATCCAACAGCCGGCGCGTCATAATGGCAATCTGGTATTGCTGGCACAATGCAAGAATGAACTGAGTCAAGGATTCCAGATCGGCAAATGACATCGCGTCATTGTTTTCATTGATCTGCACAACAATCCCGTCCAGGTCCCAGATGACGGCACGGACGGGAGGATGATTCACAGGTGTGGTTGAAAACATCGTTCCCTCCAGTTACAGGTCACCGGGCCGGCAGACGAGCTTGCGCTACGCCGCAATCGACTGGGTTACCAATTCAATCCCAGCCCGGATTTCTTTCTCGTAAACGTTATAGGCCCGCAGGATTTTCATCCCAGCCCGTTCATAGAGGCGGGTCGCACCAGTCAGGCTGAGTGCGTCCACTCCCAATCCAACTTTATGCTTGCCGCGTTGGTAAAATTCGCCGAAGGTATGTTGCAGCAGCGCCAATCCTACTCCACGTTTCCGCCATGGCCGCCGGACGCCCAGGGTGTTTACCCACCCCATATCCGCATCTTCTGGCACCGAAGGAATATTCATGGCTGTGCCGCAAACATCATCATTTTCGTAGGCAGCAAACCAAAGGCTGTAATCAAAATCCTTCGTGTGGGTTACATAACCCATCATTCGTTCGAAATACACTTCGAAGGGTTCGTTGACCGAGCCCCAGTGATCCAAAAAGGATTCCTGCATCGCCTGAAAAACTGGCTTTTCTTCGCCTGGCATGACAGCACGGATCTCAATTCCTGCTGGAAGAACCGGCAAAGAGGGCATTTCAGTCATTTCGATTCGCATAATGCGTGTTTGGCGTGCCCACTTCCAACCGCTAGCGGTGAACAATTGGTTGGCAGCCTGGTTGGTTTCAGGCATGTTGGTTGTATAACTTACCCTTAATCCATCAGGTACACGCTGAAGTCCCCAACGACCGCGTTCTTCCATCCAATTCACCAGCCGGCGGCCCAATCCTTGGCCGCGGAAATCCGGATGCACCGTTCCCCAGCACCAGGCTCGAACTCGCGGTTCACGCACATCCCATACTTCAGCCATTGCAGCCAGTTGGCCTTCCCGTGTTTCGATTAACAGGGTATCTGTGTTCAAATCCAATCCGGGTGTCTGGTAATGAACTGCCAACTCCTCCGCCTCTGAATCCTCCAGGCCGATATCAGCCAGCGATGCGGCATTGAATAAATCCGTCACTGCCGGTACATCCGCCAGCGTCATGGCGCGTTCTGTGTATTTCCGTGGGTGTAGATTCTCCATGCTCCACCTTCTTCCAATCAACTGTTTTGGGAATTCGTGGCTTCCCATTCGCTTCGTAGAATTCCCATGAATATCAGGTCGTAATGATCACCGGCGATGGTTAACACTTTGGGCGATCTTCCTTCTTCCCGGAAGCCGGATTTTTTGTACGATGCCAATCCACGTTGATTCATCTCAAAAACATCCAGAGTTACACGGTTCAGATTGAGTTCGGTAAACGCATAACGTAGAATAATGCGCATGGCGTCCGTCCCGTAACCCCTACCCCACAGATCGCGTTCGCCAATCCCAATTCCCACCCAGGCATTTCCAACCAGCCAGTTGAAACCAGACAAATTGATCATGCCGATTTTGCGGTCATCTTCGAGGCGTTGGATCATGAAGAAGTGCATCGATCCAATTTCCTTTTCAAAAAAGGTTTGAATCAGTTTTGGGCTGTTCCGGACTGCCTGCTCAGAGTTAAACAAACGTTGATATTCACTGTCTTGCTCCCATTCCGCCAGCAATTTACATTCCGTTTCAAGATCAGCTGGGACCAGGCGAACCAATTTTCCTGTAAAGACATTGTTGCTAACCATGGCTTATTCTCCTATCTGATGGCGAAGCCATTCGTCACGCGACATTCCCACCAGCCACCGATCCCATAATTTTCCACCGCGGAAATGCATTTGCCTCTGGCGCACTTCCAGGGTCATGCCTGCTTTTTGCATGCGTTCTAAATGAAATTCATCATGGCCGCCAAGCCTTGTGACAGTGTGTTTCAAGCCGAGTTCTTCAAAGGCATAACGAAGCGCCATATGGAGTGCTTCTTCAAAGTAAAGATTGTCTTCTGCTTGTTCGCCAATACTCACTTGAAAAAAACCGTCCTGGTTTTTCCACGAGATCCAGGGAAAAACGACTGTACCAATAAAATGGTCATCCTCCTTAACCTGTATGGAATATAAATAGCAATCCTTTTTTTCATCCGATTTCTTAAGAGCTTCCTCCCGCAGCTTTTTTACTTCGTAACTGGATAATGGATGCGGAATGATGTCAACATCCATTGCCCAGGCATAGTCCAGATTGCAAGTAAATTCAGCTTCGCGGGCTGCATCTTTTTCAGGGTCATAACCATTCAAGATCAGATGTTCACTTTTGAAAAGCTGGGTTGTGAATTTCATTGGTACCCCTTTCGGCACTGTTGATGAATCGCAATTTGGTGTATCAAGGTTTCAACCTCACGGGTGTAAATCCGGTATTTGAAGTATTCATATCCTCTCTCAAGATGGTTATTTCCCTATCAGCTCATTAATCAAAAAAGACCACGTTTCTGCGTGGTCCCCGGGAATTTACCCAGTTGATAAAAAAAGGACCACGGGTTTGGAGTTGCCCGTGGTCGCTCGAGAGGATCTAGATCCTACCTGGAAACAGGCACACTCCGAAAAGGCACACTGACGCTACCGCCAGAGGAGATTCGAAAAACATTGATTGAAACCGTCAATCGTGCCATTCACCTGTCTCCTTTCATAAGGATACCAACATGAAAAGTGTAACAAATCGAAAATTGGATGTCAAGCATTTCTTAATGGAGTCATAAAAAACTGATCAAAAGTATAGGTCGTCTGACAAAGCAGGCTGCTCAAGGAAATTACCCATAACCTGTCGTGATAAAATATTAATAGATTGATACCATGCATCAGGAGCACCCGATGGATTTCTTTCGTGATCTTTTTTCTCCCCCTTACCCTTCCCAACTACGGCCGGAAGTTGAACGGTTGCTGACTGAATTAATTCAAGTCGGGAAAACGGATGATTTTCTTTCCGAGCATCCAGGAACCGGTTTCAACTTCCAATGCCGTCACATCCGCGCCATCCAAATTGGAAAACGCCTGGATGAAATTGGCAGTTTACGGTTGATGGAATTTAGCCGTCGCCGGGTCCGACGGAATCTTGGCGCTCAACTGGCTTCCCACCTGGATTATTGTTGGGAGGGAATAGGGAAGTGGGTTTCGTAAGTCCGCCTGCCATCCGCCTGAATAACCTGATCGAGCGCCTCTAACACAATGCTGCTTACTATGAATATCCAATTGATTGTTCGTTTTTGGTCTGGCAGCTGTCGATTTTTTCGAATATCAACATGAACACCGCCATCCTGATCGCCAATGCGGCGGATAAACTGCCGAATCGAGAATTCGCTTTCCGGCATTTTTTGATCAAGCCATTCATTCAGTCCGAACAGCCCAGGATTACTTTTTTCCAAAGGACGTAGTCGCAACTCTGGCCACAATCTTGCTGAAAGTGCCGTCGGGATGCTCCGGTCGTGCAGACGGGCAGTATCGCAAAGTAGCAAACGCAACTGAACGGCTGCGACCCGGTAAAAATAGAATTGGCAAAAATCAATGCGTTGTAAAGCTTCATGGAGGATTAAGGCAGCATCCTGGGCATAATCCAACAATTGCTCGCGGTCAGTTTCAACCATCATTCGAACTCCTTGCTTAACAACACATATTCATCATCAAAACCGCAGCGCCGGTAGAAACGTTGCGCGCCAGAATTTTCGCGCTCTGTACCCACCTCGATTTCATCCATACCCCTGGCACGGGCTGCCTTAACGGCTTCCTCGATTAAATTAGCGCCAATGCCCTTTCCGCGGAATTGTTCATCAACAATCAACTCCGTGATTAACGCCGTGCCGCCTGGATGAAACCAGACACGATAAAAAACCAATGACAACAACCCTACCACCTGGTTTTCATCCTCAGCTACCAGGGTAAGGTATATTTCGGGGTTTGCACTGACGTATTCGAGAACATTTTCCATTTGGGTCTCGGTTATGGCGCGCGGTGGCGGTGATTCAACCGCATTTATTAACTGAATAACCAAGCGTTGGATCGCCGGGAAATCCGCTGGTTTCATCGGTCGAATTAGCGTCATTTTCTCGCCTTCCCTTGAAAAGAAAAAGGTTGAATCGGATTGTCATTTGTTATAATCATTTTAACGGATTCTGCAATCCAGTTTGTGGGGGTGAGTTATGGGTCCGGACTCATGGGCCGCCCGGGCATTTATACAATCCTATTTGGATTCATACGAGATACTTTATGGCTGCCAGGTTTGTTCTACCAGCATGTTGAATTCTTTGCGGTATGGCAATAGCATCCGGACCAAGTTGGAAGATTGTGAGATTTTCTCCCTGAGCAAGGATCCCCAGGATGTCCTCAAAGCAATTTCAGACTTAAAACTCTTGCCTGCGGAGCGTTATGTATTAAACGTTTTCCATAGGGAGGCTGAGACCCGAGAAATTGAGAAATGTTTTGAATCGGCAGGCTATCGGTTTGCGTTCACAAATGTAGTACGCGGCCTTTCCTTGCCAACCCCTTTATCGGATCGCGGTCTACCAATAAGGCAGGTAACGGATTTAGCTCAGGTTAACTTTGTTAACCTTACCCACCAATTCTTTCAACCGATGCCTGAGACTGTCCTGAACCATCCGAAGGTTCGCGCCTTCTATGCTGACCTGGATGGCCAAGCAGCAGGTTGGAGCCTGTTGGTTACCACAGCTCAAAATGCCGCCTATATTTCAGATATGTTCACGTTACCTTCATTTCGCGGGCGCGGCGTTGCCGAAGCATTGCTGAGTAGAATGCATGACACGGCAACCAGCGAAGGCAAGGCTTATAGTCTGCTGGTCCCTTCAGTCATGGCCTGGAATTATTATCAACGTTTTGGTTATGAAACGCTGGTTTACTTTTCAATATTTCATCAGGTTAATCGCTAAAATATTTATCTGGCAGAAAACCCTGCCCGCTCAACGGACCTGTGCCGCGAGCCTTCCGGCCTAATCGGGCTAATTTTTCCCGGTACATATTTTCATCAGCCAGACGGAGCACTTCTCCGAGTGAATTACCCTTCAGGCCGGTAGAAACCCCCATGGAAAGGCCCAGGTGGTTGCCGGTTTGAATTTCATTCATTTTTTGCAAGTTTCGCCGGACGCGCGTGAGGGCTGTCATTGCTGCTGTTTCGTCCGCACCTGGAAGAAGGACGGCGAACTCATCTCCGCCGATACGGGCAACCACGTCTTCTGATCGAAATGAATTCCGTAATAGTTGAGCAGTTTGCCGCAGCAATTCATCGCCGGCTGTATGTCCTAGCTCGTCATTTACTTCTTTTAAACCATCCACATCTGCAATAAAAATACTGATCGGGAAGATTCGCCCGCGTTCGATGCGTGCCATTTCTTCGCCAAAATAGGCGCGGTTATATAAATCAGTTAATGTGTCATGGGTGCTCAGGTACCAAAGTTTATCCTCGGCTGTTCGCCGTTCGGTAATATCCCGTGCATTAACAACTACGCCGCCAACTGCGGGACTATCCACCAGGTTGCGACCAATTGCCTCGATGATTCGGTAATCACCGCTCTTCGTTGGGACACGAAACTCGATATAACGCCCAAAATCTGCCGTATACATTGCATATTTCACAGCATGCATAACCTTGGCATAATCATCAGCATGAACAAAGGTAATTGCTTGTTTTCCAGAAATCTCTTCCGGTTTATATCCAAGCACGTATTCCACGGATGGGCTTGCATAATCGATTTTGCCTTTCAGATCGATGATTAAAATAATATCCAGGTTCTTCTCAATTAACGATCTGAAACGTTCTTCACGGTAACGCAAAGCCTCTTCGGCACGCCTGTAATCGGATATATCTGTCAAAATGCCAGTGATTGCCTTATGACCCGAATTATTCTTCGAAGGGCGGAATGCCGTGCTGACGATATGGATGTGGCGCTGGTTATCCACCATGCGAAATTCCACTCGTTGGCTGTTTGGTTCGCATTTCTCAAGAAAGGCCATTACTTTCATCTGGTCTTCCGGATAAATTAACCCATTCAATTCCTGTCCGATCAGATTTTCTGGTTTGAATTGAAAGGCTTGCTCAATGGCTGGGCTGACATACGTAAAACGGTATGCTGAATCGAGTTGAAAGACGATATCACTGATATTTTCAATAAGATTACGGTAACGCTCTTCGGATTTTCGTAAATCAGTTTCCATTTTACGGAAAAACGTCATATCGACAATGAACACCGCGACCGAGTTTACTTCCTTATTAATATCCAAAATGGGATAAACGAATTCGTCATAATATTTGCTTCCAACCTGATCTTCAAAACGGGACGGTCGGCCACTATTAAAGACACCTGCCAGTTTTTGTTTTTGAGATTGTGCAGCTGTGGCAGATAGCAGGTTAAAGAAACATAATCCGCTTAGTTCGGCCAGGTCTCGCCCCAGGACTGCCGCTCCGGCTTGATTGCTCGTCAGGATAATTCCTTTTTCATCCAACAGGTACATTGCATCCGGAACTGCGTCCATAAACTGGCGCATCCAATGCTCATTTTCTTGCAGCCGTTCCTGTGCCTGGCTAAAATCGGTGATATCTTCCCAGGTTGCGATGGCGCCGGTTATTTTCTGGTTTTCCATGATTGGGGTTGCTGAAAACAGCCAAACCGATCGTTCCCTGGCTGGGAAATTCACCTGCCAGATTTCCTGGCTGATCGATTCCCCCGCTAATGCTCGCTGCAAAGGCATTCCAATACCGTCCGCCCCGCCATCCAACCGTAGAAAGATAGCCTTTTCTGCAACTTGATTCCAAGTCTTACCCATTAGGTCGATATGAAATGCAGAGATCGCAGACGGATTGGCAAAAAGGATCGACGCGTGCTCGTCGACCAATAAAACCGCGGTAGCCATGGCATTGAATGCTGTTTTCCAACCCATAGCCTGGTCATAACCGATAGGAAGAGTCATGCCGGTAACTGTTTTCCAGGAGGATCCGAGTGTTTCAATTCATGCTACCTTCATCGTAAACACAAGTGCCAGGCGAATTGGAGAGCATCTCAGGCAATTACCGGAGAAAACCAATAGCCCACCCCCCATTTGGTCATGATGTAATGCGGTTCGCTGGGATTCTCCTCGATTTTTTCCCGTAAATAGCGAATATAGATCGACAACGATGGAACCGCGTCCAGATAGCCGTCTCCCCAAACTTCTCTTAACAAATCTTCATGGGAAACAACATGACCGCGGTGCCGTATCAAGCAGCTAAGCAGACGAAATTCAGTCGGCGTGACATGGATGCGCTGATTGTCGCGATACACATGCTGGCGTTGCAGATCCACCCGCAATGTGCCATCATCGTAGGCAATTTCGCCGCCTTCTCCATTGGCAGACCTTTTTAGGACAGCCGTGATGCGGGCATCCAGTTCCTTTAGGCTGAAAGGTTTTCTAACATAATCATCCGCGCCGGCGTCAAAACCGCGCAGTAAGTCATCCTCTGAAGCCATAGCAGTTAACATCAAAACCGGGACCTCGGAAATTTCCCGCAACCTGCGGCATGTTTCATAACCGTCCAAATCCGGCATCATAATGTCCAACAAGATAATATCAGGGTGAGACCGGTAGGCAAGCTTAAGACCTTCCATGCCATTCAAGGCCGTGATCACTTCATACCCTTTTGCATGAAAACTTTGGCGGATCAGAGAATTTAATGTTGGGTCATCATCAATGACTAAAATACGCCCTTTGCCCATAATCTCTCCCCGAATTGAACAGATTGGAAAGGAATGACAGAAGAATTCTTATCGACGGTATGGATAATGCTGAAATGGGTACTGTGTGAGGGTTTAACGGGCGTGTACTAGAAATTCTCATTATCCCCCGACTTAAACAAATACCGGCCTGTTGGCCGGTTTCGCCACTTGCTCCCCGAAGACCTGGCTGAACAACTGCAGCCTGGCGACCAAAACGTGCTTCGGATCATCGCTCCCACAGTAATCATCTATATTCGGATGGCGAATACGATTATTATAAAATCTTAACATAGATTAGCACATCCAAAGAAAAAGTCAAGTATTCGTTACAATTACCTGCAACGAACGAAAAATAAGGATGATTATGAAATAGGACATGTTTCAGTTGCGCATGTTCAGGCTCTACGGTATAGTAAAAGAAGTAAAATACCCTCGACACATTGTCAATGGAACGTCTTCCTCCGGTTATTCGCACAAAAATTATTCTTCCCAGCCGACGCGCGGAATTATTATCCCGCCAACGGCTGTTAAACGCGCTTAGTGATTTAATGGAGCGGCGTTTGATCATCATAGCAGCTCCGGCTGGCTATGGGAAAACAAGCCTGTTGATTGATTTTTCGCACCAGGTGGAATGGCCTGTTTGCTGGTTCGCGTTGGATCCGCTCGATCAGGATTTGTTTCGGTTTGCTGCCCATTTAATCTCTTCATTACAAGTGCGTTTTCATGATTTCGGAGCCGCATCCATGGTGGCTCTGCAAAGCGTTTCTCAGGATTTACCAAACCTTGATATATTGGTCGCCGCGATTGTTAATGATGCCTACGAGCACATCGATGAACATTTCATCCTGGTATTGGATGATTTTCACCTGGTCGACAGCAGCAAACAGGTTAACCAGTTCATTAACCGCTTCCTGCAGGCGATGGACGAAAACTGTCATGTCATCACTGCATCGCGCACCCTGCTTACTTTGCCTGATCTGCCATTAATGGTTGCCCGGTCGCAGGTAGGCGGCTTAAGTTTTGAAGAACTGGCATTCTTACCAACTGAAATACAGGGCTTTTTCCTGCAGAACCAACATGAAACCTTGTCTGACAGCCAGGCCGAAGAACTTGCCCGTCAAAGTGAAGGCTGGATTACAGGGCTTCTTCTTTCAGCGCAAATGGCCGGTCAGGAGATGGCAGACCGTTTGCGGACTGCGAGGGTCTCAGGAATTGGATTGTACGAATACCTGGCCCAACAGGTGTTGGAACAACAACCCGAAGATATTCAATTATTCCTGTTACGGACATCCTTATTGGAGGAATTCGACGCAGCCTTATGCGAGGATGTAATTGGAAAAACGTTAAAACTATCCCGGACCCCCTGGGCCCGCATGATGAATTACACCGTTCGCAGCAATTTGTTTATTCTCCAGGTGGATCAAGAATCGCAATGGCTGAGGTACCATCACCTCTTTCGTGATTTCCTTCAAGCACGGATTCAACGCGACCGTCCAGATGAGGCTCTGGCCATTCAAACCCGCATGGCCGACCTGGCATTGGAACATGCTGAATGGGAACGCGCTTACCGCCTGCTGCAACAAACAGGCAGGCAGGAGGCAATGGCGGACCTGATCGAGAAAGCCGGGTCAGGTATGATCGCGGACGGCAGGCTGGCTATGCTCAACGATTGGATAGAAGCCCTACCCCCTAACATATTGCGGCAACGGCCTATTTTGATTTCACTCCAGGGCAGCGTGGCAATCATGCGGAAAAATCCACGCGACGGTCTGGCCCTGCTGACTCAGGCTTTAGACAGCCTGCGTACCAGCGGACCTGTTTCTGAATTCACCCGCACGCTCATTCGCCGTTCGAATGCGTACCGCATGCTGGGAGAAACCCAGGCATCCCTTGATGATGCAAAGGAAGCCCTTTCTATCACGGAGAACAAACCAGAATTACTCAATTTACGCGCCGAAGCGCTACGGGCAAAGGGAAACATTTTGTTTGTCCAAGGTTTATCATCCGAAACCTCCCGCTCACTCGAAGAATCTCTAAAAATTTATAAGAAACTTAATGATCACCGAAATATCGCCGTGCTTTCAATGGAGGTTGGTATATCACAAATGGCACTCGGCGAATTTGCGGCTGCAGAATCCTCGTATATTCAGGCGCTGGAACACTGGCAATCGACGGGAAATGCTGCCTGGCAATCCAATTTACTAAACAACCTGGGGGTCTTGCAACATTTACGTGGCAACTATGAGTCGGCTCTGACGACATTTGAGCGAGCCATTGAATACGCTCATTTAGCCGGGATGCCGCGCATGGAGGCTTACGAACTGGCATCGATTGGGGATTTGTACTTCGATCTTGATGCTGTAGATGAAGCGATGGAAGCATACGAACGGGCAAGAGTGTTAAACACCGACATAAATGACCAAAATCTAGCAATTTATATCGACATATCTGAGGCACATATCACCCAAAACTCCGGCGATTCTCGCCGTTCCAAAGTTCTCCTGGATCAATACAAGGACCAATTTTCACTGAATGAAGGGGGTTATAACCAGAGTCTTTGGAACCTTGAAAATGGTTACTGGTTTCTGCAAAATAAAAACTTCGAAGAAGCCATTCCATGTCTACTCAATGCGCTTAACATTTTTTCAAAAGAGGGACAATACAACGAATCAATGCGGGCTCATCTCTATCTTGCCTGTTGTTATTACCTAAATGGGGATTTAGACCAAGCGGTTCCGCATTTGCAACAAATTGATGAGCAGGTCAGGGATGTCGAAAAACGTACACCGATCATCACAGCTGCCAGGCAAATCAACCAGATAATTGTTCAGATGAAAACAGAGCCGCGTCTGAACTTATTGGTGAATGATTTGAGTAAGGCGGTGGTGCAATTCGATCAAAAAATCCCGGTATTACGCCGCCTGGTCCGGCGACACGCGTCGGCTGTTCCCCTATCCCAGCCCAAAATGATCATTCGATCGTTGGGGCAGGTTCAGGTGATTGTCAATAATCACGCCCTGACCAGTTCGGACTGGGTGTGGCAAGCATCAAGGGATCTCTTTTTCTTCCTACTTTCCCAACCCGGCAGTATTTCCAAAGAAACTGTCGGCAATATTTTTTGGCCAGACTGTACCCCGCTGGAACTTAAGCAGCGCTTTAAAAATACAATCTACCGCCTGCGGCACGCTGCCGGGAAAAATGTGATCTTTTTTGAAGATGAATACTACCGCTTCAATCGAACAATTGATTATGAATATGATGCCGAATCATTTGACAAGGAAATTGCCCTGGCTCAACAGACGGTGGATTTGGAGGAGCAAATCGGCCGTTTGAACACGGCCGTGCAGCTCTATCAGGGTGTTTTCTTGCCGGATATTAATGAAACCTGGGTACTGCCAGAGCGAACAAGGTTGCAACAGTTGTTTTCCAACGCCTTGTTAAAGCTCGCGTCTTATCAGTTGGAGCAGCGTAAATTCGAACAGGCGCTAAATTTCAGTCAACGGCTGATTCAAGAAGAACATTCCGAAGAAGCCTACCGTTTATCGATGCAAATTTTCTCTGCGATGGGGAACCGGGCAGGCATCGCCAAACAATATGAACAATGCCGGTTGGTTTTGGCAGAAGAATTTGGTTCAGAACCCTCACAACAAACTCAAAAGCTTTACGAATCATTAATTCGCTGAAATACTGAAGATTCTATTAACTTTTTTCTTGGTTTCTCTGGGAGATCCACAAGAAATCTGTTTTGTTTGCTCAATTTACATGGTCGGTTATTTTAATGTTTGAAAAAAGATAGGTGTGCGTACGATAAACTATTTTCGTATAGTTATAGAATCCAGACCAAACTGGAAAGTTAAAAACCTTACAAAAACCTTTCAATGGTGGAAAATAGATAAATCCCTGAATATGGATTGGCCAAAAGTCGGTTTTGTAGCCACTTTTGTAGCCTCTCCCCTGTCATACTTTCAACATACATCAGAAGTAAGAGCTTTTTCGAGGAGAATTCAACATGTTATCAATCATCAATAAAATCTGCCAAATTGATCCGCGCGTTTCCCGGTTCGTCATGATCATCATTTTTGGCCTCGTAGCTCCGATTGTCATCAATAGTCCAGCTCTTCCTGGTGGTATTAGCGGAAGGTAATTCTTCTCGATCGCAAAACGAATAGATCCGGCCCCACATGGGGTACAGGCGCTGGCCGGTGACTGGTTCGATCATGGCGATGTTTTGCCAACGGTATTCTATATAGGATACCTGCGGTAAGCATCATCCAAGCGGAACAGTTGATAGGATGAACGGCAAGGCGCACTTCAGTCTTAGTTCATCCTATTTTTTTCCAAAATTGAGCGATTTGCAAGGGCATCCTTGAGGAGGAAACAATGAATAAGGGTTTTCAACAAACAAACGGATATCACACAGCCACCCGCCAGAATGAATACAGCCGAATCTTGACTGCCGCTGTGATCAACTCCCATTTCCGCCAACTTTTACTGAGCAATCCTGCCGTAGCGATTGCCTCCGGATTTGGCGGTGAAGCCTTCCATCTTCCCAAAGAAGAGAAGAAACGGTTGTCTTCCATTCGCGCCTCCTCGCTTGAGGATTTCGCCTGCCAATTAACTCAAGGTCCGGAATTGGTACGCGGCGGAATGGCTTTTGCTGCGGGAGACTAATTTTTATCCATCTGCATAATTTGCTGGTAAGTGGGGACAAATGACCATGACTACCCCTGGATGGTATCTTCCTTCAATGAGACCGGCTTCCACCAAAGAAGCCGAGCCTGAAATATTTCTGGCTGGCAGCATGCATGCCGTTGGCCAGATAGAAGGCGATACCAAATCCAATCGACATCTGCCCGGTGACAAGATGAGCATGCTGCTCGACTTGGGCCGTAAATTGGTCGCAACCAACTCGCTGGAGCTGATCTTCTCCTCCACCGTACGTGCGGCGGCTGATATGGTTCAGGGCACTTTCTGCAAGATATTAACGTTAGATGAATCTGGCTCTTTCATGTGTCGAGCCACCTATCCATCAAAGAACAACACTCAAAAAAACAAAACCAATGGGAAACCCGAACCACTGGTATCGCAGGCGATCTACCAGGAAATTCTACAATCCCGTCTGCCTAGCCTGATCCATCATCAGGATCCACGTTTTTCAAATCAAGAACGGCGGGCTTTGGGGCTCTTTTTCATTGACACCCTCCTTGTCGCGCCTTTATGGGTAGACCGCGAACCAATTGGCATTCTGGTAGTAGGCGATCAAACCCGCTTTAATGCCAGCGGTCTCAGTTTGGATGACAAGCTTTACCTGACCAGCCTGATTTCTGATCAGGCAGCCAGTGCCATATCGCGGGCCAGCCTGCTTTCACAATTAACGGAAAATAGGCTTGAGACCGTCCTCGCTCTGGCAAAAACGATCGAAGCCCGCGATCAATATACTGGCGGACATGCGCAAAGAATGACTGATCTCGCAGAACGGCTTGCCCGCCGCATACATCTTGACGAAAAAGATGTAACGAACATTCGCTGGGCTGCACTCTTACACGACATTGGCAAAATTGGCATATCGGATGACATCCTTCATCGCCCTGGACCGCTTACTGAACAGGAATGGGAATTGATGCGCCAGCATCCCGATATCGGCGCGGAGATTGTCCTGATGGTATCGAACCTGACTGAGGTTGCGGAATTGGTCCGCAGCCACCATGAGCGGTTTGACGGTATGGGATACCCGCGCTGCTTAAAGGGAGAGGAAATTCCTATCGGTGCCCGCATCCTGGCGGTTGTCGATAGTTATGGTGCCATGACGGACGGTAGAGTCTACCGGCCAGCCAGCACCCATTCGGATGCCCTCTTGGAAATTAAGCATTGTTCAGGCAAAAACTACGATCCTGTGATCGTCGAAGAATTCGAAAAACTATTTTAATTTACCCGGTTCGGGGGAAGCTCCTGATTCCCAACCGCCCGTTTGGAGATCCCGCGGGCGGCTTGGGTCTTAACATGACTCAAATTAATGTAGGTTTTCAGCGTCCAGGTAATCTTCAAGGTACTCTTTCAGCGGCAACAGATAAAGCTCCTCCCAGCCATTCCGGTAATCCTCCACCTGATCTTCCGGTAAATTTCGGTGAATTAATGTGAACACTGTTCCGCCAGTGAAAGATTCCAGGAGCAATTCCAATTCAGAGTCCAGCGCGTCCTCAGGAAAATCCGTCGTTCGCCAGGATTGGACAATTCTACGGCCAGGTACAAGGATGCGATTTCTTCCTGAAATGTAGCCATTCCAGGCTGTGAATTCACCCCCTTCGCTATCGTCGATGGTCGCTGGACTGCCCGTAAAATCGCTGTGCTGCCGGCTGCTCAACCAAATTCGAAAAATAATTTCTGGCCGCGCGGGAAGCACCGCTTGGAGCTTCACTGTTTCTCCCATCCCGGACCTCCTATCCATTTATCCACGGGTGAAATAACTATACAAAATTCAGATGCATTAATCAATCCGATCGCCGGCAATAAGTTAGCGAAAACGATGGTGATGGATTTCTTACGATTCTTCGATCCAGAGTAGGAAATTCATATCGTAAACCCGCGAAAAGATATAATTTGGATAGGATGAGCCTAAACTTTGCTCAATGGTTACCGCTGGTGGAAAAGGCTGTTGAATGCCGCAGACCGTTGTTCGATGAACAACATACCAACGCATTGCGTCTATATAACGGCTTTACGGAAGGTTGGCCAGAATTGGTCATCGATCTCTATGCCGATACGGTGGTCATTTTTGATTACAGCGAGCCACCGCAGCCGCCGGATCGTTGGATTCCACTGGCGGATTGGCTTGGAATCCAGATTCCTTGGATCAAATCGGTGCTCCTCAAGGTTCGTAATTCGAAAAACATCGCTGAAAAACGCGGCATCCTCCTCTCCGGAAGCCACCTGGCAAGCAAGGTATGTGAAAACGGCGTTTGGTACGCGCTCGACTTGACCCTGAACCAGGATGCCAGCCTGTATTTGGACACGCGCTTTTTACGCATTTGGCTGCGCGAGCACGCCTTGGAAAAGGACGTCTTGAATACCTTCGCATACACTGGCAGCCTGGGTATAGCTGCGGCGGCCGCTGGAGCGCGTAAAGTAGTCCAGAGCGACCTGAACCAGCGTTTTCTTGCGGTAGCCAGACAATCTGCAACGCTCAATGGAATACCAGAAAAGCGCTGCCAAATTCAAACCGGCGATTTTTTCTCCCAGGTAGCCAATTTCAAACGAAGCAGCGCTTTATTTGATATTGTCATCGCTGACCCGCCCTTCTTCTCTTCAACATCAAGAGGCCAGGTGAACCTGGTCGGGCAAAGCCGCCGGGTGATCAATAAATTGCGTCCGCTGGTACGCGACGACGGGTGGTTGGTGAGCATTAACAATGCACTATTTGTATCGGGGGCAGATTATCTTCGCGACCTCGAAGACCTATGTAAAGATGGTTACCTTTCGCTAGAAACGACCCTTCCGGTGCCGGAGGATTTCACAGGTTATGCAGAAACACGCAGGGAAAACTGGCCTGCTGATCCGGCACCCTTCAACCACCCCACTAAAATCGCGATTCTCCGAGTAACCCGGAAGTCACCTATCTAAACCCGCTTCCACCGGCACAGCGGTGAATTTGCTCAAACATACCTGTTCTATGTTATGAAAAATGGGCGGTGTTAACACCGCCCATTTTATAAAAGCTTTGGCCTATTTGTCAGGATCTTGATTCTTGCTGCGTTTGATGCGATATTGCTCTTGGGATGCAGCCTTGCGCTCGCCTATGTCCAATCCTTGACTCATTTTTTGGCGAAGACGAAGAAATGCTTTCAAATCTTCTTGAGCCATGTGTGGTTGGGCAGCTGCCAATTGCCGTTCCAGCAGGCGGTCTGCTTCTGCCCTTCGGCCTTCGCGATCCAGGCGTAGCGATTCGGAGGCAACTTGCGCGGTGGAAACAAGGTAGTAGCGTTCCAGCAGGCCGGCATCCCGGGCAGTGCTTGCGACCTCGCTGGCCGAACCATAAGTAAATTTCACATGTGCTTCCCGTTTGATCTCCTGACCACCAGGCGTGTGGGCCTGCATTATCAAATGGATTTCCAATGTCGAGTCGTCAGAAGGCGGCGCCAGCACTTCCAGATATAAATTACGTTGTTGTTCAGAAGCCAGGTCGCCAA
Source organism: Longilinea sp. (assembly GCA_035560795.1). Taxonomy (GTDB): domain Bacteria; phylum Chloroflexota; class Anaerolineae; order Anaerolineales; family Anaerolineaceae; genus Longilinea. The sequence goes on from DATMYV010000016.1 coordinate 25,044, forward strand.
TGGATACCCTCAATTGGTCGCCGACCTGTTCCGACCGCCATTCACCGGGGATTTGAAGGCTGGTATGGGGTGGAATTGTTATGGTTAGAGTAACTCCTTGCACCGTGATGGCGGCAATCTCTTCCAATTCGCGCCGGAAAATCTCAGGGATTGAATTGGGTTGGTCGATATAGTAATAATTGCCGTCGCCTTGGTTGGCAATCACCTCCAGCAAATGTTCGTCATAATCGCTGCCGGCACCAAAGGTCGAGGTGGTAACGCCGCGCTGGCTCAGCTGGCGTGCATGTTCCCCCAGTTCTTCACGGTCTGTAATGCCGACATTGGCCAGGCCATCGCTGAGGAGCAAAGCCCGGTTAACCGCGCCGCTGGCATGTACCAGCCCAACCTGGCGGCAACCTTCCAGCCAACCGCCGGAAAGATTGGTCATTGAACCGGCTTTGAGTAAATCGATTTTTTGTCTGACCTGGTTGCGGTGTTCCTGGGTCATGGCCTGCATTTCAGCCAGTACCTGTACCTCTGAATCATAGACAACCAAAGCCGCCTGGTCGCTTTCCCGCAATTGATCAAGCAAATAGGCCGCCGCCCGTTTGGTGTTGGCCAGTTTATCGCCAGCCATTGAACCGCTTACATCCAATACGAGTGCCAGATTGAACGCAGGACGGGTTTCGCGCCGGGCAGCTTTTGGTGCCCGCAGTGAAATTTCAACCAGCCGTTTGGTGGGGACTGATTTGTCGATTACACCGGCATCACTGGTAACTTGGAACTCAATCATTGATTCAGGCATTTCTCACCCCTTGTGACGAAAATAAAGTGCTGGCGAATTTGAGCAATTCTTCCAGCTTTTTCTCTGCCGCACGATCCATCGATTCGGTGGCGAGCACGATTATCCCTGGCGCGATGTGATAATGCCGCCATTTCTCCGCTTGTTGAACGGGTCGCGGTTGCGGTATGAGTGGAATTGCTCGGGACGGAAGCGCCGGGCTAAATTGTTTTTCAGACTCCGCCATCCTGGCACGGGGAGCCTGGTTGCGCATCGTAAGTTGGTCGATATAATCCACCGCGGAGATGTGTGCGGAGTTTTGGGCGGATGGTGTTTGTTCAAGGGTCGATAATAAATCGCGAACTTCGCCGGTCGATAGGCCAGCCATGCGTTCCCGGATCTCGCGCAAAGGCAGGAAGGCATCCTTGAGGTACCGGATTACCTGAAGCCGCAAAAGAGCATCCTCATCATAAAGTGAAAAGCGTCCGCGCGGCTGTGGCGCAGGCAATAAACCTTCGGCGATATAGAAGCGGATTGTCCGCACAGACACATTGGCCTTGCGAGCCAACTCGCTGATCATCATGCCCTCATCATCTGGATTCTGGTTATTCAAGCGACCTCCTTATAGACATTGCTTAGTTATTGATATTATAACAGTATTACGTAATACTGTCAATATACAATTTTATAAAAACCGGGTTTTGAGCCGTAAGACTCGCCACCCGGTTTACCTCTCAATTCACAATCTCAGCAGCTTAACTCTCCTTGACCAGCACAGCCCGGCATGGCGACCCATCCGCGCCTTGAATTTTGACCGGCAGACAAATTAACTGGTAAGCTCCTGGGAGTACATCACTCAAGTTCAGCCCTTCCAACAGGATCATTTCTGCTTGGAGCAGAGCTTTATGGGTTGGTGCGCCATGAGGAACAGCGTCAAAGCGTTCGACCCCCAGGTAATCAATGCCGACCAGTTTGACTTCCTGTTCGACCAGCCACCTGGCACCATCAGCCGATATGCCAATAAAGTTCTCATCAAACGAAGCGGGTTTTTGGCTCCAAAGACGCGAATTGCTGGTCTTCAAAAGCAAGCGCTCCGTGCCAACCGGAATGCCGGCTTTGCCAAGGTCAGCGGCCGTGATCTCACGCGGCACGTCAAACTCAGCCACCCAGGCCGGCCCAATCAAAACATCCAGGTCGAGTTGATCGACAGAACGATGGCCATCGAGGAAATGCAGCGGTGCATCAACGTGCGTGCCGGTATGCGCTCCCATATCCAGCCGGGTGACATTCGCCTGATCACCCGCGGCAATACTGGCCGCCCGAACGATCGAAACCGCTGGATCGCCTTTCCAGACGGGCAAATCAGGACGGATGGCAACTGAAATATCGATATATTGCATGATTTCCTCCTGGGAAAAGAGTGACCAGATCAAAGTGATTCCAGATTGTATTTTTTAATCATCTGCTACCCGAAGCAATAGTTGTTCAAAGCGGCGCGTACTGTCGTCAAGACCGCCTGGCCGGGAACGGGCCAGCCACAAGGCCCGATATTCTTTCAGGAAACGTGCTAATTCAACTTGAAGGGCCGGGTCGCGATCCGGGTCACGGTTGGCCAGCACACCCAATCCTCTCCGGCAGGCGTAACGCATCAAGCGGGCGGTATTTTCAAATTCCCGCCGGATCAACGCCGCATCCGGATGTGCCATGCGTTCTGCCGCCAAAGATGTCATCGCGGCGTCAATCTTTTGTAAAGCGTTTTGCAAGCCTGTTGCGGTCACAAAAGGTACCTGGCTGACTTGCACAGATTCGGCTTGAATCAGGTGGAATAGCAATGACGAATTTGGCGGTTCGAAGCCGGTCTCGCGGTAGACATTTCCCAGTTCAAAGGCTAGTTTTCCCATGGCACCGCTTGGATCATTGAATGCAAACAGGCTGATGTAGTCGGGTACTGGCAGTTCAATATTACTATCCTTACACCAGCTATAGGCAGCCCCGGCTGCGAAACCCAGCCAGCTCACCGGAGGCACCTGCCAGTGACCATGATCCCCCCAATCGGTGATGAGATAGCCGATTGCGCCATGCTTTAAACCATTCTCGGCAGCATTGCGTAAATTGCCCAGAGCATTGTCGCTTCGGCCAGCCAGACTGTTCCAGCTTGATGTCCCCGGACAAACATAATACGCCACGTCTGCCATCGCAAATTGTGTGCCGTGGTCATCAAAAGGATGACCGGCTTCATAACCCCACTCCAACGCGATAACGCCTTTCGGCAGTTCCTTGACAAGTTCTGGATGGTTGACGATGATATCTCCCCAGAATTGTGGCTGCCGGCTCCGTTCCTGAATTTCCTCCAGGATAAAAAGCAAGTAATCGAGGTACACCTGACCGACACCTCGTGTTTCACACAAGGCGCGGCTGCGTCCCTGCCCCACGTCAAAGGTCTCATCGCAGCCTACATTGACTATTCGGCTGGTAAAATGCGGCAGCAGTTCATCAAACAGGCTGCTCACCAATGCTTTCGACCCGAGATCGACAGGTGCAAGACTGAAAGGACCTGTTTCTATCCCCCAAGGTGTCTGAAACTCGCCATGGATCTCGGCCAAGGGTGCATAGCGCGGATGCTTGAGCCAGCGTTCCATGTGGCCAAATGAGTTCTGATTAGGAACCAATTCGATGAAACGTTTACGGCAATATAGATCCAGATCCAGCAGCTCCTGCGGTGTCATGGGTGAAGCGTCTTTCCAAACCTCAGGATGCGCCTGATAAGCGAAAGTATGCTCCATATAAAGCTGAAACTGGTTGATCTTCCAGCCTGCCAGACGGTCGACCAGTTCGTAAAGAGTTTCCATCGTAGGAACCCGGTCTCGGCTGATATCCAGCATTACCCCCCGGACTGGAAAATCTGGCCAATCTTCAATCTGCACGCATTCAACCCGTTCAACAAGCTGGCCCTGTAACCATTGCAGCAGCGTGCACACGCCGTAAAATGCACCGGCAGCGTCAGCAGAAACGATCGACATGCTCTCTTGGGTGATATCCAGACGGTAGCCCTGAGTATGGCTGACCTCATTGCCTATGCGCAACGATAGGCCAACAGCCAGCTGTGGAATGCAGGGCGAAGCAGATAAGTCCCACTCAATACCAAATCCTTCCTTCATCGCGGCCTGAAACCGCTGACCAGCCGAAAGCAGCGCTTGAACATCGCCTTGCAGGGAGATGAAGGCAATTTGTGGCAGATGGTAATAGCCCGATAGGGGTTCAACAACCCGCGGAATGGGCAACAACGGTCGGGTGAGCTTCATAGCTTTCCTTAAACATAATTATTAAAAATGCATAGAAGTTTTACAGAAACCTACAATTGAAGTCACCTCAGCATATCGTAAGATGAAGGAAACTGTCAATCTGTTATTTTGGTAGGTATTCCATGACGAATGGAAAAAGCCTCCACGTTCCCGTGGAGGCTTTTTGGAGAACACACAAGGTAGAATGGTCAATCCATTAAGATAAAGGTAACCTTCATCTGGACCCGGTATTCGACGATATTTCCTGCATCGTCGATCATCACTTCCTGATTTTCGATCCAGGCTGATTTGACATTCTTGATCGTTTTGGTGGCGCGGGCTATTCCCTCGCGAATGGCATCCTCAAAACTTACTGTAGATGAGGATTTGATTTCTGTAACACGTGCAACCGACATGGCCAACTCCTTTCACTCAACAAATCGTTTGAAAAGGCTTATTTGCCAAGAAGCAAAACAAAAACCTTCAGATCAGATTTTATTATCCATTATTCTGGGGTTTTTGCAAACACTAAACAGTCAACCACGGTGGTTATGAGCCGCTTGCCCTGCACCCTCATGAATGCTGCCATTGATTCTTTCTGTAGGCCCGGATGGGCTCGAACCAATACCCAGAATGGGTCAACCCAGCGGTTTACCCAGATGGGATATAAGCCACTTGCCCTGCACCCTTTTGGGTGCTGCCATTGAGTTTATCTTGTAGGCCCGGATGGGCTCGAACCATTACCCAGAAAGGGTCAACCCAGCGGTTTACCCAAAAGGGTTAAGAGCCGCATGCCCTGCACCCTCATGGGTGCTGCCATTGAGTTTTTTTGTGGGCCCGGATGGGCTCGAACCATCAACCCAGCGGTTATGAGCCGCTTGCTCTGCCATTGAGCTACGGGCCCAATTATGGGCACTTGCCAAACGCCTGCTTGCACTACCCGGAAGGGTATGGTGCCATTACGCTACACGCCCAATTTTGGGCACATTCCAAACGACGGCTTACTCTACCCGGAAGGGTATGATGCCATTACGCTACACGCCCAATTATGGGCACTTGCCAAACGACAGCTTGCACTACCCGGAAGGGTATGATGCCATTACGCTACACGCCCAATTAAGGGCACATTCCGAACGCCTGCTTGCTCTATCCGGAAGGGTATGGCGCCATTGAGCTACGGATCCAAACATGCCGATTATAACATAGCCTCCCTTCACGCCAAGACCTCATCCGATGTTTCTAAGGCTGCTTGGCATCGATTATAATAAAACCATATGGCCGAGGAAAACGGACTTAGCGAGCGTGAACAAGACATCCTGCGGCTGGTCGCAACGGGGGCAAGCAATAAAGAGATAGCCCAGGCATTGGTGATCAGTCCCAATACGGTCAAGGTTCACCTGCGCAACATTTTTTCAAAAATTGGCGTTGTTTCGCGTACCGAAGCAACGCTTTATGCGTTGCGTACCGGTTTGATCAAATCACCCGCTCCGCCACCCCTCGAAGTCGAAGGATCATCCGCGCAGCCGATGACTGAAGCGCTCATTCTTCCGGCAGACGACACAATCCAATTGCCATGGACTCGCAGGCTGCGCTGGGCAGGTTTAATCACGGTTACCATGTTGGCGGTATTCGCCCTGGTATTGGCTGGCGGCCGCGCGTTAGGCTTGCCGCTCTTCTTCACCCCCACCCCGGCAAGTACTCCTGGCAATTCTTCCACTCCAGTCGGACTTAACCGCTGGTTAAATGCAGCTGACATTCCGATCCCACTTGATTACGCTGCATCGGCCGTTTACGAAGACAATCTTTATTTAATCGCCGGTCAAAGTAATTCCAAACCTTCCGCGGAGGTGTATTCCTATAACGCGGTAGATCAAGTTTGGGTCATGCACGCACCCAAACCAACTGCGGTGTCGAAAATCCAGGCTGCCTTGCTGGGAGAGTTAATTTACGTTCCCGGCGGTTTGGATGCCGAAGAGAAACCGATCACCAAGGTGGAACGGTTTGATCCGCGCAACAATACCTGGGAGAACGCCGCGGTTATGCCAGCTCCAAGGTCAGCTTATGCCCTGGCTGCTTTGGAGGGGAAACTGTACCTTTTTGGCGGGTGGGACGGCAAAGCGTACCAAAACAGCCTTTTTATTTATGACCCTGCGGAAGATCGCTGGACCCAGGGTGCGGATTTGCCTTATGTTTCGGGTTTTGCTTCGGCAGTCAGTTCCAATGGAAAAATTTACCTATTCGGCGGTACCAGTGACGGTAAAACCCCCATAAGAAGCGTACTGGCCTATTACCCGCAACGCGATCTTGATGGCGAAAATCCCTGGGAAACGCAATCAGAAATACCACAGGCCCGTTTTGCCAGCGGCGCCACCGCCCTCGGCGATCTTATCTTCCTGTTTGGCGGCAGTGACGGATCTGCCGCGCCGGATCTTCCCGGCGTTCAATATCAACCGCAGCGCGACGAATGGAGTGTGTTGGATGACTCGCTGCAGCCGATTGGTGCGGGGGCAGCGGCGTTGGGTCTGGAAAATTACGTATATGTTTTTGGGCCGGGCAACCTAAACCAACGCTACCAGGCTATTTACACCGTTACCATTCCGGTAATCAAGAAATAATATAAATATTTTCACATTTTTCTTAAATAGAGCGGGTGACCGGATTCGAATAAGATCCCCTTATGGGAACCGACGAAGGTTCTTTTTAGGGTAGATAAAAAAAGAGCGGGCACCGGATTCGAATAAGATCCCGTTATGGGGACCGGCGAAGGTTCTGTTTAGGTTGGATATTTGTAAAGAGCGGGCGACCGGATTCGAATAAGATCCCCTTAAGGGGACCGGCGAAGGTTCTGTTTAGGTTGGATATTTGTAAAGAGCGGGCGACCGGATTCGAACCGGCGAATGTCAGCTTGGAAGGCTGATGCCTTACCACTTGGCGACGCCCGCATCAAGAGTTTTTATTTTACCGTTGAGCGTCGCGCTGGTCAAGATATCGAAATTATTAATGGGAACGCTTGCTTTAATTGGCGGACGGCCGGTCCCGAAACCGGCCGTCCTATTCAGTTGAGGCCCAATCCCCAAATTGATAGGCAGGGCAGACCCGTACTGGGTCACTCATCATTAATAATTTTCATAAATTGAAAGCACCAGATCTGCATAACGGTAGCCAATATCCATCGGTCCATAAGCATACAAGGCATCCCGAACGCTGCCATGCCGCGAAACCAATGCTGCCAACATCCGGGTGCCGTATGAGATGTTGTACTCTGGATCGAACAGCTCATCCATGGTTGGACGGGATGAAAAACATGGCTTTCCGCTGCATAAAAAATCAGCTGCCAGACCATCGCGCGGCATCACCTGCATCAGTCCTACCGCGCCGCTGTGTGAGTAAGCATCCGCTTTGCCCCCGCTTTCCTGCAGCATAACCGATGCAATCAACTTTGGTTCCAGGCCAACCTCTACAGCATATTGTTCAATCCAGCCACACCATTGCCGAATTGCATCCGGAAATTTTTCAGATAAGGAACATTCGCTGGCAATCCCATTGGAAATACCTTCACCGCGACTCGCTTCTGAACTGTTATTAGTTGCTGCCTCGGCCGGTACTGCTTCCCCAGTATTCGGAATCGATGATTCCGATTGCAAAGGAGGTTCGGTGGCTGCGAGGACGGTTATTTGCGGAATGGTAATCAGGCGCGTGATCCCGACCAAGACAAAGGAACTGATCAAAATTGCCGGAAAAATGGCTCGCTGGATGCTGTTCATGGGTTAATGCCTCAATTCATCATGGATGCATCCATTATAGATAATTTGTTCTATTAATACAAGAGGTTAATCTTAAAATATATCCGCCTTGTAATTAAGCAAAAAGCGTCTGTTGACGCTTTTTGAACAGGGCTTATTTGCTGGCCAACTCGACGATCCTGGGCAGTCCCTGGCGCAGCAAGCGCTCAATTTCGTCTGAAGTTTTTATATATGCTTCCGGCGGGCCGCCAGTGGGATCTTCCACTGGTCCGTTCTCTGATGCCATCTCTGAAAGCAGATAGACTTTGCCTTTCAATGAACGGAATTCTGCCAGCAAAGCCTCTTTATGACCGGCTTCCATGGTCAATATCAAGTGAAAATCTTCCAACATTTTTATTGTCACCATGCGCGAGCGGTGCCTGGCGATTTTCAGACCACGGGCAGCTAGAATCTCAACCATTTCCGGTGCTGCGGGTTGTCCCTGCGGCGCCCAGGTACCAGCCGATTCTATTCGCCAGGAAGTAGGATCGATGCCATTTTCCGCCAAAACTGTTTTGAACAGAGCAACCGCCATCGGCGAACGGCAAATGTTTGCCGTACAGACGAACAGAACCGCAGGGACTTGTTCCTCTGCCGGTAATGCCATGCCGCCCTATCGCTCCATGCTGATGACTTGCGATTCCCAGCGATGCCAACCGCCAAATCGTTCCTGGAGAATCTTGCGACCCTCACCAGGCGCTTTCTGACCTGCCAGTTCCAAATCGGCATCCACCATAATGCGCACCAACTCGTGGAAATGCACCGTTGGCTTCCAGTTCAACTTCTGCTGCGAGCGGCTTGGATCTGCCAACAAGTAATTTACCTCGGTCGGGCGGAAGTAGCGCGAGTCGATCTTGACGTAATTATTCCAATCCAACCCAACATAGCCAAAAGCCTCATCCAGGAATTCGCGCACCGAATGAGCCTCACCGGTGCCAATGACGAAATCGCCTGCATTTTCCAACTGCAGGATGCGCCACATGGCCTCAACGTATTCCGGCGCGTAGCCCCAGTCACGGCGTGAATCGAGGTTGCCCAGATACAATGCCTTTTGAGTGCCGGCCACAATCGCAGCCAACGCGCGGGTGATCTTGCGGGTGACGAAGGTTTCGCCGCGGCGGGGAGATTCATGGTTGAAAAGAATCCCATTCGATGCAAACATCTGGTACCCTTCACGGTAATTGCGTGCCACCCAGTAGGAATATACCTTGGCAGCCGCATATGGGCTGCGCGGCTCGAAGGGAGTATCTTCATTTTGCGGGGGTTTGGCACCGCCGAACATTTCACTGGAAGAAGCCTGGTAAAAGCGGGCTTCCAATTTCGCCTTGCGGATCGCCTCGAGGATGCGAATGGTGCCCAGTCCGGTGACATCGCCGGTATATTCCGGCATATCGAAGCTCACGCGCACATGACTCTGCGCTGCCAGGTGATAAATCTCATCTGGGCGGATGTTATACATTACATCCTGCAGGCTATCGGCAGTAGCGACATCGCCATAATGCAGGTACAGATTCACCTTCTCGCCGTTGGCATGCGGATCGTGATAAATATGATCAATGCGCCGCGTATTAAAAGTGCTGGCGCGGCGGATCAGTCCGTGCACTTCGTAGCCTTTTGAAAGCAGCAACTCAGCCAGATAGGACCCATCCTGGCCTGTTATGCCAGTGATTAACGCTTTTTTCAAAATTCCCTCCAAATGTTTTCCCGGGGATATACGACAACCAATATCCACCCCGGGGAAGTATAATCACACAGCCCCAGCCTGTCAAACCAAATACAAAGCAGCAGAGAGAGCTCTCTGCTGCTTTATCAATCATCACAAGATTCGGATCATTCGACTTTTTCGACTATGGCCTCAATCGTTGAATCCTGTTTGCTAAAGACCAGCTGGTTGCTCTCCTTGTCAAGATCAACAAGGACTGTATCTCCCTCCACAAATTGACCTGAAAGCAGGCTGACCGAAAGCGGGCTTTCGACATATTTTTGCAGCGCACGGCGCAGTGGACGCGCGCCGAAAGCTGCGTCGTATCCGACGGAAGCCAGCCAATCACGGGCGGCATCTGAAAGGGTCACCTGAAGGCCGTGCTCTTCCAACCGCAGACGGACTTCCTTCATCTGCAACGTTACGATCTCGCGCATTTGTTCCAGGCTCAAAGGCGAGAACATGATGATCTCGTCGATACGATTGAGAAACTCAGGACGGAAGGTGGATTTGAGAGCGGTATTAATTTTCTCTTCTGACAGGCGGTCTTCGGCGCTATTCGAGGATTGAAGGAAGCCCAATGTCCCGCTGCGGCGGACATATTCGGTGCCGAGGTTGCTGGTCATAATCAAAACCGTATTGCGGAAATCGACCAATCGACCCTGACCATCCGTCAAACGCCCGTCATCCAGGATTTGCAGGAGAGCATTCCACACCTCCGGATGCGCTTTTTCAATTTCATCGAAGAGAATGACGCGATAAGGCCGTCGCCGCACAGCTTCGGTTAACTGGCCGCCTTCTTCATAACCCACATATCCAGGAGGGGCGCCGAACAGTCGCGAAGCGGTATGCTGCTCGCGGTATTCACTCATATCGAGGCGGACCATGGCATCCTCATCGTCAAAGAGAAATTCCGCCAAAGCCTTGGCTAATTCTGTTTTTCCAACCCCTGATGGACCGATGAAAATAAAGGATCCGATCGGACGTCGCGGATCTTTGAGACCCGAACGGGCGCGCCGGATGGCATCGGAAATTGCATGAATAGCCTCATCCTGCCCGATGATGCGTTCGTGCAATCGTTCTTCCATTTGCAATAACTTTTCTGATTCAGTTTCCATCATTTGACTGACAGGAATTCCGGTCCACTGCGCAATAACCTGGGCAATATCATCCACATCCACCACTTCGTCCAGTTTATGCTCGACCTCCCATTTGTCGCGCAACTCATTGAATTCAGTTTCCAGGCGGATACGCTCCGCTTTTTTGCGCGCAGCCCGTTCATAATCGCGTTCCAGGCCAGCCTGCTCCTCTTCAGCAGTCAGGCGGTCGAGTTCAGACTTCATTTCCTTCAAATCGGCCGGCAGCGAGTATAAAGCGACCCGCAGTTTGGCAGCCGCCTCGTCCATCAGGTCAATGGCTTTATCCGGCAGATGGCGGTCGGTGACATAACGGGTTGAAAGGCGCGCCGCCGCCACCAGTGCCTCATCGGAGAAGCGGACTTTGTGGTGCGCTTCATACCGGTCGCGGAGACCAAATAACATCTGAATGGTATCATCCACGCTTGGTTCGTCGACATATACCGGTGCAAAACGGCGTTCGAGTGCCGAATCTTTCTCGATATGTTTGTGAAATTCATCCAACGTCGTTGCACCAATGCATTGCAGTTCGCCGCGTGCCAGCGCAGGTTTGAGCATATTGGAAGCGTCCATGGCGCCCTGGGCTGCGCCTGCGCCGATCACGGTATGCAGTTCATCAATAAAGAGGATGATTTCACCCTCAGAGCGCTGGACTTCTTCGATGGCTGCCTTAAGGCGTTCTTCAAATTCACCACGGAAACGCGAGCCAGCAATCATGGCACCCAGGTCGAGCGATACCACTCGCTTGCCGGCAAGAAGCTCCGGCACATCGTTGGCAGCAATCTTTTGCGCCAATCCCTCCACAATTGCTGTCTTGCCCACGCCGGCTTCGCCAATCAACACCGGGTTATTCTTGGTACGCCGCGAGAGAATCTGCATGACGCGGAGAATCTCTTTTTCGCGGCCGATAACAGGATCCAGCTTTCCCTCGCGAGCCTGATTGGTTAAATCGCGTGAATACTTTTCCAATGTACGGTAGCGTGTTTCTGCCTGAGGATCTGTGACCCTCTGTCCGCCCCGCAATTGAACAATGGCATCATTGACTCGTTCCCGCGTGATACCTGAACCTTCCAGCAGACGGGAGGCTGGTGTGTTTCGTTCAGTCAGGATCGCCAGGAAAAGGTGTTCGGTGGAAATATATTCATCCTTCAACCGGCTTGCTTCTTCATTGGCCAGGTCAATGATCCGCTTGACGCGCGGCGTGATAAAAATCTGGCCGGCTCCGCCGCCAAAAATACTGGCTTTTGGACTGGTGCGCAGGATGTAATCCAATCGTTCTGCAAGGCTGTTGGCGTCTACTTTTAAAATTTCCAATATCTGTGGGATCACGCCTTCAGGCTGCTCGATCAATGCCAGCAGGATATGCTCAGTATCAATCTGATTGTGACCATAGCGTTGGATAATCTCTGCGGCCCGCTGAGCAGCCTCTTGAGCGCGTTCGGTAAATCTGTCAAATCGCATCATAGGAAATTGTTCCTTTGTTGTAAATAAAAAAAATACCTTGGGTTGGATTATAGCATTTCCAACATATCTATTGTATCTGAGGTCAATAAGAAACATATAAGAATGCCGGTATTATCCACCAAGGATGGGATGCCGGATTTTACACCGGGAATGGACCACCATCATGCTAAAGGTCGGTAGCAGTTTGACAAGACCGCTCGATTTATAACGAGTTAACAAACTCATGTGGTGTTAAAATACACTCATGGTTGCAACCATCGCTGTCAACTCATCTCACCTACGCCCGGTGGATGTACACAAAGACCTGCCAGAAATCGCCGATCTAATCGAGTTATGTTTTGCCAGTACGATGGATGCTGACGGACGTGAATATATCCGCCAGATTCGTCGTATGGCGCTGGAAATGCGCGGCCTCGGTCTTCCCATCCCTGGCATACGACGGCTTAGCGTGCCGATTCAGGGTTACGTATGGCTTGAGAATAACCATGTTGTCGGCAATCTGACCCTCATCCCCTATTTCAAAGGGGGAAAGATCGTTTATATGATTGCCAATGTGGCTGTGCATCCCGATTTCAGGCGGCGCGGAATTGGCCGCCAGATGACCCAACAGGGCATGACTCACGCTCATGAACATGGCGCCGCAGCCGCCTGGCTGCAGGTGCGCGACGATAACGCCGAGGCTACCCAACTTTACCTTTCGTTGGGCTTCATCGAACGTGCCCGACGTACCAGTTGGATATTTGATCCACCAGGTCAACCTGCTCCAACTCCGCTTCAACAGGTTACAATCCGCCGCCGTACATCGTCAGATTGGCATATGCAGCAACGCTGGCTGCAGGAGATTTACCCGCCAGAGATTAGTTGGAACCTCCCTTTCCAGATCGATCGCCTGCGTCCAGGAGTTTGGAACAATTTGATGCGTTGGATCAATGGGGAGCGCCTTGAAACCTGGAGCGCATGGTCAGGAGATCATTTTCTAGGTGCAGCAGCCTGGGAACCCGGTAATGTTGTCACGGATGTGATCTGGTTGGCGACCAATCCATTGGACGAAGATCTGGCTGCTAAGGCTCTATTAACCCACGCCAGGCGCATTCTACCGGCGCGTAAACCTGTGACGATCAATTTTCCAGCTGGCTTTGCGGCCCAAGGCATCGAATCGGCCGGCTTTCACCCGCACAATACATTGATTTGGATGGAAGCACCTTTTTCACGCGATCATAAAACTGGATGAAACGCTTATCGATTTCTTTCGTATACTGGATATAAGGAGCATTCCAATGAGAAAATTTGTGCTTCGGCTGATTATCAATGCAGTTGCTTTATATGTAGCGATCGCATTAATGCGAAATAATGGCATAACCCCCACTGGCCAGAATTGGTACGACTACCTGTGGTTGGCATTGATTTTTGGCGTGATCAATGCGGTGATCAAACCCATCCTGGTCGTTGCGAGTTGTCCGCTTCTGATTCTCACTCTGGGTCTGGGGACTTTATTGATTAACACGTTACTGTTTTACCTGGCTGGTTGGATTGGAACACAGTTTGGCGTCGGATTCACCGTCGACGGGTTTGTGCCAGCATTCCTGGGTGCATTAATCGTCAGCGTGATCAGCTTTATCCTCAGTCAAATCTTCCGCGACGAAATGCGATAAACCATCGACCAAGAATTCAATATAACAAATAAAGAACAGCGGTTTATGATAACCGCTGTTCTTGGTTAATCTTCCGGTTGGATCAGGGCAATGTAAAACGCAGTATCGAATTGTTTACCGCATCGCTGACCCATATATGCCCTTCTGCATCGAGAGCTACTCCTGCGGGCATGCCAAAGCCGTCCGAACCGCCGCTTGGGTCTCCCCAGGTTTGGATAAAGGTGCCATCGGTAGAGAATTCCAGAATGCGGTAGCCTTCGGGGTCATTGACAAAGACCTTTCCATCCTGGCTGACGGCAATAAATGGTTTGTTATCCAACGATTGCCCGTACCAGGCAGACACATCCCATTGTAATAGCGGTTCATAGGTGTCGCCAGTTGCCGAAGGCGAGAAGACCTGAATACGCTGATTCCAGGTATCGCTGACGTAAACCAGGCCTTGCTTATCCACTGCCACGCCTACCGGTTCGTCGAATTTTCCGGCTTCAAAGCCCTGGCCGCCAAATTGAGTGACCGGCGTGCCATCGGAAGTAAAAACGGAAATGCGTTTGTTGCCCGTATCCGCCACATAGACGCGGCCCTGGCTGTCAACCGCGATTCCACGCGGACCCCAGAAGGCATCTGGTGACTCGGCTGTGCCGAAGAAACCCCACTTGGTAATAAATTTACCGTCAGCAGTGAACTTTTGCACACGGTGGTTCCAGGTATCGGTGACATAGACTGAACCATCCGGGCCGACCGCTACTCCCCACGGTTCGTAGAACATGCCGTCTTCCCCGCCGCCCTGACTGAGATCGCTAAAGCCGCCCCATTGTTCCAGCACCTGACCGTCAGCGGTTAAATGTTGAATGCGATTGTTGCGCGAATCGGCCACATAAACTGTGCCGTCAGAAGCAACCGCCAGGCCACGCGGTGCATCAAATTGCCCGGCACCGATTCCTGCTGAACCCACTACTTTATCGGGCAGAAGGGTGATTTTTGTTTTCTCGTATGGATCTTCCTGAACGGTCGGGGCGACTGGCGCCGCGCCGTAATTCCAAATTTGCGAAACAATATCCTTTCGAATATATAGGCGAATTCCGGCAGAGGGGTACCATTTTTCGAGTGTAAGGTCGTCTCGCCCCTGCAATTGTGCATACAGGGTGTAATCACGGTTTAGCCAGATATTGAACAGTGCCTGACGCATCTGGGGATCAATAAGCGCGTTGCTTACCCTTTCCCAGGTCAGGTTAAAGTAATCCTGCATCGGCCACCACAAACGTTGATACTGGTAATAAACGAAATTATCCTTCAGGATGGGCTCGACGCGCGTATACAGGTTATCGCTGACAATGACAACCGCCTTATCTCGCAATTCACGCGTTGGGGCGTCTTTGTAGTAGGTCACATTGGTGTAATCGCGAAGATACCACCAGAAAGGATAAATGCCGTCTTCATCGTAAGCCACTTGAATTCCCAGCCCGTCGGTCGTACGGCGGGATATTTCCTCGATTTGTGCCAACATTTGTTTCGGACCGGTGGCGCCGTGAGCATAAACCAAAAATTCGGTTGGTAAATCATAATTGATATAGGAAGCCGTAAAGGCAGTTCGCGCTGTTAAAACCGCCAGCAGCACCATAAAGGCACAGGCAAAGATTCGCAGCAATTGCGCGGTATGCACCGACCGGAGTACGTGCGTAATACCCCAACCGGATAGAATGACGCCGAGTAAAGAGAGGACAAAATCGGCGGTCGCCTGCAGTTGGACCAGTTCCTTACCCTGGAAGGGCAGCTTTGTACCCATGGACGAAGCAAAAAGGCCGGAGGCGCTGGCAACAAAGACCGGCAGCAGCAGCCAGGCAACCCAGCCTTTCTGTTGGCCAAACCGTTTCCAATTGGTGGTATCAGCCAGAAAGCCGAATCCCCAACCTGCCGTCAAAATCATCGGCGTGGCAATGTGCAGGGTGAGCCACGGCATTTTCTCGCCGGCGAAGCTGTAAGCGACCAGGCTGGTAAACGACCAGAATAACAGCAGTGCTAAAACGGGAATAGGTTGCGCCGCGTTCTCTTCAACTGCTTCCGTGAGAGCATCAACCTCACCATCGCCAGCTTCAATTTCATCATCAGTTGAATCAATCGAATCGCTTTCCGCCAGCAGTTCGTCAGTCCCATCCACCGGTTGAACTTCTGCTGCAGTGCGAGCGGCAACCAATTCAGTGGAGGATTTCTCAGCTGGCTGGTGCGCCGGGGAAAAGCCAGCCCAGGTAACGAAACGGCGGTAGCGAGTGCCAAAATAAATCGCCACCAGTACGCCGATTGCCGGCAAGTATTCATAAATCGGTATTTGGATCAGCGCATAATAATAAAGGGGTTGTGACCCGCGTTGAACGCCTTGCTGCGAGAGCCAATAGCCCAATGAAGCAACTAACCCCATGAAGAATCCCTGGCCATTGGTGAAAAACGATGTGTACAACACGGTAAAAATCGTGAAAAAAATCGCCAGGGAGGTCAGATAAATGCGGGGATTCCACCACAAGCCAAGGGCAACCCCGGCGGCGAATACCGGCACCAAGAATATGGCGGTGTGCAACATGCCGGTCGTGGAATAATCCAGCGGATTCCAGCCTGCCATGCGGACCGGGAATGCCGCCAAAAGCGGTAAAACCAACGCGCCTAACAGCATCAATAAATCAAAAGAGCGCTGCTGGCGGATAACCTTCCATCCTAAAGATCGCACCAGCGTTACCAATGCTGCCACAGCCGCTAAACCGGCAATGGTCAGGCCGCCATATTCCAATCCGCGCAGCAATCTCAGCGGAGCGTTCGTTTGCACAGCGCTCCCGACCGTCTGCAATGGCGTCGCCGAAGCATCTGCTGACCAGACGGCGGCTCCGAGGGCAACAACGAAAAGGATAAACGTGACGCCCATCAACAAAATGAAACGTTTTCGCTTGGCTTCCTCGGGCCATTTCAAGCGCGTAACCTGGGCAAGGAAAAATAGTGCAAGGAACATGAGCGCCTGAGCCGTATAGATATACGAAGTAGCTTTATCGCTGAAGTGTAAAGCAGTTACGACTGCCAGAAGAATGAGCGCAGATTTTTCGCCCTTCTCCAGGTAGCGTAATATCCCGTAAAGCATCAGGACGGTCCACAGGCCTTCGAATGCTTCATTACGGGTATAGCGCCCATAGAATAGGAGAATTGGCGAGATCAGCAGCATCGCACCAGCTAGAATTGCACCCCGCCGGCCAAGATAGCGCCGGAAGGCGAGCATGCCAACGGCGACCGTGGCAATGCTAAATAAACCATATGGGATGCGCGCGCTAAAATCGCTGTCGCCCAAAAGAAAATAGGATGCGGCCAGGACATGGAATTGAAATGGTCCATGCGTTACAGGATCATAGGAATAGCCACGCCCCTGATAGTAATCCCATGCCGGCCGCACATGATTGACCTCATCATGGCTCATTACGCGTAAATCGATATGGTAAAACCGGGTGAATATCGCAGCGATCAAGATCAGAATGATCAGCAGCGTTTCCACACGAAGTTGGGGGAAGGATTGAAAAACAGGACGGTCTAACCAGGATGCTGCAGGAGAATTTTCCGTCGATTTTTCCATAGACTCTCAGCAATTATTTTTCAATTTGGATTTTTTCAATGTGACTATACTTTATACTTCCGCTTCTGGCAAGTATAACGCCATTGAGGCGTCGCACAGACGCCTTATCCTGCTTTGATTGACGGATGGGCTTCTCTCCTCTATACTTCCTTTTTATCCAATATTTGGAGAAACGTCATGCCGCGTACACGTGTGCTCCGTTACAGCCTTTTTGCGTCACTTTACTTTGCACAGGGTGCCATTTTCAGCTATTACACAGCGCTTAACTCGCTTTATTTACGCTCATTTGACTTGAGCATGAGCAAAATCGGCCTTGTTGGCGGGCTGGCAATGATCCCTTTCGTTCTAAAAATCTTTCTGGGGATGTTGAGCGACCGTGTCAATTTATTTGGTCTAGGCTACCGGAAGCCGTATATCCTGATCGGCATCACCATTCAAACCCTGGCGGTATTGGCAATTCCGCTGATTCATCCGGCACGCCAATACGGTTTATTTATCCTGGTCGCTTTCCTGTTAATGAGCGGCATGGCACTTTATGACACCTGCACTGATGGATTGGCATTGGACAGCACGCCACCCGAAGAGCAGGGAACCATCCAGGGTTTCATGGTCGGCGGGCGCGCGCTGGGATTGGTCCTGGTGGCTGGCGTATTGGGAGCTGTGGCGGATCGTTCCTGGCCGGCGGTGTTTTACACGCTGACAGGGTTGTCCCTGCTGCCGATTCCGCTGGTGCTTCTGGTGCACGAAGCGCCCCGCCCGGCAGGCGAGATATTCGGCTGGGATGCGTTTTCCACGTTCCTGCAGCCCTCAATCATCACCCTGGGCCTGTTGGGAGCGCTTTATTCGCTGGTGATCAACGCTGCCAGCCAGATCCTGAATCCGTTTCTACAAAGTCAATATCAAATAAACTATACGCAAGCCGGTTTTTATACGGCCGTTTGGGGTCTGGGCGTGGTTGCCGGTGGTCTTACCGGTGGAAGGCTTACTGACCGGATCGGGTTTAAACGTTCGGTTCAGGGGGCGTTGCTGGCTTCACTGGCCGCCATCCTGGCGCTGGCATTCATTTTCAACCCGCAGGCTGCCTGGCCGCTGGCCGCCTTGTTTGGCCTGGCCTACGGCTATTACGAGACGGTTTATTTCGCGCTGGCCATGCGCCTGACCGATCTGCGCATTGCAGCAACTATGTTTGCCATCCTCATGGCCGTTGCCAATTTGGGAACCGCCATCGGAGTCGGTTTGAGCGGGGTACTGGTCGATACGGTGGGCTACCGCTGGACATTCATCATCATCGCCGGGTTAAATCTGCTGGCACTTCCACTGCTGCCTGTGATTTTTAAAAACCGTATTAACCGCGCTGCCGTAGCTGTATAAGAAAAGGATCGAGGTATTTTTGGATTCAAAACCAATCTATCCCCAGGTCATCGCTTTTGATTGGGGTAACACTTTGATGCTCGAATTGCCGCAATTCACCGGTGCGATGGCCGACTGGCCAGAGGTAACTGCCGTGACTGGCGCGCAAACCATGCTGGCTGACCTCTCCAAGCATGCCCGCCTGGTGGTTGCTTCGAATGCGGTCGATTCGGACGCCGCGAAAGTACGCGCAGCCTTGCAACGGGCAGATCTGGACAGTTACATCAGTGATATATTCACAAGCCATGAGATCAATGGAAGAAAGCCTCAACCGGAATTCTTTCGCTCAATCGAGAATAGTCTGGAAATAAAAGGCTTGTTTGCCATGGTCGGCGACAGTTATGCTACCGATGTCATCGGAGGTTGGCAGGCTGGTTGGCTGGCAATCTGGTATAACCCTTCTGGCAATGCCGCGCCTGGGCTGCTGCCGGTTCAGGACCTGGAAATCAAACATCTCCTTGATTTGCCGGCGGCATTCGATCAGCCACGATTGCCCGGTTTAATTCAATGTCAAACCTGGCTGATTGAGCAAGGCGCATCGGCCAACCTGCTTCTGCATGTGCAGGCTGTTGCTGCCATTGCGTATCAACTGGCGGTCTGGCTGCGGGGGACGGGGGAAACGGTTGACCCATTATTGGCTCAACGGGGTGCCATGTTGCACGACCTGGCGAAAGTGAGTGCATTACGAACGCCGGGCATCAATCATGGTGAAGCAGCCGCGCGCCTTTTGGAAAGCCGCGGCCAACCAGCATTGGCAGAAATAGCCAGGCGGCACATTCTCACCCATTTATTGGACGATAAACTCGCCCCGCGTACCTGGGAGGAGCAAGTTGTTTTCTTCGCAGATAAAATGGTGGAAGGCAGCCGGCTTGTCACGCCGGAACAACGCATGAATGCCTTAAGCCAACGTTACAGCCGGTTTAGCGCCGGCATCCAGGCCTGCCTGCCAGCTTTGAGAAAAATGCAAAAAGAAATCTGCCAACATATGCGAATCCCTGAAGTCACTTTGACAGACCGGTTGCAGGCAGCGTTGTTGGGAAAAGACTGACGATTCAGGGCGCGAGATTGTAATAGTTGTAAACCGCCAGCGATAATTTGGCCACCATTACATTCGCCTGATCCCAGATCACCTGAGTGGGGTGATAAAGGTAAACCGTCAGGATGAAATTACCGCCTGAACTGTAAACGATGCCCGCATCGCTGATAGTGTGAATGACTCCATCCACGGGGTCGGTCACCCAACCGTGCTTGTGGGCAAATTGCGTTCCTTCGGGCAGGCCTGCTTGTAACAATACGCCAATCTTATCCAGAACTAGGAAGTTAATCATCTGGCGGCATTCGTTTTGGGATAATTCGCCCGGGAAAACCGCCGCAAACGTTCCACCACCCGATTGCGAGCATTGATAAATATCCGAAAGCAGCATGCCCATCTCGGCCGGCGTAGTCTGATTGTACGGGTCAGGGGCAGTATTGACATCAGCGCGTTGGTTGGCCGGAGTGGAGACCCGCCGCAACAATGGCGCCCCGGCATAAAAATATCCAGCCAGGAAGGTGTTGGGCAAGCCCAAATCCTCCATATCCTTGGTAAGTTGCAAGGGGCCCAGATTGCGATCCATTACCTGCTCCATCAAACGGTCAGCCGGGTCATTCTCTGAACGCTCGATCATTAATGTCATCAGGTCGCTCAAATTGGACGCGAGCGGTTCGTCAGCCCGTCGAAAGGTGGACACCATGATTGGAATTTTCATGGTCGAAGCGGCGGTGAAAGCGATGCCAGGCGTCACGGCAATGCCGTTTTCAGTAGCGAAATTCATCTCCTGGCCGTTTTGCAGATCCATCAGGTAAAGCTCTGTCAATCCATCAAAGCCGGAAGCTTCGATCACCTGTTGCAAGAGGATTTGCAGATTTTGAAAAGACGGCCGCGGGGGTGACACTTTGACGACAGATAAATTAACCACGCGTGCTATTGGCGACCGCAGCGCATCGCCGATCAATGTGACGGCGCGATCTACATCCAAGGTCAGACCCGGATTGCCGCTTGAAAAATTGGTGCTTCCAGGTACAGGCTGCGCCGAGGTTGCTGGTTGATCATATCGCGACGCAATTTCATCTTTCAAGTAGGTTCGCAGGCGGTCTTCGGAGAATGAGGCTCTCAAAGGCACCTCGCTGGGCGTGGGCAGCCGGTTCCAAAGGTAATCCCAAAAAGCTGACCAGAAAGGTTGGTTCACCCGCTGTTGATCAGCGACTGCCAGCATGGTCTCAAGTTGCAAATCGAAATCAACAACCGCTGGTCTGATCTGAACAACGGCATTGCCATAGTGGACTTCCACTGGATAGCTGTATGCTTGAACCAGCCGTTCTGCTGCCTGCTGCTGGTCCAGTCCGCCGACTGGAACCCCGGCGATGACCGTTCCCAAAGGAAAGCTGGCGCGAATTCGGCTGTAGGTGACTAATTGGACAATCGCCAAAATCATTGCCAGAACAAATAAAACAATCGCAATCCATCGCAAAAAAGGAAAATTTCTTCCTCTCAATTTTTACTCCTCATTGGCGGACCCGCCAGACCTGATTCTACCAGATTTGGCGCTATACTTAACGCATGGATGACGGACCCTCTGCCACTGAATTGCTCAGCCAGATGTCGTTGTTTCGCGACCTGAGCGAAGAACAGCTCGCAGAAATTGCCGAGTCCATCCCAACCCTGGTGCTTTCCAGGGATGGCGTGATTTACGAACAGGGCAGCGAAGCAGACTCGTTTTACATCATATTAAGCGGCCGAGTAAAAATTCAGATCCTTTCCAGGCAAGCGGAACGGACGCTGGGCATGCTTGACGAGGGCGATTACTTCGGCCAGGAAGCGCTTGAACAGGGCCAACTTCGTAAAACTTCAGCATCCGCGGTAACAGATATCGTTCTGTTGGTTCTCAGTGCTGATTTTATCAATGGGCTCATCGGACAGCACCCTGAGATGAAGAAACGTTTTAAAATGATTGCCGACAGCTTTCATTTATTTGTCAGGATGGAGTTTCCGTGGCTTGGTCCTCGGGAAATCATTCATTTTATTGGCCGCCGCAGCCCGTTTTATTTGATCCCGCGTCTACTCCTGCCTGCACTGGGTACCTTATTATTGCTGCCACTGTGGATTTACCTATTTTCATCATCTCAATTGACGATCTTCTTGTATTTGACGATATTAACCGCACTGCTGATTGTTGGATTAACAGTTTGGAATATTTTCGATTGGAGCAATGACTATTCCATCATCACCAACCGGCGAGTACTGTTTCAGGAAAAGATCATCCTGATTTATGATAGCCGGCAGGAGGTGCCGCTGGATGCCGTACTGGCTAATGATGTCATCACCAATCAAATCGGCCGTTGGTTTGACTTCGGCGATCTGGTAATCCGTACCTATACTGGCGCGATCACTCTGCCGGGAATTCGTATGCCGGCTGAGGTAAAAAACCTGCTTGATAACCGGAGACAGCGCGCGCATCTGCACCGCCAGCGTAATCAACGGCAAACCATCCGCAGCACCATTCGCCAACAATTGGGATATGAGGAAGGCAGCCCTGAAACGGAATTATCTGAACAACCCATCGTGCCTACCGTCCATACGGGTACTCTGCCCAACGCATTATCCGATCTATTCATGCTCCGCCGTGATGTAAATGGAGTAATTACCTACCGGACTCATTGGTTTATTCTGTTGAAGAAAACATTCCTGCCAACCCTGCTGCATTTTTTGACATTACTTCTTCTCATCGCTCGTCTCGTAAATGTGTTTACATTACTCAGCGTGAAATCAACCGTTTTCTTTTGCCTGGGTCTCTTCCTTGTTTTCGGACTCTGGGCGCTTTACCAATATGTCGACTGGCGCAACGACCGGTATATTATCACTGACCGCGAATTGATCGATATTTACAAACAGCCTTTGAGAGTTGAGAACAAGCGGACGGCACCGCTGGAAAGCGTTCTCAGCATCGATTATGAGCGTCCCAACTTAATTCATCTAATCTTGAATTTTGGGACGGTTTACATCCGCATTGGTGAAGCATCCTTAACCTTTAATAATGTATTTAATCCCGCGGACGTACAACGCGAGATCTTTGAACGGTTTCTGAGTAAAAAATTGAACAAACAGCAGCAAGATGACGACGAGAATGAACGCCGGGTTTCTGAGTGGCTGGAGATTTACCATCAGGAGGTTACCGGCCATGTGGATGGAGAAACATTAGATGACGAAGAAGAAGAAAACGAGTAAAATAGAGCCGTAAATAATAAGTTATCCGTTAAATTAAAAGAGTTGAAATGGCCATCCGAGAAATTGTTTTTCTACCTGATCCCGTTTTACGGCGTAAGGCTCATAAAGTAACCCAATTTGATAATGACCTGCAAATACTTATTGACGATATGGTCGAAACAATGCGCGATGCGCCTGGAGTTGGATTGGCAGCTCCCCAGGTGAGCGTATCGCAGCGCGTTGTGGTGGTTGAATACGCCGAAAACGATGAAGAAGAGGATTCACCCAAGAAACTTTACGTGGTTGTCAATCCCGAAATTATTCAGCCGTCTGAAGAAACCGAACTTGGCATCGAAGGCTGCCTTTCGGTACCCGGGCTGGTAGGCGAGGTTGACCGCCACACGGCCATCACCATTAAGGCGCAAAACCGCCGCGGGCAGCCCTTGAAGATCAAGGCAAGCGGCTGGTTGGCTCGCATTTTTCAGCATGAGATCGACCACCTCGACGGAGTCATTTACACAGATCGCGCCACGCGGGTCTGGAAACCGCGCGAGGGAGAAGAAGTGCCGGTCGATTAATATGCACCTGACGCATTTATCGCTGACGAATTTTCGCGCGTTCTCCCGCCTGGACATCGATTTGCCTGGGCGGATTCTTTTGCTTGTGGGCAACAACGCACAGGGCAAAACCAGCCTGTTGGAAGCTGTATATTACCTGGCAACTTTCAGCTCGTTTCACGCGCAAAACGACCGGCAGCTAATCAACTTCATCGCCGGACAGGATACGCAGGCCGTATCGCGTCTGGTGGCAGACTATCAGAGCGGTCACCACAAACACCGTCTGGAAGTCCGGCTTATCCAGGACGCCGTTGGCGCCAATGGATCGCGACTGCGCAAAGAAATTTTAGTTGACGGCGTAAAACGCTCAGCCAATGAGGCTTTAGGAAAGTTTACCGCGGTGATCTTTCTGCCGCAAATGACACGCATACTCGAAGGCAGTCCAGAGGAAAGGCGCCGTTATTTAAATCTGGCCATCTCGCAAGCCGTTCCGGGTTATGCCCAGGCGTTATCGGATTATGCCCAGGCAATTTCGCAACGCAATGCTCTGCTGAAACAACTCAACGAACGCGGCGGCGACCCAATGCAGCTGGCTTACTGGGACGAAATGATCGCCTCCCAAGGAGCGGTACTTATCTTCAACCGCATCCATGCAATTCAGGAACTCGAACGACTGGCCGCCCGGACTCATGACCGGTTAACACACGGCTCTGAGGTGCTGCGCCTGGTTTACCAGCCGTCCTATGACCCTTTACCCATGCCGGAAGGGCAATTTGCTCTTCCAATGCAGACGTCGCCGCAACGCAGCAGTTTCAACGTCGAAAAAATCCGACAAGGTTTTTTACAGCGTCTGGCGACGGTACGCATTGAAGAAATCGCGCGCGGTGTCACAACCGTTGGCCCCCACCGGGATGAAATTCGCTTTCTGAGCAACGGAATTGATCTGAGCGACTTTGGCTCGCGGGGGCAGGTTCGCACGACCCTGCTTTCGCTCAAACTGGCCGAAGTGGATTGGTTAAAGGAAAAGACAGGTCATTGGCCGGTGCTGCTGCTCGATGAAACGCTAGCCGAATTGGATTTACAGCGGCGGGCCGATTTGCTGGAATATTTGAGCAATTGCGAGCAAGCCCTGCTCACCACCACCGATTTGCATCTCTTCAACGAAGTTTTTATCAATCAGTGCCAGATTTGCCGTGTTGAAAGCGGCATTGTGACCCTGGAATAATTACAAGGCTTTCTTCGCAGCCACACCAACCCGGCGCGGAAATTGCGGCGGCGTACCGGCAATTTTGTCGATTATCACCAGGTACCGATCTTCGGCGATGCCTGGCAGCAATACCGGTTTGAGCATGCGAATGCGCCCGCCCAGCAGTTTGATGGCACGGTCAGCCTGTTGGGCTTCAGCCGGGCCGCCCTCACCTTTTTGCGCCAACACGCTACCCCCCACCCGCACCAGGGGTAACAAATATTCCACCAAAACCGGCAGATTAGCCACTGCCCGCGCCACCGCCCAATCATATTGCTCGCGGTGTGCAGGGGCCTGACCTAATTCTTCAGCGCGGACTTGCATAACCTGAACTTTTTCAAGCTCGAGTTCCTGCACAACCATCCGGCAAAAGTCAGCCTTTTTTCCAACCGATTCAACCAAGGTTAATTGCATGGCAGGCAGCATAATCTTTAAGGGAATACCGGGGAAACCCGCACCCGTTCCGACATCAATCAGGCGGCCGGGCGGATTATCGTACCAGATTTGCAGACAGGAAAGCGAATCCAAAAAATGTTTTATCCGCACGCCATCCACATCCCTCACAGCCGTTAGATTGATGCGAGCATTCCACTCCATGAGCAATTGCTCATAGCGTTTGAAGGCAGCCGTCTGCCGGGCGGTCAGATTTATTCCAAGCAACGATTGGATTTCTTTATGCAATTTTTCCATGCCAGCCTAATTATACCTGTGGAAACGAACTGAAAAGTGCCAGCGGTCGGCGGAAAACACTTCATTTGTTACAATAGAAAAATGAAGACGAGAAAAATATCAATCGCTTTCGTGGCTGTGTTGGTCTTAATTACCCAGTATATCGGACAAAAACCATTTTCGGTCACCGCTGACAGCGGCCAGATTGTATATCTTCCGATTGTTCAACGACAGATTAGAACCGGGCCAAGCCTGGAAAACTGCCCCATCCTGCCAGCAGACAATATTTGGAATGCACCCATCGACAGCATGCCAGTTGACCCGAACTCAGCCGCATACATTCAAACGATTGGCGGTAATAATCATTTTCATCTGGATTTTGGTTCAGGTTTATGGGATGGCGGCCCAATCGGCATCCCTTACGATGTCGTCGATGCCAATCAACCTAAGGTGAATGTATCCTTCGACTATGAGGATGAATCCGATCCAGGCCCCTACCCGATCCCCTTGAATCCGCACATTGAAGGCGGCCCCAATAGCAGCGGCGACCGGCATATTCTCATCCTGGACCGCAGCGCATGCATGCTTTATGAGCTCTATAGTGCATACCAGACGGAAGAAGTCTGGCAGGCTGGTTCAGGTGCGATCTATGATCTGAATTCGAACGGTTTGCGGCCGGCTGGTTGGACGTCAGCCGATGCGGCCGGTTTGGCGATCCTGCCGGGATTGGTCCGTTACGATGAGGTCGCGTCCGGCAAAATCCTGCATGCCATCCGTTTTACCGTTCCACAAACCCGCCGTGCATATGTTTGGCCGGCCCGGCATTTCGCATCTTCTCTTACCGGTCAGCAATATCCGCCGATGGGGCAGCGCTTCCGGTTGCGAGCTTCGTTCGATATCACTTCCTTTGAGCCTCAAATCCAGGTGATCCTTCAAGCGATGAAGACTTATGGCATCATTCTGGCCGATAACGGCAGCCCCTGGTACATCTCCGGCGTTCCGGATGAGCGCTGGGACAATGACGTTTTGCATAATATCGATACGCTCAAAGGTTCCGATTTCGAGGCAGTCGATGTCTCCAGTTTGATGGTCGATGCGAATTCCGGTCAGGCGCGCTAAAATAAGCAACGATGGGTCCCCATTGGATTTACCTATCGCCTCACCTCGATGACGTTGCCCTCTCGTGCGGCGGCATCATCCGGTCGCAGGTCCAGGCAGGCAACCGTGTAGAAATTTGGACAATTTTCGCTGGCAATCCGCCTGCTGGGAACAAACCGCCATTCGCGTTGAGTCTGGAGGAGCGTTGGCAGACAGGTCGAAATTCCACGGTTGCCCGGCGCGCTGAAGATATAAAAGCCTGCGAAATACTCAATGCCCAGCCTGTCCATTTTGACTTGCCGGATTGCATTTACCGCCGTTTGCCAGACGGACGCCCGCTGATTGACGGAGAAGCTGATCTATGGCAGCCCATACCCTCTGGCGAGCAATTGTTGGTGGAACAGATCGCCAGCCAAATCGCAGCACGAATGCCGCCTCGCTGCAGACTGGTCATCCCGCTTTCGATGGGCGATCACATCGATCACCGCCTTGTACGCGCAGCCGGGCTGTGTGTCAAACCTATCCTCTATTTTTACGCGGATTATCCCTATTCCGCCCGGTCTGGAGCAAATCTTAATCGGTATACCGATCCGAATTGGCAGGAAAAGAACTTCTCTGTTTCTAAATCAGCCTTTACAGCCTGGCAAACTGCCATCGCCTGTTATGAATCCCAAATCACATCCTTATGGGTTGGTCTGGAGGAAATGCATGAATCCCTGGCTGGATATTATTCCTCCGGCGGCGGAAAAGCTTTGTGGATAAAAACAGAATAAAAGTTCTTGCGTATATATTTCTGAAATCTTCTGTGCTATACTGTTACCATGCAGGCAGACCGTACCTATTGGTCGGCTTGGGTTCGAATCTTGCACCGGTGGGGGATAGGTGAACCATTTGCAACGCTTCTCGAAACCACCGGCCCGCTTAAAATCCTTTTTGCACAGCTGGTTTACCTTGGACAGCCGCTACTCAGCGGCGGCAGCCAAAAATGGCAGGCTTTTGCCAGCCTGTTGGAAAATGAAGCCGAAAGCCGGTCCTTTGCCGCATTTATCCGTCAGGAGGAAGCCCAGTAATGAGCATTGAAAGCATCGCTGGCCTGTTCATCGTTGTGGTTGGATTAGGGTTAATCGCCTTTTTTTCACTCCCCAGGATGAACAAGACAAAACCCGTCTTCCGTCCTATTCCCGCTTTTCAGCGCCTGCGCCGAGGCATCGGTCTGGCCGTTGAACAGGGCACCCGCCTCCACATTTCATTGGGTAAGGGCGATTTATTAAGCAGCAACAACTCTTCCGCTCTGGTTGGGCTGACCACGCTGGAACGTATTGCCCGGTTGAGTACCGCCAGCGATCGTCCCACAATCGCAACCTCTGGCAACGGCAGCCTCGCCATCCTCAGCCAGGATAGCCTCCACGCTGCATACCGGATTGCGAATGCCACTGAACAATACGATCCAGATCGCGGCCGTTTGGCTGGTCCAACGCCGTTTTCGTATATCGCAGGTATGCTGCCCGTCGTACGCAACGAGCATGTATCGACTCACCTGTTAATTGGCAATTTTGGCCCCGAGATAGGCATCGTCACCGATGAAGCTGGACAGCAATCCTCCTTTACCCTTGCTTCAAGCGATTCCCTGCCCGCTCAGGCGGTTTTATATGCAACCGCCCAGGAACCGTTAATTGGCGAAGAACTCTATGCCATTCCGGCATATTTGCAAGCAGGCACCATTTATAATGCCAGCGTTCGTGCCCAAGATGTTTTACGGTGGGTTTTAGCTGGCGCTATTTTAGTGGGTGCCATTCTCAAATTGGTGGGGGTTTTATGAGAAATCCCGTCGCTACAGCCATCGCAATCGCCGTAGGCTTGACGATCCTGGCCGGTTACTTCATTCCACTTGGCATTCTCACCAATGTACGCACCTATTTATTGGATTGGGCGATTGGCCTGGCAGGTATGGCGTCGCTGGTTGCGATCATCAACCTCCTCATGGTACACGCTCGAAAGGTGCGCGATCAACGCGAACCTGACCGTTACAGCATTTTCTTGATCCTGGCATTCCTCGCAACCTTCATCGCCGGGATTGTCCTTGGCCCGGCTTCCAGCGTTTTTCACAACATCATCACCTCCATTCAAATTCCAATCGAAGCAAGCTTGATGGCGGTTTTAGCCATCAGTTTGACGTATGCCAGTTTGCGGCTGTTCAAGCGCCGGAAAGGCTGGATGGCTGTTCTATTTGTGGTCAGCACGGTCGTTTTCCTGATCATCGGCAGCGGGTTCCTAACCTTCGGGTCACAGGTTCCACTGCTGCGGGAATTATTGGGGGCCATCAATATGCTTCCCATTGCCGGTGCACGTGGCATTCTACTCGGGATTGCCCTGGGCGGCCTGACTACTGGTTTACGCATTTTACTGGGCGCCGACCGCCCATACAGTGGATAAGCCCATGGCCGATATACGCTGCTCCAATTGCCAAACCTTAAATCCCGCTGACGCAACCCTATGCAAGAATTGCGGTCAACCTTTATTGGATGAATCGATCAGCTGGCTGGACGATTTGCGCGGCGGATCTGAGTCTGCTGCCTGGGAAGAGACTGAAACAGCCGCCAAAGCCAATCAGGAAGCCCAGCCTAACGAGGATATTCCCGAATGGTTGCAACGCATCCGCCAACGAAGCCAGACAGAACCTGAAAAGACAGGCCAGGTTTCGCCAACCGAAGGATCAACCGAAAACCAGAATGACTGGTTGAGTAATGTACAGCAAACTGCGACCGATTCAGCCGCAAGCTCAGCACCTTCCGCCGACGATGATTGGTTGCAGAGTTTACGCAGTTCAAAAGCTCCAGTCGGGGATGAACCGTCTGGCACCCTGGTATCCTCTTTGGATAGGCTTTCCTCCGAAGAAACGCAGGCCGATTTACCCGATTGGATGGCAAATCTGGAGCCGTTGAAATCAGGAGCGGAAGAAAAACCAGATGAATTGCTGTCCGCGTCGTCAACGGATTGGGCTAGCCGGTTCGGCGAGGAAGAGCCGCCAACCGGAACCCCTGGCGCGCCTGTTGATGATACCCAGGATTGGCTTAGCAGATTCTCCCAACCAACCGACGGACTGAACTCCGAGCCTGGAGCAAATGAGGATTGGTTGGCAGGACTTCAAGCTGCTACGGGATCATTGGCTGGTGCGAATGACGCAGAAATTTCACCAGCCGGAGAAGAAACTGATTGGATGAGCAGCCTGCGAAATCCGGACCTGCCTGGTGAAGCACAACTGGCATCCCTGAAAAGCGAAGAATCCTCCACTGGAGAAAAAGAAAGTCTTTCCTGGGAAAGTGAATTACCCGCCGATCTCCCGGTGCAAGAACAGACTGCTGAAACTGCTGATTGGTTGAAGAAATTTGATTCGGATGAACCTCCATCCAATGAAGATCAATCCATTTCTCCCATCGACTCGGAACGTTCAGGTGAAACACCCGATTGGTTGAGTAGCATCTCCGACCAGGAGACAGAACAACCCGCTGCACCGGTCGAAGGCGAACCGTCAATTGAGCCGGGTGATGAGTCGCAAGCTGTTCCTGCCGAGAGCGTTCCTGATTGGTTGAAGAATTACACTCCGGATGAAAAACCTGAGCCGCCTGTTGAACCGGTGGCGCCAATTTCAGAAGAACCCCAAGAAGCTGGTTTTTCCTGGCAATCTTTGAGTATCCCGGCTGAAGCCAGCCTGGTAAACAACGATGAATCGGATGAGTTGTCACCTTTTGCCACAGCGAACCTGCCGGATTGGTTGAATCAAGAAGACAATGGTTCACCGCGCTTGCCATATGATGAACAATTAATCCCTCAGCCGGACTCGACAGGCAGTTCGGGAGGGCAATCGCCCTTTACTGGCAGTGACCTCGGCGAATGGCTGGACGAAAGCAGCCTGGCGACTCCTGCCATTCCAGCAGGAGGAAGCCAACCGGCAACCGGCGGTGATCAACCTCTTGAAGCAGCGGAAATGCCTACCTGGCTGCAATCCATGCGCCCCATTGAAATGGTTGCACCCAAGCAAACTCCGACCGAAGAGAAACACGTTGAAAAAGCCGGTCCGTTGGCTGGCCTGACTGGCGTGCTTCCGACCGAGGATCTTGTCGGCCAATACATCAAACCGCCGATTTATTCAGTCAAACTGCGGGTAAGTGAAAAACAACGCGTTCATGCCTCGCTCATCGAGAGCCTGATCAGCGACGAAACCCAAGCTCAACTGATCCCGGCCGATCGCGGCGAAACACCCAGGCGGATTTTACGCATACTGGTGGCCGTTCTTCTCATGCTTGTAATCATTCTGCCCATGCTCAACCTTCTACCCGCCTTGCCCGCTTCGGATATTTTGCCGCAAGAATTGGTCGCATTCGAGCAGATCATGAGCGATGAAAGTATTTTGGCACAAGGTTCGCCGGTCCTGTTAGCTGTCGAATATGAACCCGGATTATCCGGCGAGATGCAAACTGCATCTGAAGCCGTGATAAAACAGCTGTCCAACCGCGGTATCCGGCTAACGATCATTGCCACCTCGCCGACCGGACCAATCCTGGCTCAATCACTCATCGAAAAGGCGGGTTATCAATCAGATCAGGTTGTCAATTTAGGTTATCTGGCAGGCGGCAGCACCGGCCTGCAGAGTTTCAGCATGGCTCCAGCGCAGGCAGCACCAGCTACTCTACAAGGAGCGCTTGCTTCCTGGAATAAAGGCGTACTGGCCGGCGTTTCCAGTCTAAAGGATTTTGCAGCCGTCATAGTCCTGACGGATGATCCCGATAAGGGACGCAACTGGGTCGAACAGGTACAGCCGGCATTAGCATCCAAACCATTGTTGATGATTAGCAGCGCGCAAGCCGCTCCCTTATTGCTGCCATACTACAATTCCGGGCAGGTAAAAGGCATTATTACCGGCATATCTGGCGCGGCAGGATACGAGGGGCTGATTCAAAGCAAGGGTACGGCAACGTTATTGCGTACACCTTACCAATACGCCATGCTATTAACCGCCTTGCTCATACTGGTTGGCGGGTTGGTCTCCTCTATCATTACATCCATTGCGCGCGGAAAAGCAGAAAAAGAGGCTTAACGGATGCAAACCGCTGATCTGATTTGGACCATTGTTGGCTTTGTGCTCACATTGCTGGTTCTCAGCCTGATCTTGGGCGATAATCCGCTATTCAGGTTGGTCTCCTACCTGTTTGTGGGATTAGCGTCAGGTGCGGTGGCCGTGATTGCGATTTATCAGGTGATTTGGCCAAAATTAATCCTGCCAATTCTGCGCGGTGAATACCTTACCTTAATTCCATTGATCCTTTCTGTATTGCTGATTGCCAAACTTGTTCCGAGGTTGTCTTTCCTCGGTAATTTCTCAATGGCCTATTTAGTCGGAGCCGGGGCAGCTGTTGCTGTTGGCGGAGCAGTGATGGGTACCCTGGTTTCGCAAACGAACGCCTTGATTACCCCATTCAGCCTGAAAACTGCTGCGGCCTCAGGAAATTTGGTTTCGCAAATAGCCGAAGGGGGATTCATTTTGATCGGAACATTAGCCACGCTCTTCTACTTCCAATTCTCAGCAAAAGTGCAGGCTAACCAAAACATTCAACGTTCGCAATTCATCGAAACAGCAGGGAAATTTGGGCAAGCCTTCATTGCCATTACCTTCGGCGCACTGTTGGCCGGAGTTTTTGGATCTTCCATTGCTGCGCTGGTCGAACGACTAGCCTTCCTTCTGACTGCATTCCGTTTCTAATTAAAAATAGTCATGACAACTTCACTCGTTGACGCTGAATCCGTACTGGTGCTGGACCTCGGCACGTTGCACACAAGGGCCTTGCTTTTCGATGTGGTAGAAGGGCAATACCGCTTCGTCGCCTCGAGCATGGCTGCCACCACGGCCAATGCACCCTACCAGGATGTCCGGGAGGGCGTTCATACTGCAGTATTACAACTGCAGGAAATCACTGGCCGGGTCTTTACAGATCTTGAATCACGCATCATCGTTCCGACCTACCCCAATGGCGACGGAGTCGACCGCTTTGTGATTATCTCTTCGGTCGGATCAGAATTACGAATTGTAACCATGGGCCTGCTCGATGATGTTTCCGTCGATAGCGCCAACCGCTTGGCGGCTTCGACCTGCGGAAAGATCCTGGAAAGCATCGGCCTGAACGACCGGCGCAAGCCTGAAGTCCAAATGGACGCCATTTTGCGTGCCTCGCCGGATCTCATCATTCTGGCAGGCGGCACAGAACGGGGTGCAACGCGGTCGATCGGCAAGATAGTCGAGTTGATATCTTTGGTATGCCGGGTTACGCCAACGGAAAAACGGCCGCAGATTTTATATGCCGGCAATCAATCGCTGGCACGCAAAATTAAAGAGATCCTTGAAAAGCACGCGCCCACCCAAATAGCCCCCAATATTCGTCCTTCCATCGATTTTGAAGATCTCAATCCTGCCCAACAAGTATTGGGGCAAATGGTGATGCAAATCCGGCAGACCCAAATCGGCGGCTTGCAATCACTGGCAACCAACGCCAACCTGCCGCCAATTCCGACCTCCCAGGCTTTTGGGCGGATGATCCGTTTCCTAAGCCACATTTATGACGCTCAAAAAGGCGTGTTAGGGATTGACTTGGGGAGTGCATCGACCACCCTGGCAGTGGGTCAGGGCGGCAAGCTGCTTCTGGATGTGCTGCCATACGGTATGGGTTACGGTCTGCGCTCAGCCCTGGAACTTTCGCGCATCGATGAAATCGAGTCGTGGTTAACCCTTCATGTGCCGCAGGATGAATTGCGTGATTACCTTTATCAAAAAAGTCTTTTCCCGCAAACCATTCCCATCACGGAGGAAGGTCTCGCGATTGAACAGGCCATGGCGCGCCAGATTCTTCGCCTGAGTGCAAACCATTTACAGAATCAGCGCACCACCTCGCCACATTCTTTTGAACCCATCGTTGTCAGCGGCGGTTTCTTTTCACAGCTTCCCTTGCCTGGGCAAGCCATGCTGGCAGTGCTGGATGGCATTCAGCCCATCGGCATCGGTATCGTATTATCAGACCCTCATGGTTTGCTGGGCGCGTTAGGCGCGATTGCGCAACTCAATTCCATCCTGCCAGTTCAAGTACTTGAATCTGCATTCCAGAATTTGGGTACGGTCATCAGCCCAATCAGCGATTCGCGTTACGGCACGCCAATTCTCAAAGTCCGCCTGGAAGTCGAGCAAGGCGAGGAGATGCGTTTGGAAGTAAAACAAGGCGCTTTGATAAAACTCCCGCTAAAACCCGGGCATGTCGCCCGCATTCACATCGAACCGCTCAACCGCACCGAGGTCGATCCGCGGCGTAAAAATGGTGGCAGTTTTAAAATCGTCGGAGGTTTGTGCGGTGCAGTCATCGATGCGCGCGGCAGGACAATCAGTCTACCGGAGGATCCTGCACGGCGCCTTGATATGCACAAAAAGTGGCTAACCACATTAACCAATTAACCCGCCGTGGTACAAATGTTGCACCTGTGAGAGAAAAACCATGATTGTACCTGTAACGCACGTATCACCGCTCATCACCATCCGCCGCTCCCGCCTATTACCTGAGAAGGGGCAGGTGCTCGTGCGCGCCGGACAGAAGGTAATTGCCACCGACATCGTTGGCGAGGTCATTCTACCAGGCAACCATTTGATCGTTGATGTTCGCCGGGCACTTGGCCTTTCCCGTCCGGGCGAAGCCGAAAAGGCGGTCGACCGTCACACCGGCGAACGATTGCAAAAAGGCGACGTGATTGCAGAGACGACGGGCATTCTACCACGCGTCGTGCGTTCCTCGGTCGATTGTCAGATTGTTGCCATTGCCAATGGTCAGGTCGTCCTCGAGACGGAACCTGTCAAAATGGCACTTAAAGCTGGATTTAACGGTACAGTCATGGAAGTGCTGCCGGAACGAGGCGCAACCATTGAGACGAACGGCGTGTTGGTCCAGGGAGTTTGGGGTAACCAACAGGCTGATTATGGTTTATTGTTGGTGCTTGCCAAAACGCCGGATGAAGAGTTTACCCGTGCGCGCCTGGATATCAATATGCGCGGCGCAGTCGTCCTGGCAGGTCACGCCAGCCAACCAGATGCCCTTAAAGCGGTGGCTGAACTACCGATTCGAGCTCTCATCCTTGCATCCATGTCTGCTGATTTAATTGACCTGGCCAACTCGCTGCCGATCCCGATTCTCCTGGTCGAAGGGTTTGGCCGGATCCCGATGAATGATACGGCTTTCCGTTTACTCACCAGTAACGAAAAGCGGGATATATGCGTCAATGCTTCCATCTGGAACCCGCTCACTGGAGAGCGTCCTGAAATCATCATCCCGCTGCCAGCCGATGGACTTGACACGCGCGAGACCGCCAATCTGGCTCCTGAAACGCCGGTGCGCATCTTATGTGCGCCTTATCAAGGACAGGTTGGAACCATCCTTTTCGTAAAACCAGGCGTTACCACACTGCCGAATGGGCTGTATGCCCAGGTGACAGGTGTCCAATTGGAGAATGACGAGACCATTTCAATCCCCCTGCAAGACTTGGATGTGCTAGAATAACATCATTGTGCAGGTAATTTGCTCGAGAGAGGTGCCCACCATGACCTTAAACGATTTCGATGACACCCAGTTTGAAGATTTTTCGCCTGAAGAACTACCAAGTAAAGATGACCCGGAGCCAGGCGGCGGTAAAAATGGCGGCAACCGTAATTTTATGATTGCCGTTGGCATCATTGGCGCAATTTTTATCATCAGCCTGATCGGTCTGGGTTTGTATATCTTCCTGGGCCAGCCGCGCCAGACAAAATCCTTGCAGGAAACTGCTGCGGTAATCAATGCCAACAATACCGCCACCGCCATGAGCGCCACTCAATCGGCAGGATTGAATATTCAACGACTAACACAAACTGCCGGGGCACCTACCAAAACAGCCATTCCTGCCACCAACACGCCGGTCGTCGCAGTCCCGACTGCAACGCTTGATTTGACAGCCACCAGTATTGCGAGCGGTTTAGCAGATCCAGCTGCACGCACGGCAACCGTGGCTGCCTTCCAGACCCAGGTCGCCGCTGGCACCAAAATCACCGGCACTATCACTGCACTGCCAAAAACCGGCTTTGCCGAGGATGTAGGTTTGCCAGGATTGCTGGGAGCTGCTGCCATTTTGCTGTTGGTGATTTTCCTTGCCAGGCGGCTGCGTCTTTCAGCACCTTGAGCAGTACCGACCCACGACCTTTTTCAGGCATTCCCTTTCAGCGTACCTCTCAAACCCCATCGCCCCATCATCCGCCCCAAACAAATTTGGGGCGGATTTGTATAATAAAACAGGTCGTCCATTGTGGACGACCTGATCTTTCCTTACCAAAGAGGATCTTATACGATATTGGCGGCAATTTGCTCACCGTAAGCTAGCAGTGCCCGAACCATTGAAACACTGCGGCCTTCGGCATAAACGCGCAGCACCGGCTCAGTGCCGGAAGGGCGTACCAGAAGCCAGGAATCATCCGCCATGATGTACTTTACACCATCCAGGGTGCTCACTTGCGAAATGGCAGCACTGCCAATTTCTTTTGGCGCTTTCTCCACCAGCAACTTGATCATTTGTTCCTTCGCCACCGGTCGTTTCAAGCGCAGATCCTTGCGTTCATAAAATGCCGGACCCACATCTTCGAGTAAATCATTAACCAGTTCACCCAATGGCATGCCGTACGCAGACACCATTTCAACAACCAGCAAACCCATCAACACTCCGTCGCCTTCCGGAATATGCCCGCGGAAGGAAATGCCGCCTGATTCTTCGCCGCCGATCAGCACATCCTCTTTCATCATCCAATCAGCAATGTGATTGAAACCAACCGGCGTTTCGTGCAGCACCAGGTTGTAACGCGCCGCGAGGCGGTCGATCATGCGGGTTGTGGATACCGTTCGCACCACCGATCCAGTCATACCGCGTTTATCCACCAGGTATCGCAAAGCCAGGGCCATGATTTTGTGCGGATCGACAAAATTGCCGCGTTCGTCCATCGCACCAGTGCGGTCCGCATCGCCGTCGGTGGCAATGCCAAAATTGCCAGCCCCGGTGCTGATCGCTCCTGCCAGCGTTCCCAGGTAACGGGCTATCGGTTCAGGGTGAACGCCGCCAAAGCCGGGATTCATCTCGCCACGTACTTCGGCAACTTCACAACCAGTGCCCTGGAGAATTCCCCGAATTACGCCCCTGCCTGACCCGTACATCGAATCCACGACAATTCGCTGCGGATTTTCCGCGATCACATCAAAGTTGATCAATTTACGCAGGTGATCGTAATAAGCCGGAATGGGATTAAAACGCTGGATCAAACCGCTGCTTTTGGCATGTTCATAATCCATCAAATTCGGCCCGCGCGCCTGGGCTTCATTGTCGTTTAAGTAGACCTCCACCCGGCGGCATTGTTCTGGAGATGCTGACCCGCCGAAGGCTGATTTTAGCTTGACTCCGTTATAACGCGGCGCATTGTGCGAAGCCGTGATCATAACGCCGCCCACCGCACCAAGATTCCTTACGGCATAAGAGAGCGTCGGTGTGGGAACGTCAGCCTGGGATATGTGGACTGTATAGCCGTTGGCAGCCAACACGCGAGCCACCTCGGTGGCATACCGGTCTGAAAGAAAACGGGTGTCGAAACCAACCACCATCTTCTTGTAATCAACCGGGCCATCCGGTGCGTTTCCATTGAGCCATGATCCGGAAGAAACTGAATCGGCAATCGCTTGTGTAACCAGGCGTAGGTTTTCAAAGGTAAAGGTATCTGATATTACAGCGCGCCAACCATCAGTGCCGAAATGGATCGTCATAACTTTAGCTTTACTCCCTTAATTATCGGATCGATTTTGGATTATATCCGCTTTACCAGCTTGGAGCTGGCGTGGCAGTAATTAACAAGGATTGGTTAATCCAGCCCAGTGTGGTGCCATTGATGCGCACGTGCACCCAGGTGACTGAACCATCCTGAACAATTTCGGGTAAAACCTCAACCAAATTATCATTAAGCAGGCTGGCAACAATCTTGGAGGAGCCATTCGGCTCGAGCCGTACCAACACGCCGTTGGATTGCGGTGCAAAAACCTTAGCCCACAACGGCGTCGGGATAGGCGTGAGCGTAAGTGTAGGTGTCGCGGATGGAACCAGGGTATTTGTAGGGGTAATCGTCATGGTCGGAGGCATTGGCGTGTCGGACGGAATGGTGGTGTCTGTCACAGTGGGAGTATGACTGGGCATAGCAATTCCAGGCGGTTGAACAGCCATTTTTTGTTGCCTGGCTGTTCCAAATCCCAGGATAGCCACCGCTGCCAGGATGCAAACCAAGGCCAGGCTTGTAGTAAGGGTGTATCCAAATAAATTCAACGGGCGTAAACGCAAAACAGCCAGCACAATGGCGCCTACCAGCACCGCCCATGCCAAATGGACTGCGAAAACGATCACGCCATCCGGCCACAGGCCAGGAGCACCTGAGGTTAAGCCAAAACCGGCTACGCCGGCCGGAAGGTAAAGCACATACGCCAGGGCAACATTACTGATGAGCGGTTTCGAATCCGGCGATCGCACCAATAAGAAAGTCGTCAATCCGGCGCCCAGGGTCACCAGTAGAATATCCGGCCAGGTGAAAGCGGCATGTAAATTGGCTTGCGTTACCATCACTGGTTGGAAATACTGCACAGCCCATCCGGCCAGTGCACCCATGCCAAACAGGGTTAACCCACCAAAAAGAATGGCGACCAATGCCTGCAAGAAGAAACGCGGCGAGCCAAGCAGGGTGCCAAACGCCAATCCCATCACAGGGGCCAGGAAAGGCGCCAGCAAAACGGCCAGTAAAAACAAGGCTGGGGAATCCAGTACCAGGGCAGCAGCCAGCGCCAATCCGCTTAACAATGTAAACAGAAAGAAATCAACCGAAGGCGTTACCCGGTGCGCGACATCAGAAAGAAACTCGGCTCGCTCGTTCTGGCTGGTGCCGGAAAAATTAATCCGGTGCGATCGTCTCCGGCGTGCAGGCGGAAGAGAATCGGGATCTTCTGGGAGGATGGGTTCGATGGAAGGTAAATTCATTTTCTCAGTGTCGCAACAATTCGCATGGGTTTTTCCAATAGGTCAAGCGCAGCAAAGATATCCGGCATAACCATATCCGCTGCCAGCAGGGTATCAGGCGATAACCCCTCCCGAGAGAGAACTGCAATGCCCAAACCGGCAACCCTTAACATTTCGGCATCATTCGCCCCCTGCCCGATCGCAACCACCCCCTCCGCGCCTAGCTTGTTCACAAAATCAGCTTTTTGAACTGCCTCGTCGCCCGGTTGCAAGCGGATTGCATGCAAATTCAAGACATGATCAATTTCAGCCTGTTTTCCATGGGTATCGGCCGTGATGAGATGCAACTCCAGACGGTCGCGCAGCCTGTTCAAGGGACGGATCAGACCGTCCATCAAACGGCCATCCAAAGCCAGGGTGCCGTTCATATCGCAAACCAAGTGCAAGAGTCGCACCTTTCGGCGCCCCGGAATGTCCAACTCAATCATGGCACAATTATAATACATACGGTATTATCAGGCTTCAGAGGAGCTGCCTTAGCTATGTTGCATTTTTCGAACCATTTTGCCCGTTCCACGCGCTTCATACTGGTAGCCGCCAGCTTGCTTCTAATCACCGCCTGCAACCGCGTAACGCCAGCGGTAACGGCAACGCCGACCAACGCGCACCTTGAAACACCGGCTACCCTTCAACCAACTCTGGAGCCAACTGCAGCAACCGCAAAAGTAATCTTGATTAGTGATATTGGAGCATCGACGGCTGACCTGCAAAAAACAGAAATGGTGTTAACTGTTCTGGCTGCCAGGGATAACATGAACCTGGTACAGGCTGATAGCCTGACAACTTCAGATTTGACACCTGAAGTGAAAGTTGTGGTCTGGATCGGTCAGGCGGAGGGGATTGGCGAATTGGCTGCCGGAGCGCCGCAGGTACAATTCGTTGCCATTACCTCCAGCGCCCTTGAACCTGCCGTGAATCTCAACATTATCCACATCCGCCCTGAGAAGGCTGTTTTTATTGCCGGGTATATTTCCACCCTGATCGCACCCGACTGGCGCGGAGCCGGTCTGCTGCCATCCGATGGTCCGTTGGGCGATCAGGTTCAGGCGGTTTTCACCAATGGCGGGCGGTTCTTCTGCGGACGCTGCGCACCTGCTTTTGCGCCAGTTGTACTATTTCCAGTCAGCACAGTACTTCCCGGTAACAGCCCGCCTTCAGCCTGGCAGGCTGCCTTTGATGAACTCAACAAAAATATTATCGAAGTTTTATACGTAAGCAACTCAGCCGCCAGCCCCGAATTGCTCTCGGCATTGAGCGAGAAAGGCATCATCCTGATCGGCAGCCAGCCTCCAACCGCTGATCTGCTATCAGCCTGGGCTGCGACCGTCTCGATTGACTGCAATTCCCAGCTTGAATTGCTCTGGCCGGATCTATTTGCGAATAAACCCGGTCAATCGCTCGAAGCGCCAGTCGTATTATCAGATGTTGATCCGGCGAAACTCAGCCCGGGACGGCAGGAGCTGGTCAATGCGATGATTGGGAATCTGCAGGACGGTACAGTCAATCCCTTCAGCGTACCGCCGGAATAAATCTGAATATCATTCAGGCGGCGTTCCTAAGAATTCACCGGCTGTAGCCTGTCCTGGCGCATTGATCCCCTCGCGGCGAATTACCTTCCAGACCGTTATTAACAGAATCTTGATATCCAGTCCAAGCGACCAGTGGTCCACATACCAGACATCCAGCTTGAACTTATCTTCCCAGGTGAGTGCATTGCGTCCATTAATTTGTGCCCAGCCGGTTATCCCGGGCAACACTGAATGACGGCGTGCCTGCTCGGGCGTATAACGGTCAAGGTACTGTACCAGCAAAGGTCGAGGCCCGACCAGACTTAATTCACCTCGCAGGACATTAAAGAATTCTGGTAATTCATCCAGGCTGAAAGCGCGCAAGGTGCGACCAAATGCAGGCAGCCTTTCCGCATCCGGCAGCGGGCTGCCATTGGAATCGACCTCTGAACGCATACTACGAAATTTATACAGGGTAAACAGCTCGCTGTTCAAGCCTGGTCGTTCCTGAAGGAAAAGAACCGGCCGGCCTAGCCTAATGCACACCAGCAGCCCCACCAGCGCCATCAGGGGTGATAACAGAATTAAACCAGGGATAGTCAATAACAAGTCAAACACGCGTTTGACCAGAGGAATTCCGGGGGGAAGCAGGCGGGCACTCACAGCGTCATTGTACCAAAACTGGGCGGCTTGGATTATAATTTTGCTAATCTTCTCAGTCATCCTGCCCACAGGTTCGCGAGAGGGTAATTGTTTTCAGCCGAGGCAGCCTCAATGCTCTTAAAGATCAATGTTCAATACTGCGCAACTTGAAGGTACCTTCCCAGGGCTGCCAGTCTGGCATCCGAATTGCTTAACAACTTCGAACCTGAAATCGAAAGCCTGACTTTGATTCCATCCGAGGGCGGCCGTTTCGAAGTCACAGTGAATGACACCTTGATTTATTCCAAATTACAGACCCGCCGCCACGCTGAACCGGGCGAAATCACCCGCTTGATCAAAAAACAGCTTCAGGAAAGGCATCCATGAGTGTAAAATCTGCTCGAGTTTTTTCCGGCGCCCGCCCCACCGGACGCCAGCACCTGGGAAATTACCTCGGCGCAATTAAAAATTACGTTGCGCTGCAGGAAGAATATGAGTGCGTTTACTGCATTGTTGATCTGCACGCTTTAACCACATTAGAATCAACCCATGAACTGCGGCAGAATTGCTATGAAATGGCTTTGGACTGGTTGGCCGCAGGAATCGATCCACAAAAAGCGATCATATTCATCCAATCTCATGTTCCGCAGGTCACTGAACTGCATACCATCCTCTCAATGGTGACGCCGCTCGGCAAGCTTACCGACCTGCCCACCTTCAAAGAAAAAGCCCGCCAGCAGCCGCATAATATCAACTACGGCCTGGTCGGCTACCCGGTGCTGATGACAGCCGATATCGCTCTATACCGTGCCACGTTGGTCCCGGTGGGCGTCGATCAGGCGCCTCATCTCGAGTTTGCCCGGGAAACTGTGAGGTCCTTCAATTACCATTTCAATACCAACGCACTGCTTGAACCCCAAATTAAAGTCACCACGGTGCCGAAGGTGCTGGGTATCGACGGCCAACAGAAAATGGGCAAAAGCCTGAACAATCACATCGAACTGGCAGCCACCCCTGCTGAAACGCAGAAGCTGGTGATGAGTATGGTTACCGATCCCGCCCGCATTCGCCGCAGCGACCCGGGCAATCCGGATGTGTGCAACGTGTTTACCATGCACAAAGTCTTTTCCAGTCCGGAGGAAATCGAAATGGTCAATGTCGAATGCCGCCGGGCTGGCATCGGCTGCGTGGATTGTAAAAAGCTGCTGGCTAAGAACATGAACGCCCACCTGCAGCCATTCCGCGACCGGCGGGCTGAATTGGATGCCAAACCTGACCTGGTCTGGGATGTTCTGCACGACGGCGCCCACCGGGCAACCCTCCTGGCTGAAGAGACCATGCGGGATGTTCGCGCAGCCGTTGGACTGGCGGAGAAAGCCTGACCCGTGCGCGCAGTTGTCCAGCGGGTGACTCATGGTAAAGTCAGTGTCGATGGCCACAGCATTGCCGAAATCGGCCCAGGTCTGGTCATTCTTTTGGGAATTGGTCCGAACGACGACGAAGAAAAAGCCCGCAGCCTGGGGCGAAAAATTGCCCTGTTGCGCATTTTCGCCGATGCGGAAGGCAAAATGAACCGCTCGTGCGTCGATATTAGCGGTCAGGCCATCGTGGTTTCGCAGTTCACACTTTATGCCGACACGCGGCGCGGCAACCGGCCGTCATTTATTGAGGCTGCACCGCCCGACCTGGCCCGGCCACTATGCGACCGTTTTTCCCAATTGCTGATAGAAGCCGGCATTCCCACCCAGCAGGGCGAATTTGGCGCCAATATGCGGGTGCAAATAGAAAA
This sequence comes from Longilinea sp., assembly GCA_035560795.1. Lineage (GTDB taxonomy): Bacteria > Chloroflexota > Anaerolineae > Anaerolineales > Anaerolineaceae > Longilinea. The sequence goes on from DATMYV010000016.1 coordinate 67,734, forward strand.
CGACGGCCCGGTAACGATCCTTTTTGAAATATAGCCTGCCAGCTTACCCAGAATAATCGAAACCTAACGGCTGTCGTTAGGTTTCTTCATCCCAACCTCGCCACAGTACTCCATCCAGTGCAACGGCCCAGGCACCAGCCTGTAATAAAGCCTCGCCCTGGATTCTCGAATAGACGCCCGCCGATGCAATCAACGGCAGGCGTGCGCGCCGGGCTGTACGGATCGCCGCCAGCACCTGGGGAAACAGACCGGGACCGATCAAATGACCACCGGTGATTACCCCATCCTTGCCAGGCAGAGCACCGCGCGGAGCAGCCAGGCTGAGCGCACTGACACCCAAACCTGACAACCGGCCGGTCCAACCATCCCCACAGGCCGTAAATGGAATCTCGACCACCAATGGACGCTCTCCACTCGCGGCTGCCACCATTGAAAGCGCCTGGTCGCCGTAGATCCGTGGTGGAAGTCCCAACACAATCGCTGTCACCCCTTCCAATTCTTCCAAAGCCTGCACCATCTGCAGAACGTTTTCGGCGGTATCTGCCAGGATATGCACCCACACCGGCAGGTCTGCGCGCGCCCAGCGGGAAGCATAGCGTTTGATTGTTTCACTTACCCCCGGGTTTACCACCCCAGTGTGAAGCAGGTAGCTGCCAGGATATTCAATCAAGACCCGGTTCTCCGCGGCAGTGCGCGGACGCAGGCTGATAGGATTGGTGACGAAGGCGCCTTGCTCGATAGGTATCGTCCAACCGCTGCCGGGGGCAAATCCCAGGCTGCCTGCGGCATTAATCCATGGGGAGGCCAGGGTCAATTCTTCCCGCGGCAGGAAAGCACTCATGGAACGCCTCCCAGATCGGCCAGATCGTATACCGGTCCATCCTTACAGGCCAGAGTCCAACCGGAAAGCGTTTTTACCGCACACACACCGCATTCGCCTATGCCACCGCAAACGATCGGCGTGCGCACCAGCGCCTGTCCGGTGAAAGGCAGCTTCTGATTTATCCCCAGGCCAATAACCTGCTTCCATTGCTCCGCCCGGCCGTTATCCAAATCCAGCGCAAGGTAATCAGCCCATTCCAAAACCTCGCCGAGTTGCTCCAGCGGCATAATCTCCACATCCGCCGGCAGGTGTTCTGGAATGGAGGCGGCATAAAGCACCACGGCAGCATCCTGCGCCAATGCCAAATCAGCCAGCGGCAACAGCCGTTCGGGACCGCACCCCAAGGCTGCCAGCGCCACTTTGTGCGCGCCTGCCGGAAGCCGAAAGCCATTGCCCAACGGGCCGCGCACCTGCAGCCGCATTCCAGCCGCCCACGAACCGGGCAGGGGCGGTGCGACCCGCAGGAATTCGCCGGATGGCCCGGCAGGAAAAATCGCCGTTGCCAGTGCTTCAGACTGTCCAGGAGCGAAAGCCAACAGATATTCCCCTGGCAGTGGGCGAATGCTGGCAGGCAAAGCCAGCGTGCCTTCGACTCCAGTAGCTCCCAGTCGTAATTCGATCAAATCGCAAAATGCAGTCGGCATGCTTTAATTCTAGCCTGAAACAAAAATACGCACAATTCGTAAATAGAATAAGAAAAGATGATTCAACAATCATTGGGGATAGAAAATCGCAAGCAAAACCTTTATACTTGTTTTTTCGGTATTCTACATAGGAGACAACAAATGAACATAGCCAGTATCTTCTCAGCACTCGCCGGCCTGGCCTGGTTGGCCGGGATTGGTTTCGCCATTCTTGCGGCTATCCGTGCCGGACAGGGAAAGCCGATTCGCGGCGGTGCACGCACGGTTATCGGAATCCTCATTGTTGCAATTCTTTCCACCGTCCTTGGCGCCGGGATGGTCTTCATCGAGCCGCCTGAACGAGGCGTTGTCATTTCGGCGCTCTCTCCAACCGGCTACCGCAATCAGGCACTGACCCCTGGTCTGCGCTGGGTGATCCCTTTCTTTGAAACCGTTGTCCGTTATCCCATTTCCACCCAGAATTACACCATGTCCATTGCTGGAACGGAAGGAACCATTCAGGGAGATGATTCGATCGCTGCCCGTACCGCCGACGGCCAGGAAATTTATGTGGATGCCTCGGTGATCTTTGCCATCGACCCAAACAAAGTCATTGAAGTGCATATTAAATGGCAGAACCGTTACGAGAACGATCTGGTACGGGCACAGGCGCGCGGCATTGTACGCGACGCAGTTTCTCAATACAATGTCAACGAAGTGGTCACCACCAAGCGTTTCGAACTGGTCAACAACATCCGGACCGCCATGGGCACCAAGCTCTCAGATAATGGTCTGATCCTGATTGACTTCGTCCTGCGCAATATCACCTTTTCTCCTGAATACGCCGCCTCGGTGGAACAAAAGCAGATTGCCGAGCAACTTTCACAACAGGCGAAATTCGTGGTTGAACAGAAGCGCCAGGAAGCCGAACAGGCCCGCCAAGTGGCGCAGGGTCAGGCGGATGCGGTCGTAATCCGTGCCAAAGCGGATGGCGAAGCGCGCATTATCTCAGCAAAGGCTGAAGCAGAAGCCCTGGCTTTGATCAGCGACGCACTCAAGAATAACCCGGATTTGCTTACCTACCAGTACATTAGCAAACTATCGCCGAACATTCAGACGATGTTGCTTCCCAGCAATTCTCCTTTCCTGCTGCAACTGCCGCAATACAATACCACAACCAACCCAACGCCGACCGTTGTTCCAACCACCACACCATAAGCCTCTCAGGTTGATGTAATCCCTGCCAAAAGGCAGGGATTATTTTTATCCATCGATCCTTGGGCTGATATAATTCAAATATGAGTAATCCAAAACTGGCCCCTTCGGGCAAACACATCCGGCTGACCAGCCTTTCCAGCTGCGCGGGTTGAGCATCGAAACTAAGCGCTGAAGCGCTGGCGCACGTGCTGCGCCCGATTGCCGAGACCTTTCAACCGCAGGAGTATCCCGACCTGCTGGTCGGTTTGTCGTCCCCGGATGACGCTGCAGTCTGGCGCCTGGACGACCAACGTGCCATCATTATGACGACGGATTTCTTCACGCCTGTGGTGGATGATGCCTATGATTATGGGGCAATTGCAGCAGCCAACAGCCTGTCCGATGTCTATGCCATGGGCGGCCTGCCCTTCCTGGCGCTCAACATCGCCGCGCTGCCGCCTGATCTGCCGGCTGAAATCAGCGCCGAAATCCTGCGCGGCGGTGCCGAGAAAGCCCGCGAAGCTGGTGTGGTCATTGCCGGCGGACATACGGTTCAGGACAAGGAACCCAAGTACGGATTGGTCGTGCTTGGTTTTGTCGATCCGCGGCGAATGCTGACCAAAGGCGGCGCTCATGCGGGTGACCGGTTGGTGCTCACCAAACCGCTGGGTTTCGGTGTGACCACCACGGCCCTCAAGCGCGAACAAGCCGAAGAGCAGGATGTGGCTGAAGTGGTGGCTTGGATGAAACGACTGAACCGCATGGCAGGGCAGTTGGCAACTGATCTAAATCTGACCGGCGGAACGGATGTAACCGGATACAGCCTGTTGGGACACGGCTGGGAGATGGCCAACGCAAGCGGCGTTGGGCTGAAACTGGAATTCGAGCGCATCCCCTTTGTTTCCTGCGCAAAAAAATATGCCGCAGCCTACACCTTTCCCGGCGGTGCAAGCGACAACCGTGATTTCTTTAGCAGCCACGTGCAATTCACTGCACAACTCAATGAAGGCCAGCAAATGCTGCTTTTCGATCCGCAAACCAGCGGCGGCTTGCTGCTGGCAGTACCGCCGGATCGTCTGGCCGTTTTCACTCAACGTGCAGCTGAGCTGCAGCAGGCGGTTTGGGAAATCGGCGAAGTCATCCCTGGCGATCACATCGAAGTAGTTTGACCTTCCGCTGCAACTCAGGCTCTCGTTTTCCTTCAAGTTTTTTCAGCCCTTCGCCCAAACCGGAAATTTAACAAGATAATCTGGATAATCGCTTTTCCTTTTTTGGGTAAAAAGAATTATGGAATCCATTGAATTTCACTCCCGGCGTTCTCCAGTTTACGGGCGCGACGGCATGGCAGCTGCCTCGCAGCCGTTGGCCGTGGCAAGCGGGTTAAAAATCCTTTCCCAGGGCGGCAGCGCCGCAGACGCGGCCGTGGCGATCGCCGCCGCGCTGAATGTCACCGAACCGACCTCTACCGGGCTGGGCGGCGATGCTTTTGCCCTGTATTTCGATGCCTCCACAAAAATGATCAGCGCTTTGAATGGATCCGGACGCGCTCCGGCTGCATTAACACTGGAACGCTTGCAGCGCGAGGGTCTGGGCGACGCTCTGCCGCCCTATCATCCTTACACAATCACCGTTCCGGGTGCGTGTGCCGCCTGGTGCGACCTGCATGAACGCTTTGGCCGGCTGCCGCTTGCGCAAGTTCTCGCTCCGGTTGAAAAACAGGCTGATGAAGGATTTCCGGTTGCTCCCATCACTGCCTTCTACTGGCAGCGGGCTGCGCAGGGTCAACTGGCCAGAGCTGTCAACGGGCGTGAATTGACTCTAGCTGGCCGCGGACCGGCTGCCGGCGAGGTTTTTCGCAACCCCGGATTGGCGCGCGCCTTGCGAATCATAGCCGAGGGTGGCAAACAGGCCTTTTACCAGGGACCCATCGCTGAATCGATTGCCGCTGTTGTGGCCGAAGCGGGCGGCTGCCTGACGGAAACGGACCTGGCTGCACATGCCAGCACCTGGGAGCAGCCCATCAGCGTTGATTACCGCGGTTTGCGTATCTGGGAATGTCCGCCCAACGGACAGGGTCTGGCTGCCCTGCTGGCGCTTAACCTGCTCGCTGGTTTCGACCTGGCCGCGCTGCCGCCGCTATCTTCACAGCGCCTGCACCTGGAAATTGAAGCCATGCGGCTGGCATTTGCGGACGCATTCCAATTCGTCGCCGATCCGGCCTTTGCGCCTGCCCCGCTCGAAGCTCTGCTCAGCCCGGCTTATGCCGAAGAACGCCGTAAATTGATCGATCCACGCCGGGCGATCGAAACATTGGCGCATGGCACGCCGCCTGCCGTCAGCGACACGGTCTATTTTTGCGTGGTGGACGGCCAGGGCAATGCCTGCTCATTCATCAACAGCAATTACATGGGCTTTGGCACCGGCATCGTCCCGCGCGGTTGGGGCTTCAGCCTGCAGAACCGCGGACACAACTTCAGCCTGCAATCCGGCCACCCAAACGTGTTGGCGCCTGGCAAGCGCCCCTATCACACCATCATCCCGGCCATGGCCACCTATGCGGCCAGCGGCGACCTTTACGCTCCGTTTGGCGTGATGGGCGGCTTCATGCAACCGCAAGGCCACCTGCAGGTGGCGATCGCGTTGGCCGATGATCACCTCGATCCGCAGGCTGCGCTCGACCGGCCACGCTTTTGCATCGAACCCCAGGCTGCCGGCGGCGCTGTCGCCATCGAAGAAGGCATTCCGGAGGAAACATTCCTCCGATTACAGGAAATGGGACATCCGGTAAAATGGGTCCGCGGCATGGACCGCAGCCTGTTTGGCCGGGGACAGATCATTCGACGCGACCCGGCTACTGGCGTGTTATGCGGCGGCTCAGACCCGCGCGCTGACGGCTGCGCCATGGCTATTAACTAATTTTGGCCATTAGCGATTATGAACTAACCTACCGAGAGAACTATACGGTTTTTGTTCATTTTGACTGACCGCAATTACATATTTGTTAGTATTACATACGTCACTACAACCATTCGCCAACTTAGGGTAGAATATTATTAAGATTTATTATTAAATCTTAATAATAGGGAGGCGACCATAAGATTGATATCTTTCTTCCCCAGCGAATAAATGCTTAGAATGTGAAAAATCTTATTCCTGGTGTACTGTTCTTCCTTTCATCGTTGTTTCGCTCCAGCTTTCTCTACTAAATTCAGAGATCCAAACAAAGCGAACAAATGGGAACCTCCAACCGAAAGTTGTAGGACATAAGTAAGACCATCCCATTAATTTCAATGCGCATAATAAAGGGGAATATCGAATGATCCGTAATCAGAGCAAGATCCTTAATCCTGGCAGCAGTTTTGATTGTTGTCATGCTTTTTGGCAATGCAGCAACACAAACCGCTCAGGCTGCGGAATTGCTTAGTCGCCATATCGCCTTGCCAGCGACGTTTGCCAGTTCACCGGCTGGCGGCGCAATGACCGCCACCAGCAGTGACCACAACACGGGCACAGGCGCCTGGCGTTCTGCCAATAATTTAATCGAATATTACATCGACCCCACCCTGCTTCCGTACAGTTTCGGGACGATTAAAGTATCAGATATCGCCGGCGTCAGTTATCTGACCAAGAACGGCGATGCTGCTGCCGTCAACTTCGGCTTCTATATCTATACTGTTGGCACGAAATACGGCTGGTATCAGGAACGCTTGATCGCCGAACCGATGTATTCCATCAACTACTCGGATCCGGCTGACACCTGGAATACCTGGAATACAGCCGTAGGCACTAACCAGCTTGCCTTCTACGACAGCCACTACAGCGCGATGGGCTTCTATTATGGCCCGACCCTGGCTGACATCCAGGCTGCTCCCATCACCTGGTCCGCCTGGGATACGATTACCGGCTCGGCCACACCTATTGATTATCGCGACCAGACGGTCAAATTCTTTAAATTTGGCACAGGTTCGGCCTGGTCCAGTTCATTTGACGGCCTGATCGATACGATCGTAATCAGCTTGAAGAACGGCGACAACCTGAATATCGATCTCGAAGAAACCGTCCCAACGGTTTATGTGGATGATGAATGGAATCGCTTCAATATCGGTCAGGATCCTGACGGCGATGCCGGTCCCATTCAGGGCATCGGCCTCGATGCGGCTTCATCGATCCAGCAGGGCATTGACATGGTTTCTCCCGGCGGCACGGTGAACGTGTTCCCTGGAACCTACAGCGAAACCGCAGCCAACCGCACCATTCTCACCCTGGGCGGGGTTTACCAGTTCGGCCTTTTCTTTGGCACCGATAAGTCTGGGATCACCGTGCAGGGCGTGGATGCCGCTGGCGCAGCCATTACGGATTATGCGGATGTGGCCGCCAACGTGACCACCAACGCCACCAATAACTTTGGCCCCTCCGGCGTTTTCGTCGAAGGCGACGATGTGACCTTAAGCGGCGTGCGCATCCTTCCCAATGTGGGCGGCGACAACAAGACCATCGAAGTGATCGGCGACAATTTCTCGCTGGAAGCCTCCATCATCGACGTGACCGGCGGTGGCTCAGTCTATCTCAACGACTGGCGCTTTGACAAGACTGCTCAGGTATCCTACCTGCAAAGCTACGCCATCCTGAATAACCTGTTTGCACAAAGCGCCAGCCTGGATATCGCCAGCGGCGCCGGCTTCACCGGCCCGGTTGCTGGACGTGTCATCCAGGACAACCGCTTTGAATACACCCCGGACGCTTACTGGCCGGCCATCTCATTCTCCGGTAATTCGGTTGTGCCGTGGTTCACAGACCCCATCAATGGTGCAACAATCACCGGCAATACCTTTGCCGGTACCACACAATACATCCGCGCGCGCGGCGGCTATGACAATGCCACCTTTGACTGGCTGGGTTACCGCGCCAACAATACCTTTGATAAGACGGTCGTTACCTTCGTGGGCAATACGACCGAAGTACGCTCTTATGAATATGCGACCACCTACGGAAATATGACCAACGTCCGCCGCATCGGATCTGTCATCCAGGCGGATGTCGACGAAATTGCCCAGGCGGGCGATACAGTGGATGCTTCCGCGGGCGTATTTGAAGAGCAGGTGACCATTGACGGCCTGAATGGCCTCACCCTGCAAGGCGCGGGGGCAGCGTTAACCACCATCAAGTCGCCGGTTACATTGACCTCTCTGTGGGGCGACCGCAAAGCAGTGGTCGGCATCCAATCAAGCGACGATGTAACCGTGCAGGACCTGACCGTGGACGGCGCCGGCCGCAACAACGGCAATTACCGCATGTTCGGCATCCTGTTCCACAACGCCAGCGGTCTCATCGATCAGTTGGCTGTGAAGGACATCCGCTACACGCCCTTGGACGGCATGCAGAGCGGTGTCGCGATCTATGCCTACAATGAGGATAATACGCCGCGTGTGATAACAGTCAGCAATAACACCGTGACCGGTTATCAAAAAGGCGGCATCGTGATGAACGGTGTCGGTCTGACCGCGCATGTCGTCGATAATACCGTCACTGGTGTTGGCCCGACAACACTCATTGCCATGAACGGCATCCAGTTCGCTTACGGATCAACCGGAACGATCACCGGCAACGACATTTCCGGCCATGACTACACTGGCGCAGATTGGTCAGCCGCAGGCATCCTGATTTACGGCGCATCTGGCGTTGAAATCAGCCAGAATTTGATCCACGACAATCAGGTCGGCATCAGCATTTCTGATGACGCTTACCTCGGCAACGGCGGTTCGGATAATCTCGTCATCAAATCCAATGACATCACCGGCAATGTATGGGGCATCACTTCCAGCAGCGAATTGGAAGATAATGCAAACTTGGCGATCTCGTTCAACCGTATCGTGGGCAACACCACGGCTGGCATTGATAACAGCTCGGCAGTCGCTAACGCTGAAAACAACTGGTGGGGTTGCAACGCCGGACCGAACCAGACCGGCTGCGATAGCTACACTGGCACAGTTGATGCAGTCGATGCCAATCCCTGGCTGGTCCTTACCTTCACCGCCGACCAGACCCAGTTGACCGCGGGCGGCGTTATCAACCTGACCGCCCACCTGACCCGCAATTCGGCGGGTGCAGATACTTCCCTGCTAGGCATGGTCCTGGACGGCATCCCAGCTGAGTTCGAAGCCAGCTACGGCACACTGACTCCAACCAGCAGCAGCCTGGTGAACGCAGCTGCGGCGACAGTCCTGTCGGTCCCCGATCCGGTCACTGTCACCTCAGCCACGGCTTCAGTAACGGTTGACAACCAGACTGTGACGGTCATCTTCGGCGGATTGAAGTACATCTTCCTGCCAGTCATCTCCAATTAATAAGGCGCAACAAATCAGCGGGCGGAGAATTCTCCGCCCGCTTCCTTTATCCACCTGATAGAACTTAATTTCTTGACCGGCTGTGATAAAATCGTGTCATGACTCAGGTACCCGAGCATATCCAGCAAATTCTCGATACCCTGCCCAACAAACCCGGCTGCTACATCATGAAAAACAGCGCCGGCGAAATCATATACGTGGGCAAGGCCATCAATTTGCGCAACCGGGTGCGCTCCTACTTCCACAACCCCACCGAACTCGAATTCAAAACGCGCCAGCTGGTCAAGAACATCGCCCATATCGAGTGGATTGTGGTCGGCTCCGAACTCGAAGCGCTCATCCTCGAGATGAACCTGATCAAGAAGCACCGCCCGCGCTTCAACGTGCGCCTCAAGGACGACAAGCGCTATCCCTACATCAAAGTGCATTGGGCGGATCCGTTTCCAAAAGTCACGGTGACCCGCCAGATGGTCAATGACGGCTCGCGCTACTTCGGCCCTTACACCAGCGTTTGGGCTGTCCACCAGACGCTGGATGTGCTGCGGCGCATCTTCCCTTACCTGACCTGCGACCGCGAGATCACCGGCAAGGACCCCCGTCCCTGCCTGTATTTCGACATCAAATTATGCAGCGGGCCGTGCATCGGCAAAATCGACCAGGCTGGCTACCGCCAGATGATCGATGATCTCTGCCAGTTTCTGGACGGCCGCACGGAAAAAATCGTCTCGCGCCTGCGCCAGGAAATGAATAAGGCCGCCAAAGAATTACGCTACGAACGCGCGGCCGCCATCCGCGATCAGATCGGCGCCATCGACCGCGTGGTGGAGAAACAGAAGGTCATCTCCAGCGATCAAATGGATTCGGATGTCATCGCCATGGCGCGCGCCAACGGCGAAGCCTGCGTACAGATCTTCTTCATCCGCAACGGAAAAATGATTGGGCGCGAATACTTCATTCTGGAAGGCACCGAAGATGAACCCAATAGCGAAATCATCGCCGAGTTCATCAAACAATTCTATTCCGAGGCTGCCTCCATCCCCACCGAAGTGCTGCTGCCCGAAGAAGTGGAAGAAGCTCAGATTATCCGCGAGTGGTTAAACACGCGCCGCACCGGTCCCAAGGTGGAATTGGTGGTTCCGCGCCAGGGAACGCCCCAGGAACTGGTGCAAATGGCCACCGAAAACGCGGTCGAAACGCTGCGCGCCCTCAAAGCCCAATGGGATGCCGACACCAACAAGCAAACCGAGTCGCTTTCGGACTTGCAGCAGGCACTGGGTCTGCCGGAGCCGCCCAACCGCATCGAGTGTTACGATATCTCTAACACGCAGGGCACGGCCTCGGTGGGCAGCATGGTTGTTTTTGAGCAGGGCGTGCCCGCCAAAAGACTCTACCGGCGTTTTAACATCGCTTCTGTGACCGGTCCGGATGATTTCGCCAGCATGGAGGAAGTGCTCACGCGCCGCTTCCGCCGCTGGCAGGCCTCCCAGGATCTCAACGCCCCCGGCGATAAAAAAGATCCATCTTTCGCTTTCTTACCCGACCTGCTGATGGTGGATGGCGGCAAGGGACAATTGGGTCGGGCGGTAGCCGTGCTGGAAAAATTCGACCTGCTCGGCAAGGTACCCGTGGTAGGGTTGGCCAAGCAGCAGGAGGAATTGTTCCGGCCGGGCATACGCGACTCGCTGCTGCTGCCGCGCCATTCGCAGGGGCTGTATCTCATTCAACGCATCCGAGATGAGGCCCACCGCTTTGCCATCACCGCGCATCGCAACAAGCGCACCAAACTGGGCCTGGCCTCGCGCCTGGACGCCATCGACGGCATCGGTCCCAAACGGCGCAAGGCACTGCTGATGAAATTCGGCAGCATCCAGGAAATTCAACAGGCCAGCCTGGATGAATTGACCAGCATCAAAGGCATCACGCCCGAAATCGCCATGGCGCTCAAATCGCAGCTTGAGATAAACTGAATCAGGCAAGCTTAGAGGGAAGAGTGACCGCCAATCCAGCGCCGCCAACAATTGCAGAGGTGGAACGGATCATTAATATCCCGGATGCGGTGCTGCGCAACCTGCAGATTACCCTGTGCTATCACGACCTCTCCGCCGTGCTGGCCAGCCAGACTGGAGCGCTGGCCAACTGGTGCACCTTTGCCACCTGGGCTTCAAAGCAAGCCGGGCAGACCATCCGCAAGGAAGACCTGAAGCGCACGCTGGAACGCTATTTGTTTGAATCGGCAGCAGCCCAACAGGCCAACGCGGAGGTCGCGGCAGCTGCCAGTATCCAGGCTGGCAGCCAGGCGATGCCAGCGCAGGCCGCGCCTTTGAGCGCCGTCGCCTTCACCTCTGCCATCGACCGCGCCAGCGATGCCGTCGCCCGTGGAAACCGCAAAGTATTCGCGGAGATCGGGCTGGCGTTTGCCAATTTTTATCATTCCTGTTTTCTTGAATCCCGCCTGGACCCGCAAAAAGTTTCGCCCTTTTGCCAGGAACTGCGCCCCGGCGAGCCGCCCGACGGACAGGGTTACCTGCGCCAGGCCTTCACGCATTACGGCCAGGCTTTGCTGGAAACGGACGCCAAAGGCCGCGCCGAGTGGCTGCTGTTGGCTAACATCGAGATCGGCTTCCACGAGCAAACCCGCCTGCAGCCGGAGATCGCTGAAAGCCTGGACGCCGGCCTGACCAGCTTCCTGGAGCTGGCCCGCAGCCTTTTTCGCAGCCTTTTCCCGCTGAACGGCTGGCTGCACCTTGCGCATTTGTACCTCAGGCGCTTGATCGGCCGCCCCACCGCGTTGGATCTTGCCATGCAGAATCTGGTGACCGAAGTTCGCCTTCAATTGCGCCGGGCCATCACCGACACCATGATGACTCTTGCCCTGCCATCCGGTGTGGTGTTGCGGTTGGGCAAGGATTTATCGCTTGACTTCCCTGAATCGCTGCGGCAAATCACCAATCCGGAACTGCTCAAGTTCCTGCAAAAACACAATCTGAGCATTGACAGCCTGCGCGGCAGTGGCGCGCTGGATTGGGCCGACCTGCCCGAGCGGCTGCATTTCATCCTCGACCTGTTCCGCTGCTATGAGGAGCGCGCTGACCTGTTTGACCCGCCCTTTAGCCAGGAACAGGTCAGGGCGCTGAACGAGGGCCGGGTACCCGAGGGAAGGTTGTGAGGTGAATAAAAAGCGGATAGGGTGCGTTCGTTTTTTGAACGCACCAATCAAGAAATCATCCAATAATTTCATTATGCTCAATGATCGTTGATCGTATTGAGGAAATGCCGATTAATTTAAATGATGATGCCCATCCTCAGCGATGAAACACAGGCGCGGGATTGGTCGTGGCGGCGTTTTCATAAATATATGCGCGAGGGAGCGATGCTTGAGCGGTGCGTTCAAAAAATCGAACGCACCCTACGGACTTAGATGCTGTTGGTAGTCCGGGGCATGTTAGCATATTTGGCGGTGATCCAGGATTTAGGGATCCAGGTGAGTTTATAAAAATTTGGAAAAGTTTTACTTTTGGAGAATAAATGTCGAGGAATCACCAAGCATTTCTTTTAGATAGCAATGGTTTCCAACAAAGAATTCAATCAGCTTCTTTGGAGTTGGCATCGGGGTCTGCAAGAATACTATTTGAAGAGGCGTTACGCGTTGTAAGTGAATTGAGGAATGATTGGATTCTGTCAGAAACCGAAGGTCCCCTCATGGATATACGTTCGACAAGCTTTGCAGGAATACCACATAAAGAAGCGATTGACAAAATAGTGGATGATTGTACAAAAATTAATCCTGCAGATATAGGTTATTGGTTCCTAATCATCCTCTCAGCCTTTTTAAAAAAAAGTGAAGGTATTGGGCAGAATTTTGATGTTCTTGAATAGTGTCTTGGTAAGCTTGGGTGGGGTATGCAGGATATCAATTATCTGATCTATGGAAATCCAACAAGCTTACTGTTGAAGAGCGATTCCAGTGCTCAGCCCGCACGGCTTACATATGAAAGCCCATACTGGTTCTGGATGAGACCGGCTTACGTTAATCGAAGTGGTTGGTTTTCCAAACAGCATGTTCATTCTTTTCTGGCGAAATTGGATACGACCGAATCGCGTTTGAATAAATTCTCATCAAAAGAATTTGGAACCCGGTGGGGATATGTAACCCTGTCTATCCCAGAAGGGCAATTGGAGTATTTGAATTATGCAAAGATAGGATATGGTTCTGCTAAACGAATGCTGGAGTTTGCATTTCAGAATAACCAAGATTTATATTTGGTAATATCTGATTGATTTCCTTAATTTTTTGCTGTTAGTGTCTACCTATAATGAGTTTATCACTTTCTGTCCATTGCCAGGGCGAAAAGCAGGTAAGCGCGTAGATACCGTCTTGACAGGCAAGAGACAAAGATCGGTTGAATCAAGTAATTGGGGAACATGACGCAAAAGATCGAAGGCAGCACCACTAGTTACATCTATGACGCCGAGAACCGCATGACCGCGGTCAGCGGGGCGGCCGCGGCTATGTTTTCCCAAAATAACCCGCGTGAAATCCCCTTCCATCCTCGCCCAGGTAGTGTTATAATCTGCCTTCGCGTCGAGCAATGACGCCCAGGTATTATTGAGAAAAACGAAACAGTTAGGAATTGTGACATGGAAGATTTGATGAAAGCCGTTGAGGCTCCTGTTAATCCCAATATCCCCGATCTACACGCCGGCGACACGGTCAGCGTACACGTCAAAATCCGCGAAGGTACCCGCGAACGTATTCAGGAATTTAAAGGCATCGTTCTGTTTACCCACAGCAACGGCACCAATTCCACCTTCACCGTCCGCCGCGTTGCCAGCAACGGCATTGGCGTCGAGCGCACCTTCCTCACCCGCTCTCCGCGCATTGACAAGGTGGTGGTTGAACGCCACAGTGTTGTCCGCCGTTCGCGCATTTATTTCATGCGCACCCGCACCGGCAAGAGCGCACGTCTCAAGCAGAAGTTCTCCTGATCTGCTGCGGAATACTGATACCACTAGGGTGCAGCCAGTTCTAACGGGTTGCGCCCTTTTTGGCTTAAAATAGACCCATGCCCATGACCCACCCCCTGATCGGTCTGACCGTCAACCATCTCGCCTCAACCAATCCGTTGGCGCCCAATCACGGGCTTTCAGAGGCTTACATCAAAGCCGTCTCCAATGCGGGCGGCATTCCGCTGCTCATTCCCCTGGGATTGCCGGAAACCGATTGGCCTGTACTCGCCAACCGCCTGGATGGCATCCTGTTAACCGGGGGCAGCGATTTCGACCCGGCCATTTTCAATGGCAGCCCCCACCCGCGCGTTTACGATATCGACCCAGAGCGGGATGCGCTGGAAATCGCGCTGGTGCAGCGGGCGGCCAAACAGAAACTGCCTTTCCTGGGCATTTGCCGCGGCATCCAGGCCATTAATGTGGCGCTCGGCGGAACGCTTTACACCGACATTGCCGACCAGCTCCCCGGCGCGCTGCGCCATGATTGCTACCCAAATATCCCACGCGATTACCGCGCTCATGAGGTCATCCTCGAACCCTCCAGTAAACTTGCCGGCATCCTTGCGACCGACCGTCCCCAGGTGAACAGCCTGCACCACCAGGGTCTGGATCGCATCAGCCAGGATCTGGTGGTCACCGGCCGCGCCCCGGACGGATTGGTCGAATCGGTTGAACTGCCAGGCCATCCTTTTGCCATCGGCGTGCAATGGCACCCGGAATGGTTGCAGGATGATCCGGCTATGCGCAATCTTTTCAAGGCTTTTATGGATGCGGCCGCAAATGGAAAATAAATCCAACACCATGGAAAAAGCGCTCCCCATTGGCGTTTTCGATTCAGGCGTCGGCGGGCTCTCCGTCCTGCGCGCCATCCGCCAGCGCCTGCCAGCTCAACCGGTGATCTATCTTGCCGATCAAGCGCATGTCCCCTACGGCTCGCGCACGCTGGATGAGGTGCGCAGTTTCTCCAAACGCATCACCCAATTTTTACTGGATCGCAGTGCCCGCCTGATCGTGGTTGCCTGCAACACCGCCTCGGCCGCCGCTTTGCACGAATTACGCGCCGAATTCAGTGATGTGCCCTTTGTCGGCATGGAACCGGCTGTCAAACCAGCCGCTGAAACCACCCGCACCGGCATCGTCGGTGTCATCGCCACGCCGGCCACCTTCCAGGGTCAGTTGTACGCGTCGGTGGTTGAACGTTTTGCCAATGGCGTTACCATTCTTCAGGATACCTGTCCCGGCTTGGTAACAGCCATTGAAAACGGCGAACTGGACACACCTGAAACACGCGCGATTTTGGAACGCGCTTTGAATCCCATGCTGGAACAGCACATCGATACAGTCGTTTTGGGCTGCACGCATTTTCCATTTGTCATCCCGCTCATCCAGCAAATCACCGGTCCGGATGTGCGGGTGATCGACCCTGCCCCGGCGGTCGCCCGCCAGGTGGAACGGCTGCTGGAAAACCCAAGCGGGACCCGCTCAGATGGAACACCCGGCGCGGTGAAGTACTATACCACCGCTGTGCGGGAACCTTTTGACCGCTTGCTGCCCTTGCTCACTGGCAGCACCGGTCAAGTCCAATCCTTGCGTTGGGATGCTGGCAAATTGCGCTTCCGCTCGTCCGAAGGTTTCTTCTAAAGCTCCAGAGTCCAGGGTGCCTATGTTATACTAAGCCAAATTCCAAGGGAGGCATTCGACGATGTCCAGAGTGGAAATTGATCTTGATCCAGTAACGCACCTGACCACAGACGCCATTGGGCAGCCGGGCCAGCGTGTTTTTTATTTACAAGGTTTGCAGGCGGAACGGGTGGTCACATTATTAATCGAGAAAATTCAGATCCAGAGCCTGGCGACTGGACTGGATGATTTCCTGAAAGAGGTCAGCGAACAATTCCCCGACCTGCCTGAAGCCAGTGACGAATATGACGAGACCAAAATGCATATTCAGCCGCCGGTCGACCCGCTTTTTCGCATTGGCGAAGTCGGCCTGGCATACGATTCGGACCGTGATTTGATCTGCCTGATCGCCCGCGAAATTCTCAGCGGCGAAATGCAGCCCGAGGATGCCAGCGTGGCCCGTTTTTGGGCTACCCGATCGCAGATGCGCGCCATGACCCACTGGGGATTGGACGTGGCCAACCGGGGTCGGCAGATCTGCCCGCAATGCGGCGAACCAATGGATCCAGCCGGTCATTTTTGTCCGAAGAAAAACGGCCACAAACATTGATCTCGTACCCCTGCATTGAACGCAGGCCACCAGCGGAAGGTAATTGAGTCCTCAATGACCGCTCTGGGTGAAAAAGATACCATCTTGGCAGCCCTGCAGAACGGCGCATTAACCGTGCAGGGTCAGTTTATCAATGGGTCAAATTACACCTTCCTGGGCGAAGTGCAAAGCCCGACCGGTGCGGTACGGGTGGTCTACAAACCTGTGCGCGGCGAGCAACCTCTGTGGGATTTTCCGGCACGCAGCCTGGCGCGCCGCGAAGTTGCCGCCTACCTGGTGAGTGAAGCATTGGGATGGGGGTTGGTGCCGCCCACGGTTTTCCGCAAACGCGGTCCGTTGGGTTCCGGTTCCGTTCAATTATTTGTCAATCACGATCCGGAACGCCATTATTTTTCCTTTACCAGTCAGGAAAAGGAACGATTGAAACCGGCGGCGGCCTTCGATGTGTTAATCAACAACGCTGACCGCAAGGGCGGTCACCTGTTGATCGGCGAAGACGGCCACCTGTGGTTGATCGATCACGGCATATGTTTTCATGTGGATGACAAGCTGCGCACAGTCATCTGGGATTTTGCCGGTCAACCGGTTCCGGGTGATTTGCTTGAAGATATTCGCCGGTTCTTAACAATATTGGAGCTTGATGATAGCCCGCTGCGAACAGAATTAAAACCGCTGCTGAAGACGGCCGAAATCCGTCGTCTGGCATCGCGCGGGCAGGCATTATTGACCAATCCGGTTTTCCCACTGCCCGATCGGCAAAACCGCCCCTATCCCTGGCCGCCCGTTTAACCGGTAACTTGCGCTGCAAGCCGGCGTGACGGATAATACAGGTAGATAATAATTCAGGAGGTCTCGAATGAAACAAGTCACGCTGGCTCTCCTTGGTTTTGGCAATGTCGGACAGGCTTTCATCCGGTTGATCCAGGCAAAAAAGGCCGTGCTCGAAAACAATTTCGACCTGGATTTACTCGTAACCGCCATTTATACGGCTCACCACGGCGCTGCCATCGATTCGGCCGGCATCGACCTGACCCGTGCCCTGGAATTGATGGAAAGCGGTCAATCGCTGGACATGCTGACTTCCCAGCCAGCCCCGAGAAACAGTGTGGATTTCATCTATACCTGTTCGGCCCAGGTGTTGCTGGAAAACACGCCGGTTAATCACCAGACCGGCCAGCCCGCCATCAGCCACCTGCAAGCCGCCCTGAATAAGGGCATGCACGCCATCACCGCCAATAAAGGCCCGGTGGTCTATGCTTACCGCGAATTGACCGCCCAGGCGGCTGCCCAGGGAAAACGCTTCCTGTTCGAATCGGCCGTCATGGACGGCGCGCCGATCTTTTCGCTCTTCCGCGGTCCGCTGCCGGCGGTCGATGTGCTCGGTTTCCGCGGCATCCTCAATTCCTGCACCAACCTGCTGCTTGAACGTATGGAATCCGGCGAAAGTTTTGACGCCGCAGTCGATTACGCGCGTTCGATCGGCATCGCCGAAACAGATCCCAGCGCGGATGTGAACGGCTGGGACGCCGCCATCAAGGTGGCCGCGCTGGTCACCGTCCTGATGGGCATCCCGCTCACGCCGCGTCAGGTCGAACGCGAGGGTATCCGCGCCATTACGCCGCAAATGCTGGCGGAGGCGAAGGCTGCCGGCGAACGCTGGAAGCTGGTATGCCGTGCACGCCGCCGCGGCGGCCAGATTTTGGAGGCACGCGTGCATCCCGAACGGGTCAAGCCGGATTCGCCGCTGTACACCATCAGCGGCACCAGTTCCTACGTTCAATTCGAGTTGGATGTCCTACCCGGGTTGGGGATTGTCGAATCGAATCCAGGGCCGGAAACCACCGCTTATGGGCTGCTGGCTGACCTGCTCAACGCGTTACGGGGAAAGTAATCCGACATGGCGGATGTTTTCTGGTTGGGAGAATTGTCCTTACTGGCCAGCGCGTTTTCCAACGGCCTGCGCTCGCTCGCGTTGAAACCGGAATGGATTCAGGAAGCGCATGTGTTGGGCCAGGCGCCTGAATTGCCCATCAAAACGCTCTATCGCTGGCCGGGTGATTCTTCCGCCGCGCACCGCCTGCTGCATTTCGCCTGCCAGGCGCTGGAAAGCGGCGACCTGGATTTACTGCTGCTGGCCAGCGGCCAGGGCGCAACCGTGCTGGCTTCCCCTGACGCGGTGGGACGCTGGAACCTGTTGCCGCGCGCCAGTCTGAGCGCTTGCTTCAGTTACCCTCCAGACACCCCGTCCGATCAATTTCTCTCCGCGCTGGCTTACCGATTGGCAACCGTTGAGATCGAACCAGCACAGGACGGCTATGCGGCTGCTTTGGGCGAGATTGAATTTTCGCTTGCGCCGGCATTTCCAGCGGTAAAGTGGCTGCCTCGCCAGGTTTTAGACCTGACCGCCCAGCTTAACCGGGTGTGCGCAGCGCTTGAGAACCAACCTGCAAACCTCGGTCTGCTGTTCTCTGCTGGGTTGGCGACCGTGATCGAGCGCTTGTGAGGGATCGATGACCGAAACGGTTTTTGTTAGCCTTGGCACCAATATGGGCGACCGCGTGGAAAACATGCGGGCTGCTCTGCAGGCGCTGCTGCCAATTATCGATATTCAGGCCGTATCGCCCGTTTTTGAAACGCCGCCCTGGGGCTTTACCGAGCAGCCCGCCTTTCTGAACATGGTCATTACAGGCAATACAGCAGTAGATCCGCTGACCCTGTTAGGAAAGTTAAAGCATATCGAGGTTGAACTGGGACGCCTGCCCAGCTTCCGCTACGGACCGCGCCTGATTGATCTGGATATTCTTTTCTACGGCAATCAAGTACTCGAGCTGGAAAACCTGAGCATCCCTCACCCGCGCCTGCAGGAGCGCGCCTTCGTGCTCGTGCCGCTGGTCCATTTGGCTCCCGATCTGCACCACCCGTTGCTGGGAAAAACGGTGTCAGAGCTGCTGGCTGCCGTTGATCAAGGCGATATTCATCCCTTTGAGGCGGTCATTTATACCCCGCGCATCGAACCGGCGGGTCCGGCCGGTGGCTCGGCGTTGATACACCTGCCAGCGTTCTCGCCGCGCGCCCTGGGCAAAGGCCGCAAACCGGTCAACGCCAACCTGAACGGCGTAAGCTTTCGCAGCTCGGTTTTCCCGGAAGATAAAATCCACCAGTACCTGGTGATCAATCAGGAAGTCCGGACTGCGGGCAACCTGAGTCACGGGCAAATCGTCGCAGCCAGCCTCACCCCGGACCGCCAGCCGCGCAGTGTGCAACTGCCGGCAGACCTGACACAGGCGTTGGCGGCCGAACCTACCGCCCAGTCGCGTTTTGCCAATCTAGCGCTCAGCCACCAACGCGAGTATGTGCTCTGGATCGAGCAAGCCAAAAAACCGGAGACTCGTGCGCGCCGCATCGCTGAGACGCTGAAGAAGATCCTTATCTAATTTCCAGGAGGTGTACTGATGTCTCCTCTCACCTACCCGTTCCAATGGGGTTCACGGACTTACATCATGGGCATTCTCAACGTCACCCAGGACAGTTTTTCCGGTGACGGTTTGCTGCAGCAGGATGAGGTGATCCCTTTTGCAATTGAACAGGCGCGCCGTTTTGTGGCTGCTGGCGCTGATATCATCGACATCGGCGGCGAGAGCACGCGTCCGGGGGCAGCCCAGGTGAGCGAAGCGGAAGAACTGGAACGCGTGCTTCCGGTGGTGCAGGCGCTTGCCAACGAGGAAATCGATGCAATCCTTTCCGTGGATACCTACAAAGCGGCCGTGGCACAGGCGGCTTTGAAGGCCGGCGCTCATTGGATCAACGATGTGTGGGGATTGCGCGCCGACCCGAAAATGGCAGAAACTGCAGCCCAATCTGCTGTCCCGGTCATCCTGATGCACAACCGCAGCAAACCGGGCAACACCGAACTGCAAGCCCGGCTGGGCGGACGCTACGTGGGCGTCGATTATCAGGATTTAATTTCCGATGTCTGCCGGGAATTGTTGGAAAGCGTCGCTTTGGCGCTCGCGGCTGGGGTAAAGGATGAGAACATCATCCTCGATCCAGGCATCGGGTTTGGAAAAACGGTCGACCAGAACCTGGAATTGCTTAACCGCCTGGATGAAATTCGGGCATTGGGATTCCCGCTGTTACTGGGACCCTCGCGCAAATCATTCATTGGCTATACGCTCAACCTGCCGCCCGATCAGCGCGCCGAAGGCACTGCCGCGTCCGTCGCAGTCGGCATCGCGCGCGGCGCGGACATCATCCGTGTTCACGATGTGGAAATGATGGCGCGCGTGGCCCGAATGACGGATGCCATCGTTCGTCCAAAGCATCTTGCCCTTTGAGGCTATTTCTAATCCATTGCTAATGCAAAGCAATTTGCCTTGGGTTTTGTGTAGTGGTAAACTTTACATAATAGATAAATAATCACTATATACTTCAGAATTTGCCTTCATAATCCTCAGGAGGTCAAGCGGAATGGATCTGTCAGCGGACGATAAGCGGGAGATGTATTGGATGATGCTGCTGGCGCGCCGGGTGGATGAGCGCGCCTGGGTGCTTCACCGTCAGGGAAAAATCGCCTTCCATATATCGGGCATCGGTCATGAAGCCGCCCAAATCGGGGCGGCTTTTGCCCTGCGCCGTGGTTACGACTGGGTCACGCCCTACTACCGCGACCTGGCTCTGATGCTGGCCCTGGGTTACACACCCGCCGATTTCATGTTAAGTCTGATGGGCAAGGCGGCCGAGCCCAGTTCCGGCGGGCGTCAAATGCCAAGCCACTGGAGCTTGCGCAAGGCCAACGCCGTCAGCCACTCAGCGCCGGTTGCCACCCAAACCATCCACGCCTCCGGCATCGGTTTGGCCATCAAGCTGCGCAAGGAAGATAAGGTCGTGTTGACAACCATCGGCGAGGGTTCCACCTCGCAGGGCGAGTGGTATGAAGGCGTCAACTGGGCAGCCGTCCACCGCCTGCCAGTCATTTTTATCGTGGAAAATAACCAGTATGCCATCTCGGTCCCGCCGGAAATGCAAATGGCGGTGCCAAGTTCGGCTGATAAGGCCTGCGGGCTGGGCCTGCCAGGCATAATGGTCGACGGCACGGATGTATTTGCCGTTTTCGCCGCAGTGAGCAAGGCGGTCGAACGCGCCCGTAAAGGCGAAGGTCCATCCCTGATCGAAACCCGCATGTACCGTATAACACCGCACTCCTCGGATGATGACGACCGGACTTACCGATCGCGCGAAGAAGTGGAAGATCATAAAAAAAGCGATCCATTGTTGAATGCACGCCAGACGCTTGAAAAGGAAGGGGTGGTGACGGGAGCTCAGATTGATGAGATGGAAACCCGTGCAAAAGGAATCATCGACGAGGCGGTCAAAACGGCCGAAGCTGCCCCCTACCCAGCCGATGATGACGCTGCCTATCCCGTCTATGCCGAGGAGGTGCGCCGTGGCTGAAATTACCCTGATCGAAGCAGTCCGCCAGGCGATGGATGAGGAATTGGCACGCGACGAAAATGTGTTCATCGTCGGCGAGGATGTTGGCAGGCGCGGCGGCGTGTTTCGCGCCACGTTGGGCTTGTTCGATAAGTATGGCGGCGAGCGCGTGATCGATTCGCCCCTGGCAGAAGCTTCCATCGTAGGCGTCGGTATTGGCGCGGCGCTCTACGGCATGCGCCCCATTTGCGAAATACAGTTTGCCGATTTTATTCATCCAGCTTTTAACCAGATCATCAATGAGGCTGCCAAGATGTGCTACCGCTCCAACGGCGATTGGACGGTGCCCATGGTCATCCGCGCGCCCTACGGCGGCGGCATTGGCGGCGGCCTTTATCACTCGCAAAGTCTGGAAGCGCTTTTCACTCACACACCGGGATTGAAAGTCGTTATTCCCTCCAGCCCTTATGATGCCAAGGGGTTGTTAAAATCAGCCGTACGCGACCCGAATCCGGTGCTTTTCTTCGAACCCAAGAAAGGCTACCGCCTGATCAAAGGCAAGGTGCCGGATGGCGAATATACCGTCCCGATCGGCCCGGCCAATGTAACCCGCGTGGGCGGCGATCTGACCGTTTTTAGCTACGGTATGATGCATTATTACACCCTGCAGGCAGCTGAACAGGTGGCCAAGGAGGGAATTGACGTGGAAGTGGTCGATTTGCGCACCCTCTACCCGGTCGACCGCCAGACCCTGCTGGCATCGGTACGCAAGACCGGAAAAGCGTTAATCGTTCATGAAGATAACCTGACCGGCGGGTATGGTGCAGAAATCGCGGCTACCATTGCCGAACAGGCCTTCAGCGACCTGGATGCGCCTGTACGCCGTTTGGCTGGGCCGGACGTTCCGGCAGTGCCCTTCAGTCACCCGATGCAGGATTGGTTCATGTTGAACCCGGCAAAAATCGCCGAAGCCATTCGCCAACTGGCCCGATATTAATCCAAGGAGAAGAAAATGGCGACTCAAGTCATCATGCCGCAGCTTGGCGAATCGGTAGTCGAAGGTACTGTTATGCAGTGGTTCAAGCACGAGGGGGATCAGATTGACGAGTACGAATCGCTGCTTGAGGTCAACACGGATAAAGTCAATTCAGAAATTCCCAGCCCTGCCGCCGGCGTTGTACTAAGGATTCTTGTCGCGGAAGGCGAAACGGTTAAGGCGGGTAGCATCATCGCCTGGATCGGAAAACCTGGCGAGACTGTTGAGGGTAGTTCACCAGTTCAGGTAGCGAAAGGTCCGCAACCGATGATTTCGACGGCAGAGGTTAACCAGGCAAAGGAGGCTCCTGCGTCCGCATCCAGCGAGCGCGATTTGGGTTTTATCTCGCCGGTTGTTGCCAAAATTGCACGCGAACACAACCTTGATTTGCATGCAGTCAAGGGCAGCGGCGAAGGCGGCCGTATTACCAAAAAGGATGTTCTGGCTTATCTAGATGGAAATCCCGGCCCCGCAATTTCATCCGGGAAACTGGAACCGGCTGCCTGGGAGACCCCGGGCGAAGGCGATCTTTTCCGGCCCACCGAGTTGATGTTTGCCAATAACCTGCCGCCAGCCCCGCCGGCAACAAAATCAGTGCCAACAGGCAACATGGGACAAACGTCCGGCGTAACCGGCCGGTTGGTGCCGCTTTCGCCAATGCGCAAGCGCATCGCCGACCATATGGTTTTCAGCCGGCACACATCGCCGCATGTTACTACCGTGATGGAAGTTGATCTGAAGAAGGTCGTGGCACACCGTGAAACGAATAAGCCGCTTTTCGCCCGCGACGGCGTCAGCTTGACTTTCACAGCTTACTTCATGGCCGCCGCGGCGGCAGCTCTGCGTGCTTTTCCGCTGGTCAACTCGACCTGGCGCGATGACGGTGTCTGGATTCACGGCAGCGTCAATATTGGCATGGCCACCTCGTTGGGCGAGGAAGGTTTGATCGTGCCGGTTATCAAGCAGGCCGACGGACTATCGCTGCTGGGGTTGGCGCGCACGGTCAATGACCTGGCCGCCCGCGCCCGCGATCACCGCTTGCAACCCGATGAAGTCCAGGGAGGCACCTTCACCATCACCAACCATGGTACTGGCGGATCATTGTTCGCCATGCCCATCATCAACCAGCCACAATGTGCCATCCTGGGCGTCGGCGCCATTCAAAAACGCGTGGTGGTGCTTAAAGATGACTCAATCGCGGTTCGTCCGATGGTTTATCTTACATTGACCTTTGATCACCGCATCCTGGATGGCGATTCCGCAGACAAATTCCTGGGCAAAATCGTTTCCGTTCTACAAGAATGGGAATGACCGCAATGATAGTGAAGCGGAAGAACATTCCGCTTCACATTTCGCGGTTATAATCGGTAAATATTACTCTGACTGACAGGTTCGTATTCGACCTCGTCTGTTAACTTTGTACCCGTCCTTTTTATACCTCCAGGCAAGTCTTGCGACCGCATGAAGGATTCTTACACCGGGACAACTTTTTTATGCACATCTTCCCGCAGAATTACTTGTTGCGTTTACGTTTTGAGAAACTTTATTTTTCTATATTACGAATATTCGTGAAATTAACATCACTATTCACGTTTTTTCCTATACAACAAAAGGAATACTTGAGTTACCAGGAGTTAATCTCGCTGAATCGTAAATCGAATCCTTCACCGAAGTCGACAGTGAAAGCATATAAGGAACAGCAGGAAAAATGGCATAAACGAATTTCTCAGTTAACCCCAAAAAATGAATCACACAGGATTTTGGAGGTTGGCTGTGGAACAGGCTGGATTGCTCATTTATTCAGTCAAAACCAACAATCCATTTATGCCAATGATATCGTTTTGAATTTATATCCAGAGGTGGACCGTTCCGGGATTAAACTAGCCCTTGGAGATGCCGGTAGGCTGCCATATTGTAACAATGCTTTTGATCTTGTTTATTCGATAAATTCATTTGAACATTTCGAACATCCCGAGAGTATATTGGATGAAATGATTCGGGTCCTTCGCCCCGGGGGGGTCATCTTCATCGCGTTTAATCCTTTGTATTATTCTCCCTGGGGTTTGCACGCTGCCCGCCGATTAGGAATGGCGTATCCTCAGCTTTTGTTTTCGAAAGAAACAATCCAGAAATACCTTGATGAAAACCGCGAGTCGCTGACAAAAACCTACGATAACCCCGCGATGAATAAAACGATCGGACCTTTCGTAAATGAATTTTCCATTGAACAATATCGCAGTATTTTTACAGAAAGAAACGGCCAGCTAATGGCACTTGGCAATGTCGAAACATTATCCTTTGACGGGGTACGCATGATCATGAAATATCCGGGACTGATTAAATCAAAAGTTCCATCTATCGATAATCTTTTTGTCTCCGGAATTAAATATATCGGCCAAAAAATTTGATAGGTAAACTCATCAGCCCCCTTGCAAACCTAATTGCAGTATTGTTATGATACCTGCACGGTTCGCGATAAAATTAATCAGAAGCTCCAGTTTTCAGCTTCTCAACTGGCAGGTTCCATGTCATAATCGACAAGAATGCGGTAGAAGCTGGTCTCATCACAAATTTGAGGGATATCCATGACTGAATACGATGTCGTTGTTATTGGTGCTGGCCCGGGCGGGTACGTTTCCGCCATTCGCGCCTCGCAATTGGGTTTGAAAACTGCCATTGTCGATAAGCAATGGCTGGGCGGCGTTTGCCTGAATGTGGGCTGCATCCCATCCAAAGCGCTGCTCAAAAATGCCGAAGTGGCGCATACCCTGCGCGAACGTGGCAAGGATTTTGGCTTCTCATTCGAAAACCTGCAACTGGACTTCTCTGTTGCGGTCAAACGCAGCCGCCAGGTTTCCGATCGGCTGGTCAAGGGTGTCGGCTTCTTGATGAAGAAGAACAACATCGATGTTTTTATGGGCGCGGCCAAATTGACCAGCCGAACATCGCTGACCGTCACCGACAAGGAGGGCAAGGTACAGGAACTGCAGGCAAAGAACCTGATCATCGCCACCGGCGCTTTCTCCGCCACCATTCCGGGCGTCACGGTTGACGGCGAAAAGATTGTTTCCTACCAGGAAGCCATCCTTCAGGAAAAAAGACCGGAATCGGTGGTCATCATCGGTGCCGGCGCCATCGGCATGGAATTTGCCACCGTCTGGAGCGGCTATGGCAGCCAGGTAACCATTGTTGAAATGCTGCCTCGGGTTCTGCCGTTGGAAGATGAAGAAGTCAGCAACGAACTGGCCAAAGCCTTCAAGAAGCGCGGCATCCAGATTCTCACCGGGCATAAAGTTCAATCCGTTCAGGCAACCGAACAGGGCGTGAAGGTGGTGGTGAGCGTTGACGGCCAGGAAACCGTCCTTGAAGCCGAACAGGCATTAATGGCAATCGGGTTCAAACCAAACAGCCTCAACATCGGTCTCGAAGAAGTTGGGGTTGAATTGACCGAACGCAAGTTCGTCAAGATCAACGAGAAAATGCAAACCAGCATCCCAAACATCTATGCCATCGGGGATGTTACCGGGCAGTTGCTCCTGGCACATGTCGCTTCAGCCATGGGGGTGATTGCAGCCGAGAACATCGCCGGCGTCGAGACCGTCACCCTGGATTACCGCATGATGCCGCGCGCCACCTACAGCCAGCCCCAGGTTGCTTCCTTCGGATATACCGAAGCGCAAGCAAAGGAAGCTGGTTATGAAATAAAGATTGGCCGCTTTCCCTTCCAGCCCAACGGCAAAGCGCTCGGTCTGGGTGAAACGGCCGGCTTTGTCAAAATTATCACGGATGCCAAATATGGCGAGATCCTTGGCGCGCATATGATCGGAGCGGACGTCAGCGAGCTCCTGCCCGAGCTGACCCTGGCACAACGCATGGAATTGACTACGGCAGAAATCGCCCGCAATGTACATGCCCACCCTACCTTAAGCGAGGCCATCATGGAGGCCGCCGAAGGTGCAGAAGGTCACGCCATTCATATTTAGAGCAGCGATTTCAAAGGAATAACAACCTTGAATTGGGGCGCATTTAGGTGCGTCTCAATTCTTTTCTGCATCCGGTCTCTGCCGTTTCTCCGGGCAGGTAGATCGGCAACGTTTATTGTAAATTTAACTGCCTATGCTATAATCCAGCCGGAAAGGGTGCCTTATGTTTAATAAATTCATTCGCATTCTGGGGGGCGACCCCCTCAAGCGTGAAATTGAAAAATTATCGCAGATCGTTGAGCAAATCAATACACTCGAACCTGCGTTTGAATCCTTAAGCGACGAAGAATTAAGCAACAAGACAGTTGAATTCAAGCAGCGGCTGGCCGATGGCGAGGAACTGGACGATATTTTGCCGGAAGCCTTTGCAGCCGTTCGTGAAGCTGGTAAACGCACCATTGGTCTGCGGCATTACGACGTTCAATTAATAGGCGGTCTGGTGCTTCACAACGGAAAAATTGCTGAAATGCGCACTGGCGAGGGTAAAACGCTGGTCGCAACGCTGCCGCTTTATTTAAACGGTTTGACCGGGCGCGGCGTTCACCTCGTTACCGTCAACGACTATCTCGCCCGCCGCGATGCGCGCTGGATGGCGCCCATTTACAACCTGCTTGGGATGAGCGTCGGCGTGCTCCAAATGGCTTCCCGTACCGAAAACGGCAAGAAAGCATTCATTGTCGATCTTGAAAAAAGTTCGCCATTTGAAGATCAGCACCAACTGCGCCTCGTTGACCGCAATGAAGCCTACAAAGCTGACATCACATACGGTATGAACAGCGAATACGGTTTTGATTTTCTGCGCGACAACCTAACATACCGTTTGTCTGACCGCGTCCAACGCGGCCACCATTACGCCATTGTCGATGAAGTCGATAACATCCTCATCGATGAAGCGCGGACCCCACTGATTATTTCAGGACCTGCTGCCGATGATGCTGAATGGTACAACCGCATGGCGCAGGTTGTGCGCGCCTTGCAGCCTGAAGATTACGAAATCAGCGAGAAAGACCGCACCGTCAGCCTGACAGAAGCCGGAGAAACGCACGTTGAATCGTTGATGGGAATGACCCTGCGCGATCCCGACCGGCCGGAGGATATCACCCCCGAACAAGCCCGCATAATGGGCTTCCTCGAACAAGGCCTGCGGGCTCAATTCCTTTTCCGCCGCAATAAGGATTATCTTGTCCAGGGCGGCAAGGTGGTAATTGTGGATGAATTCACCGGACGCCTCATGCCGGGCCGGCGCTGGTCTGAAGGATTGCATCAGGCGGTGGAAGCCAAGGAAGGCGTGAAGGTCGAACCGGAAAATGTCACTTATGCCACCATCACCATTCAAAATTATTTCCGCATGTATGAAAAACTGGCAGGCATGACCGGTACCGGTCTGACCGAATCAGAAGAATTTCATAAGATTTACAAGTTGGACGTCCAGCCGATCCCCACCAACCTGGAATACTCCGCCATGCGCGCCAATGCCGAACTCGCGGAAGTGGAAGGCAAGGACGAAAACGGTTACAAGGTGAGTTTTTACACCCGCAAAGGTGATCCGACCAAAACGCCAGTATTTTGGCGGCGCAAGGACTTCCCGGACGTGGTCTACCGTACCGAGGAAGCCAAGCTGCGCGCTATCATTGAGGAGATCCTGCGTTACTACCTGCTTGGGCGCCCGCAACTGGTGGGCACCACCTCGGTGGAACATTCAGAGCGCCTTTCCGACCGTTTGAAGGCTGAACCAATCCGGCGATTGCTGCAGATTCTTTTGGTGCGGCGGGCCTGGTTGGAAAAGAATAAACAGGATTTCATTGAGCAGCGCATTCCCGAACTGGAATTCCTAAATAAACCGCTGGATGATCTAAACCCTAGCGAACTGCGCCAGGCTGCCAAACCGCTTGGCCTGGCATCGATCAACCCTGAGGATCCTGCCAACCTGGACATGCTGATTCGCGCATTGGATATTTCAGAAAACGAAAAAGACCGCCTGGTAAAGACCATTCAAGGCGGAGTTCCGCATCAGGTACTAAATGCCCGCAAGCATGACGAAGAATCTCAGATTATTGCCAGGGCTGGTTCCTTTGGAATGGTGACCATCGCCACCAATATGGCCGGCCGCGGCGTCGATATCAAGTTGGGCGGCGAACTGCCCGATAATGTCCTGGCAGGCGTCATCCGCGTACTACAGCGCACCCAGGACGATCCTTATGATATGACCAATGAAGAACGCCGTCAGGCGCTTCTGGACATGCCGCGCGATGATTTCGGCATCTATGTGGAAGCCGTTGATGCTTTCCTCGCCTATATGGATAACATGGAACGGGTGCGCCAATTGGGCGGGCTGCATGTGGTTGGCTCGGAACGTCACGAGGCGCGCCGCATTGACAACCAGCTGCGCGGCCGGTCTGCCCGGCAGGGCGATCCCGGGTCTTCCCGCTTTTACCTCTCCCTCGAAGATGAATTGATGCGGCTGTTCGGCGGAGGTCAGGTTGACAGCCTGATCAAGCGGTTGAACATTGATGAAAGCTATCCCATCGAACATAACCTGCTGGGCCGATTGGTTGAACAGGCTCAGGAACGGGTGGAAGGCAGCAACTTTGACGTCCGCAAGCACCTGCTGGAATACGATGACGTTCTAAACTCGCAACGCCAGCGCATCTATGCTCAACGCGATCGCGTCTTCACCAAACCCGATTTGACTGAAGACGTCATCGAAATATTGGAAACCGATCTTAACCTGCGTGTTCCCGAAGCTTTAAAGGACAAAGAGGAAGGTCCCTGGAAACTTCTGGCCTTCATGGATGAAGTGCAGCCGACCCTCGACTTTGAAGGCGTACTTTACCCCTCGCTGACCCTGCGCATCCTGGTGGATGATCTGCAAAAACGGCTCGAGAATACTCCGGGAACCGTTTACGATATGCGCGAAGCATGCATGGAAACGGCAACGCGTGCCCTGCAGGCTGAAAGGGATCATATCGTAAAGGCAGCGCGTACTTTGCTCGACCGTATGAGCGAAGCCCTTGAACGCCAACGCGACGATCGATTTGAAATACTGGACAACTACCTGGAATCGCTGCAAAGTAAAGAGGAAGAAGATGACAAATCACTGCAGCGCAGACCGCAGGAAATCGCGGAAGATTTGGGCGCACTGCTGCACATTCCATTACGTCTGACACCCGAGCAACTGCGCCAACTTGGCAGCGGGCAGGAGGAAGTCAAAGGGGCAATCCAGGAGCAAATCGAATCCAACCTGCTCAACATAGCCATTGCCCGCTCGGTAACAGCATTAGAACGGCGAGTGGAAAACCTGGGTTTTAAGCCTGGTCAGCTGCAAAACTTAAGCTGGCCGGAAATTTCGGAATCGCTCCTGCAAGCTGTCGTGAGCGGACTGGATGGTCAGGCAGAACGGTTGGTGGGCGAAAATGGTCAAATTGCACGCGACCTGGAACCCTTGATGGACAAGCTAAAAGACGCTCCCATTGTGGAACGCAATCTGATGGCCATGCTCACCTTCATGGCGCAGGGCACCCGTGTATCCTTTGACAAACGCACCCATCGGCAGGCAACCCAACGGTTTACCCGGTTGAATTATGTCTACCTGGCAGCCCGGCAACTGGAAGGCCGGCCAGCCGACGAAGTGACCGAGCAAGTATTGGAGCACGCCCGCGGCGCAATTGGAGCTTTGACCCTCATCTGGGGCATTGCTGAATGGAAGCGGTTGACCCAAAACGAGGTAACACTAAACCAACTGGATGTTCGCCACCAGGATTATTTACGCGAGCAAACCGGTATCGAAAAGATGAACGAACTTGCGGAAAGACCGCTCGCTGAAATGTCGCAGGAAGACCGCACCCAACTGATCGGCGCGCTGGGAAAACGGCTGTTGAATGAAAGTTTCCGCGAATTACTGCTTTCGGTAATTTCACAAGCCTGGGTCGAATACCTGACCCGAGTCGAAGCATTGCGCGTTTCAATCGGTTTGGAAGCCTATGCTCAACGCGATCCATTGGTCATGTACAAGGGCAAGGCTTCTGAATTGTTCCAGGACTTGCTCAAAGAAATCCGTTCCGGCGTGGTAAACCGCATGTTTACCTTCCGTCCCAGCCGGGAAGCTTCCATCAGCATCGACCGCGAACGGGTGGATGTGCCGGCAGAATTGGAAGTCAGTGAAGAAACCGAAACAACCGGGGCGCCAGTTTCAATTCCGGTTGAACGTGCTGTCAGTAAGAAAAAGCGGCGCCATCACTAGGCTTTCCAAATAATGTATAGATTCTGGTAATAGCGGGCGCAAGCGGTAAGTTTACCTGCTTGCGCCAGACATTAATTTATTCATTGACATTTTATTCTGGTATAATTACTTAGTTATAAAGACCCTGGTCCTCTTGACAACCGAAGGGTTGTCAAGATGCTTGGATACCTTTATAATGGTTCTTATATTTTCGTAACCGGAGCACACAGATCGTATGATGGATCAAAACGACGCCCAACTCGAGCAGGGGGAAACGCCCGAGAATCATCTCATTGACAACCAAAACGACATGGCCTCTCTTCTCGATCAGGAAGGTCCTGGGATTGAATTTCCCAAGGCCGGCGAGATTCGCGACGGCGTAATTGCCAGCATTACCCCTGGTCAGATTCTAGTCAGCGTCGGGACCAAATCAGAAGGCATGATCACTGGCAAGGAATATGAGTTGATTCCTTCCGAAGAGCTTTCTGAACTCAAAGTAGGACAGGAAATTCCGGTATTCGTCGTTAATCCTGAAGACCAGAACGGGAATCTTGTTCTCTCCTACGTTCGGGCGCGTGAAGAGGTCAGTTGGACACGCACCGAAGAGCTGCTCACATCCAAAGAGGCTTTTCACAGCTCGATCGTTGGCTACAACAAGGGTGGTTTAATCGTCCCGGTTGGCGGCCTGCGCGGCTTTGTTCCCTCCTCCCAGATCAGCCTTTCCCGGCGTGCAGGACTCTCGGGTGAAACGCCCGACCAACGCTGGAGCAAAATGATCGGTCAGGAGATCGATGTGGTCGTAATCGAAGTTGACCGCGAACGCCGCCGATTGATCCTGTCAGAACGTGCTGCCAGCACCGAAACACGCGAAACCATCAAGGAACGCGTGATCGATGAATTGAAAGAGGGCGAAATCCGCACCGGGCGTGTTACCAGCCTGGCTGATTTTGGCGCTTTCGTCAACATCAATGGCGCCGATGGTCTGGTTCACCTCTCTGAAATCTCTTGGGACCGCATTCAGCATCCTGGCGAAGTTCTCAAGGTGGGACAAGAAGTCAAGGTAAAAGTGATCAGCATCGAGCGCGAAAAGAAGCGTATCGGTCTGTCCATTCGCCAACTGCTTGATGATCCCTGGACCCAGCGGTCAGCCCAATTTGTGGTTGGCCAGCTTGTGGAAGCGACCATTACCCGCCTCACCAAGTTCGGCGCTTTTGCCCGCCTGGAAGACGACCTGGAAGGTTTGATCCACATCTCGGAGATTAGCGAAAAGCGCATTGAGCACCCCAAAGAGGTGTTGCATGAAGGC
The DNA here is from genome assembly GCA_035560795.1 of Longilinea sp. Classification (GTDB taxonomy): domain Bacteria; phylum Chloroflexota; class Anaerolineae; order Anaerolineales; family Anaerolineaceae; genus Longilinea. The sequence continues at coordinate 99,992 of DATMYV010000016.1, forward strand.
GAACAGGTTACCCTGCGTATCATCAAAATCGATCCTGACAATCATCGCATTGGTTTAAGCCTGCGCCGCGTCGAATCAATGGCTTACGCTGACATGGATTGGCAGTCGTTGGATGAAATCCTCGGCAACGAGGAAGAAAAACCTGCCGAAGAACCCGAAGAAACCATTGCTGTGACTGAAAAGCCGGTTGAAGAACTCGAAAAACCAGTTGCCGAAGCTGAAAAACCAGTTGCCGAAGCCGAAAAACCAGTTGCCGAACCCAAAAAGCGGGTTGCAAGGACTAAAAAAGCAGTTGTCGAAGCTGAAAAAGCGGCTGACGAAGTAGAAAAAGCAGCTGACGAACCTGAAAAACCGGCCGACGAACCGGAAGCCTAAGCTCTTTTTCAAATGTATGGAACAGGGAGCGCACCAATGGTGCGCTCCTTTTACTACAGACTGCTGAGGTAACCCGATGGCGTTTATCATCGATGCACACCAGGATTTGGCCTACAACGCGTTGTCATTCCAACGCGATTACCGTAGATCGGCCGTGGAAATCCGTAAGTCGGAAACTGGGACATCCACTCCCTCATTGACCGGAGATACCCTGCTGGGTTGGCCGGATTTTCAACGCGGGCAGATTGCACTCATTTTTTCCACCCTGTTCATTGCCCCAAGGCGTTATGCCGGGGGTGCATGGGAAACACAGGTATTTGACGATGCGGTTTCTGCCAGGAGGCTTTACCAGGCGCAGTTGGAGTATTACCATCGCTTGACCGAGCAAAACCCTGATAAATTCCGTCTGGTTCGCACACAGAATGATTTGAAATCGATCATGCGCGCCTGGCAGACACAGCCAGCCGCCTATCCAGAAGTTACCCATCCAGTAGGATTGGTATTGCTGATGGAAGGCGGCGAAGGATTAGGGAACCCGCGCGAATTGGAAGATTGGTGGAAAATTGGCTTGCGCATTTTCGGACCGGTCTGGGCTGGCACCCGCTGGTGCGGCGGCATGCACGAAAAAGGCGGTTTCACAGCAGAAGGACGCGAGTTGTTGGACGTTATGGCCAGTTTAGGTTATACGCTTGATCTGGCACACATGACTGAGGAATCTGCTCTGGAGGCGTTGGATCGTTACGAGGGCACAATCATAGCATCCCACGCCAATTCACGCAGCCTGATTCATGGGGCTTACGGCGAACGCCACCTGACGGACGAAACTATTCGCCGGTTAATCGAACGCGACGGCGTAATGGGCGTTTTGCCTTATAATCGTTTTCTGGTGCCCGAGTGGAAGAATAGCGATCCGCGCGAATGGGTCACCCTCGAGCACCTCATAGCCCACATCGATCACATCTGTCAGTTGGCCGGTGACGCCCGCCACGCCGCCCTTGGGACGGATTTTGACGGCGGCTTTGGCTGGCCGGCAGTGCCTTTCGAAATCAATTCCATCGCCGATCTGCAAAAACTGGAAGATCAATTGTTGAAGCATGGTTATCAGCAAGATGAGGTACAATCAATATTCAGTGGAAACTGGCAGCACATACTCGAAAGAGGTTTGCCCGCGTCATGAGTGAATCGGTTCCCAGCGTTCCCCTCCCCTCCATCACTTCTGAAGACACCATTCCCGAACGGCCATACTCGCGCCGGCGTATTCGCACGGGTTTGACAATCACATTAGTTGGCCTGCTCACCTTTTTAATCGGCGCACGTCCGAGCATATTTGGTTTAGACCGCAGTCCTGTGATCGGTTTCGTTCAAATTGCAGTTTTCCTGGTCGGTCTCGCACTGATTTGCATTGGTGGATACTTAAGCATGATGGCGTTGTGGAAAAAACAACAAACATCCATTGCTGCCGATTTGGGTTTGCGGCTGGTCTGTACCGGCTACGTCATCGCTGTTTTTGCCGGCATGGCAGATATATTTGGCTTGGGCAGCCATCCACTGCCTGGTTTGATTTTCTTTGGTCATTGGCAAGCCGCCGGCGTGGAAGTCGGCCAGGCGATTATTGCGATCGGTTTCTTGATGCTGATTCCTTACCGGAGAGCAGCACAAAAAATGTGATTAATAAAACCGCCGCTCTAAACGCCGGTCGTTGACCGGCGTTTTCTTGTTCCTAATGAATTTCTGAAATTCCAATTGCGCTAAGCATCTCTTCGTTGGTGTAAAACTTGAATTCTTCGACCTGTTTTTTTTCGGCCATCGCTTGCTCGGCCGCCTGCAATTGTTGCAGCTCGTGCCAGGTCACCACAGGTTTTGGCAATGCAAGAATGCGTTTATCAATCTGGTCAAGGCTGTCTGTTTCTATTTCAGGCTGCTCCTGCAGATATTGCATCACAACGCGGGCACCGTTAGTACCGTCTTTGCGCGCTATACCCACCAACCCGGTACTGGCTTTACGCGCCCAACCCGCAACAAAAATATCATCGATCGGCGTGTTATCGATTGGATTTATCAATTCAAAGGTTTGCTGCTCGATTGGGAAGCGTGGATTTGGATTCTTGGTGAACTCACTGCCCTTGACAGGCAATCCTAACGTCCCATCTACGCGGTCGCCGATGGCAAAAATCACCGTATCCACCTCGATTACTTTGTGACTGCCCAGTCCGCGTGCTTTAATATCGCCATCTTCAGCGACCAAAGTATTGTCTTCCAATTCAATCCCCGTCAGGTGGCCGTGAGCATCCCCTAGCATGCGGGTGGGCGAGGCTAAAAATAACAACTTTATTCGCGTTCTGGAGGTGCTTAGGTCACCTTTTTCACGCGCGGTCATGACAGTCTCGCGGAATTGTACCGGATCCTGGCCTAACGACAGCATGACCGGACGCACGCGCTCCAATTCGTTGCGCAATGCAGTCAGGTCAAGGTATGCCACTACGTGTTCGAGTTCTTTGCCATCAAACTTGACCTCGGCAGGGCCACGCCGAATCACTACGATGATCTCCTCCACCATGCGGCTGGTCGCAAGGTAGCGGGATATATCCATACTCACATTTCCTGCTCCAATAATGGCAACCCGTTTACCAATTTCAAAATCCCGACTGCTAAACGGGGGAAGGCGGTTGTAGTGATAGACCAGATCCTTGGCGTGATAAACACCTTTCAAATCTTCGCCTGGCAGTCCCAGCCATTTGGTGCCCTGCGCACCGACGGTAATCAGGATTGCCTGGAATCCTATTGTTCGCAAATCATCCAGGCTTAAATCCGCCTGGCTGCCAATGGTCACGTTGCCGTAATAATGCACATTTGGCAATGAAAGTACCTGGCGAAATTGAGTTCGCAGACCTTCTTTCATTTTATGCTTATCGGGAAAAATGCCGTATTCGGCTAATCCGCCGGGTTTAATATCGCGATTGAACAGAAAAACATCCACACCCTGCACAGCCAACTCACGGGCGGCAAAAAGGCCAGCCGGGCCAGCCCCTACCACGGCGACGAGATGTTTGTTGGTCAGCATGTCCACCATCCAATGACTGAAATGATCATCGATTTTGCCAAGATGATTATACAGGAGTTTCGTTTTCTTTTTTAAAAATTCTATGCTATAGTCAACTCGTCCGGGTCTGAGGTTGTATGACATCCGCCTATCGAATGGTTTTCCCAATCCTGGCAAAGAAAGGACCGCTTTACAAAATGAACCTGCCTGAACCCGAACCTTTTGCCAAAGTTGATGACACAAAACCGACTGTGATCCAACCCATTCACAAAAGACATGGTCATCGATCTGAAGGTTACTTTCCAACCTTCTGGACACTGACGGCCATTATTTCGCTCGTAATCAATATTTTTCTGATTTTCATCGTTATTGTTCTCTTTTCGCAAATTCTTACCATTAAGAGCACCCTGGACGCAGGGCTATTAACCCCGCTTGTGGAAAATATTAATCAAATGGACGCTGCTCGAATTCAAACCACGGTCAACCTCGATACCAATGTTCCAGCCAGGTTCGACTTGCTGGTGGATACAGACACGACCGTACGCCTTACGCAGGACACTGCCGTTGATAATGCGAATGTTGATATAAATAACGGTGCATTTACACTTAATGCGCCGGCAGATATCATTTTGCCCTCGGGAACAAACCTACCCATCCACCTATCGATTTCAATCCCGGTCGATCAGAAGATCCCAATCACTCTGACTGTTCCAGTGGATATTCCTCTTAACCAGACCGGTATTCATACTCCAATGGTCAATTTACGCGACGCCATAGTCCCCTTCCGTGAACTTCTTAGTAAAATTCCGGGCAGTTGGGAAGAGGCTTTGTGCGGCACAAAACCCAATCCATTTTGCGCCGCCATCATCCCTTAGCCAATCCTGAGGAAAATATAACCTTATGACCCCAACAACGTTGGTTAACCTCCCCAATGGTTTAACCATCCATCTGAAAGAAATCCACACTGCCCCGATAATCAGCCATTGGGTGTGGTATCGCATTGGCTCGCGGGACGAGTTGCCAGGACGGACTGGGATTTCCCATTGGGTCGAGCATATGCAGTTTAAAGGTTCATTGAACTTTCAAGCCGGCATGTTGGATAAAGCAATCTCCCGTGAAGGCGGTTTTTGGAACGCGTTTACCCACCTCGACTGGACAACTTTTTTCGAGACGCTGCCCTCCGATAAAATCGACCTGGGGTTGCGCCTGGAAGCAGATCGCATGATTAACAGTCTGTTCAAACCTGAGGAGGTTGAATCTGAACGTTCGGTCATTTTATCCGAACGCGAAGGCAGCGAAAACGAGCCGCTCTTCCGCCTGGGTGAAGCTGTCCAATTATCCGGTTTCGATCATCATCCTTACCGAAATGAGATCATTGGCTCTCCGCAGGACCTGGCGGCCATTCAACGGGAGGATTTATACCGGCATTACAAAACAAATTACCATCCAGGCAATGCACTGGTTGCCATCGCCGGAGATTTCGAGACTGGCGTAATGGTAAAACGGCTGGAACAACTGTACGGTGCCATCCCCTCAGGCGGACGGATCAGTCATTCCGTACAACCTGAGCCGCCCCTGGATGCTGAACGGCGAGTCGAGGTGAAAGGTCCTGGAAAAACCACCTTCGTTCAACTCTCCTACCGCTCCCCTGCTGCGGCCAATCCCGACTTCTTCCCATTTGCTGTTATGGACAGCCTGTTAACCGGGCCAACCAGCTTGAATATGTTTGGCGGCGGCGGTACCTCAAATAAGACCAGTCGGCTTTACCGCGCATTGGTTGAAAAAGAACTTGCAACCGGCATTGGCGGCGGCACTCAAGCGACCATCGATCCATTTTTGTATGAAATCACGGTAACCGTTCGGCCCGGACAGACCGTCGAGGCTATCCTGAATGCCGTGGATGCCGAAATGGAACGCTTGCAGCAGGAAACGGTTCATCCAGATGAAATAAGCCGTGCCATAAAACAAGCACGAGCAATATTTGCTTACGGCAGTGAAAATATTACCAACCAGGCTTTCTGGCTGGGGTATGCCGAAATGTTTTCAACTTACCAATGGTTTAATGAATACATGGAACGCCTGGAGCATGTGACACCGGCTGATTTGCGGCGGATCGCCCAGGAGTACCTCGATCCCCACCGTAGGGTGGTTGGCGTTTATATTCCCAATGGAGAGGAGAACGCCGAGGGATGAAAAGAACCACCAATTATTCCTGGAAATCACTGCCAGGCCCGCAAGACATTACGCGCAGCATCCTGCCCAACGGCATCATCCTGCTCACGCGTTCCAACTTCAGCAGTCCTTCCGTCGTTGTAAGCGGATATCTTCCCAGCGGCAGCATTTTCGATCCGCGCGAGAAACTTGGACTGGCCCATTACACCGCTCTGGCATTGATGCGGGGCACGCAAAAACATACATTCCAGCAGATATATAATGGACTTGAATCCGTCGGAGCCAGTCTGGGGTTTGGCGCCAGCGTCCATAACACCAGCTTTGGCGGCCGTGCATTGGCTGAAGATTTGCGTCTTTTATTGAGAACGCTCAGCGAGGCCATCCGCGAACCCATTTTCCCAGCGGACCATATTGAACGGCTGCGCGCACAACTTCTCACCGGGTTGGCCATGCGCGATCAAGATACGGCAGACCGGGCATCGATCCGTTTCGATGAAATCGTTTTCCCAAATCATCCCTACGGGCTGCCAGAAGACGGTTTCACTGGGACAATCCGAGCCATCCAACGCGAAGATATTCTTCAGCACCATAAACTTGTGTATGGTCCGCGAAATATGGTACTGGTGGTTGTAGGGGCTGTTTCGGCCAGCCAGGCTTATGACATTGTGAGTCAGGTGCTGGGTGGATGGGAGAATCCTTCGCAGCCTGAAGCACCTGTGCTTCCTCCGCTCAAGCCAATTACAGCCGTGGTCCGGGAGCACATCCCTTTGGCCGGAAAAAGCCAGACCGATCTGGTCATGGGCGGTTATGGTCCAAAGCGCAGCAGCCCCGATTATCTGGCGGCATCGCTCGGCAACAACATTCTCGGCCAATTCGGTATGATGGGCCGCATCGGGGATGTGGTCCGCGAACAAGCTGGTTTGGCCTATTACGCTTCCACCAGCTTAAATTCATGGATCTACACCGGCTCATGGGAAGTTTCCGCTGGCGTTAACCCGGCAAATTTACAGCAGACCATTGATCTCATCCTGACCGAAATCGAAAAGTTCATTTCTGAACCGGTCAGTTCTGACGAACTTCAGGACAGCCAGGCAAATTACATCGGCCGCCTGCCGCTTTCAATGGAATCCAACAATGGCGTCGCGGCAGCTCTGCTTAATCTGGAACGCTTCCATTTGGGCATGGATTATTATCAGCAATTCCCGGTTCAGGTCGCAGCCATTACACCCGAAGATGTACTTCAGGCTGCCCGGCATTATCTATTTCCAGACCGCATGGTTACCATCAGCTCAGGACCCGAATTAATCTAGGGAGAATTCGATGCAACTTCGCACCGGGGTGGATGTGGTGGAAATTGGTCGTTTTGAGCGGTTAAACCCGAATATTAAGCCGCGTTTCCTTAAACGCGTTTTCACTCCGCAAGAACTGGAAAAATGCAGCAAATCGAATGCAAGCCTGGCGGGCCGTTTTGCGGTGAAAGAAGCTGTTGCAAAGGCGCTGCAAACCGGCATTGGACCTGTCAGTTGGCAGGAAATTGAGACGGTAGAAGGTCCTGCAGGTGAACCCATTTTAGTTTTGCATGGCGAAGCAGCCCGTCTGGCGGAGAACCTCGGTTTGCATACATGGTCAATCAGCATCAGTCATACCAGCACGCTTGCCCTGGCGGTTGCCATTGCCGTGAGTGAACCTTCTGTCATAGAATCGGCCAACCTGGACAAGATGGGTTAGAATCAGGCTGGTCGATGAAAATCCTATCAGTTAGCGACGTCGAACTAGGGATCATTTACAACCCGCAAATTGCCGAGCGTTTCTACGACGTCGATCTAGTCGTCAGTTGCGGCGACTTGCCTTATTTTTACCTCGAATATATCATCAGTACACTTAACGTCCCTCTCTACCATGTTCGGGGCAACCATGCCAGCAAGGTTGAAATGACATCCATGGGCGACCGAACCGAACCCTGGGGTGCGATAAACTTGCACCGCAAAGTCCTGCAGGATGATACCGGTCTATTGTTGGCGGGATTGGAAGGATCCATTCAATACAACTACGGGCCACACCAGTATTCGCAAGCAGATATGTGGACAATGGTTTGGATGATGACGCCAGCTTTATTCTTCAATAAACTGCGTTATGACCGTTATCTCGATATCTTTGTCAGTCATGCTCCGCCGTGGAAAATTCATGACATGGACGATCTGCCCCACCACGGTGTAAAGGCTTTTCGCTGGTTCGATAAGGTGTTTTACCCTCAAGTACATTTACACGGACATATCCATGTCTATCGCCAGGATACGGTGACGCAGACTCAATTTGAAAAGACCCTGGTCATGAATACCTATGGTTATCGCGAGTTTTATATCAATGTTCCGCAGGGTCGAAGGCAACGGTAACACGGCTGCATCATCGGTTTTATGGAGGTGAATCGTGTCAGATGAAAACAAACCTAATTCCTTAAGGTCCATGGTTTCTCAAATTGCGAAATCGGATTTCGATCTGGCCTTAAGAAAAGGCTTCTGGCGTTCCGTTTTTACCTGGTTTAATGGAAAAGATAATAGCCTGCTGCCATTTGATGAAGTAAGGCGTTTATTGCCATTCCAGGGTCAACATTATCTGGGAATGCGACAGGTTCCGGTTCATAAAATCGTCGGCAGCGTGGGACGCTACCAGGATTTCGATCGTGCATTTCTCCCGCGCCGATCTGAACTTGGTTCGCGCTGGGTCAGCATTGACATGGCGCACCTCCAGGATGTCATTCTGCCGCCCATCGAGGTTTACAAGATCGGTGAAGCTTACTTTGTAAAGGATGGAAACCACCGTGTCTCTGTGGCTAAGGAACGCGGGCAGGAAGATATTGATGCTTATGTCATCGAAATCGAGTCGCCGGTTTCTTTGGATGAAAAGTCTAACATTGATGATTTTATTCGTGAGATAGAGAAACAGGATTTTGAGGAACGCACTAACCTCACCAAACTTCGCCCAGAATCAAAGGTTGAATTATCGTTGCCTGGCGTTTACAACAAGTTGATCGAACACATCGAGACACACAGGTGGTTCCTCGGCGAGCAGAAGAACCATCCGGCAACGTTTGAAGATGCAACCGTCTCCTGGTACGACGAGGTCTATCTGCCATTAATTAATGTGATCCGTGAACAGGGAATTTTGAAGGAATTTCCGGGACGGACTGAAGCCGATCTTTATTTGTGGATCATCGAACATCTATGGTTCTTACGGGAAGAGATGAACCATGAAGTCAGCCTGCAGGATGCCGCGCACCATTTTAAGGAGGTTTACGCATCACCTCGTTTTCGACACCTATCAAATTTAATAAAGTTAATCGGAAGCTTATTTTCGGACAATCGAGAGTCATCCACCCCGAACCTGAAAAAGCCGCCACCAGATGATCAGAACAATGAATCCGGCATATAAACCATAAGAGCCGCTGGATTGACCAGCGGCTTTTTCTATTTATGCATGCTCCAACAAACCGATCCACAAATGGTTCGGTAAAACCATCTGGCTGCGGCGGATGGCAATGCCATTATAGCGTTGCTCTTCATTGACTGCGCTAGGGTGAACAAAACAAACATCCGGTTTCTTGCCATATTTTTTCTGGTAATAATCGGCTGCTTGAGTTACTTTTGCAGGTAAATCGCTGCGCGGATCATTGTCGAACCATAACATGCCTGTTTCCATCTTACCCTCCAATTATCTGCCCGGAAGCCAAAATTTCATCCAATTCTGGTTGACCTGAACGCAATACTGCTGCGTAGGGTGATATTTTGATGTGTCCATTGACCGAACGTTTGCCAGTCTGGCAGAGCGGTCTGGTTCGTCAATCTGGCCAAGAATTCGAGTTCGAAAGGATGAGACAAATGAGTCGAACTCTTCCATTCGATTTGCTGACATCCCTCCCAAAGACCAAATTCCATATTGAGGCCCCTGATCGATAAGCCATTGAAGATTAATTTGAACATCAAGGTCCAATTGCCCGACACTATGAACATCGTCAATCAATAACAAAGATGTCTCTACCTGAGATCTGCCATTCATGCGCTGCTCAAGCAGGCGGCTTAGATGTAAAATTGCCGCGCCAGATAGGCGATCGTAGATGGGCATTACCTCAAGGTGATGGTTGCCATTAATTCTCAGGGTAGATTGCCAGACAGATGGATCCTGCGAAACGACCAGGACATCCATGTCAAAGGAAAATGTCCGCAGCAATGCGGATGAAAGCGCCAGTTGGAGAACCTGCCTGGGGCCATCAAGATGCGTCCCGCTCACCAATATTGATCCGGGCTTCGGATCCGTGAAATCCAACAACACCGGCAATCCGTCGTCACAAACCCCCAAAATGGCGGTTTTTTCTGGGAGGAAGGGATTTTGGTTCAATAACCCATCAAGGCTCAATCTTGCGAAAGGATTGGTAACTTGACCAGGCTGAGGAACCCGCAAATTTAGTTTTTGCGGAACGGTAGTACGAACTTGACTCAGATCAGTTACATTCATAACATCACCTTAGAATATATTTTCTAATAGATATATTATACACAGATAGAACATATTTTCAAGTACCAATATTTGGGCAATTCCGCTTGACTTTCAAGTGATCACTATTTATAC
>DATMYV010000017.1:0-65154 GCA_035560795.1 Longilinea sp.
CCCATGGTCCTGATCAGGAGTGGAATATTAATTACAATAAATTATCTCTCCGGTTTTGATGAATATTATTCCAGAAATTATCACGATGGTGGACTTTGTTTGCTTTCTTTGGCATCGATCAAATCACAGACAAAATTAAGAACCTTCCTTTGCTCTTCGGAGTCAAGTTCATGCCAGCGTTTTGCTATCTCTGCAAACGGTCCAGATTTCGGTGCGCGCGGTGGTATATCTAAGATTTCGTAAACGCGCATTCCCAACCGTGTGGCCAGTAAATCAACATTTTCACCTACTGGCGGGCGCAATCCATTTATCCAGTTTGATAAGCTGGTTGGACTGACACCGATCCATTGAGCAAAGTGGCTCTGGCTCGGAATTGAGTGCCCCTTCCTGATTTCCCGCCCTGCGTATTCGTGAAACTCTTGCTTCAAGAAATTTGCAAAGACAATTAACTTTTCGTCAGCCACATTCACCTCCTTACTCTGCTTGCGCCGTTATTATTCTGATACTTTTGCTATTTCAGCTAATGTCTATCCACCGATGGTCACGCCGATCAAAGCTCCAATTCCAAAGGTGACTGCAGCAGCCAACAAGCCAAAAATAACCATGCGCATACCCGAATACAAGACACTGCGCCCGGTAAAGAGCGTGATAACCGTTCCCAGCAGGAATAAACCCAATGTGCTTAATCCAATGCTAAGCCCAATTGCAGCTTTGCCACTCATGAAAATAAAGGGAATGACCGGAATAATGGCGCCGATGGCAAACAGGATAAAGGATGTGATGGCCGCTTCCCAGGCTGAACCGCCCAGTTCATTGGGGTTTACACCCAGTTCTTCGCGCGCCAACGTATCCAGGGCGCCGTCCTTATTCTCCATGATCTTTCGCGACAGGATGGTTGCCTGTTCTTTTGACAGACCGCGGCTTTCATAAATCAATGCCAATTCTTCGGCTTCCTCTACCGGAGAAACTTCTATTTCTTCCTTTTCGATGCCAATCTGATGCGAAAACAGCTCCCTGGAACTCTGCACCGACAACCATTCTCCCAACGCCATCGAACAAGCGCCAGCCAGCAATCCTGCCACGCCAGTAATGAGAATGGATTTATTGCTCAGGGCGGCTCCTGCGACACCCATCACCAGGCTCAGATTGGATACCAGACCGTCATTTGCGCCCAAAACGGCGGCGCGCAAGGCATTTCCGCCGGTTGAACTGTGCCGCCCTTCCAGGACCGCCAGTGAACTTCCTTCCATACCGCCTCTAGCCGACCTGCGAATCTGGCTTAATACGATGGAATGCGACTTCTCATCGTCCACAATATCCTGGGCTTCGGGATCAACCGCATATCCACCCGTCCCTTTATTCTCCATCGCCTGCAACCCCGGCAAAACCAACGCCGGTCCGAACCGTTTGGCCAGCCAGATTAACGACCTTGTCCGCCAGTTCATCGTAAATTCAGGTACGACGCCGCCAGCACTCTGAAGCAACTTTTCCCATTTTTCAGCGTGTTTTAGTTCAACGCCTACCATGCGCTGGTAAACTTCGGCTACACGCTTATCTTTCTCGTTTTCTGACATAACTTGATAAATTGCCGCACTGTTTTTCTCGTCATCTATGTAACTTAGATATTTTTTTATCAGGTTGGCGTCCATTTAAAACCTTTCAATCGTGCCAAATTGGAGAATAAGCATATTATAGTCCGTTCCGGTCATTTGGATTTCGATGTGTCGAATCGAATGGTAATCTTATTGTTCAACTGTACCCCTTTCCCTTGAATGTCCTATAAGTTCCTAAATGATAATGGCTATGCGCATTTTATGATTTCAATCGAGTCCAGATTCCAATTATTTTTTTTGTATGATGGTAATTATGTCTTTGCGACAAGACTACCGGTTTATGAGATAATTGTCTCATGGTAGATCACCCTCCTACCCCGCCATCTGAAAAACCCATGACCATTGCGCAGGCAGCTGCGGCTTACCTCGATAGCGTCGCGTTGGCACGCAGCCAAAACACGGCCCGTACCTATCAAAACGGCATCACTAGTTTCCTGCATTGTTTGGAAATATCCGGCCTGAACCCGAATACCAGCAGCATTTTATCTCTCCATGAGGATACCATAGCCTGGTATGCGGCTTTTTTGAAAGATCTTGCCCCAACCACAGAGAGGTTGTACCTTACCGCTGCGACCGGATTCTTTGAATACCTGGCAGGCGAGAATATATTGTCCACCAATCTGGTGCGCATTCGGTTGTTGATTCACCAACGTGCCCGCCGCCCCGGAGTTCGCCTGCCCCAGTTTCCTGCCGAATCAATTGATAAAATCATTGAGAATATCATGGCTACACGAAATATTGATACTTTATCGGCAGGTGAACGATTGCGTTGTTTACGAGATCGCGCTTTTTTGTTGACACTGGCTGATACGGGGCTGCGTGTTCATGAAGCCTGCGCTTTACGGAGAGGCGATCTGGATTGGATGAATGGACGGGCACAGGTGATTGGCAAAGGCAATCGCCAGGATATTGTTCGATTTACCCTGCGCGTTGAGACTGCACTGAAAGAATACCTGGCTGCCCGCTCTTCGATTGATGGATCGAGCGGCAAGGCACTCAGTTCGCAGCCTTTGTTTGCCCGCCATGATAAAGGCGCCGGTAAAAAGGTCAAACCCATCACAACTGCAACCGGCCGCAATATCGTTACAGATGCGGTCAGAACAATCCTGGGAGAAGATGCGGTCGGCACCATTACCCCCCATTCCTTTCGCCATTACTTTGTCACCAGGGTTCTGCGTAGTTCCAATAATCTGAAACTTGCCCAGGAACTAGCCAGGCACCGCAATATCGCCGTTACTCAGCGTTATGCCCATTTGAACGATGCCGAACTGGACAAGGGTTACCGCCAGGCCATTGAAAAGAACGGCCAAAATGGCGAAGAGTAAATCCTAAAAACTGGAGAATTCCTTTTCAATGTCCAGAATAATTCAAGGAAAAGTCGAATTTGCCAACAATCATCCAGCTGCGGGTGTTAATATCCGCGTTTTCGACCAAGATGCAGCCGGGAAAAATGATGACGATCTGACTGTTACCGCTGGACTCAGCGACAGTCAAGGAAATTTCGAGGTTGAATATGACCCGGGGCGTTTTCGCGATGTGGCGACGGCCATACGCACCGAGCCGCGCAACCCACCCTTTGATTGGACACTCATCCGCCGCGAGCATCGTCAAACCGACTGGCTGGATGTACTTCTTCCCTACATACAATTTGATTATTCCTTTCAGGGACAAGCCAGGCAATTCCACGCTCCATTCAATTGGTTCTCTTCAACCTATTCACTCCCCCAGGCTTATACGGAAACGCCTTTCTCTCCCACACAAAATGGTTATCATTTTGTCAACCTATTCAAAGGAGTTGCGCTGCCTTTCAGTATTCCGGAAATTCCCGGACTGATTCGGCTTACTGGTAATTACGGTTTATGCGGCGGCATGGCATCATCCGCCTATGACCATTACCTGTTTGAACGGGAAATCCCAGGCCAAAAAAGTGTACCTAAGTCTGGTTCAGCCCTGCAGCGCCATTTATACCGCAGACAAATGGACAGTTTTGGTACGCTGGGTGAATATATCCTCAAGTTTGCTTCCTGGATGAAACTCCCGGACGACACATCCGATGGCCTTTGTTCCTTGACGATGCATGAATTCCTTCAATACCGCTCCCGACTTGATAATAATCTTTGCTCGGTCCTGGGCCTAATTTACGAAAAAGGTACCAAGATCAGCCATATGTTTTTAAACCACCAGGTTTTTGGCTACGGAATGGACTGTCTGGATGAGAATCACATCTCTATTCGAATTTATGATCCAAATTATCCTGAACGCGAGGATGTCACGGTCAGGCTGGAACGCCGAATTATTGATCTTCCGGGCGGTCAACCCGTTTACGGCCTGGCCTGTGAACAATGGCTTGGGAACCAAATGATTCAAACCATCCACGGCTTTTTCATCATGCCGTACATCCCAATCCAGCCGCCACGGCGATTAAGCTAATATTCTTCCCGTTTAACCCAGCGATCCATATTTTCTGGATAGGAATAATTTTCGAGGGCTTGAATTAATCCTGCCGGGGTATCTTCGATTGCCAGAATTTTTCGGTGTTCCGGGTAGATAAACTTCTCTTCCAATGCGCGTTCAACCATGGCCAATAATGGGTAAAAATAACCACGGATGTTGAGCAAACCGATCGGTTTGCGCTGAAGACCAATTTGCGCCCATGTCAGCGCTTCAAACAGCTCATCAAAGGTTCCGTAACCGCCGGGCAGCGCGACCAATGCATCGGCCAATTCATTCATGCGTGCTTTCCGCTGCTGGATGTCCTGGACGATTTCCAATTGGGTCAGGTTGGCGTGAATCAGGATGGCTGAGTTGAGGTTCTCCGGTACGACCCCAATCACCTCCCCACCAGCTGATAAGGAACCATCTGCCAGGGCACCCATCAAACCGGTCTTGCCGGCGCCATAAATCAGTCTGATGCCTTTATTTGCCAGAAAGATGCCCATTTCAGCCGCGCCGCGATAATAATCCGGGTGAATGCCATCGGCTGAACCACAATAGACACACACAGATTTCAAACCAGCCTCCACATTCCTATTCTTTATTACCATCCGTATATATTCAAATCGATTTCACCTGCTGAATTAAATACGATGCCTTCATCCTCAAGTAAAGTTCGTTGAATCATGCTGCCAAAGCCTATTCCGCGCGGACTTATTTTCCCCTGCCGGTTCACCACGCGCTGCCAGGGCACATCCGAATCACCAGGTAGGGCCGCCATCGCGAAACCGATCATCTGGGCTGAACAACCGCCCACCAAGTAGGCGATTCGTCCGTAAGTTGAAACGCGACCGTATGGTATTTGCCGCACAACTGCGTAAATTCGGTCGTAAAGTCGAACCTCATGATGGGTGATCTCTGCCATCGGATGCTTCACTTTTATTTAGTACGCATCCATTATAGCCACAAAACCGCCAGCGGAGATCTGCTGGCAGAAAATATCAGGAGACAACTTTTTCGTTAACCAGACACATCAAGCGTTCATTTGGCGCCAGAGCCTGGCGGGCTTGCTCGCGCAATACATTCACTCCCGCAAAGAACTCACGCATCATCACCACCAAGAGATAGCTTTTATCCGGAGAAATGCGAAGCAAGTCCTTATCGGTTTGTTCCGTAAAGGCATTCATCAATTTCATAAAGAGCATCTCAATCCATAGACTTCGTTCTATCGTGGAATTGAAATCCTTTTTGAACTGGCTCTTATTTAATTTCAAATCGAAGAGTTCCATCATAAACCGATACTGCATTTGCTGCTGCCTGGCAAAATGGCGGGTTGCCGAGAGTCCCATGCGCCCTGAGCTGATCAAACGATCATATTCACTCAAAGAAAAGGTATTCACGTAAAGAGTTCCATCCAAATAGCTGAACGAACCTGAACCCACGCCTACATACTCTTCATATTCAACGATGTATTCATCAATCATGGTCGTGTCTTTGCGCGAATAGGTCCAGGCGGACATCGGTTGGTATACCGAGCACAATTCATCATGAATGATTTTGTAATAAGCAGGCTCGCGCGAATAATCAACCTTGCCAATTGCCCGATCCATCGCAAAAGATACAGACGGAGAACTCATCAATGGATAAAAAGTAATTTGATTGGCGCCGGATTCGATTACCTTGCGGATATCTTCCCGCAAAATTTCTTCCGTCTGGCTGGGAAAATTAAAAATCATATCGACATTGATGGACGGCAGAATGCCGACAGAATCCTGGATTCGTGCGAGTACCTCATCGCCCGTGCCAAACTTGGACAAGCGGCTCATTTGTTTCAGCAACTGGTCGTCGAAACTCTGCACCCCCACTGAGAGGCGGTCAACCCGGCCTTTCAATTGTCCAAGGATTTCGGGTGTCAGATGATTTGGATTTGTCTCACAGGAAACTTCCTTTATACCAAACAAACGTTTCGCCAAATCGATGGTTTCCACAAGCTCATCAATGAGAATTGTCGGGGTCCCGCCGCCAAAATATAACGATTCAAATTGATAACCCAAATTGGCCACGATGCGCATTTCATCGCGTAAATTCTTAAAATAGGTCCGCGTGCGCTCCTCCTGGTACAGGAAACGGTTAAAGGAGCAATACGGACATAGACTTTCACAAAATGGAACATGTGCATAAAGGACGTATTTTCGCCCAGGCCGGGGTGCAGGCAGTTTTTCAATAGTGGCAGGCTGTAGATCCAGATATTTACGGGTGACCTTCTGCAATACCAATGACAAAAGATCCGCCCCTACTTTTTGTTTTAAGTCAGCGAAATTATTAATAGATTTTTTGATTGGTACTGGTTCAATATTTTCGATCAGACTTTGAAGAATGCCTGTCTCTGACAATGGTGATCTGTTCAATTCCTTACCTCATAAAAATATCCGCTCAATTATCTCACCAAACCCGGAAAATAAGATGGGAATTTATTACTTTTATTTCATAAATAAAGAAGATTATCATACTACAAATCCTCCGATAAATAATGTGTCAAAAACCTGAAAACACAATACACATCTGGGTTATACTGGCCTAAGTTTCTAACCAATTAAACATAAAGAGGTATTTTCAAATGGAATATCGGCATTTAGGAAAAGCAGGATTAAAAGTCAGCGAATTATCCCTCGGCGCATGGGTAACCTATGGCGGACAGGTCGGCGAGGATGTGGCAGAACAATGCATGCGCGCAGCCTATGAAGCGGGAGTCAATTTCTTTGACAACGCCGAGGCGTATGCACGGGGAAATGCAGAAATCGTTATGGGAAATGTCATCAAAAAAGCCCATTGGCGGAGAGAAGGACTGGTCATTTCAACCAAAATTTTCTGGGGCGGCGAAGGACCAAATGACCGCGGGCTTTCTCATAAACACATTATTGAAGGCGTTAACAATGCCTTGCGACGACTTCAGATGGACTATGTCGATCTTGTTTTTTGTCACCGGCCAGATCCAGAAACACCGATTGAAGAGACTGTCCGTGCAATGGACGTGATAATCAAACAGGGAAAAGCATTTTACTGGGGCACATCCGAATGGCAGGCGGCAGACATCATGCGCGCCGATAGTCTCGCCAGGCAAAACCACCTTACACCTCCCTCCATGGAACAGCCGCAGTACAACATGTTTACCCGTGAAAATATGGAAAAGGATCTGCTACCTATTTTTCGGGAATTGGGTTACGGCACAACGATCTGGAGTCCGCTTGCATCGGGTTTGTTGACCGGCAAATACAA
The DNA here is from genome assembly GCA_035560795.1 of Longilinea sp. Taxonomy (GTDB): domain Bacteria; phylum Chloroflexota; class Anaerolineae; order Anaerolineales; family Anaerolineaceae; genus Longilinea. Next base: position 7,323 of record DATMYV010000017.1, read on the forward strand.
TGATGGCGTTCCCAGTGACAGCCGGGTCGCCATGAAAGGATTTGAATGGTTGAAAGAGTCTGTGCTTGATCCGGTAAAAATTGAGAAAGTCCGTCAGCTTCAACCGATTGCCCAGGACCTGGGGGGTACCATATCTCAGCTGGCACTTGCATGGTGCTTAAAGAATCCAAATGTAAGTACGGTCATCACCGGTGCCAGCCGGCCGCAGCAGGTGATTGAAAATATGAAAGCGTTGGACCTGGTCGGTTTGCTGACAAGCGATGTAATGGTTAGAATTGATACCATTCTGGGAAATAAACCCAGGGAATAAACCCCACTCGGAGTAATACAGAATCGGAAAGGAAAACCTTTCCGATTTTTAATTACAACAATTCATTCGCGGGCCGCACTTTGACTGCTTTCCGTTCCTGGAGCAATGTCCAAAGACTAACTAAAAACGCCGCACCAATCCAGAAGATCAGGAAATGAGTGGTGCGTTGTAAACCAGTCACTTCCGCCTGGAAGGGTTGACTAATTCCCTGTAGGGTAAACCGTGCAGTAAACAAAGCCCACAAAGCGCTGACAACCGAAATGCCAACCATTTGCCCCAAGGTACGACTAATTGAAAGCATTCCTGAGACAACCCCCAGCCGCTCCCGCGGCGCAGTCCCCATGATCGCACTGTTATTCGGCGATTGAAACAATCCCATACCAATCCCAATCGGCAGCGCCCTTAGCGCAAACTCCCATAAAGAAATATTTTGGGTAATGCCCGAGATTGTCCAATACCCGAACATCAGTACCAACAAACCGGCCGTAGTTAATTTACGCGACCCGATTCGATCGGATAAAGCCCCGGAGATTGGTGCAATAATTCCAATTGCAGCGGGGTTGATTGCCATTAACAGACCCGCGGAACGTGGAGAGAGCCCAAGAATGTCCTGCAGGAAAAAAGGTAACAGCAATACTGTGCCCGCGCTTGCAACAAAGGTCATGAAGCCGGTGACCAGGTTTACGCTGAACCAACCATTGCGAAATAGCGTCAAATCGATCATCGGTTGCGATACAGTTAGTTCTACCCGGATGAATATGGCGAAAGCAAACAAGAAAAGTCCAAACAACCCGATGATGATCGAAGAGCCATAACCAATTTCCTGCCCAATCGATAAAGCTAGAAGAAAACTGCTTAGGCTTACTAAAAGCAGTAATGCGCCCCAGTAATCAAAGCGCTGCTTTCCTTTGGGTTTTATGGCCGGAACGAACCGTAGAACCATTGGGATGCCAATCAACCCGACTGGCAAATTAACAAAAAATAGCCAATTCCATCTCAAATGCTCCAGGATCAGGCCGCCGAAGGTCGGACCGGCAATTACACCCACAGAAACCATTAAGCCGGTAATGCCTAGTGCTTTTCCGCGTTCCTGCGGCGGAAAAGCCTCCGTCACAATGGCGGTGCCGAGCGCCATCATCATTGCCGCGCCGACCGCCTGAAACACTCTGAAACCAATCAGCATTCCGACTGATTTGGAAGCGCCGCACAATGCAGAACCAAGCGTAAATAAAGCGAACCCGGCCACATACAATGGCTTCTTGCCAATCATATCAGCCAGGCGCCCCAGGCTGATCATGAGAGTCGTCACAGTGAGCAAATAGGCCAAAACCACCCATTCCACGACCGCTAACGGCTCTCGTAACTCATTCACAAGGGTTGGCAAGGCAATATTAACAATGCTTCCGTCAATGGTCGCAAGGAAAACCCCCATGGCGACCGCTGCCATGACATACCATTTTTTACTGTAATCTATGGAAGGTGCATCCATAGGTAACCTTTCTGACTGCCTCAATAGAGGCTGAATTGTAGCACACCAGGCGTTTTTCGCAGAGTGAGGGCTGGCCAGATTTCCGAGTAAAGTGACCGAAAGATGCACATGCTATAATCAATCTTGAGGAGACAAACCATCAATGAAGATATTAGCCCCTGAACAAGATGCCATTCTCCAACGCGAGCGTAATTTTCTCAATGATTTTCGAGTAAAACTGGTGAATTTTAACGCCAGCAAGGAAGATTTGGACACCCTCGGCCAGTCCATTCGGCAATTGGATGATCTATTTCTTCTGGTGATTGTGGGTGAATTTAATTCCGGGAAAAGCGCGTTTATCAATGCCCTTTTGGGAGAAAAGCTCCTCAAGGAAGGCGTCACGCCAACTACCTCCCAGATCAATATATTACGATTTGGCGACAAATCAGAACAAAACCTGGTGGAAGAAAATCACCAGGTGGTCTTTTTGCCGGTCGATTTACTTTCAGAGGTCAGCATTGTCGATACGCCTGGGACGAATGCCGTGATTCGCGAACATGAAGAACTCACCACTCATTTTGTTCCGCGTGCAGACCTGGTACTCTTCATAACCTCGACCGACCGTCCCTTCACCGAAAGCGAGCGAACCTTTCTTCAGCACATCCGTGACTGGGGCAAAAAGGTCATATTGGTATTGAATAAGATTGATCTTTTCCAAAACGACAGCGAACTCGAACAGGTCGAATCTTTTGTCCGAGAAAACGGTCGTGCACTCCTGGGCATGACACCCGAGATATTTCCAGTCAGCGCCCGCCTGGCGATGCGTGCCAAGAATGGCGAGCCGCGATTGTGGGAATCCAGCCGTTTTGGTGCACTCGAGACGTACATTCAATCGGCGCTTGATCAAGCCAGTCAGGTCCGGTTGAAATTCACCAACCCATTAGGGGTAGCCTCTCACCTGGTGGAAAAATATGCTGTTGCCAATGACGCGCAGCGTGAATTACTAGCAGAAGACCGCGGAATGTTATTGAACGTTGAAACACAGCAGGCCATTTATAAAGAGGACATGCAGAAGAATTTTTCCTTCCGCATGTCGGACATCGAAAATATCTTCTTTGAAATGGAGAAACGCGGTGATGATTTCTTCGAGGATGTCTTCCGGCTGGCGCGGGTTCTTGACTTATTAAGTAAGGATCGGATGCAGCAGCAGTTCGAAGCACAGGTGGTTGCGGATGTGCCACAAAAGGTTGACCGTAAGGTAAATGAATTGATCGACTGGCTGGTCGATTCGGATCTCCGTCAGTGGAAAGCTGTAAACGATTACCTCGCTGAGCGTCAGAGAGAATATCAAAACCGCATCATTGGCGAAGGCGCTGGCGAACGTTTTACCTATGACCGCAACCGGCTGCTGGACGCACTTGGACGTGAAGCAAACCGGGTCGTTGAAACCTATGACAAGCGCATTGAATCGGCCAATATGGCTTCAGGAGCTCAAAATGCTGTTGCGGCTTCGGTGGCTGTGGAAGTTGGAGCCGTTGGACTGGGTACTTTGATCACCACCCTTGCGACGACCATGGCAGCCGATGTTACTGGTATTGTTGCAGCAAGCATGATCGCTATCCTGGGATTATTCATCATACCGGCTAAACGGCGCCAGGCAAAGAATGATTTGCACGGAAAACTGGCCAAGTTGCGCACCGATCTGGTTCAATCGCTGCGAGGAGAATTCGAGAAGGAAATTGATCGCAGTCTCATGCGCATGTCCGAAGCTATTGCGCCATATACGCGCTTTGTCCGTGCTGAAACTGAGCGTTCCGATCAGGTTCAATTAGCGCTCAAATCCGCCGGACTGGAAATTGCGAATTTACGGTCAATTATCGAAGCCTGGTAAGCTTCTGATATTTGGATCAGGAAAACCCGGAATGGAGGGATGATGGTCACAACCTCCCGATTCACTCTCGTACTTTTGCTGGCGTTGCTTCTGGCATCCTGTGCGCCTTCGACGGGTCTACCCCCTCGCCCATCCCCTGTGCAAAATGGTGGATTGACTGACTCAAATTACGCTAATTTCCTTGCCAGTGCAGAATGCCATCTCGATTTACAGGCATCGACTCTTCAATCCAATGCTCAAAACGATCTGATACGATCGAAATCCAATGCATGTTACGATCTGTCTTTGCAGCTAGACCCGGAGACCTCGAGCTATACCGGAACCTTGGATTTAGCTTTCCTGAATGAATCTGCCAGGGATATTTCTGACCTGGTTTTTCGGCTTTATCCAAACACAGTCTACAACTATGCTGGAAATTTAACTGTCAATCTGGTGAAAATATCCGGCAGACCTGTCGAGACCGAATTATTGCTTAATGATCAAAGTGCCTTACGCGTTCCTTTACCCGTTTCGCTCAAACCAGGCGAGAGTATCCAGTTAACCCTGGAATTCCAGGGAAGTATCCCTGATAATTCATCGACCTATGGAATTTTCAATCATGATATCAAGAACAACGTCATCACCCTGGCGGATTGGTACCCAATACTAGCGGCACGCGATTCGACGGGTTGGATTGCCGCTGAAATTCAGCCGCAGGGTGATGCGGTTACCAGCGAAACGGGTTTATATCACGTATCAATCCGGCTGCCCGTCCTATGGAAAGTAGCCGCAACCGGGTCGGATATTGAGAACGCGGCGAATGGCTCCGATCAGACTATTGAAATAGTTTCAGGTCCGGTACGTGAATTCATGATCGCAGCCAGCCCTAATTTCGAAGTGGTCGATTTATCAACCCAAATGGGTATGATCCATCAGTGGATACTTGCTGGTTATGATAAGGAACAAATTGATTCATTGCAGGTCATTGAACATTCGATGGAATTATTTTCAGAGCAGTTCGGGGAATACCCATTTACTGAGTTGGATGTTGTTACAGTTGATCTCAATAAAGCAAGTGGTGTCGAATATCCTGGACTCGTTTTAATTGAACACGACCTCTACAATCCCAAGGCAGATTTGAACCTGTTAGCGACAGTTCTCACGCACGAGGTGGCTCACCAATGGTGGTTCAATCTGGTCGGGAACGACGTCCAGCGAAATCCCTGGCAGGATGAAGCACTTGCCACTGTTTCAGCCCTGCTCTATTTTGACAAATACAATCGTGCCTACATGAACGGCACGATCCAGTATTTCCAAAATACCGTGCAAGAGTTTGAAGCAACCCCCGGCAGTGAACTTTTTCAAATCGGCAACCCATTAAGCACGTTTCATGACGAACCGCGCGCCTACTCCACAATTGTCTACCGCAAGGGCGCGCTTTTTCTCTGGGAACTTCGCAATAAAATTGGAGCGCAAGCCTTTGATCAGGCATTGCAAGACTATTTCCAGCAAAATGAATTTCAATTAGTCCAACCGGATGCCCTGTTGAGGGCTTTCGAAAACCAATGCAACTGCGATTTGAAGGGTTTTTACCAGGGCTGGGGGGTAATTAAGTAATTATGAACGGCGGTTCAAAACCGCCGTTCGAAAATCATTCGCCTAAAACTTCTTTTTCCTTTTTGGATTGTTTGCCCCGTTCTTCCGTCTCCAGGATGCGTTTGCGGATGCGAAAATTGACCGGTGTCACCTCCAGCAATTCATCATCTGCCAAAAACTCCATCGCTTCATCGAGGCTGAGTATACGCGGCGGTGTCAACCGGATTTCGATGTCTTTGTTGGATGAACGCATGTTGGTCAGGTGCTTTTTCTTGCAAACATTGACAATTAGGTCCATGGGCCGGGGCGTCTCGCCGACAACCATGCCTTCATAAACGTCGACGCCGGGTCCAAGGAACAACGTAGCGCGCTCTTCGGCATTCTTCAGACCATAGGTAACGGTTGTTCCGCTTTCCCAGGCAACCACTGAAGAAGTCGTCCGGGTCAGGATTGGCCCCGCAATGGGTCCGTAGTCGCTAAAAAGGGTATTGATAATTCCCATGCCGCGCGTCGCCGTCAGGAATTGGTAGCGGAATCCCAGCAGACCGCGTGTCGGAACCATGTAATGCAAATGAACGGTATTATCGGGGTTGTTAGCCATCCCAAGCATTTTTCCACGCCGGGATCCCAGCATTTCCACAACCGCGCCCATGGTTTCAGAACTGGTGTCGATATGGACCTCTTCGTATGGTTCCTCCAACTCACCGTCTTCGCGGGTCCGGAATATGGCTTCCGGCCTCGAAACCTGAAACTCATAACCTTCACGGCGCATTGTCTCAATCAGGATGGCCAGGTGAAGTTCGCCCCGCCCCGAAACGTTGTAGATATCCGGCGATTCGGTTTCCTCAACTCGCAGTGAAACGTTGTGGCGCAGTTCTTCAAAAAGGCGTTCCCGCAATTTTCTTGAGGTGCTCCATTTTCCTTCCCGGCCTGAAAACGGGGAGGTGTTTACCCCAAAGGTCATCCGGACGGTGGGTTGTTCAACATGGATCGGTGGTAAGGATATCGGGTTTTGCGGGTCTGCCAGGGTTTCGCCAATCGCGATCCCCTCAAGTCCGGCGACTTCAATAATGTCGCCGGCTTCTGCCTGTTCGATTTCCGTTTTTTCCAGTCCTTGAAATACCGATAAATAACGGGCCCGTTCCATAACAATATGACCGTCTACCGTCATCCTGGCAAGCGCTTGCCCGGCTTTGATTTTACCTGCGGAAATTCGCCCCAGGGCGGTCGTCCCACGATAATCATCGTAACCGAAATTCGTAACCAGCATTTGTAAGGGTGCATCCAAATCGACTCTGGGGGCAGGGATATGTCGAAGAATCGCCTGAAAAAGAGGCTGCAAATCCGGTCCCATATCCCAGGTCAATCCAGCCTGTTGCGTTATGGCATTGGCATAGATCACTGGAAAATCAGCCTGTAATTCGCTGGCACCCAGTTCAATAAACAAATCAAAGGTGTCATTGAGTGAGCGATCCGGTTCAGCATCCTTACGGTCCATCTTGTTGATAACCACGATCACTCGATGGCCAATTTCCAACGCTTTCTTTAGAACAAAACGGGTCTGGGGCATCGGCCCCTCAGCGGCATCTACCAGAAGTAAAACGCCGTCGACCATGTTCATGACGCGTTCTACCTCGCCGCCAAAATCCGCGTGCCCAGGCGTATCAACAATGTTGATTTTGACCATTTCGCCGGTCTCAGGGTCTGGAATTGTTACAGCGGTATTTTTAGCAAGGATCGTAATGCCGCGTTCCCGTTCCAGGTCATTCGAATCCATCACACGAACAGCGACTTGTTGATTTTCTCGAAACACGCGCGCCTGGCGAAGAAGTCCATCTACCAATGTTGTCTTGCCATGGTCCACGTGGGCAATTATCGCAATATTTCTAAGATCTTTTCTCTCAGTGAGCATACAAACCTGCTTTTTCCAACATATACGGCCGATTAATCCAATCAACCGACAAGCGTGTAATAATATCAGATGAGAATATGTTTGAGTAGAGGTGAATTTTATTACGGCAGTCTGTACAAATGAATGGGATTATGGGACAGGAATATAGAACCATGAAATCAAAAAGGGTCGGTTTGGCTCTAAGCGGCGGTGGCGCACGCGGCCTGGCACATATCGGCGTCCTAAAAGTCCTTGAAAAAGCCGGTGTCCCCATCTCAATAATTGCCGGCACCAGCATGGGAGGATTGGTCGCATCTGCTTATGCAGCAGGAAATACAATCGCCGATATGGAAGATCGGGCACTTCGATTCTCCCATTTGAAAGAATTGATGAAGCTCATCGACCTGACACCTCAACGCCGGGGACTATTGGAAGGACAGAAAGTCCGCAACTACATCCGTGATTGGCTGGGCGAACGATTATCTTTTGCTGATCTTCAAATTCCAACCACACTGACCGCAGTTGATTTGCATTCTGGCAAGGAGGTTCTACTTTCATCTGGTCCTATCCTGCCGGCCGTTTTTGCGACCATTGCAATTCCAGGTATTTTCAAACCAGTGATTGAAGGCGGACAATTATTGGTCGATGGCGGGGTTCTGGATAATTTACCCGTAATGCCGGTTCAGAAAATGGGAGCAAAATTCGTCATCGCAGTCGATGTCCATCTGTATCCCCAGAATCATCACCAAACGAAAAATACATCACGGCGCCATCATTGGCCAATTCCATTGCCAGAATTCTTCAACGATTTTTACATTTCAGAACTGATTATGATTGGTGAGATAACCAATCGAAACTTGGAAATAACCAAACCTGACATTATTATTCGACCGGATATTCCGCCTGAAATCTCGACGTTATTCGGGTTTCACCGTGCTGAAGAAATCATCCGAGCCGGCGAGAATGCCGCCAGAGAAAAAATAAATGATATTATGGCAACGATTAGGCTTTGAAACAACTATTGCCGAAGACCACGTTTCATTAAGAGTAGATAGGCACCAAAGATAATTAATCCGATCGAACCGGTATTTCCGATAAAGCTCAATGCATTGCCAGGGTTGCCGCCAATATATAATCCCCAACCCACCATTGCCAAGATCCCGCCTGGAATCAACGGCCACCAGATGAATTTATGAAATAAAGCCCGGTTAAGAACGGTGATGACGCCCCATCCTAGTGAAAACCAAACCAGCATGATCCCGGTTTGCGCAAGCGCATTTGGACCTGCATTCCGATTCCAACCAAAATACACACCTGGACCAATCCCAACCAGCAAAGCTCCAGCCAGTATCAGTCCAAACAAGCGCGTATGTACTCCCGTTAGAAGTAGAACCAGACCGAATCCCGTTACAATAAATAACACAAACCCTGCCAGGCTTAAGTCTCCCCAGAAAAGACTGGCGCCTATGGAAAAGATCGCGCCAGCCGGGATAAGCGGCCAAAGGATTGCATTTCCGGCAACCAGGTAGGTCACAATGGAGATTAATGCCCAACCAAAGGAAAAAGCCAACAAAAAAGCGCCAATTTGCTCAGCCCAACCTGCGCGGTTATAGACAAGCATTGCCAGTAAAATTCCTATCCCGGCGGTTACAAGAAGGCAGCCAGGAATAATCATGCTCAAGCGTTGCTGGCGGACCAAAGTTACGAAAAAAACAGCAGCGATCAACGGCAGCGCAACCAGGATCAACCAGCCGGTTTTGATGGTTTGTTCAACCAGTACGACGAGACCAATCGAAATCAGAGCAATTCCAGCCACAGATGCAATTCCTTTACGCGGTTGTTTGTTACTAGTTTGAAGTCCTGGATTTTCCATAAACCAACCTCTGAGAGTAAAGGATAGCTGTTTAGAAAAGACTACACATGTGGCTCAAGTCACATTGCTTTTCCTGTCCGGTACACCGTTCAGGGAATAATTCCTAAATCTCTTGCCTTGATCACGGCTTGCATACGGTCTTTAGCAGTCAATTTGGCTAAAATGTTGGTCAGATGATTCTTTACGGTTCCCTCGGCGATTACCAGTTTATCGGCAATTTCCTTGTTGGATAAGCCGGTAGACACCAGTCTCAAAATCTCCACTTCCCGATTCGATAACGGATCAATCAATTCCATATCCAGTTTTGGGGTTGGCCGTGACAGGCGCGAGAATTCTGCCATAACCTTGGCAGTAATCGAAGGCAGTAGGAAATATTCACCGCGTGAGGTGGCATGAATGGCCTCAAAAAGTTTTTCTGAAGATACGTCTTTGAGTAAATAACCTACCGCTCCAGCCCGCATGCCTTCAAAAATATCTTCGTCATCATCAAAAGTGGTCAACACGATGACTTTACATTCCGGGTACAACTCGTGCAAACGGCGGGTGGCTGTAACGCCGTCCATGACCGGCATGCGTAAATCCATCAATACGACATTCGGACGGTATTGGGCAACATATCGTAGAGCTTCTTCGCCGTTTCCGGCCTCGGCCACCACCTCAAAATCTGCCTGAACTGAAAGTAGTGTGCGAAGGCCTTCACGAAAAAGGGACTGATCATCGACAATTAAAATATTTATTGGTTTCATCCTGGTAACCGGATCTCCACAGAAAACCCTTGCCCTTTAGAAGATTTGAACTGAACTTCGCCATTCAGCAAGTGGACGCGTTCTTTGATACCAATCAGGCCAAACCCACCCTCCATTTGGTCTGTGCCCAAACCATTATCTCTGATGGTTAGCACGACATCATCAGGGGATTGAAAATCAATAATCACGAATATCTTCGTAGCCTGCGAATGTTTCACTGAATTATTAAGTGCTTCCTGGGTCGACCGATACAAAGTCAACCGCGATTGAGGAGTAAGAATGCGGGGGATGCCTTTTATTTCAAGGGTTGCCTTCAATCCACCCGCATCAACATTCTTGACCAATTCTGCAATCATTTCATTCAGGGTTAAATCAAGCATCGTTGGAGATCGAAGAGCAGATACAGATTGACGTACATCTACAAGGGCTTGATGCGATAAATCCAAAGCTTTTTCCAAAGCATCGTTTGCTTTTTGCGGGTTTTTTGCCATGATTGCCTGGGATGCCTGAATTTGCATATGGATGGTCGTAAGATAATGGCCCAGACCATCATGAATTTCCCGCGCCAGGCGGTTACGCTCTTTTGCAATTGCCAGTTCTTCGACCTGAACCGCATAGGCTCTTAATTGCTGGTTCGCAACTGTAAGTTCGCCCACCAATCTTTCGACCTCAGCACGGGCCCTTTCCTCGCTGACGGCACTCTGAGTAAATACAGTAATAAATACCAACCCAGCCAAAAAAGTGGGCAATCCGCTCCAAACGACATCCCAACCAGGCGAAATTACCCGCACGGCAATGGAATAGCCTGAAAGAATGGCAGCTCCTACAGCGTAACTCCAGCGCGGCGGAAGCAAAATGACCGCGTGGGCCATCAGGGGCAATAACAACAAGGCATTATAAGCTGTGCCTTTTCCCAGAAAAACAATCAAGCATCCCAGGGGCACCTGGATTAGGAAATATGTGATCTGTAATTCAATTTGGTTTGATTCCCGAACCACAGCATACCCATATATGCCAATTAATAGATAAGCAACCCCAAAACTGATCATCAAGATCAGTTCGAGCGCTGAAGTTTTTCGCATCGCACTAAATGTGGCAAAGTAGGATGCCAAGACAACCACCGCAAAAGCCAGGTCGGCGTTCGATCCTACTTTAATGGGTTGAGGGGGATTCTTCATTCAGTCCTATTATAACTGACCTGCAAATCGTGCCCGTCCCACTCGGGTCACGGTTTGCGAGTCAAAGGGTAACAGGTAAATCGTGAAGCCTGTTATGACCCTCTACACTTACTGCCCTGTTTTTCTCAATGTACCCTGAAGATGCTTGTATTTTCAGGAGGTACAAATGAGAATTCTATTGGTTCAGCCGGAATTTCCGGTAACATTTTGGAGTTTCAAATATGCATTGGATTTTGTTGATAAAAAAGTAAGCAATCCGCCATTGGGATTGCTCACAGTTGCTGCGCTGCTCCCAGAACAATGGGAGAAAAAACTGGTGGATTTAAACATAAACCCATTAACCGATGAAGATTTAGGCTGGGCAGACTACTTGTTTATTGGTGCGATGGATATCCAGCGTAAATCCGTTAAACAAGTGATCCGGCAGGCAAAAGAAAAGCAAATAAAAATCGTGGCTGGCGGGCCTTTGTTTACCGGTGAATACAATAACTTTCCGGATGTCGACCATTTCATCCTGAATGAGGGGGAAATTACGCTGCTCCAGTTTCTCTCCGATCTGGAAGCTGGTCATCCGCAGCGGCTTTACCGCACCGATGATTATGCTGATATCCGCCAATCACCCATCCCAATCTGGAATTTACTGAAATTTGATGCGTACGATTCCATGGCGGTCCAATTCTCGCGAGGCTGCCCGTACAATTGCGATTTCTGTAACGTCACAGCGTTGTTAGGGCACAAGCCGCGAACAAAGAGTGCCGAGCAATTAATTGCCGAATTGGACCAAATGTATCAACTGGGTTGGCGAAGAAATATTTTCATTGTGGATGATAATTTTATTGGCAATAAGAAGCAACTGAAAGAAGAAATCCTGCCAGCGTTGATTGAATGGCGGAAGGATAAAATTGGTTGCCTTTTCATTACCGAAGCTTCGATTAATCTTGCTGACGATGACGAATTGATTCAATTAATGGTGTCTGCCGGATTTGTCAGCATTTTTATCGGCATTGAGACACCTGACGATGCCAGCCTGACTGAATGTAATAAATCCCAAAACCGCAATCGCGACTTGATACAGGCTGTTACGAAATTACAGCACGCTGGTTTGCACATCATGGCTGGATTTATTGTTGGATTCGATAGCGACACTCAATCCATTTTTGACCGTCAAATTCAATTCATCCAGGATAGCGGCATCATCGTCGCCATGGTTGGATTGTTGCAGGCACCGTTCGGTACTCGCCTGTATGAGCGGTTGCAAAACGAAGGGCGGTTGCTATCTGAAATGACCGGCGATAATACGGATGGTTCCACTAACATTGTCTCCAAAATGGACCAGGCGGAATTATCGCGAGGGTACCAAAAAGTTATTCAGACGATTTATTCCCCCAAATTGTTCTATGCACGGGTGAAGACTTTTCTACGCAATTACCGTCCGTCAAAATTACCCGTTCACCTTGAAATTCAAGAGATTAGGGCTTTTTTCCGCTCGATTTGGAAATTGGGAATTCTTGGAAAAGAAAGAAAACAATACTGGAATTTGTTCATTTGGACATTGTTCCATCTCCCCTCCCGGATGCCTATGGCGATTACATTAACCATATACGGCTACCACTTCCGGAAAATTGTCGAAGCGCAGGTGTTGGCTGACACTGTGAAGTTGACCAATCAAAAAGTACAGGCAGAACGCAAATCGGAGCCACTTACATTAGCTGCCAGCAAGGGAATATATCACAATAAATAATGACTATGCGCAATATTCATAGCATTAAAGCGCCACTAACCCGTTCCCGATTGCTTTCCGGATTGCCTCGCCTCTCCGGCTGACTCCAAGTTTTAAGTAGATGTTGGTTAAGTGATACTTGACCGTGTTCTCGCTGACAAATAATGCCGCAGCAATTTGGCGATTACTCATTCCATTGATTATCAATTGAAGCACGTCAATTTCACGTTTGCTCAATGGTTCAAGAAGTTCCTCTTCGGGTGGAAGAACACCGTCATCCCGGCTAACATAAACCGATAATCCCGCAAAAACTGCCTCAACGGAAGCGTAAAACTGCCTTATATCTGTGTCCAAAGAAAGCCACCCGACTGGAAAAGCAGGTTTTTTTAAATAAGTAGAATGCACATTTATGTGACTTGTGAATATGATGACGCCTTTAATGTGAGTCTGCTCTACCAATCTATCAAGTTCTTGCAGGGGTAAATTCTCCCCTGCAAGAACCAGAACATCGAAATTAATCGAATTAAGAAGTTCAATTGAATTGGCTACACGAATTATGACAATGCGGTCATTGGCATCAACAGCACTGACGAGCCATGCGTTCAACCGGGACTGTTCGCTTACCACCCCGAGTCGAATGAGACCCTCGTCATCGTTCGCCAATCTCCACCTCTATCAGGTTCCGCACATTGCCACGTATTAGCTCAACCATGGTTTTCTTTCCGATTAGATCGCTCTCTAAAAGGACCTGCAGCGATTCTATACCATTTACCTCTTCTCCCGCCAGTCCGACCAGAATGTCGCCCACAAGCAGCTTCCCTTTCGCAGCCGGGCTGTCCGCTTCTACACCTGAAACCAGCAGTCCGAACTTTTGATCCCGTCCCAATGCAGAAATCTGCTCACTACCGAGCTCTACCGCCTGGAAACGTACTCCAAGATACCCGTGGCGCAGATGGCCATAAGTCTTCAATTGTTCCAGGATTGGTTTCATAAAAGACATGGAAAGCGTGGCAAGTCCGCCCATGGAAATTGCCGATGTATTCATACCTATTACATCACCGCGCGAATCGAGCAACGGTCCGCCGGAAAAACCTGGATGTGCCGTTACCTCCGCCCGCAAAATCGCCTGAATATTTACCCCTTTTTGCCTGGAGGGCCATTCACCAATGGAAGACAACATTCCAAAACTTGCCTGGATGTTCCGGCCAGGTCTGGCCAGGGCAATTGCCAGGCTGCCGACTTTAGGCCGATCCTTGACAACCGGTAGAGGCGAAAAACTGCCACCCTCAATCTTCAACAAAGCCAGATCGTGGTGTGGATCCCGTCCAATCAAAATGGCTAAAAAACTGTCAACGCCGTTTGCAACCCGAATGCCCTCTTCTCTCTCAATGATATGGTCGGCGGTTACGATCAAATCCTCCGTAAAGGCGAACCCTGAAGCGGGAAATTTTCGCCGGGCATCGACTGATAAGACCGATCGCCCAACCACTTCGATCAACCCGGTAAGATCATCCGAGAAAGAGGCCAACAGGCTTTGATTCAGATTTGCGCTCATTATTCCTCCAATTTACCGTAACATAAAAAGTGATCATCGTTCTCAAGTATATGGACCTAAATGTAATAGGACACTACCATTTCTGGCAGTCTTGGTTACGAAGCGGTGTATACTTTTTTACATATATTTTTTCTTTTTAATATACTTTTTTTAGTATGGAGTGACCCCGCCAGGAGGACGTATGTCAAAATATATTCTCGCCATTGATCAGGGAACCACCAGTACGCGCTGTATCGTATTTGATAAGATTGGCAATATCATTTCTGCGGATCAGAAAGAACATCTGCAAATCTACCCAAAACCTGGATGGGTGGAACATGACCCACTGGAGATCTGGAATAAAACCCTTGAAGTAATCGGAAATGCTCTCCGGAAATCCGATCTATCCCCGCAAGATCTGGCAGCTGTTGGAATTACGAATCAACGCGAGACTGCGGTAGTGTGGAATAAGAATTCTGGCAAACCTTATGCAAATGCCATTGTCTGGCAGGATACGCGCACAGACCAGTTATGCAACCAATTTGGAACTGAAGGAGGCCAAGACCGCCTGCGTGAAAAAACAGGCTTGCCATTGGCGACTTATTTTTCAGGCCCAAAAATTCGATGGTACCTGGATAATATCCCTGAATTGCGGGAGGCGGCAGAAAAAGGTGAAGCCATTTTTGGCAACATCGACACCTGGCTCATTTGGAATTTGACAGGCGGACCGCGCGGCGGCGTCCATGTAACCGATGTGACCAATGCCTCCAGAACGTTATTAATGAATCTCCAGACGCTGAGTTGGGATGATGAAATACTTGAATTGATGCAAATTCCCAGGAAAATGATGCCCAAGATCAGCTCATCTTCTAAGATTTTTGGTTATTGCACAAACCCCCTGGAGGGCATTCCCGTGGCTGGGGATCTGGGCGATCAACAGGCTGCCATCTTTGGCCAGGCCTGTTTTGAACCGGGGGAAGCGAAAAATACATACGGTACCGGCTGTTTTATGTTGATGAATACCGGAACAACCCCCGTTCCCAGTAGAAGCGGTTTGTTGACCACGTTGGGATACCAGATCGGAAACAATCCGGCTGTTTATTGCCTGGAAGGATCCATTGCGATCGCGGGAGCACTGGTTCAATGGCTGCGTGATAACTTCAAGATGATCGATAAATCATCTGAAATTGAATTCCTTGCGCGCAGCGTTGAAGATAATGGCGGCATTTATTTCGTTCCAGCTTTCTCGGGTTTGTTTGCGCCTTACTGGCGCAGCGATGCTCGCGGTGTAATTGTTGGCATGACTCGCTACATCAACCGCGGTCATCTCGCGCGGGCTGCTCTGGAAGCCACGGCTTACCAGACCCGCGAAGTCCTGGATGCCATGGAAAAAGATTCCGGCGTAAAATTGAAATCCCTAAAAGTAGACGGCGGCATGGTTGTAAACGACTTATTAATGCAATTTCAGGCGGATATTCTGGATGTTCCGGTCGTCCGGCCGCGCATTATTGAAACAACCGCCCTGGGAGCTGCGTATGCTGCCGGCCTGGCAGTGGGATTTTGGTCAGACTTTACCGAGCTGCGAAACAATTGGGGGCAGGACCGCGTCTGGAATCCGGCCATGAGTGAGCAAATGCGGTCGTCTCTATACGCAGGTTGGAAAAAGGCTGTTTCGCGAACGCTCGATTGGGTCGAATAACCCGAACCTCAAAGGAATTACATCGTGTTGAAGGAAATAATGAATTCCAAACCCCATGCGGCAATTATCGGCGGCGGTTTCACTGGCTGTGCCTTGGCTCTCGACCTGCAAATGCGCGGATTTCAGGTGAAATTGTTCGAACGCGGTGAAATTTGTGCGGGTACATCGGGCCGCACGCACGGCTTGCTCCACAGCGGTGGGCGCTACTGCGTTGATGACGTGGAAGCTGGCAGGGAATGCATTCAAGAAAACCGCATTCTGCGGAAAATCGCCAGACAATGCATTGAGTTTAACGGGGGGTTGTTTATCGCATTGAATGATTCAGATGTTTCCTATGGCGATCGGTTTACCAAAGGGGCTGAAGAATGTGGAATTGAAACAGAGGAGTTGACAGCCGGCCAGGCGATCACACTCGAACCGAATCTTAATCCAGCTTTGTTAAAGGCATATACGGTGCCTGATGGTTCCTTCGACCCGCTCCGCCTTGCGCTCTCTTTTGCGGCAACTGCCCGCCGGTATGGCGCTGAATTCTATTCCTATTGTGAAGTAACTCATCTCTCCCGTACCAATTCCGGCAGGATATCGGGACTTGAATTTCTAAACCGTCATGAAAATCAACTGCATGAAATCAGAGCAGACGTGGTAATAAACGCAACCGGCGCGTGGGCAGGAAATATCGCGGCCATGGTTAATGTGACCGTTCCCGTAAGGCCAACTCCAGGCGTAATGGTGGCTTACGATCAACGTTTGGTACAGAGAGTGATCAACCGGCTCTGCATACCTGATGACGGCGATATTCTTGTCCCCCAGCGCCGCATGGTATTGATTGGCACAACCTCATTTGACCATGACGACGTGGATTACATCCCGGTATACCATGAGCAAATCAAATTAATGCACGAGCGGGCTGCTGAACTGGTACCGGCGGTGAAAAATGCCCACCCGCGCGGAGCATGGATGTCGGCGCGGCCATTGATCGCCTCTCAGGGGGATACCCGCAGCCTTACACGTACTTTCAGATGTTTTGACCATGAAGAGCAAGGTGCTCCTGGTTTAATTACCATCACTGGAGGCAAGGCTACCACCTGCCGGCTGATGGCTGAAAAGACGGCTGATCTGGTCTGTCAAAAGCTCGGTGTTCCAGCCAACTGCCAGACGCATGATCTTGAACTGGATTCTTACCGGCAATATTATGCCAGGGCAGGAAATTAACCATGAACAAAGAAAATTGGCACGTCACCTTTGATGTTTTCAGGCAAAAAACTTGCCAATCTGTTCATTTTGACGCCTTTCCGATGGACGTTGATCCGGATGAATACGTTCTGGACGTGATCGAACGCATTTGGGCATTCAACGACCGCAGCCTGACCTTCCGGCATGCCTGCCACCATTCAACCTGCGGTGCTTGTGGAATGCGCGTCAATGGTGTTGAAAAACTTACCTGCATCACGCCCATCAACCAGGTCACGCACGACGGCGGAAAGGTACGGGTTGAGCCTTTACGCAATTTTCCCATTTTGAGCGATCTGGTGGTCGACATGGGAGAATTTTACCTGCGATTGGATGATGCAAAATTCGCACAGGTCGTAACTTTGGATGCAGCTTGCCTGCCATTCGAAAAGAAACAACAAGTGCGCGAAAACGGTGATTTTGAGCGCCTGGTGGATTGTTTGGAATGTGGAATGTGCATCAGTGCCTGCCCGGTTGCACTCACAACCTCGGAATACCTGGGACCAGCCATTCTTGCGGCTGCTCACCAAACCTATCAGCAGACCAACGATCCTGAAATGATCTCGCTCGCTGACAAACAAGACGGCGTCTGGCGGTGTCACAGCGCATATGAATGTACGGCGGTCTGCCCCTCAAATGTAGATCCGGGTTGGCGCATAATGGATTTGCGAAAGATCGTTCTTCGCAGCCAGATACATAAGTTTTTTTCACGGTAAGGATCCATCAAAATGAAAAACGAATCCAACAGCGCCAACTTAATTCGCTGGTTCGATCCCCGCCATCGCCAGTTGGGTACCTGGGCTTTTATCCTCAATAGAATCACTGCATTGGGTTTGACGCTTTACCTGATCCTTCACTTATTCGCTCTTGGAAATCTAGCGCGCGGTCCAGAGGCATATGACGGGTTCATTAAACTGGCAAAAACGCCTGTCATTCTGATCGGCGAACTTTTGGTTATTGCTGCCGGTCTGATCCATGGACTGAACGGGATCCGTATTGCGCTAAACAGCTTCGGAATCGGCACACGCTACCAAAAACAGATCTTCATCGGTTTAATGATTGTAGTGGCTGCCTGCCTGATTATTTTTGCCAAGAGCATGTTATTTGGTCACTAGGAGCTAGGAAAATGTACGATACGAACCCGAAACCCCAAGAAGGCGCCTGGCTGTGGCTTATTAAAATCGTTGCCGGTTTATTAATCGTTGTCATTATGGGAATCCACTTCTGGGTCAATCATCTCGTCGCACCCGGTGGATTGCTTTCCTATGCAGATGTATTAGCTTATTATCAAAATCCCGCCATCATTGTGATGGAGATTTTATTCCTGATTTTTGTTGTCTCACACGCTTTCCTGGGTGTTCGCAGTATCATCTTAGACGTAAACCCTACCAAGGTCGTGCTTCGATGGGTTAATCGAGGTTTGCTGTTTCTGGGAACAGCCGCCATCCTGTATGGCATCTGGTTGGCTTTATTTATTTCAGCTAAAGGAGCGGGAGCTTGACGACGGCTTGATATGCGCGTAAAATAACCCTTCGCGCAAATTCCTGAAAATCAGGAAAATATTCTACAGAGCGAGGGTAACCCAATCGGGTGAGAGGCGCTCGAAGGAAAAGAAAATGGAAAAAGTAGTCATTAATGCAACACATCGTACTGTGACCGGAAAGAAAGTCGGCGTTCTACGCCGTTCTGGTAAGCTTCCGGGTGTCATTTATGGGCATCATGTTGAACCCATCTCCATCGTGATGGACTCCCGCGATGCGACCCGCATTCTCACCACCCTCACAGGTTCGAGTCTGGTAACGATCAACGTGGATGGGAAGGAATTTTCCACCCTGGTGCGTGAAAAACAGCGTGATTTTGTCAAGAATGCTCTGATTCATGTGGATTTTCTGGCCGTATCACTCACCGAAAAGATCAAAGCAGCTGTCACAATCGATCTGGTCGGCCTCGCCCCGGCGATCAAGGACTTCAATGCCAATATCGTTCACAATGTAACCGAATTGGAAGTTGAATGTCTGCCCCAGGATCTTCCGCAAAGCTTTGTAGTGGATGTTTCTGGCCTGGTGAAGATTGGTGACACAATTTTCGTTCGCGATATTCCAACGCCTGATAAAGTCGAAATTCTTACACACGGCGATGAAATTATTGTTGTCGCCACCGCAACCAAGGAAGAAGCTGTTGAAGAAGTGGCCGTCGAAGCCGCAGCAGCTGAACCGGAAATTATCGAACGCGGCAAGAAGGAAGAAGAAACCGAGGAGTAATCCCGGCTCAGAAGCTGATGGAACAAGGACAGGCACTAGTCTGTCCTTGTTTTTTTATTGAGTAATCAGCTGAAGAAGATGAAGAGTCATTGCAGCAGTAATTCCCCATAAGAGTTCACCGTCATACTCTTTGAAATAATATACCGGTTCGCGTGCTCCGTTAGGGCGGATGACTTCCTTGATGGAGTGGTTTTCAGGCATTGCCAGCCATTTCAAGGGAATTGTAAAAACCCGGCTGACTTCGCTTGTTTGCATTAGAATTGTAGACGGCCAGGGTATGACACCAACGATTGGTGAAATGTAATAACGGGTAATGGTGTTCCTGCCAGACATTTGGCCAAGAATTCGAATCGATTCCTTGGGCAATCCTATTTCTTCCCAGGTTTCCCGCAATGCAGCGGCAATGGCGTTTTCATCCCAGGTCTCAATGGCTCCGCCCGGGAATGCTACCTGTCCTTTGTGGTCCTGAACTTCCACCGACCGCCGGATAAATAGCAAATGCCATTCGCCGTCGTGTTGCAACAATGGAATCAAAACTGCAGCTTTTCGATGGTCATTCAGCGGTAAGGCCTGCTGCCCTTGAGCCGCCTGCTCCAGGCGCTTCTCCACCAGTGAGGCGAAATGCGGATCAGTAAAAATTTTTCCGGTGGCTGTCGGAACTGCCGTTTTTCTCATTCTTCAGGTTCGGTAGTATCTAATTCAGTAGTAGATTCCGGTCCGTTTTCCGTGTTTTCTTCTAATCCAGCTTCGCGCAGCAATTCAGCTGAGAGATGGGATTCGTCTTCGATGATCGGCCGGCCAAAAACAAGGTAGCCTGTATGAGCCACCATGCGGTCAACCGGCCGGAAGTGTTGCGCTTCCGGCTTGTAGAATCGCAATATCGTTTCCAAAACATCGATGAAGGCGAAACGGTTAATTCGCAATTCACTTAACAGGCGAATCACCTGGTTGGCCGTGGGCACAATTGCGCCAAAGAAACCGCCCGGTTTCAAGGCTTTGCGTACCTGGGGAATATAATCAAATGCGTTTTGCACATCCAGGAAAAAAGCATCGACTCCGGTCTCATCAAACCCTTCCTGGATATCGCGCAATTTGAAGGTTACCCGGTCATCCAGGCCAAGCTGTTCAAGGTTCCGTTTGGCCAGCGTCTGCATTTCCTGCCGGACTTCATAGGAGGTAACGTGCCCCTCCTTACCCACTGCAAATGAAAAAGCGGTTGTCATGGAGCCAGATCCTGTTCCGGCTTCCATGACGTGTTGGCCGGGACCAATGCCCATGTTCACCAAGATATACCCGATATCTTTTGGATACAGGATCTGGGTGTTGCGGGGCAGTTCCCGGATGACATCTCCCAGCGCTGGCTGCAATAGAAAGAACGGACTGCCATTATGGCTAAATATCTGGCTTCCCCAGGGCTTGCCGATCAGGTCATCATGTTGAATCACGCCGCGGTGGGATTGAAAAACGCCGCCGGATTTAAGCCGCACTAAGAAATTCTTATGCCGCAGACCCACCAACTGAACTAAATCGCCTTCGCTGGCGTTGGTACCGTGTAATGTCCAGGCCAATCGTTGCTCCCTTAAGGCTTTAATGTTTTCTTGAAGAATTCAGTGATCTCGTTATAGCAGCGGACCCGGTTTTCGTATTTCAACACATCGTGTCCTTCGTTTTCGAACATCAGGTAATCCACTTGCTTGCCGATTGAGCGCAGGTATTCGACCAGATCATGCGATTCGCGTTCAACCACCCGCGGATCGTTTTTCCCCTGTATCACCAAGAGCGGACAAGTGATCTTTTCGATGTGTGTTTTTGGCGAGCGATCCTTCAGAAAATCTGCGTCTGTGACTGGGTCGCCGAGGGCGATTCGAAAATATGGTTTCCAGGTTTCAGGGATGCGATCGGAGAAGGTAATCAAGTCGAACGGTCCAAACATATCGACTGCCGCTTGCCATAATTCAGGGTGGCGCGCTGCCAGGGTCAGCGTCATATAACCGCCATACGAGCGGCCCACTACCCCGGCTCGATGGACATCAACCCGCGGGTCGTTTTCCAAAACCTTTAAGGCAGCCACGTGATCAAGCCGGTCTCGTCCGCCCCAATCGCGGTCGACCTGTTTGGTGTAATTTAATCCATATCCTGTACTGCCGCGAACGTTCGGAACAAACACGGCGAATCCATTGACAGTCAGGTATTGGATCAATGGCATCGAGAACCAGGCAAAATCAGGTCGCTCTTGCCCCTGCGGACCGCCGTGAACATAGTAAACCAACGGGCGCGATCCGGGAAAGCCCAGTTCCTTCGCAGGTAAATACAGGCGGGCTGAAATTCGTGTACCATCATAGGAGGTAAAAGAAGCATCTTCGCCTCCAGAAAGAAGGTGATTTGCGATTCCCAGTACTTTTTCATTGGTATGCCGGACTACCTGATCTCGATTCTTACCCGCGATCGTGTAAATCTGGGTCGGTGAGGTAGCCGATGAGAAGGATAGGATATAGCCATCGCTTGATGGATCGAAATGGAAGGACTCGAGCATGCCGTTAGCCAAAACCCCTTCACCGATCAATACGGCTTTTACGTAGAATGCAATCGAAGCTGCATCAAATTCCACTTCATATAACCAGGAGACGCCATCGATGTTGTAATCCAAAACATAGCGCGTTTCGGCAAGATGGTAGATGCCCGTCATTTCGCCCGCGCCGCGATGGATTAGCCCGTGAACTTCGATTGGTTTCAAAACGTTTGGATGTGCCAAATCCAAAATGGCGGGCGAATAAGCATCCGTGAAGAAAGAAGTTAAGAAGATGGCGGATTTTTCATCAGGCGAGAAATTTACACTGGAGAAGCCATAAAGCGGCACCTGCTCGCCTTCAGACCGCTCTAGAATGGGCTTCCCCATCAGAACCCGGCTTCCTGATTCCTTCTCCCACAAAGAGATTACGGTATCACCAAAACTATAGCCCTCGTTCATCAAAAGCCGGCGGTGATCCTTTGAATATCCCTCCGGATAAGTACCCCAGGGGGTTTCAGCGATCTTGACGAGTTCGCCAGTTTCAACGTTGCCCTGGTATGTAGTAATCAGTTCTGCTGTACGCGACTCGGCAGCAAGGTAAACCATCATGCTTTCCGCATCGCAATGCCCCAGGTGGACCCGGGTACCTTCAAAAAAGCCCTTAAATGCCGGTTCTGGAAAGCCGCCTTCCAGAGGAATCACCATTGGTTGATAATTCTCATCGCCATCTTTATCGATCATAACGAGTATTTGATTCAAGCGAGGGAAAACGAAGAAAGACTCCCCGCCAATCAAGTGCGGGTTTTGCAGCGCAATTTGCGGCGGGAGTAATGGTTCGGGTACGCTGCCGCCGTATGCCATGACGTAAAGGCTAAGGTGGCCGGATAGATTCGAAATAAAATAAATGCGCTTATCGACCAATTTTGGTGAGATGAATAATCGAGCCGATAGCAAAGATTCAATTCGAAACATTTGGACCTCCATTTCAGCTATTGTTTCTCTATTTTTACCAGGCTTAACCAGTAACCAATTGCCAGCACAACCACGGCCATCAAGATTCCCATTCCAAGGTTTAGCGGACCGATCGCCGCAAAATTCCATTTCAGACTGACCGCCAGCAAATGGCCGCCCCAAAAACCCAGCCAGCTTAACAGCAGATACAGGATGAGTCTATTGAAACCGCCCCCGCGCCACAAATGAAAAAGTGCTCCAATCAGCGTTGATATCAAAAACCCAAATAAAATTGCCTGCGGTGTCATATCCCCTCCTTAGGGTTGAATGATGCCCCCACCGAGAACTTGATCGCCGTCATAGAACACAGCCTGCTGACCTGCCGTGATATCGCGCAGTGGCCTGTCAAAATCGACGACGGAACATCCGTCCGGCGTAGAATGTAATATACCCCAAGCCAGGTCAGCGCGGTAGCGGATTTTCACCTGGACCCGTATATCGGTTTCCGGCGCATTTCCAGAAATCCAATTTACTACTCCTGTTTTCAACGTCGATTGACCCAACTCATCCTTAAAACCGATCACTAGGGTATTTTCAGCCAGGTTCTTTTCAAGTACATAGAAGGGTTCTGGCGCAGCAATGCCCAGCCCTTTGCGCTGCCCAATGGTATAAGCAGCCAGTCCCTGATGCTCTCCCAGAATCTTGCCTTCCCGGGTTATGATCTTCCCCGGCTTCATCTCTTTGACGGCGTAGCGAAGTAGGAATTCGCGGTAATCGCCTCCCGCCAAAAAGCATAGGTCTTGAGAATCAGCGCGTTCAGCAACAGGCAGTGAAAACTGCCGGGCTAATTCGCGGACATCGCTTTTTTTCATTCCTCCCAAGGGAAACATGGAATGGCGTAGTTGTTCCTGACTCAACCCACTCAATACATAGGACTGATCCTTGTTTGGATCGCTTGCCCTGATCAACCGGACCTTTCCATCATCACTGTACTCGATCCGGGCATAGTGCCCAGTTGCCAGATAATCCGCACCTAGAGCCAATGCCTGGTCCAACATAAATCCCCAGCGAATCTGCCGGTTGCACACCAGACACGGATTGGGCGTCATGCCATTTGAATAGCCTTGAATGAACGATTCCACAACCGTATTTCGGAAGCGTTCCTGTACATCCAGGGCATAAAACGGGATGCCGAGCATTGCCGCGATCCGTCTGGCCTGAGCCATCGCTTCCGGCGTACAACAGCGGTTGCTTTCTTCCATGCAGGGTTGAGACCAGAGGCGCAGCATGATCCCGGTAACCTGATAGCCTTGAGAGACCAATAATGCGGCTGCAACGGAGCTATCCACCCCGCCGCTCATCCCAACCACCACAGATGGCTTTTCAGACATTTCAACCTACCGATATTTTTCGAAGCTGCTCAATGGTAGCGGGCAACACTTCCATGAGCCGGTCAATGTGCTCCGGTACAGTGCTATGGCCAAGCGTAATTCGCAAAGAACCCTTGTTCCAAATTGGCGAAATTCCGATAGCTTCCAACACATCCGATGGTTTTGGATTGCCTACCTTACAGGCTGAACCTGATGAACAGGCAAAACCGGCTGCATCCAACATCATCAAGAGCTGATTTCCATCAATCCCTTTGAAAACAAAACTGGCATGATTTGGCAGACGTTCAATTGGATGTCCAGTCAAGCGAGATTGCGGAATTTCTTCCAGTACTCGTTCAATGAGCCGGTCACGCAACGCAGATAATCGTTCCTGCCAAGTAATATATTCGGTTTGTGCGAACTCCAAAGCCTTTGCCATTCCAACAATATACGGAATGTTCTGAGTTCCGGCCCTTAAGTTGTATTCCTGGTTTCCGCCGGTCTGCGTTGGAATAACTTCTACCCCTCGTCGAACAAATAATGCTCCGACGCCCTTCGGACCGTAGAATTTATGGGCACCAATTGCCAGTAGATCTACGTTGGCAGAGGACGCATCCATCGGCAGGTGAGCCGCTGCCTGAACAGCGTCGCTATGAAATAGAACACCGGCTTCACGGCAAACCTCGCCAATTTGGTGGATGGGATTGATTGTCCCGATCTCATTATTTGCATAAATTACTGAAACTAGCGCGGTATTTGGTCGAAGGCTGGCTTTCACATCTTGCGGATCGACGCGCCCAAATTGATCAACTGGCAGCAATTCCACATCGAAGCCGTAATACTCCTCCAATTGTTTGGCAGTATGCAAAACAGCGTGATGTTCCACCGGACTGACCAGTATGTGATACGCATTGCGCGACCGCCGTTGCCCCATGCCTGCTCCGCGAATGGCTAAATTGTCACTTTCGGTACCGCAACCTGTAAAAAGGATCTCTTCAGAACGCACTCCCAGGAGGTTAGCCACCTTGGTGCGGGCATTGTCCAACGCCGCTTCTGCAATTTGTCCATGCCCATGTACCGATGAAGGATTGCCAAATTTCTCAGTAAAATAAGGCAACATTTCCTGCATAACCCGCGGGTCCACGGGGGTTGTAGCCGCATAATCAAAGTAGATCATTGGATTAAGATTCGACATTCCGACTCCCATCTGAAAAAGGAAGGTTCATGATTATAGCATGATGTTATTCAGACAAAAAACTTTCAAGGATGACGATCACCTGCTATAATTACTCGGATCGGTCATAATCTCACATCTCATTTGGGGAAAACACCATGGCCCAAAAAATTGTATTCGGTACGGATGGATGGCGCGGCGCAATCGCCGAAGATTACACCTTTGAAAATGTCCGCCGTTGCACGCAAGGATTTGCATCCTATATGATCCAGACAGGCAAACAAGGCCAGTGGATTGTCGTAGGACACGATAAGCGGTTCCTTTCCGAATTTTTTGCCCGCGCGGTTGCAGAGGTTTTGGTTGCAAACGGCTTCTCTGTTTACCTGACGGATGGGCCAACTCCCACTCCGGTGATCGCTTTTTCAGTGGTAAACCGGAAAGCAGCCGGCGCAGTGAACATTACAGCATCGCACAACCCGCCCACGGATAATGGTTTTAAAGTACGTAATGAATTCGGCGGCGCGATCGCTCCCGATGGGCTCAAGGAAATTGAACGACTCATTCCGCTTTCGGAAGAACAAGTTAAGCGGGTGAAATTTGCCGATGCTGAAGCTGACGGTAAAGTGGTGATATTCGATGCGGCGCCAAATTATATCGAACATCTAAAAGACCTGATTGACCTGCAACCGATTAAAGATGCCGGATTACACGTCGTTGCGGATGTCATGTGGGGTAACGGCGCGGGGTGGTTCACCCGTCTCCTCGAGGGCGGCAAGACTCACGTCACCGAAATCCATAATACTCGCAACCCGATCTTTCCAGAAATGAAACGTCCCGAACCCATCCCGCCGAATATCGATGTTGGCCTGAAAACGACGGTGGATTTGGGCGCAGATGTATTGCTGATCACAGATGGCGATGCGGATCGCGTCGGTCTGGGTGATGAAAAAGGTCAATTTATCAATCAATTACAGGTATATGCCTTGCTCGCGCTCTATTTGCTTGAGGTTCGAAAACAGCGCGGAGCCATTGTAAAAACGCTTTCCACAACCAGCATGCTGGAAAAATTGGGAAAAATTTACGGCGTTCCCGTCTATGAAACCGGTGTGGGCTTCAAATATGTGGCTCCCAAGATGCTGGAGACGGATGCAATGATTGGTGGTGAGGAATCCGGCGGTTATGCCTTCCGGGGCAATGTACCTGAGCGGGATGGCATTTTGGCAGGCCTTTACATATTGGATATGATGGTTCGTTTACAGAAAAAACCCTCAGAACTCCTTGCATTGTTATTTGAGAAAGTCGGCGGGCATTATTACGACCGCATTGACCGTACCTTCTCTGGTGACCGCGCAGCCCGGGAACAACGCATTCTGGATGCCAAACCAGAAAAAATCGGCGGGATGAAGGTCACCGGATTGAATACCACGGATGGGTATAAATTCATCCTGGAAGATGGCGGCTGGCTTCTTATTCGTTTCTCCGGCACCGAGCCGATCATGCGGGTGTATTGTGAAACCACCAATGAGAAGGCAGTACCCGCGATACTTCAGGATGGGTTGAAAATTGCGGGGTTATCCTGATTGTTTGGGCTAAGCGATACGCACTGCCATCTGAACCTTAATACTGCATTTCAGGAAGATTTCGAGAGCGTTTTATCGCGCGCCTGGAAAGCCGGGCTGGATCGGATTCTTATTCCAGGAATCGATTTGGAAACGAGCAGACTGGCTGTCCAATTGGCGGAGAGTGATGAGCGGATTTATGCTGCGGTAGGAATTCATCCCAATGAAGCACTAACCTGGAATGAATCGACTCAGCAAGAAATTTCCACCCTTGCCAATCACCCAAAAGTTGTTGCCATTGGAGAAATTGGTCTGGATTTTTATCGCAATCACGCTCCCCGCGACCTGCAAATCGAAATCCTGAAAAAACAGCTCGAGATTTCGGCAAATATGCAGTTGCCAGTTATCCTGCATAATCGAGATGCAATGCAGGAATTATGGTTCATTCTTAGCGAATGGCATGACGGCCTGTCGAAGGAAGGTAACCCTATCAATACTCATCCGGGCGTATTTCATGCTTACGCAGATGACCTGGCAACTGCCAATAAACTGGTGGAAAAATCATTTTTTTTAGGTATCGGTGGGCCAGTGACTTTTACAAATGCACTCGATCGCCAACAAACAACCAGTGGTTTACCGTTATCAGCTGTCCTCCTTGAAACGGACGCTCCATTTCTCGCACCGCATCCCCATCGAGGTCGCCGCAATGAACCGGCATTCATAGCCCTGGTTGCACAGAAGGTCGCCGAATTGAAACAGGTTTCGGAATCGCTTATTGTAGAGATCACATCAAATAACGCAAACCGGCTTTTTGATTGGAGAAATCATTCTTGAACCCCTCCGAACTTTTTCTCGTCCCTGTGCAGGAGGATATTCATGCCATTGAGGAGCTGATTCTTTCGCAGGCCGACGGTTATCAGCAGGACCTCAAAGCGGCGTTGGAGCATCTTCTCTCATCCGGCGGAAAACGAATGCGCCCGACGCTGACACTTTTTTCCGGCCGGATGCTGGGTGCTGAAAAACGACGCCTACTCACCATGGCTGCTGCTATCGAATTACTTCATACTGCCACGTTGGTTCACGATGATTTGATTGACAGCTCGCTTCTACGCCGCGGCATTCCGACCCTGAATGCACAATGGACACCGGGGGCCACAGTTTTAACTGGTGATTTTCTCTTCGCCCGGGCCGCTAAATTGGCTGCGGATACTGATTCCATTCCAGTAATGCATTTATTCTCAGCGACATTGTCAGCCATCGTCAATGGTGAAATTGCCCAGATGTTCAACAGCCGTTGTCAGATCGACCGATCTGAATATTACACGCGCATTTATGCAAAAACAGCTTCGTTATTCGAAACATCGGCTGCATCGGCTGCCTTGCTCAGTCCTGTTGAAAAACCAGTTGTCGAACAGATGGGTAAATTTGGCTACAACATCGGGATGGCCTTTCAAATTGTTGACGACATCCTTGACTTCACCGGAGAGCAAGCCACGCTGGGAAAACCGGTGGGAGGTGATTTACGCCAGGGGTTGATTACCTTGCCAACAATCCTTTATGCCGAAAACCATCCCGATGATCCTATGGTTGAGATGTTTACGCGTGGTAATTGCAATCAAAATGACGGGCAAGTGGAGCGGTTGATTGAAGCCATTCAAATGAGCGAGGCTCCCCATCAGGCAATGGCCGAAGCCAGGCAATTCATCCAAAACGGGGTGAAATACCTTACTGGTTTGCCCGAGAGTTTTGAACGCTCACAACTTCTCCATCTGGCTGAGTATATCGTTGACCGAAAGCTGTAGTGAAATCATCATTGCTGAAAACAAAAATGCCGCTTTCGCGGCACTCGAGTGCGCTGGGGGGGACTTGAACCCCCACGCCTTGCGGCACATGGCCCTCAACCATGCCTGTCTGCCAATTCCAGCACCAGCGCTAGAGTAGCGTTATTATATCTTGCATCCCTAACCTGTCAAGGAAGCCCAATTGAAAGAACCGTTCTTAAACCTTGTGATGAATAAACCTTATTCTTGGAGGATGATATGCCATTTATCCTTGATGCCATGGGAAGCGACCATTACCCTGACCCTGAAATCCAGGCAGCCATTGAAACCGCCAGGCATTTCGACGAAGATGTGCTCCTCGTGGGAAGTGAAGCTCTTTTGGCACCCAAACTAAAATCTGCTGATCCGTCGAATCGGCGTGTGCGCATTGTGGATGCCCCAGACATCCTTGAAATGCATGAGAAACCTGTGGAAGCAGTCAAGCGTAAACCACACAATTCAATGGCAGTCGGTCTTGAATTAATTAAGAGTGGCGAGGGACAGGCGTTCGTATCGGCCGGCAATACTGGCGGGGTGATGTTCAACGCCTTGCGGACGTTGGGCCGGATAAAAGGCGTTCAACGTCCTGCTCTGACAGCCTTGTTTCCAACCCGCACCGGACACTGCGTGGTCTTGGATATTGGTGCAAACGCAGATTGCCGCCCCGAATTCCTGCTTGAGTTCGCCGTAATGGGCAGCGTCTATGCTGAAAGAGTACTATCCAGGCCCTCCCCACGCATTGGTTTACTCTCCAATGGCGAGGAAGCTGGCAAGGGTAATCAACTTGTGAAGGATGCGTACCACCTGTTGGAAACAGCTGGTTTGAATTTCATCGGGAATGTCGAAGCCAAAGAATTATTCGGAGGGCAAGCTGATGTGGTAATAACCGACGGGTTCACCGGCAATATTCTGCTGAAAA
The DNA here is from genome assembly GCA_035560795.1 of Longilinea sp. Taxonomy (GTDB): domain Bacteria; phylum Chloroflexota; class Anaerolineae; order Anaerolineales; family Anaerolineaceae; genus Longilinea. The sequence continues at coordinate 37,001 of DATMYV010000017.1, forward strand.
CCAGTGAATCGGTTGCAAAAATGATCACGGACGTATTAAAAGTGGAATTGACGGCAAATATTGTTCGAAAGGCCGGCGCCTTGCTGGTCAAGCCGGCATTTGGAAAAATCAAGCAGATGATGGATCCCCGGGAAGTTGGGGCTGCGCCTTTGCTGGGAATCGATGGATTGGTATTCGTAGGTCACGGCCGCTCGGATGCTCACGCCCTCGTTTCAGCCATGACTGTTGCCCATCAAGCTGTCGATGCTAATCTGCTGGAGGCAATCCGTTTTGCAATCCAGGATAAGCTCACGCGGTCAAACGAAACAGAAACAAAGGGATAAAGGTCGTTCTATGAAAATCGCCTCGAACACAAAACTAATCAACCGAAACCAAAAAATTGCCCGCTATACCACCTTTGGCAGTCTGGCCATATTGGGCATTGGCTTGTATATCACCTTCGTTGCCCCAAATGCACTTACCTGGTCCTTGACTGCGTTGGTAATCGGTTTCCTGCTCTCACAGGTAGGCATGTCCTATTCCAATAAATTCGGCAAATCGCCCCGCCCGGATGAGGCTCTTACCGCATCACTCAAAGGATTGGAAGATAAATTCACACTGTATCACTATTCCGGGCCAGTCAATCACATGTTGGTTGGACCTGCTGGAATCTGGGTGTTGATGCCCTACTTCCAGGCTGGCACCATTTCTTATAACACTGGCAAGAATCGTTGGGTTCAAAAAGGGGGTAACTTTTTTTTGAAAATGTTTGGCCAGGAAAGCATGGGCCGCCCAGATCTTGAAACACAATATGCCATCAATCAGGTGAAAAAGTTCCTGGAAAAAGAATTTCCGGACACGGTACTACCTGAAGTTCAGGCGGCTTTGATCTTCTTCAATAAAAACGTCACCCTGAACGTAGAAGCTGCACCAGTACCTGCTCTGCTTGGAGAAAAAGCTAAGGAATTCTTCCGTAAGCGGGTAAAGGAAACCAGCCTTTCACCTGAAATGGTTGCAAAGATTCAAAAAACGCTGCCGCCAGGCGAATAGGATTCTGCGGCACAAAAAAATCCCGCTTTAAATAAGCGGGGTTTTTTTTCATCGAATTCCAGCCCGGCGGATATTTACCGGTTTACGGATCGTCGAGGAATGCGTTTTCAATCCATCGATTTCTTTCAATGTCAAATAACGCCATTCACCCGCTTTAAGATTTCCTAATAACAGAGTCCCGATCCGTACACGAATGATGCGCGAGACGGGCAGTCCAATCCGTGAACCCATTTCGCGGATTTGGCGCTTCCTACCTTCTCGCAGGACAAAACGGACCCAGGTACCTTTTCCAGCTTCAGATTCAACCGTCACTTGTGCCGGGGCCGTTCGGTAGCCATCTTCAAGGACAATTCCTCTGCGAAGTGCGGCCAGTTGTTCAGAATCCGGTTTTCCCACCACCAGGACGCGGTATTCTTTCTCGTGTCCATAACGCGGGTGCGTGAGCCGGTTGGCAAGCTCGCCATCGTTGGTAAGAAGAATTAAACCCTCGCTATCCAAATCCAATCGCCCTACTGCAAAAAGATGAGCGGAGACCGGAACAAGCCCAAGCACGGTCGGACGAGGGTCTTTTGGATCGACATCAGAAAGTACACCGCGCGGCTTGTGCAGTGCAATATAGATTTTTCGTTCAAGCTTTGGAATCGCCTGCCGATCCACCGTAATCGAATCATTCTCCGGGTCAGCTTTGGTCCCTAAAATTGCCACCTTATCATTAACCCGGACCCGTCCGGCAGAGATTATTTCCTCACAAGAACGGCGCGAACCAAAACCCGCCCGTGCTAATATTTTTTGTAATCGTTCTTCAGCCATTCAACTCAATCCTTTAACAGACGGTTCTCGTCTGAAATAATCGCTGCCTCAACATCGAACGCAGGTAAATCCCCAATGGCTTTCAAGCCAAAATGCTGCAGGAAAGCTGCTGTGGTGCCGTAGAGGATCGGTCTGCCTGGACCTTCAGTTCTTCCAACTTCCTGTATAAGGCCTTTGCTTAATAGCGATTTGATAACCCCGTCGCTATTTACCCCGCGGATAGCATCCACTCCCGGACGGGTAACGGGTTGGCGGTAGGCAATGATCGCCAAAGTTTCCAGTGCAGCCCGGCTCAAGCGTTGGTTCGCTTCAAGGCCCAAGAAGCGTTCAATAAACTCGCCAGCAACCGGGTGGGTTGTAAGCTGGATTCGCCCTTCATGCCGTTGGAGCGCCAGGCCGCGATGAGCATAAATACCGTCGAGTAACCGCAGCCCTTCCTCCACATCGTTGGATGAACAGTCTAATGCTTCGGCAAGTTGGCCAACACTGACAGGTATGGACGCGACAAACAAAAGCGCCTCAATGCGCGCTTCAAGGGGTAGATCCGTCTGGATTTCTGTAATGTCACTCATGCTATAATAGACAAGTTATTAAAGAATAAGCTGATTATACCTGATTCAGTCATTTTTAAAGACCATTCTATGTTGCTGCGCTCCAGAACACATCTGCCGTCCTTTTTGCCCAGAAAAATCGCGGGGGTGATCTTCATCCTGACCATCCTGGTGATTGCAATTACAGGGTGTGCTTCGCAAACTGCCACGATTCCAGCCTCAATCCATGTTCAAGTCATTGCTGACGGCGACAACAAGCAAATCGAGGTGCCGCCAGGGACATCCGTTCAATCTGCCCTGGAGTCCGCAAAAATAAGTCTGGCTGAACTGGACCGAATCGATCCGCCCAGTTTTACCATCCTGGCAGAAGGCGACACGATTCGAGTAACACGCGTACGGGAGGAGTTCGAGATTCAGGAAAGTACGATCCCGTTCGAACGCCAGACAGTCCGAAATGAATCTCTGCCGGAAGGACAGACCGTACTCATTCAAGCTGGAAGTAACGGTTCACAACAGACAACCTACCGCATTTTATACGAGAACGACCTCGAGGTATCCCGGACGATTTTTAGAATTGATACGCTGGTAGAAGCACAACCTGAAATCCTGATGGTTGGCGTACAAGCGCCATTCAGTCCGGCTCCCATCCCCGGTCGGTTGGTTTACCTCACCGGGGGAAATGCCTGGTTGATGGAGGAAACAACCGGAAATCGGCGGCCTCTCGTTACCACTGGTGACCTCGATGGTCGAATACTCCGCCTATCCCTCGATGCGTCCTGGTTGCTATTCACTCGCAAAGCCGCCAAGAGTTCTTCTGATATCAATACCTTGTGGGCGATCAACCTCGACCAGGAAAATGCCCGCCCATTAAATTTGAAGGTCAAGAACGTCGTCCACTTTGCTGATTGGGTTCCGAATGGTGGGCTGACAATCATTTTTTCCACGGTCGAGCCTCGCTCTGCTTCGCCTGGCTGGCAGGCAAACAATGACCTTAATAAGCTGACTTTCGGGTCTGGAGGAACCATTGTTCGCCAGGAAAAAATTCTTGACGCCAGTTCTGGCGGTATTTATGGATGGTGGGGCACCACCTACGCCTGGTCGCCGGACGGCGTTTTATTGGCTTATGCGCGCCCGGACGGAATTGGCCTGGTTAATCTCGATAAGAAGACGCTCGATCCATTGGTGGAGATTATTCCTTATCAGACCGGAAGTGATTGGGCCTGGGTACCGGGATTAGGCTGGTCTAAAGATCACAGCGCACTCTACACCACATTGCACGCCCCAATGTCTGGCCTAACCAACAATGAAGCCTCCCCACTATTTAATTTAGCCGCAATCCTTCCTGATGATGACGGAAATCCGCTTACATTGGTCAATCAGAGTGGGATGTTTGCTTACCCACAGCCATCGCCCGTTAATGGACAGGGGGATTTTCAGGTTGCATACCTGCAATCAATTTTCAAAGACCAGAGTGAAACCAGCAATTACCGAATTATGGTGATGGATCAGGATGGTTCAAACCAACACGAGGTATTCCCCGCACAAGGCTCTCCAGGTATCCAACCGCAAGAACTGGTTTGGTCACCGAAGCTGATGGAAGATACCTTCTGGCTTGCGGTAATTTATCAGAACAACCTTTATTTGGTAAACACGGCCAATAACCAAAGTCAGCAAATTACCGGCGACGGTTTGATCACAATGGTCGATTGGCGTTAAGTTCATTTTCATAGATTGAGAGGACACAATGCGAATTCTTATATCTGGAGCGGCTGGATTCTTAGGCTCCCACCTGTGCGAACGCATGCTTTTGGAGGGTCATGAAGTCATAGGAATGGATAATTTTATTACCGGTAATCCTGAAAACCTGGCCCACCTTTCTGGCAATAAGGACTTTACCTTTGTGCGCCATGATGTTGCCAATTTTATTTTCGTCCCAGGTGGCAAAGTGGATGCAGTAATGCATTTTGCCTCACCCGCCAGCCCGAATCCGCTTTCGCCTTATGGTTACACCAATTTACCCATTCAAACCATGAAAGCAGGCGCTTTAGGCACTCATAATATGCTCGGGGTCGCAAAGGCAAATAATGGCCGCTTCCTGCTTGCTTCCACCAGCGAAATCTACGGCGATCCGTTGGAACATCCCCAAAAAGAGACCTATTGGGGCCATGCCGATCCAATTGGCGTTCGTTCCGTTTATGATGAAGCAAAGCGTTTCGCGGAAGCCCTTACCATGGCTTACCACCGCTTTCATGCAGTGGATACACGCATTGTTCGGATTTTCAATACCTATGGCCCCCGCATGCGCCTGGATGACGGTCGTGTGGTGCCTAATTTTATTCAACAGGCTTTGCGGGGCGAACCGCTCACGGTTTATGGAGACGGCAGCCAGACGCGAAGTTTTTGTTATGTCGATGACCTGGTTGAGGGTATTTACCGGCTATTACTTTCGGATGAGCATATGCCGGTTAATATCGGCAACCCGTCTGAAATCACAATTATGGAATTCGCGAAGGTGATTAACCGCATCGCCGAAAACACTGCCGGAATTGAGCAGAAAGCGGATTTGCGCCTCGGTGATGACCCTCAGCGCCGCCGCCCGGATATTACCCGCGCGCAAACAATCCTGAAGTGGGAACCCAAGATTACTCTGGAGGAAGGTATAACCCGGTCGATTCCATATTTTAGAATGAAAATGAGTTTGGAATGATCCTGGCAAATCCCAAAGAACGCAGCCGTTTTCTTAAGTTTGCCATGGTTGGCATTTTTGGTGCGGTGGTTGATTTTGGCATTTTTAATTTATTGACTGCTGGCTTTCATGTTCCTGCGATTTGGGCCAGTATTGCATCGTTCGTCGCTGCCATCATCAGTAATTTCCTATGGAACCGATATTGGACTTATCCGGATTCTCGCAGTAAACCACTCACGCACCAGATGACGCAATTTGTCCTGGTCAGCCTGGTTGGATTGGCTATACGCACTTCTTTGGTGTCTCTATTGGAAAAACCGCTCATCCGTCTCGCTACACAAACGGTTCCAGCGCGTTTCTTTTTATCACCGGTCACTGTTGGCCACAATCTTATGCTAGCTTCGGCTATCCTGGTTGTGATGATGTGGAATTTCATTGCCAATCGTTACTGGACCTATAACGACGTGAGTTAATCGATGATGGATGATAATCCGCCTAATCTTCCAAATCTTTCGCTCGAACCCGAACAGGTCACCAGTGTTCGTTCACTTCGCGAGTTAATTGACCTGGTTACTGGCCGTACCGCCGCCCAACAGTTACCGCAGGAGGATTCCGGCCTGGTTTTGGAACCTCTCCCGTTTCCATTTCTGGCGATGGTGGGTCAATCCGAGATGAAGCTGGCCTTATTACTGACTCTGATCAACCCGGCCATCGGCGGAACGCTGTTGATTGGCCCGCGTGGCACGGGAAAATCGACGGCGGTTCGCAGTCTGCTCGGCCTCCTACCAGAAGTCGATCGTAGCAGTTGCTTTTATGGTTGCCTGCCAGAGGACCTGGAAACGGAAGGGATGAGCGCAATTTGTCCGGATTGTGCTCAAAAGGTTGCAAACGGCATTCCGCTGACCTACGCGGATCATGTCCGAATGGTCGAACTTCCGCTCAATTCCAGATTGGAAGACGCCATCGGCGGAATTGATGAACGAGCGTCAGCCAATGACCGATTGAGATTAAAACGCGGTTTATTGGCACAGGCAGACCGAAATATTCTTTATGTCGATGAAGTCAATTTACTGTCGGATGATATTATCGACGCCATTCTGGATTCAGCTGCCATGGGCTACTACACAATCCGGCGCGGGGCGGTTTCAGCAACCTACCGCTCCCGTTTTCGCCTGATTGGTGCGATGAATCCTGAAGAAGGTAAACTTCGCCCGCAAATCATGGACCGTTTTGGTTTGCGTGTGATTGTTCGCGGGCTGGAAGGCATCGATGAACGTTGGGAAGCCTACCAGCGCGTCATCCAACATCGCGGCAATCCGCGCGCATTTACGGACCTCTACCAGGAGATTACATCTGTAGCCCGCAAAGAGATACAAAATGCGATTGATATATTGCCAAAGGTCCGATTATCTGCGGAAATTGGAAGGTTTGGCATCCGCCTGGTGCGGTCTTTGAAAATTGATTCTTTGCGTTCTGAAATAACCCTGTTTGAGGCTGCGAAAGCTTATGCTGCAGCTGACAACCGTCTTGAAATTGATCTTTCTGACCTAAAGGCTGTAGCGCCGATGGCGCTGCGTTTACGACAGACCGATTTCATGTTCGATTTCATGTCGAAGATGGAAAAGGAAGAAAAAGGGGTGATTGAATTATTTGACCAATTATCAAGAGACACACAAATAACAACTGATGATGGAGAAAATGGTGACGGCAGCAAACAATAAATTAACCCATCGGCAAAGGATTGAGACCGTTCTCTCCGGCCAAAGACCCGACCGGATTCCTGTAGCCCTTTGGCGGCATTTTCCTGTCGATGACCAAAACCCGCTCCTTTTGACCAGAGCAATTGCTGCCTATCAAAATACGTTTGATTTTGACCTCATCAAGGTAACTCCAGCATCATCCTTTTGCATCCGCGATTGGGGTGTTGAAGATGAATGGTGCGGTGATGAGGAAGGGACGCGACAATTTATTTCACACCCTATTCAACGGCCTGAGGATTGGGAAAGGTTGGCGGTACTTGATCCCAAAAAAGGATATTTAGCGGCTCAAGTAGAGAGCCTAAGAGAATTGGCAAAAACATTTTCACCTGATACACCTATCCTGCAAACGATATTCAATCCGCTTGCCCAGGCTAAACATTTAATTGGCAAAGATCTATTATTGGTTCATCTCCGCCAATATCCCGAAGCCGTTAAACATGGCCTGGATATAATTACGCAGACAACCATCGATTTTGTCCAACAGGTTATTGCGTCAGGTGCCGATGGTTTATTCTATGCAGTGCAGCACGCGCAATATGGATTGCTCTCCGAAACGGAATTTTCCGAATTCTCCAGGCCATACGACCTCGCGATCCTCGAAGCCGCCAACCTGCTCTGGTTCAATATGCTTCATCTACATGGCCAAAACGTGATGTTCAATCTTTTGGCCGATTACCCGGTTCAGGTAATGAATTGGCACGATCGCTCCACCCAGCCGAACCTTGCGGATGGATTGAAACGCTTCCCTGGAACGGTATGCGGAGGTTTACGCCGCATCGAAAGCATGATCCTCGGCACACCTGAGGCAATCCAGGCTGAAGCAGAGGACGCGATCGACCAAACAGACGGTTTGCGCTTTATTCTTGGAACCGGTTGCGTGGTACCGATCACTGCGCCGTACGGCAACCTACTTGCCGCGCGCAACGCAGTCGAGAATCAAGGTTTATGAGCACGCCCCGTGTCATCGCCGGCAAAGCCCGCGGCATTCGCCTTCAGGACGTGCCAGGAGATATCACCCGTCCCATCACCGATATGGTTAAGGGTGCGTTATTTAATATTCTTGGCACGGAGACAGAAGGCACTGCCTGGTTGGATTTATTCGGCGGGACTGGCGCGGTAGGAATCGAAGCACTTAGCCGCGGAGCCAGTTTTGTGCGTTTTGTCGACCTCAACCGGCCTGCCATAAACACCATACGAGCCAATCTTGAAAAAACAAAACTTCTCGAAGCAGCTGAGGTTCTTCAAAGTGATGCCTTTACCATGCTCAACCGCCGTCCAGACCGCACCTTTGACATTATTTTTGTCGCACCTCCCCAATATAAAGATATGTGGGTTCAGGCGATGGACTCACTCGATAAAAATCCGGGGTGGCTGCAACCTGATACCTGGGTCATTGTTCAAATTGATCCAATCGAGTATCGCCCGTTGACCCTGACGAATCTTACTGAGTTCGAACAACGGAAATATGGAAATACACTGCTAGTTTTTTACGAAAGATCTATAAAAGAAAGCTAATCACTCTGAAAAGACGACCATTAACTGGTCGTTTTCATCATAAAATGACCTGGCTGAAAACGGAGAATCGCCTGGATGGGTCGATAGCACGCGCGGAAGGATGATTTTCAAGTCCTCCACCAACGGCAATCCATTAATCTGATCGGCAGGATGCCATTCCAGGCTGCCCTCTTTCGATTGTTTTAAATCTCCGCCCTCATATAACCCTCGATATATATATATGCCGATTCCCAATCCAGGTGACGCATCCACGATTAAGGTGCCGCATAAATACAAATCGCGGACTGCCAGACCGGTCTCTTCGAGCAGTTCGCGGCGCGCAGCACTTAATGCGTCTTCACCCTGTTCAAGGTGGCCGCCGATGCCGTTATACAAGCCTGGCCAAATCCGCTTGGTGGCTGCACCTTTGATCAATAAAACTTCATCAACACACGTGATAAAGATTAATGTTCTGGGAATTAATTTATAACGCGTTTGGTCGACACCTTGATCGCCTTTTGGCATAAAACACCTCAAAAAACAGGCTCCTGCCAGTTTACTTTCAGCAGGAGCCGTTATTTGGAAATGTTGCTTAACTCAGGAACATCGGCACGCCCATAAAGTCGCGTACCTTGGGACGATAGTTTTCGATATCGTAATAACTGGGGATATCAACGCGTTTCTTTCCGGCCAATACCATCTCGACCGGTACCGTTGCATATTTTCCACCGTGCAACGCAACCATCTTGCCAGTCTCGTTGCGGCGAATGAGCTGCACAGCCAGGTTTCCATAGGACATGGCGACCATGCGGTCAAGGGAATCAGGCGCACCGGAACGCATCAAATAACCCAATTGCTGATACATAATATTCTGGCCCGTGATCCGTTTGATCTCGGCCGCAGCCATTTCACCAACCCCGCCCAATTTCCGGTGGCCATAGGCATCGGCTTCACCACTCTCAATGATCTCCCCGCCTTCCATAATGGCGCCTTCAGAAATTGTCATAATTGCGTAATTGGAGGAATTATTTCGTTTATCCTCTGCCAGGAACTGCGCCAGACGGTGGATATCGAACGGCACTTCAGAGATGATTGCCCGGTCAACATAGGATAAATATGCACTAATCAGGCTGGTTTCTCCAGAATTACGCCCGAATAGTTCAACGACGCCGATTCGTTCATGCGACCCAACTGAAGTACGCATATTGGTAATAAATTCAACGCTGCGGGTGACAGCGGTTGAGAAACCGATACAATAATCCGTGCCAAAAACGTCATTGTCCATGGTCTTTGGAATCGCAACGACCGGGAAGCCCTCTTTATGGAGACGCACGCCAAAGCTCAAGGTGTCATCGCCGCCAATCGGTACCATCACATCGATTCCCAGGTGATTGAGAATATTTAAACAGTACTCGGTAAAATCAGTGGTTCCATCATCCCGTTTTTTGCCCCATTTGGAACCCCGTAAAAAATCGGGGATCGCGTTTTCGGCAACTTTTTGCGGATTTGTCCGTGAGGTGTGCAAGAATGTGCCGCCAGTTCGATCAATCTTTCTGACATCTTCCCGGTTAAGAGGACGAACATAATAATCATGAGTCGATGGCTCATCCAGATTATATTGAAGCAAACCCATCCATCCGCGGCGGATGCCAATTACCTTATAACCCTGCTCCAGAGCACTCATTACCACTGCTTTGATTGCTGGATTAAGTCCGGGTACATCCCCCCCACCCGTTAATATACCGATCGTTTTCGTCATAAAATCCTCCTATAAATAAACTATGATTTCGCTTCAGTTGAGGCTTCTAATGGAATTTGGAAAGTAATCCGGCTTCCCTTCCCGGTGGATGATTCAACCTCCAGGAAACCGCCCAACATTTCAACACGTTCGCGAATCAACTTAACACTGATATCCGTGCCTTCCGGCATCGCGGTTGGATCAAAGCCTTTGCCATTGTCAGTTACTGATAATTTCACCAAGGTATCTTCGATGGTTAGTTGTATGTTAACCTGGACTTTTACAGGGCTATCCAAATTAAACCGGGCCACATTAGCCAACGTATCCTGGACTGCCCGAAATACCATTACTTCCAGGTATGGTTCAAGGCGCTTTTCTCCGCCTTTGATTGCCATGGTGACATCAAAATTTGGCTGCTGCTCTTTAAACGTTTCTACATGGCGCTTAACAGTCGGTATCAAACCAAGGTCATCCAACATCATCGGGCGAAGATCCGAGATAAACAAACGTACCTTTTGAAAGGTCGTCATCGCCGAGGTTTTTAAGTTGCTTAATTCTTGTTTCGCCTTCTCAGGATCAATTTCTAGAAAACGCAAGGCAATTTCAGTCTGAACAATAAAATTCGATAACGCCTGCGCCGGACCGTCGTGCATCTGGCGGGATAAACGCAACCGCTCAGATTCTTGTGCGTTGATCAACATTTCAAGCATGGCCATGCGGCGGGAGTTGCGGCCTCTCCGCGGAGGTTCGTGGTCTTCAGCCAGGAAATGGCTGGCACGTTCCAGCGATTCGATATATCGCTTCAAACTGCTCTGGTCTGACTGCAATTTCTCGATTTGACCACGTAAAAGAAGCAGCCGCTGTTGTGATTCCATCGCCGCTGTGTATGCATTTTTTATTTCGCCAGGCGCGATCGAATTTAACTGGGATTGTACCTGTTGAAGGTGGGCTGACATCGCGGAATTCCGCTGGGTCAATTTTGTCAACTCGCCCTGGCTCTGATCCAAGGTAGTGTTCAACTCTTTCAGTGAACGCTCAGCATTGTCAAGTTCGATGGATATGTCGTGTTGATAAATTTCCCAGGTGTTATCCACTTCTTGATTCATGACCATTAGAACCCTCCCCAATTACTCCAGAGCCAGATCCAGCCTGATAAGCAGTCAATCAAGTAATTTTAGCATAACCTTTAGAGTTCGCGCAGGTTACTTTTGAGTTTCCCAGCGGTAGACGGTCATATTTGTTCCTCCCTGGGCTGGCGAAAACTTTCCATCAGTTTGATACACAACCTCTTTGCCTTCTGGCAATTCATGGTACCAATCCGGAAAAGTCACCAGGTAATTTACCTTTTTTGCATCCAAATATTCCGCCAACCTGGTCTCATCTCGAATAAATGGAATTACTTCAGGAGAGACAAGGCCGGCCAAATCGATGATTTTTCGTTGCGAAAAATAACCGACTGCACCGATATCATGAACAGCCAACAAAGCATCAGGTTCGGTATTGATCTGAAGCCAGCGGGCAGTATCGACCATTTCGGATTCAATCACGGCAACATCTTCAGCATATGCGCGGATACCGCTAATTAAAAAGGCCAGAGAAACCAGAAAAATTGCAGCGGTGCTGGCAAATTTCAAGCGGCGCTTCCAACGCTGCGATATTTTTACCGACTGGTAGATTGCCAGGCTCCCGCTCAGCCCTAATAGGAAGAAAATAGGCATAGCCGGGATTAAATATCGGCCATGTTGGTATCCAACCGGCAGCCTGAATGCATAAATACCGGTATATCCAAGCCACCACAACATCATCGCAGCCGACCGCCAATTTCGGTTCTTCACAATATTCCAAAATTGAAAAATAAAGCCTGGCAGCAGTAAAGTGCCAACCCCGACCAACGGCAGGGTGGCTATGCGAAAATATCGGGAAATGAAGCTTCCTTGTGACAAAATGGCATATTCAGCTTGTTTGGCATAAAACGTCGTCGGCCACAGACTGCCGGACAAGAGACGATTGAACATCAAGTAGGCAGCTATTAGCAAAAACGATCCGCCTATCATCCATCCCAATCGTTTCAATCGATTTTGACTGGAGCCATTCTGAAAAAGGAGCATCCAACCAACCGGACCGAATAATGTGATGGCATCCGGCCGGATCCACACGGCCACGCCAATTAACAATCCCAGCGCCCAGACTGGCGACCTCTCATGCCAGGCCAGGAAGAATATCAGTAAAATCGCCGCGCTGTATAGGGTTGTTTCCATCCCGGAGGCTGCTGCCCAAACCAAATGCCATTCAGAGACCAACAGCAAACCAGCCACAGGCAGCCAGATATTGGTTGGAGTAACCATCAAACGGAATAATCTTTCACCAACCAATGCCAGCGCGACCAGGCTGGCGACCCCCAGGAAAAATGTCCAGATATATATGCCCGCACCGCCGATCCAATGTCCTGGCACAAGCATCCAAGTCCACAACGGCGAAGTAGACCCGGCTGACGGCATTCCAGGAATAAACGTAAACTCGCCGTTCATTGCCAAATTTCGAGCGTAGGTTTGATGAATCCAGGCGTCATCTAAAGGGAAACCGATCCGGTAGGTCGACTTGCTAGCCAGAATGCAAGCTAATAGTGCGGTAAACGCTATGGAGGGAATAATCCAGTTAATTTTCTTCATCCAAACCATTAGCTGGGACCTTTCACGGCTTCAATTACCTGGTAAATCTTAACCGGTCCGACCGCATTTACGAAAACAAACGCGTGAATTCCATTTTCGGATTGATAGAGTTGAATCAGCTTGGGGTTATTCTGATCTAAAACAAGATACTTTGCCCCATATTTTTGGGCAGCCGCGAACAATTCCTGTTCACCGCCGTCTGGAATAACTATCGAGGATCGTCCAGTCGCCAGAAAAAACCCCGGTGGATCATTGACAAGGAATAAATCCGTTTCCGGGATATTGTTTTGATCTAAATACGCCCCCACCGCCCGGTAATTTTCCTGGCCTGTTATCCACCCCGGAGAACGCAGATCGGGGTGTAGAACCCTCCCCCAGAACGCCCAGACGGTCACCAGGGCCGCCAGTACCACTGCACTGATGGAAAAGACACGCCAGGCCATTTTTCGGCTCCAGCTGCGTTTTGATGCGCCGTAAGTGATTGCATTATCCAGGCCTACTGCAGCGCAAGCCCAAAATAACGGCTGAAAAGCCGCTCCACTGTGCAAGAACCCGCCACGCGATCCGGAAAATGGAAAAACCAGAGTCATGGCGGCCAGGGTCAGCACCCACCCAATCATGCCATACTGGATGCCCGCAATTTTTCGCTTGGTCCACAACCCGACAAGAATGAATGGGAGGAGGAAAACAGAGCCTTGAACGGCGATGAAGTTCTTGAGGTTTAGAATCAATGCCCAGCCGCGTGCTTTCATCATTTCGGCCCATCCGGCAGCCAACCAACTTTGAGGCGTCAATGTATTGGCATCCAAAGTGAAAGTCTGGTCATAATTTATGAGCCAAAGGGTTCTTGCACCGCCCGGTAAAAACAATACCCCATAAAGGTTGACATTGCGAGCATACCAGGCGCCCATCACCAGGATGTAACCTAATAACACCGAAGCAAACCCGCCCGCTGCCTGTTTCCAATTTAACGATTTATTGCGGATGCCGGCAAAAATCTCAACGATCCAGACCAGGCCTGCCAGGCCGAACCATAGCAGCCCGTCTGCCCGGGAAGCATGCATCCAACCGGCAATCAGTCCCAGGATGCCAAACCGCAGCCAGGAAAGGTTTGTCTTCCAGCGTCTGCCATCCAGCGAGATGATCAGAAAAAACAGCGTTCCGCCAAGCATGTAAAGCGCAAACGTTTCGGTCAAGGTCGAATAGACCAGGTAGAAACCAGGGAAAACTGCCAGCCAACCCGCCAGTTGCGCCGTGGCGGGCTTTGCGCCAATTGCTCGGGTTAGCCGATAAGTCAGCCACGGGATCAAGGCTGAAAAAAGTAGAAACGGCCAGCGTGCCGCCAGGAATGACCCTGCTCCAGTCAGCCGCATGCCTATGAAACTCAAGATCGACGCCAGAGGCATCCAATATGTAAAAGCTGGGTGCGGTAATCCGGCAGGTTGGTCGAGATAATTCCAGAGAAATGGCTCTGTAAACCCCCGTCCCAGGAATAATTGCTGCCCACCGACATAGTAGTATTCCGCATCCATATATCCAGGAACCGTCTGAAGGATGGCCGCAATTACCAACACAGTTACAGCAGCGAATAAAAGCATCACCACAGGCCGGCGCAACCCAGCTATGAATTGCTTACCGTTCATACCGGATTACCTGCAGATCGTTAAATTCCATCAAGTCCGTTTGAATGAAATGACTATCTAACCATACCATGGCAGGGTGATTTTGTCTTCCGGCTGACCGGTATTCCTCGATTGCCTGGGTGAAAACTACAAAAAAAACCTCGTTTGCGCCACCAATTGCAGTTTCCAGGTTTGCATCAGGGATAAGCTGCATCGCCTGCTGGGAGGGAATGGCATAGGTGTCATTAAACGAACCAGGTTCATCCGCCAGAAAATGCTGCGGTAATTCAGGTGCATAAAAATGGCTTGGAAAATAACTCAACTTGTTATCGTGAATGATTACCCCATCCGGTTGCAAATCCTGTTTTAATGCAATGGTCGCCTGATAGAAAGGCGATCGTGGAAATTCCGCGAATGTGTAAAAGAAGGGCAACGAAACCAGGGCTGCCAGGAGGATCGTTCCAGCTATCCATTTTCCGATCAATCCCCGTTTTGCAACCACAATTCCAGCCAGACCATAAAATGCCATCGATGATACCAGGAAACCGCGCGGAACAAAAACTGGACGGGTGAAGTAGGAAATAACAAATAAAAGCACTGGAGGAACAAAAGCCCAGGCGACCAAATAACCCGGTTCTTTCCAAATCTTTCGCGCACGGTACAATTCAAATAGAACCAATACGAAAGCCTGGATGCCCAACACGGCGGCGAGAACCATCCAAAAACCGCTCAACGGTAAGTTCATGAACCACATCAAGAAAGCTTGCACCACCTCTACCACTCCAGGCCGGGGAGTCCAGAATGCCCGTTGCACCTTCTCAAGCTGGCCTGGGATCATGATCAACCACGGCAGCGAAAATAGAGCAATCGCAACCTGGGCTAGTATCAATTTCCCCAGCAACCGCCAATTCCGCTTGAACAACAGGTAAATATCCGCTGCAACCAGGCCAAAGATGGCGAGGTTGTGGGTATACATCGCCCCAACGGCAAAGAAAATGGCACCTATCCACCATCCGAGGGCATTTTTCCCAACTGACTGTTCCGGTTTCCAGGCTTTGATAAGGCAAAATGCGTAACCTAACTGGAAGAACTCGAGTAGCGCATACATCCGCAAATCTTGCGCGTGATAAATCTGCAATGGTGAAAAGGCAGCAAATAAGACTGCCCAGAGTCCTGCTTTCGCCCCAGCTAATTCGGAAACCAATTTGAAAAGAATAAAGCTGCTGAATAGCGTAAGAATGACGCTCAATAATCTCAAAAACCACAACTCACGACTGATAGCAAGCCAAAAATGCAGAAGGAAATAATACAGAGGCGGCATGGTATCAGCTGCTGTTCCGCTCACAATTTCAGGCAGTGACCGTATGGCTAGAAAAAAACTAAAAGCGTCATCATACTGAATGCCGCGGTTTCCGAGAGCGATGCAGCGACATACCACTGAAACCGCAAGGATCGCCAGCAGATAGACGCGCTGCCGCTTTTTGGTCATGGCAGCCTATGAGCCAGAGAAGTCATCCAGGTTTTTTGCGGCTTTACAGCCCACCAGCGTACCATGTACAGGCCAAGGAAAAGTAAAAGCGGGAGCGGGAAAAACAATAGGGGACTTTGGATTGGCTGGTAGGACCGCTCAAGAGTTCGAATAAATACCAACCAGATTCCAACAAAAAGCAGCACCAGACTGCCAATCGTCAAAAGACTCGCTGCCCGATGCCAGCGTTCATCCCACATGGCCAAAACCAGGATGACAGCCGGATATAAAACGATGAAATTGCCCGGGTCGGTCTGGATTCCAATCCATTGGCTGGCCACCAGCGTCAGGCAGGCAGCCCACAGAAAAGCCCGAAAATCGCCCCGCAGCGATAGCCACCACTCAACCAGCAAAACTACAATTAAGAAGATGGAAACCGCCTGCCCAATCCGGCTACCAACCCCCGGCATATAGATCGAGAAAACAGTTGCCGGAGTCCCCGGCGGATTGTAGCCTGGATAACGGATCACTTCGCGTAAATTTTGCATTATCCAATCCGGCATCAGGAGTGCCGAAGCAGCAGATAATAAGAAAACAGTCCCAAACAACCAAAGGATGATTTTCCAACGTTTACGGTTGATAGCCCATATCGTTATAAAGACCAGCAGCACCACCACTACCTGGGGCTTGATGGTAGTAAACCCTAACAGAACGCCTGCCAATTCATCAGTTTCGATTCTTATCGCAAGCAAGGCCCCGACGATCATTACAGTCACCAGAATCACGGCATTTCCAAGGATCAAAGCCCGCAGACCGTGGTACCAGAACAACGAAAACAACAATAAAAGCATCAGGATGAGGGGCGTCGGTTTCCAACGGGTCAGGCGCAAGGTAAGAAAGCATAAAACGACCAGCGCAATTTCCAGCACCGTCATCCAAACCGCACGGGCCAGGGTGAAATCTTTGATTAAAGCAAATGGCAGGAATAAAACGATGGAGTACAAAGGATAGGCTACCCGTAATTCATGTTCACCAGGCTGCGCGGGCCGCCCATAAACCTTATTTTGAATTCGTAAAGCCACTTCATCTGAGTAAGGGCTGATTCCTTCGGTAATGAACGAGCGTGTACCCATCCAATGCACCAGGAAATCATTACCACCTGGATTAAGTGAAGCATACCGGTAATTTCCAATCGTCAAAACCACAGCTGCAGCGATGAGCACGATAGCCACAACGATCCAAATCCAGGAAGTATTCCGCCGTCTGAACAAATCAACCTCCAAACGATATTGCCGCGACCAGTTTCGGATCGCAACCAAATGTCATGTGCTAAGCAGTGGGATTTGCATAATTATAAGACTTTTTAAAATAAGGCTTCTCTCCACACAATGGTCAGACAGAGCTAGATTCAATCCTTACTTTGTTCGGTCTGCGACTCCGTTAGCAGCTGCCTGCCAAATAACCAGCCAGACAGAATGAATAAGGTGGTGCGAAAAAGGACCGTCACGGGCAACAAATTAAACAGCCCCCTGGATAACAACAACGGCCATTCCAACACATTCACTAGAATAAAGGTCACTGATAGGAGACTTGCATGCCTTTTTTCAAGTCCTAATAAGATGATCGGGATTAGAAACAACACCCACTGCACGCTCCAGCCCTGCGACCAGAGAAAAAACAGGGAAAACGCCAGTCCAACTGCGGCTAAAGGCTGCGGTAATGATGTTTTCGATTTTCTCAACAGGAATACACCTAACAAAACAAAGGGCGGTAATGTAACCCAGGGCGAAATCCGCGGCGGGTTACCAATTGCGCGGGTCGCCAGCCGAGCATCCAAACGGTCAACCAGATTACCAAAATTTCCAGTCGTTAAATTTCCGTCCACCAACGCCCAAATCGTTTCCCATGAGCCTTTTCTGCCTTGCGACTGCAGGGAGGCCTGCGTAAACTGGGGAGAAACGAGCCATAGCACGGCGATCCCGACCAGAAAGATACCGATGGCAACAGCAGCGGTCCTAAGCATCCGTCCTGGTATTCGCCAATTCCACAATGTCGCAAATCCAAGAAAAGGGAAAAACTTGACCAATGCGCCCAAACCCCACATCACGCCAGCACGCATAGGGCGGTTTTCAACTGCGTAGGTTATTCCTGCCAATAAGAACAAGACGGCCAACGGATCAAAATACCACCAGCTGTATGGCAGCGCAATCAAGATTACGGTGTAAAGATCGATTCTGAAATGACGATTCTCCTCATTCCACAAATGGCTGGCCAGGCGTTGGAAGAAATACAGGTTTCCCGCATCCGCTGCCAGTAAAACGAAAAGCAATAGGTAGGTATAAACGTGCAGCTGCGCGCCGGAGACCCGCATCAGAATCTCGGATAGGAAAGGAAACACAGGCGGAAATTCCACCCAATAATTTAAAAAAGGCCAACCTGGGATTTGCGTCACCGAAAAAAAAGTCACAAAATCGCCGTAACCGTGCAATCCCTCGAGCGGCAGAGTCAAATATAAAATCAACCGTGCTAACACAAAAAGACCCAATCGGTTAAGTACATCCGATTTGCGATTCATTCGGCGGGATCCTTTTGAAAGATCACGGCGGTATGATCACGATACAATAACCGCCAGCCATTTTCAGACAGCACCTTCACAACAGGCCGGTCAGGTTCAACCAACACCGTGCCAATTTGCCATTGATCCAGAATATCCTGCCAGCCCTGGCTTGCTTCCGTTACGGTAAGCCAATCGCCTATGATCTTATCTCCGAATAAATCAGTTCGCCCATCCACGAACACTTTTTTATCGGGATACGCCCAGGTCAGGTACCCCCCCCAGGAATAGGAATTGAATAGATTTCCTTTTTGCGGATTCTCCTTCAGCCAACTTACGGCATCCACCGGAAATAAAGTTTGTTCATATACGTTTACAAATTGCGGTTGGCTGACAACAAATAGTTTGATTATGGCAATAAATCCAATCAATGCCATCAAGGATAAATTGATTGCTTTGCTGAGGTGCTTAGGTATAGTCCGATTCAGGCTCGTCCCCGAGACTCGCCTTTTCAACCATAGGTTTGCATCGCAAATCGCACAAACTGCCTGCCAAAAGTAGCGGGATAGAATTGGTGCGGCCACCATGGCAAACGGTCCGAAATTACGGCGGGCAATCAATCCAGCTGCACCAAACATCAGGATCGTTATCCAGTCAGCTCCATCGATGCGCCGGCCAGCCATTGAGAAACTGGCGAATACCGCGATTATCATCCAGAGGAAAGGCTGTTGTACCAGATCGTGAAAATCGGCTGAAGCCCATTCTGGAATTGCATTTTGCAGCACCGCTACACTCATTGTCTGGAAAGGAATTTTCCACATGTTCAGGCCGTTCGGGTTAACTACCACCGCAAGACCACAAACGACCAACAGGATGGTATATTTTCGCATCTGCGACCAGTGTTTTTGCCAGGATGGTCGGCCTTCGAAGAGAGCATCAATGAATTCACCAGCCATGAAAGCACCGATCAAACCCAAGCCCAGCGGATACCCCCCATGCAGGTTTGACCACAAAACAAACAATGGCGGCAACAGCCACAAGTGATTGATCTCTTTACGGCGGAAATCATCCAGAATCAAAGCACATACGGCCAATAGCAATAGCGAGAGGATTTGCGGACGCGGCGACCAAACCACAGCAGCGACCAGTGTTGCCAGTAAAATGACAAATGCGCGCAGCAGCGCGGGTCCGGTCATTTGCTGGTAAAGGACTGCCATGCTTGCGGCCGCCACGAGCGCCACGATGGCACTCAACGCCAGGTACCCGCCCACCCGGAACAACAATGCCATGCCAACTTCCGACAGCCAACTATGATTGATCCAGGGATTTCCTTCACGGGTGAAGGAGAGCGTATCGGTTAGCATCGGATGCGCGCTTTGCAACGTGACTTCACCGGCACGTAAATGCCACCATAAATCGGTATCCAGAGGCGTGCGGGCCGCCATTAAGAAAACCAGCACCAGGATAAGAACAAAAATCAGCCGGTCGCTGTTTTTTCTCTCATTTGCTGTTTCTCGGGCAATACCCGTCATGGCTGTATGCCCCCCAGGCCAATTTCTTGCGGTCGGACGGTCCTCGAAAGTGCAAAAAACACTTCAAAATCGCCAATGGTTTGCTCCTGCCAATGAACGTTCAGCCGTGAAAAATTGGTGCGCAGGTATTCATTCAACCCGGAATTCCGGACTGTAATATAGGCGACATGTTCTGATTCTTCAACCAGGATTGAATAGGGAGCATACCGGTCATCACGTCTGGAATAACGAAGGTCGGGATGGTAAGGCAGAGCCGGCGAAAAAACCAGATCCTCCTGGGATCGAAATGCCAGTGGATAACTGACCCAATAGGTAGAATAGCCGCGCGTCTCACCTTTCTGCTCAAGAAATTTGATCAATTGCGGGTAGGCGCTGTGATCATATACAGTCGGCGCATAGAATTGGGTGGTTAAACCGGGCGGATTTCTTAGAACACAATCGATTGTGCCCCAGGCTTGAAAGGTCAGGACAACGGCAATGGCAGCAATTTTCAATTTAATGGATAAATTCGAAAATGCCAGACCTGCGCCAGCCGCCACGCAGAATACCAAAAACGCCGGTAAGAAATAACGACCGGATGGATCCACGCCAAAGGAAGTAAACACAAATCCAACAGCGAAAGTAATTAAGACACCGAAACACACCCAAAACGGGATTTTCGTCATACTATTCCTGGACTGCTTCAAGAACAGAAAAAACACGAGCAGCCAGAAAATTAAAATAAAAGGAATTAACGGTAAACCAAGCCAGCGTATCTCCCAGGGCGGACGAAAACCTAAGGTCACCGTTCCACCTAATAGAATCAAATTGAGGAGATGCTGTCCAACTCGGCTCAGCCATGTTCCTGTTTCAACGGCCACATTATTGCCAAGCAGTTCCGTAATAAGCGAAGAAAATCCCTGGTTGAAGGCAAATAACCACCACGGTAATGAGCCAAGGAGAAAACCAAGGCCCGCAACCATGACCGATGCTAAACTCGACCCTGAAATTTTCTTTTGCCGAACAATATTAATACCAGCAATTACGACGATGGGAATGCTGTAGACCAACGTTAAACCGTTTGCCCATAATCCCAGTCCGCAACAAACGCCAAAGATTCCAGTCCGAACAATCTTCTGTTTATCGTGTCCAGTTTGTATCTGTCGTATCCAAGCCATTCCACTAAGCAGGATCAGGTTGCCAATCAGCAGCGCCTCGCCGTAACCGCCCAGGCTTGCCGTGGTATACAAAGTCATATTGACAGGCGGAATTGCCAGGAGGGCGGCAGCAATCATGCCTGCTTCCCAAGAACCGAAGAAATATTGGCACACCCAAACGGTCGTCGCCAGCGTGCCTAAATAGAGCAGGACTTGGACCAGCCGGATCACCCAGATTTGGATGCCAAAGATTGCAAAAGCAGCCGTCACCAGGTAGGCATCCAGGCTGCCCATGTACGCTTGCCCGTAAAAGAAGGCTGGACGCTCGCTTTGCAACAGGATATGGCGTGCCATCAAACCGACAATGGCTTCATCACCATTGAAGGGAACGGCGTTCATCCATAGAATCCACACCTTCCAACCAGCAGCTGCAGTTAAAAGGATGGCGGTGAATAGTAGACGGATTTTGCGAGATCGCATAGAATGGCAGGTGGGGTAGTTCGTCAACTTTCGCTTTTCTTATTGTAAGGGCATCCCTTTACTCAAGCAATTCAGATCACCCTTGCAGCTAATTTGCAGTTCTCAAACCCATGACCAAAGCAAAACACCTTCTGCCGATCCTTATCTTAGCCATAATAACAGGGCTATTTCTATATGGTGCAAAAGCTGTGCCCTTCCACCCCGATGAAGCCACTTATATTTTTATGAGCGGCGATTTGGAAACGCTCGTCCACCATCCGGCAGAATTGGTGTATTCGCTAACTCCAGTGGATGCCGTCCGTCAGAATTACCGTCTGCTGGATGCGCCGCTGACACGCTGGCTGATTGGCATCGGGCGCAACCTCGCCGGAATGCCAGCTCCAACAATAGATTGGAATTGGACACGAACCTGGCAACAAAACGAACACAGCGGCGCCTTGCCAGTTTCTAATCTTTTGATCGTTTCACGCCTTTCTGTTGCCTGGTTGTTTGGTTTTACGCTATTTTTCACCTACCGGGCAGGGACGATTCTTTTTGGACCGCGGTTTGTCTGGCTGTATGTTGGGTTAACTGCCTTAAACGGATTAGTTTTGATGCACAGCCGCCGTGCCATGGCTGAGAGCATTCTGCTCTTTGCCGTTAGTTGGCTTATCTTTGTAATGGCGAAGAAGGAAAGCAACCCTATCCTGCTGGCACTTCCGGCAGCATTGGCGTTTAATGCGAAATTCACCAGTGCTGGATTGGTTTTGGTTGTTTTACTGGCCGCTTGGATATTTTCAAGCCTACCATCATGGAAAATACGGTTGCGTAATGTATTGCTATGCGCAATTTTCATCATGCTCCTCACCTATATCCTCAATCCAGTTGCCTGGAGAAACCCCATCCAAACGGCTTGGGCTGCGCTTGAGGCGCGCACGACTCTGGCCGCCCAACAGGTGGAAGCGGTATCAAATGTCAGCCCGGATCTGGTTATGGACACGCCGTCTCAACGTTTGAGCGGCTGGTTGGTCTTTCTTTACATCTCTCCTCCTGCCACCGCTGACGTTGCCAATTACCTGCAAGATACTCAAGTTTCCGAAAAGGCTTATTTTTCAAATCCTCTGAATAATCTTTTACGAGGAATTACCGGCGGCGTAATGCTGCTGACGTTGACCCTAATGGGATTTGCTTTGGCAGCTTATCGAACCTGGATTGGTAATCCAAAACGGATACAATTCGGTATATTGATACTGGCGACTTTGATCGCCTTTCTTTCGCTGGTTTTCTTTATTCCACTGCCTTTCCAACGTTATGTTGTCATGCTGATTCCATTCATAAACCTTTGGATCGTATTCTTATTCGTTGAACTCGCCGCACAAGTAAATAAAAACAGGGAAGCTCGCGCTTCCCTGTAGGTTCAACCCTGCAGATCAGATTTGCCGGTGGAAGATCCGGTGGACCTTGTAGATCTTTGCCCCCAAGGTTTCCATATCCTTGCGTACCTGGACGGCTGTATCGGCCATTTGCGTCTGCTCGGCGTGGTTGAAATTAAAATCGACAATTGTCTTCTGCATTTCGTAATACATCAATGCATTCCCACCGCGACCATGATATTCTGGCAGCACGCCAACACCGTTTAGGGATACCCATTTGGTGCGTTTCATCTCTAAAAGGATATCCACCAGCGCCCATGGGGTAATCTTGCCGCCGTGCCGTTGCAAAGCCGCTGATACATCAGGAAACGCAAACAGGAAACCCACAACCTCATCGCCAAAAAGAATGATCTTGATCAATTTTGGGTCAGCGATCGTCAACACGCCATCTACTGCAAACTTTATTTCCCGATTGGTTAATGGATAGTATTCCCAATTATTGACGAAAGTCTGGTTATAGGCCTTGCCAATCCTGTCTGCCCACGAGAGCAATTCTTTTCGGCCGGAAAAGCTCTTGACAACAAAGGTACCGCGTTGCTTTACCAATTCGGCCACCCGGTTCACCTTCTCAGGAAGGATGAACCGGTCGCGGGGTATGTAGCAGGAAACAAAATCATTTTCCTTTTCGAAACCCAACTCTTCCATGATTCGCGGGTAGTAGTCATAGTTGTAATTCATCATCGTCATCATTTGCCGGTATTGAAACCCTTCCACCTGGATTCCGTAACCATCAAACCCGCTGAAACCTTTTGGCCCCGAAATCTCAGTCAATCCGCGCGCGCGTCCCCATTCGAAGGCTCGCTCAAAAACGGCTTGTGCTGCCTCTTTATCCTCGATGGTATCGAAGAGGTAGAAAGCCATTTTTTTTGTATTGTGGTATTGGTTAAAGGGTTTGTTTTCAATCGCGGCTATGCGCGCGATAACCTTACCATCCCGTTCGGCC
The DNA here is from genome assembly GCA_035560795.1 of Longilinea sp. Lineage (GTDB taxonomy): Bacteria > Chloroflexota > Anaerolineae > Anaerolineales > Anaerolineaceae > Longilinea. The sequence goes on from DATMYV010000017.1 coordinate 60,885, forward strand.
ATGAAAAAATCAGCATCCGAATGATCATAAAACGGATGTTTCTTGTGATCCAGCATAGCCCGCATATCTGTCCAAAACGGAGGAACCCACTGTTTGCACCCGCGGTATAAATCATAATGGAACTGCAGGAAACGGTCGACCTGCTTGCGATCTTTCGTGTCAATTTGATTTACCTGGATCATGGTAGCCTCGCGGAAAGGATTAAAAGTAAAAATCAGTATACACGGAATTGAAACTCATGCAATAGGATAATATATGGAATTTATACCTTGATGCTTATCTGAATTGGAAGGCGGCGAACCATTGGGTCCGCCGCCTTATTATTCGAGGTTATCGAAGATCAAGGTCTTTCAGCTAAAGTGGCCTTCACATCCATCAGTTTTCCATCGCGCAGGATGGATAGGGTAATTTCCTGACCACTAGAGGAATTCTGAATGATGTTGACCAATTCTTCGGTTGCTTTCACGGCTTGCCCATCCACAGCAGTGATTACGTCGCCGCCAATCAGTACGCGCTTGCCATTGATCAGCACCGGCTTGAAACTTCCGTGCAATCCGGCATCGTCTGCCGGGCTGCCAGGTTCCACCTGCTCGATGATAAGCCCGGTCTGATCCTTCGGCAAACCCATCTCGCTTGCGATTTCCGCCGTTAAGGGCTGTACGTTGACTCCCAGCCAGATCGTTCCTGATGGAACGTTCGACAGAGACTGAGACTGATTGACTGTTGCATTTTCTGGCCGGCCAGTCAAGGTGACCTCAATTGTCTGTACTTTACCATCTCGCAGGATTGCCAATTGGATCTTCTGTCCAACCGTTGTCTGATCTGACAGGTAAGCGATAAGGTCATCCATTGTGTTGATTGGTTTTCCATCTGCCGCAGTGATCACATCGCCGCCAACATTAACGTCCTGTCCATTGAGGGTGACAGTCTGACTGCTGCCAATCAACCCGGCATTACTGGCAGGACCATCCAAGGTCACAGCTACCACCAACACACCTCGCTGCGCGGTATCCAATTTCATTGCCGTCGCCAGGTCTGGTGTCATTGAAGTACCCGTTATGCCAAGATACGGATGTCCGTATTTGCCGTCTTTGATCAAAGCAGGCACGACCTTTGATACCAATGCGGACGGAATTGCAAATCCGATGCCCGCATTTGCCTGCCCGGAGGATTCAATTTGCGAGTTGACGCCAATTAATGAGCCCTGGTCATCAACCAATGGACCGCCCGAATTTCCAGGGTTGATCGGTGCGTCCGTTTGGATGATATCGGGAATGGAAAAGCTCTGGCCGGTAGCGGAGTTGGTGCCGCTGGTGGATGCAGAAATCGTTCGGCCAATTGCACTGACAATACCTGCCGTCATGGTGTTCTCAAGCCCAAATGGATTACCGATAGCTACAGCCACCTGGCCAACCTTGACCTTGGTCGAGTCGCCAACCTGGATTGGTTGAAATTTTACCGGAGCTTTATCAACCTTAATAACAGCCAGATCACTGTCCGCATCCGCTCCGACCAGACTGGCTTCAACCATACTGCCATCAGAGAACTTGACCTGAATCCTGGTCGCATCAGCCACAACGTGATCGTTGGTCACGATGTGCCCCTGATCGTCCCAAACAAACCCGGATCCGAGTGCCTGGCCTTGCGGCGTGGTCACTTCAATGCTCACCACCGAGGGGTTGACGGTGGCATAAATGTTTTCCAACGCTGCTTCATAAGCTGTCAGACCGCTTCCAGTCTGATTTGCTGTGGCTGGCGCTACGGCTGAAGTGGTGGGTACCGCAGTGGGGACAGCAGTCGTTGAGGTTGATGTGGTTGCTGCAGATAGAGGTGCACCGCTGCACGCAGCCAGTAACAGTACCGCCACGAGTGTGGCGAAAGTTATCTTTGAAAAAGTAGTTTTCATTTCGAAGTCTCCTTCCTGTGATGTACAGGATAAAACAAGACTCAGTTTGCGTCCTTATGGCAACCCTAAATAAACCTTAAGATTACCTTATGACTGAGAAGGATTAAACTTCTGTAAATCCTTACTTTCCAGAGGCAGCGATAATAAAAATGTGCTTCCGCGGCCAGTCTGACTAACCAGTTCAAGCTTGCCCCCGTGAGCCAATGCCAGGTCCCGTGCAATCGTCAAACCCAACCCCATGCCCTGTTTTATCCGCCGGCTGGGATCGCCCCGATAAAATGGCAGAAAAATCTTTTCCTTTTCCTCTGCTTGTACTCCAACACCACTGTCACTTACCCTGAAGAGGAAAGTATCAGCATTCGTCGAAGAATCAATATGAACCGCCCCGCCTGGTGGCGTGTATTTCACTGCGTTGCTAAGCATATTTCCGATAATTTGAGCCACCCTGTCTGGATCCATAAGAACGGGTGGAAGATCCGGTTGGATTCGCACCTCCCAGTGCAGTTTTTTCTCCTCGGCAGCGGCTTCCCATGACCGTACCACGCCGGGCAGCCAGTCAGAGGGATTTACCCATTGCAGGTTTAATTCGAGATTTCCCAGTGACTGATCATAAAGGTTGGCCAATTCCTCCAATAGATTCTGCAACCGCCGGGTTTCATCATCCATCCCCTGTGTTAAGTCTTTGAGCAATCGCGGGTCATTTTCTGCGCCGCTGCCCAGCGCATGGATGGCCGAGCGCAATGCGCCTAGAGGCCGCCCAATTTCATGGACCAGATTCGCCAATAATTGCCTGCGTGATTGCTCCAGGCTACGCAGTTGATCGACCAGATAATTCACCGCCCGGGCTTGCGACCGTAATTCATCCGGTCCTCTTTCTTCAAGCCGTTCCCGCCGTTTTCCTGTGGCAATGCCGTAAATCGCATCCGTCACTTGCTGAACTGGCCGGCTGATGCTGATGGCCAGCCAGGTACCAAGGATCAGGCTCAAGGCCATTCCGACCAATAAAATCACCGCAATCTGCCCCCGGACTTGAGAGAATAGCTCAAATAATGAAGCTAACCGGTAGGTGAGCCGCACAATGCCAACGATGCCACCGCCTGCATCACTAACGGGTTCAAAGACATCAATCATCACATTTTTCGTTCGGAGAAATGAGTAATTGGTCAGGGCAGTCTCTTTACCACCCAATGCCTCATCCAATCCGGAGGAAATTAACCTTGAACCCCTTAAATTCTCAGTTGTATCGCTTGTATATAAGATCCGGCCTGATGAATCAAGAAACATGACTTGAATTGCTGGATCGAGCTTAACACGTGAAATCAACTGCTCAAAAAGAACAGGATCGCCCCACAATTCAAATTCAGCGCTGCTTACTTCTGCCAATAGGCGTGAATCGCCAAGCAAATTTTCTGCCAGTTGGGGAATGATGAACTGTTTTTCTATCGCATAAACCAGTGTCACACCCATAATGGGAATGACCAGAAGCAGTGGCAAAATCTGGCTCCAAATCAACCGTCTGCGAAGGCTGCGAAACATTATTTGCCTCCTGCAAGTTTGTAGCCGACGCCGCGCACGGTAATAATTCGTACCGGGTGGCTCGCATCTTCCTCGATTTTCTCTCTCAGCCAACGCATGTGTACATACACCACTTGAGGTTGGCCAATGAATTCTGCACCCCAGGCGCGTTCAAGCAATTCGTCGATTGAGAATACCCGGTCCGGCTGCTGCGCTATGATGGAAAGAAGGGTAAATTCGCGCGGCGTCAGGTTCACAGTCTTGCCGGAAATGCTGACTTCGTGGGTGGCAGGATCCAAACAGATCGATCCTACTTGAATCGGCTCGGCAGCGGAAATAGGTACTGAAACGGCCGAACGGCGCAACACAGCCTTTATGTGGGCAATCAATACATCAACATCGAACGGCTTGGTGATGTAATCATCTGCGCCTAATTCCAGGCCGACCACCTCATCCAAATTCCGCCTTCTAGCGGTCACAAATATAACCGGGACCTTGAAATTCGATTTGAATTGTCTTAAAGCATCCAGGCCGTCCATGCCGGGTAAGCCGATATCCAGCAAAACCAGGTCCGGGCGAAATTGACGCGCTAATGCCAATGCATTCTCGGCCGTGTTGGTTGTGTTACTGTGAAAGCCTGCCTGTTCCAGGTTAAACGCCAGGCTGCGGCGCATTAATGCATCATCATCCACGATTAGTATTCTTTTAGCCATAAACCTGGCACCTTCATTCTCTGTTCTGCTCAGGATTATAACGATCTTGCCTCAATGATAGATTAAAATGGCATTTTTCCCAGGGTTTCGCTTGATTTGTTCTTTGAATTTGCACTTTTCAGGCAATTTGATATCT
>DATMYV010000018.1:0-74915 GCA_035560795.1 Longilinea sp.
GGGGTAGGTGTGCTGGTTGGTTCAGGGGTGGGTGTAGGGGTGGCTGTGGCTGTAGGCGTCGCCGTCGGTAACGGCTGGAATGGGGTGGCGCTGGCAGAGATTGGGGTAACGGTTATTTCTTCAACCACAACCTGCGTGGCAATTTGGAATCGTTCCGGTTGGACTAGCATGATCAGGCCAAGGATTATGGTTGTGATCGCGGCAATGCCGACCAAAAAAATACCGATAACCTGCCCAGCTCCCAGCCTGTCTGATTTCATGTTCCCTCATGGGTTCGATTGCTGGGTTGCCTCGTTGGTCGGTGAAACCAGAAAATCGATAAAAATCGGATCGCCGAATGGTTCACCTTTTGGAGAGTGTGCCTGCCAGGCGCTGCGATAAGTTCCTGGTTCGATGGGTGCCTGAAAAGCCATCCGGATGACGGCGTGGGTGCCGCTGCGCGCGGGATACAAAGCCTGTTCCGGGTTGGCCCCCAAATCAACGCCAGCGATGAGGCGCAAGGAATAACCCTCCGTCCAATTGCACGACCCGCTGTTTTGTACTTCCCAGCGTTTATCCATTGTTGCTCCAGCCGATACATCGCTGCCGTCAGGGATGGTCAGATCGGTCAGAAAAGTGAGGCCATCCTCACAGGGTTGGGTTGGCGAAGGACGGATGGTGGCCGGATTGGCGGTCACTCCGGGCGGCAAAGGCGTTGGCGCGAAGGTGGGTGCCACAAACGGGCTGGCAACCGGGTTTGGCGCGGAATGGACAGGCCGCATTGCATTGCAGCCCTGAACAAAAACCGTCAGAGCTGCAAATAAAAAGCAAATGCGGGACCAGTCAAATCTTGCGGTCACATTCCAGTCATTTTATTCGGCTTCAGCGTCATCGCCGCCATCTGGCGTAACACCCAGAGCCAGCGGGATATCGCCCCCGATTGCACGTTGACGTACAGCTGCTTCGATCTCGTTGCTCAATTCCCGGTTCTGGCGCAAGAATTCCTTTGCATTCTCGCGTCCCTGTCCCAGACGCAGGTCGCCATAGGAGAAGAATGCGCCGCGTTTGGTGACAATTTCGAGTGCGGTGGCCAGATCGATGATATCGCCAACCTTCGAGATACCCTCATTGTACATGATATCGAATTCGGCCGTTCGGAAAGGCGGTGCGACTTTATTCTTGACGACCCGTACGCGTACGCGGTTGCCAATGATTTCAGCGCCAACCTTGATGGATTGGATACGGCGGACATCCAGGCGAACCGACGCATAGAATTTAAGGGCCAATCCGCCGGGGGTCGTTTCGGGGTTGCCAAACATAATGCCGATTTTTTGGCGAAGCTGGTTGGTGAAGACGACCGATGTCTTGGTCTGACTGATGGTACCCGATAATTTACGAAGTGCCTGCGACATCAGCCGTGCCTGCATGCCCATGCTGGCATCCCCCATATCGCCCTCGATTTCCGCCCGCGGAACCAATGCTGCCACCGAATCGATCACCACAATGTCAATTGCACCAGACCGAACCAGGGTTTCAGCGATTTCCAATGCCTGCTCGCCGGTATCGGGTTGAGAGACCAGCATGTTTTCAATGTCCACGCCCAGGCGGGCGGCGTAAGCCGGGTCAAGGGCATGTTCCATATCGACATAAGCCGCTGTGCCGCCCAGTTTTTGCGATTCAGCCACCATGTGCAAACATAGGGTGGTTTTACCGGATGATTCAGGTCCGAAGATTTCGGTAATGCGGCCGCGGGGAATGCCGCCAATTCCGAGGGCGATATCCAGGGATAGTGAGCCGGTGGGTATCGCTTCAACAGTCAGGTTCTGGTCGCCCATGCGGAAAATGGCGCCTTCGCCGTAGCGTTTGACGATGTCGCCGAGCGCTTTATCGAGCACGACGCGCTTGGCTTCCTCATTGTTAAAATTCGCGCCGGAGTTTGACGGCAAGGGTTGGGAAGGGGAATTGGTTTTACGAGCCATGTTAATTCTCTCCTCAATGGGATTGTTTACAAATTATATCTTGATTTCATTCGATAATGCCACGTTTTCATGGCCTTTATATTTTAGTACATTTGTTCAATTCGTCAAGTATTTACCGGAATTGTTTTCGGAATTAATTAAATTGCCTCTTGACAAGCGCACTTTGAGGATGCTAAACTAACACCTGATTGAGGCTTGATTTGCAACACGCAAGCCAATTGACAACTGAATATTGGAGAGATAGCGACTGAGTCTCGCAGTATGAGCGAGATTACGAGGTGGAGGTTCCTCTCTGCGAAGAGAGCGCTAACCCTGATATGTCAGGGGAAAATCGAAAGATCAGCGGATGCCTCTGAAGCCTGATCACGGGCTTCTTTCTCCCTTCCGAAGAAGCGTCAGAAGAAAAACCGGCGGGTGACTGCCGGGTCAATTTCAACGCAGTGGTCAGTCTGGTTTGCTTACGTCAGACTGTAAATATTTTTGGAAGGGCAGTCCTTAATCTTGTACAACCAGGGGCATGCCCGCGCATGCCTTTTTTGTTATTAAGGTTCCTTAGGAGGATCAAATGGACAAGAAGGAAGTTCTCAGCCGGGTAAAAGAAGATGGAATCAAGTTTGTGTCGTACCAATTCACCGACGTGACCGGGACGGTTAAAAGCGTTGACGCGCCTGTCGGCCGGTTGGCGCAAGCATTGGATGATGGCATGTGGTTTGACGGTTCTTCGGTGGAAGGCTTTGCGCGCATTCAGGAAAGCGATATGCACCTGAAACTTGATCCGGACACCTATGCAGTCCTGCCATGGTCTCCGGCGGATAACAAGCGGGCGCGCATCTTCTGCGATATCTACCACCCGGACGGCCGTCCCTTTGAAGGCGACCCGCGCGGCGTGCTGCGGCGCATGGTCGAGAAGGTCAAAACCCGCGGTTGGGTGTTCAACGTTGGTCCCGAACCCGAATTTTTCCTTTTCCGCCGCAACGGCGGGACGAATATCCACCCCGTTCCGCATGATATAGGCGGATATTTCGACTTTTCAGCGCAGGATGAAGCCGTGCGCGTGCGCACCGATTTAATGTCTGCCCTAATTGGCATGGGGCTTGACGTTGAAGTCGGACACCACGAAGTCGCACTGGGCCAGCATGAAATTGATTTCCGCTTTGCCGACGCGCTCAAAACTGCCGATAATGTATTGACGTTGAAATACACGGTCAAAGCTATCGCTGCCCAGCATGATTTAATTGCCTCCTTCATGCCGAAACCTATTTTTGGCATCAATGGTTCGGGCATGCACTGCCACCAATCGCTGTTTGACCTGAAGACGGGCAAGAATCTGTTCTTCGAACCCGATGATGAGTTCAACCTTTCCAAACTGGCCTATGGTTTCATCGCCGGCCAACTGGCGCATGCCCGCGGTTTTTCAGGGGTCATTGCCCCATCAGTCAATTCTTATAAACGATTGGTACCTGGTTATGAAGCGCCGGTCTATATTGGCTGGGCGCAGGTGAATCGCTCCGCGCTGATCCGCATTCCACGCCACAATGCTGGCGAGGATAAAGCCACGCGCATCGAACTGCGCTGCCCCGATCCCTCCTGCAACCCATACCTGGCTTTTGCTGCCATCCTGGCGGCCGGCCTGGATGGCATTGACAAAGGCCTTGAAGTCTCCAAACCGCTGACAAATGTCAATGTCTATGACCTGGACGAGTCTGAACGGCGCAGGTTGAAAATCAAATCTCTGCCGGGTTCTTTGTTGGAAGCGTTGGGCGAAGTCGATAAGGATGATGTTATTAAGGACGCTTTGGGTAGTTCGGTTTACGATGCTTTCCGGCGCGCAAAAATGGCTGAGTGGGAAGAATACCGTACGAATGTGAGTGATTGGGAACTGGAGCGCTACCTCGAGTCCGTGTGATTTATCTTCACTCACAGAACTCTTATTTTTCAAATGCTGGTTAAAAATGAACCGGGCGGATTAGTCGCCCGGTTCATTAAATATCGATTGTAAGAAAAGAATTCAGGAAGCCTTTACCAGACGGCAAAAGGCACAGGCGCCATTTGAAGTGGTTGGCTGCCCGCAAACAGGACACGGATGAAGCTCCTGGTCAGCTTGTCCACCAGGTTTTTCTTCTGAAACAAAATAACCGTTAGCCCGTGTGTTCAGGAAGCTGGCGTAATAATTCATCTTAATGCCGGGAGCGGTTTCTTCGAGTTTATTGAGAATATCCTTGTATACAAGCTGTTTGCTCCCTTCCGAATAAGGACACTCCTCTTCCTCATATTCGATGCCGCGCAGCAGGCTGTAAGCGGCGGTTTCACGTTCGTAAAAACGGCAGAATGGTTTGGCTTTGCGGACAAAGCCATCTTCGGCTGGCAGGATCGGTGATTGGCGCTGCAGCAAATCGACCTGCCAGGTGATCATATTGCCCATCAATACGGCAGCTTCGTCATCCAGGTTGTGAGCGGTGGTCAACACGTTATAGCCGAAATCGCGGGCAATTTGGTTCATGATATGCCGTTTTACCAACCCGCAAACGCCGCACGGTTTCTCCCGTCCGCGCTGGTTGTGCGAGGCAAACTGAGGAATGGTTTGCCCGTAGCTTTGCTGTACATTAATTACCCGCAAGGCAAGATTGTTTTGCCGCGCAAAGTCATTGGCATATTGCTCGGATTCGTTGGAATACTGCCCCTCGCTGCTTTCGATACCTAAATTTATGTAGAGACCATCAACAGAGTAACCCAGCCGCCAGAGAACATCCCATAAAGCTAACGAATCTTTTCCACCAGAAACTGCCAGTAGAATTTTATCTTCAGGCGAGAACATATGATATTTTTCGATGACGCGTGCAGTTTGTGCAATAAACCATTCCAGGTAATGAGGCTGGCAAAACGCCAGGCGGTGGTGACGCATGCGAAAAACAGCCGGCTGGCGGCATTTGCTGCAAACATAGTTGCTCATTTGCCTACCCTCCAGATATGACGGCTACCAGCTTGGCAACTTGACCATTTCGCAGCACGTCATTCTCGTTTAACAGTTTGCCGTCAAACACCACCAAATGCGATTCGGGACTTAAACCTAGCTGCTTGAGCGCATCCTTAACGGTAATAGTGCCTTCAACAGTGTATTCTATTTTTCTCAGAATCAGGGTCACGGGCATAATCGCCTCCATATTATTAAAACAATAAAAAAAACCGTCGTGGGATCCTTAAAAAAATGCCACTGTTGGTCTTACTTTCCCATTTTCTCTTGAAGGCAAACCAGCCAGGCGCGGGCTGCCCCTTGCGGCTCCATCCTGCTGGTCGCCAGAATGGGGAAGGATATGTCAAGGCCCGTCACTTGCAACACGCGCACACTGTCGTCAACCCAATGCGCCGGGATAAAACCGATGGCGTTTGGATTTTCAGCGATAACATTCAGCATGGTTTTTGATGTTGGAGCCAGACCGGCATTTGCAATTTTGATACCTGCAGCCAGGAGGGCGATGGTAACGTCGCTGGATCGAGGCAGCGACCAGAATTGAATCTCAGATTGATCTGCCCATTTCTCTTGTTTTCCAGAAAAAACCGCTTGCAAGGTGTCCAGCGATATTTCCTGTTCGGGGTTGTCCGGGTGGACAATGACGGCCAAATGATCTTCTCCCAACAAGGCCGTGTAACCGTCGGTTTCAGGCTCACCCAGACGTAAGCGGATTCCGTCATCGCCGGCGGATTTATCAACCACATATTGAACAGCAACCCCAACCTCGGCCGCGCAACCGGCCAGATCCGGTCCCAACCATTCCAGGCTGTCTGTCACGGAAATTACCAAAGGTTGCCCCAGCGTCTTCGTTTCGGACGCAGGAGGTGGTTGACAGGCAACCAGAAGGAGGATAAGCACCGTAAAAGCAGCTTTACGCATAACTCACAATCAAGGTGATAATTCCCAGCAGTGCGCAATACATGGCGAACCCGACCAAGGGACGGGTACGGAGGAAGTTGAGCAGCCAGCGGATTGACAGGAAACCAAAGATGGCCGCTGCAATAAACCCGACCAGCAGACTAGGCAGGAAGGATTTCAGCGAAGACAAGCCATTGAGATCCCCAAAACTGAGCAAGCCGGCCGCCAGCATGACGGGAACTGACATGATAAATGAAAAACGGGCAGCTGAAGGTCGATCAAGGCCGCGCAACATGCCACCAGTTATGGTAGAGCCTGAGCGCGACACACCGGGGAAGATGGAGACTGCCTGAAACAGGCCAATAATGAGGGCGTCCAGCCAGCCGATATTGGTCAGGGTGCGTTGCCCTTTGCCGAATATCTCGGCCACAACAAGGAAGACAGCAGTCACAAGCAGAAAAAGGCCCGTGGCAGATGGGCTGTTGAAGGCAGCTTCCACCTGCTTTTTGACCAGCAAGCCGAAAATACCTGCCGGAATGGTGGCCAGAATGATATACCAGCCCATGCGTGCTTCTGCGCTTTCAAATGGACGGCGCTGGATGAGGCCTGAAAACCAGGCTTTGAGAATTATCATCAGGTCTTTCCAGAAATAGACGATAACTGCCAGAAGCGTACCCAACTGCACCAGTACGCCAAAAGGAAATATTTGTTCGCTGGGAATGGTTTTATCCCAACCAAGGAAGTAAGGCACCAACACGAGGTGGGCGGAACTGGAAATGGGCAGGAATTCAGTCAGTCCTTGCACGATGCCGAGAATTAAACCTTGCAGGATACTCATTGGTCAACTCCATTGGATAATGCGTCGGATGTGGAACTGTCGCTTGAGCGGTGGTAATTCGCGAGGAAATCGTCCGCAAATTGGTCAAAACATCCGTTTAGAATCGCAATGCGCGAACGCCGGGCAATTTCAAGCAGTGTGAACAGGTTATGAATGGAAATCAGGGTTGCAGCCAGCATTTCCTTGGCAACCACCAGGTGGCGCAGATAGGCACGGGTGAAATGCTGGCAGGTGTAACACTGACAATTTTCGTCGATTGGACGTTGGTCGTGTGCATTAGACGCATTCATCAGATTGATGCGCCCGCTAAAGGTCATGGCCGCCTGATGGCGTGCAAGCCGGGTAGGCAGTACGCAGTCAAAAATGTCAATCCCACGCCGGATCCCGTTGATCAAATCCTCCGGCGAACCAACACCCATCAGGTAGCGCGGTTTGTTCTGCGGCAGAACGGCGTTGACGATTTCGATGGTGGCGTTCATCTCTGCTTTGGTTTCACCCACCGATAAACCGCCGATGGCATGACCGGGGAAACCAAGCGAAGCGATGTATTCAGCCGATTTGACACGCAGATCAGGAAAAATGCCGCCTTGCACGATGCCAAAGAGCGCCTGATCCGGGCGGGTTTTGGCCTGAAGACATCGTTCAGCCCAGGCGTGCGTGCGTGCCAGCGCGCGTTCGTTGTAGGCACGATCATAAGGCGGCGCACATTCATCGAATGCCATGATAATATCGGCGCCTAGGTTTTCCTGAATGGCTACCGCCGTTTTGGGCGTAAAGCGGTGGGTTGAGCCGTCAATATGGCTCTTAAAGGTAACCCCATCGTCATCAATTTTGCGCGTATCGGCCAACGAGAAGACCTGAAATCCGCCTGAGTCGGTCAATATGGGATGCGGCCATTGCATGAACTGGTGCAAACCGCCCATCTCGGCTACCAGATCGGCACCGGGACGCAGGTAAAGGTGGTAAGTATTCGAGAGCACCAGACTGGCGCCGATTTCCTCAAGTTGGGCTGGCGAGACAGCTTTAACAGTAGCCTGCGTTCCCACCGGCGCAAAGATGGGTGTCGGGATTTCGCCATGCGGGGTGTGAAAAAGCCCGGCGCGGGCATTCCCATCGGTGGTGAGCAGATCGAATTGAAAGGCTTCAGGTGATGTCAAAATCAGGTTTTCCTGCCGAATTATTGGCAATTGATTTGGGCTTCGAATTTACAGCCCAGCCCGGTATTATAACCCAGTTGAGGCAACCTATCCATTTCACCCGTTCTATCTAAATGCGCAGCGCCAGAGGGCACTCTTGTTGAAGCGGTAGGCAGCGTTTATACTTGGACGATGACCTTTGACAGCAATTCCCGCTTCCACGTTATTCAATCATGTTGGCCGGATTCTCTTATTAAGGAAAGAATGGCTTGATGCAACGACAACTTGAGAAACGCTGGTCCATCCCAGATCCAATACCGCCGGACGTGGACCAGCAATTGCATGATTTTCAACCCTATTTGCGCCAAATTTTATTCAACCGAAACGTGCGGACAATCGAGGATGCGATCCAGTATCTTAACTGCTCCGCTCCATTGGGTGACCCATTTCTGCTGACCGATATGGACAAAGCCGTTGAGCGGCTCTGGCAGGCGGTTGAGCGTGCAGAACCAATCGCTGTTTATGGTGATTATGATGTTGACGGCGTGACGGCAACAGTGCTGATGGTGGAAGTGTTGCGGGCTGTAGGCGGTAACGCGGATGCTTATATCCCAAACCGCTTTGACGAAGGCTACGGCCTGAATAATGAAGCCCTCGACACCCTGGCAGAACGTGGTTTTACGGTGGTGCTGACGGTGGATTGCGGCATTCGATCGCCCCGCGAGGCAGAACATGCCCGCGAACTGGGCATCGATTTGATTATCAGTGATCACCATATGCCTCAAAATGAGCTGCCCAAAGCACTGGCGGTCATTTGCCAGAAACGCGACGGCGATGAATATCCGGATAAGAATCTGGCCGGAGTCGGGCTGGCGTATAAAATTGCCCAGGCACTGTTGCAACTGCGGCCGGTGGATGGCGTTAATGCCATGAATTGGTTGGATCTGGTTGCGTTGGGAACCGTGGCCGATATGGTACCGCTGACCGGCGAGAACAGGGTGATGGTGCGGTTTGGACTGCAATGCATGCACCTTGCGCAGCGTCAGGGATTGCTTTCACTGGCGCAGGCGGCCGGCGTAAACCTGCAGCGGGTCAGTGCCGTTGACATTGGCTACAAACTGGGTCCGCGCTTGAATGCGGCCGGACGGCTGGAATCGGCCCTGCAGGCTTACCAGTTGTTGGTAACAGAAGATCTGTTGGAAGCTGGCTTTCTGGCGCAAAAATTTGACGATCAAAATAAAGACCGCCAACGCCTGACGCAGGAAATGCAAGCCCAGGCTGAAGATATGCTTACCGTCGCCGATGACAGCCGGATATTAATTGCATGCGACGAAAGTTTCAATTCCGGTGTCGTCGGGCTGGTAGCCGCCAAACTAATGGAAGCATATTACCGTCCTGCCGTGGTCGGACAGGTAGGCGAGGAATTCACACGTGCGTCCTGCCGATCAATTCGCGAGTTTCATATTACGAGAGCATTGGATGAATGCTCCGACCTGCTGGTGCGCCACGGCGGACATGCCGCCGCAGCAGGTTTCACCGTACGCAACGAACACCTGGATGAATTACGGCAGCGATTAGGTGAAATTGCCCAGCGCGAGTTAGCCGGACTGGATTTACAGCCATCCTTGCGGGCAGATCTGGAAATCCCGTTGGCACTAATGCGGCCAAGCTACCTCGAGGAAATTGAGAGGCTGCAGCCGACCGGCATGGGTAACCCGGATGCCGTGTTTATCTCGAGGAATTTGCAGGTCATCAACTCCAAAACAGTCGGATCTGAAAACACCCATTTGCGCCTTACGGTAAAAGACGGCGGCGTGACCTACAATGCCATTGCCTTCCGGCAGGGCCACTGGGCTGGCCACTTGCCTCCGAAAATCGATGTAATCTATACCTATGAAATGAACAGCTTCAACGGCCGCGATTCGATGCAGTTGAATGTAATGGATATCAAGGAATCGCAAGAGTAGACTGCTTAAAAAAAACCGGATGATTTTCAATAAACAATCATCCGGCTGTTTTAAGTTAATGAGATTAATCGATAAATCGATACTTGATTAATGTCCACATAGCGATAAAACCGTCCCAGGCTTTGATTTTCTTTCCCTCGCTGTACTCGCGCGGATTGAAGCGAATGGGAACTTCGTAAATCCGGCTGTGCCGTTTGAGCAATTTGGCGGTAAATTCGGGTTCAAATTCAAAACCGCGCGCGTGCAACGGGATATCCTTTACCAGATCCCGTTTGAAGACTTTGTAGCCGGTTTCCATGTCGCTGAGGATATTGTTGTACAAAAGGTTGGTCACAAAAGTCAGAATTTTATTGGCAACCATATTCCAGTAAAGGATGGGCCGCCGGCTGGCGCCTAAGAAACGAGATCCATACACAATGTCAGCGATGCCTTCCTCAATGGGACGGAGCAGTTCTGGGTATTCTCGCGGATCGTACTCAAGGTCCGCATCCTGGATGATGACGACCTCGCCGCTTGCGTTTTGAATGCCCGTACGGACCGCAGCACCTTTTCCCATGTTTTTGGGGTGCGTTAACACGCGGACGTGGCCTGATCCATTCATTTTTTGCAAAATATCCAGGGTGCCGTCCGTGGATCCGTCATCGACGATAAGAATTTCAGAGGCAACCTTCTGATTTTCGACGCGGCGGACACATTCTTCAATGGTTTTTATTTCGTTGTAGACTGGAATGATGACTGTAATCTGCATGTAAGGCATTATAAGGTTGCTTGGGTTAATCATCAAGAGCATCCATGCTATAATTTGGTGTGCGAGCTCTGCCCGTTGGTTTCTCATGTCTGGGAGGATATGAATGACGAAGTTACCCGTCCGCCAATCATCCACGCAAGTAAATACGGGGACGTTTTTTCCACCGCCCATCACGAAAGTAGATGATACCGGTCTTTCTCCCCTATGGCTTCAAGACCTTGTCTTAAAAATCATGTATTTTCAAGGTTATTTGACCGGATTTAAGATCGCTGAGGAAATCGCCCTGCCTTTTACCGGCGTTGTGGATCAAATTCTTGAGGCGCTCAAACGGGAAAAATCGGTGGAGGTTCGCTCGTCGCAAATGGGACTGGGCGAAGGGGCTTATCTGTTTGCCATCACCAGTGCAGGCATCGCCCGTGCGCGCGAAGCCTTGGATCGCAGCCAGTACGCCGGCCCAGCACCGGTACCGATCAACATTTATAACGAGGCCATTCGCCGCCAAAGCCGCGGCCGCGTGCAGGTCACCAACCGGATCATGCACCAGGTGCTGGCAAATTTAGTGCTGCCCGAAAAAGCTTTTCAACGTCTGGGGCCTGCCGTCAACTCCGGCACTTCAATGTTTATCTTTGGCCCTCCTGGAAACGGCAAAACCAGCCTGGCACGCGCGATTGGCAACCTGGTGTTAAGCCAGAACATGTTTATCCCCTATGCCATTTATGTGGACGGGCAGGTGATTAAACTGTATGACTCGGTCAACCATCAGCTTTCCACCGATGAAGATACACCACCGACTGGCACCGGAGCGTTGCGAACTGGTGCCCGCCGCGACCCGCGCTGGGTGCGTATCAAACGTCCTTTCATCGTAACCGGTGGCGAACTCACCCTGGCCGGGCTCGACCTTGTATTTGACGACACCCTGAAATACTACGAAGCGCCTTTCCAGGTGAAGGCAAACGGCGGTATTCTATTGATCGATGACTTTGGCCGCCAGCAGGTCCGTCCGCGTGATCTACTTAACCGTTGGATTGTGCCGCTTGAAAATCGCATTGATTACCTGGCACTGCACACCGGCCGTAAAATTGAAGTGCCATTTGACGTGCTGGTGATGTTCTCGACCAACCTGCCGCCAAAAGACCTGGTTGATGAGGCTTTCTTGCGCCGTCTGCGGCATAAGGTTGAAGTTGGCGATCCATCCTATGAGGATTACCGCGAGATCTTCCGCCGGGTGGCAGCCACCAAGGGCGTGGTTTACAGCGATGAGGGGCTGGCGTACCTGCTGCAGGAGTGGTATATCAAACGCAACCGCAAAATGCGTGCTTCACACCCGCGCGACCTATGCGATCAGATCATCGATATTTCCCGCTATATGGGTACCGAACCGACCATGTCCCGTGAGCTTATCGATCTGGCGGCTGAATCCTATTTCGTGGAATTGTAATAAATGCTCTACGAGCTGCCAAAACCGCTTTTATTGGCCCACCGGGGGGCTTCTGCCTACGCGCCGGAAAATACGCTGGCAGCCTTTCAATTGGCAATGCAGCAAGGCGCGCATGGGGTCGAATTGGACGCCAAATTGAGCGCCGACGGTGAAATCATGGTCATGCATGATGCCTCGGTTGACCGGACAACCAATGGCAGCGGCAAAGTGAACGAGCTTTCGCTGGCAGCTTTGCGCGAACTGGATGCCAGTTTTCATTCGGATGGAAAATATCCCGGCCAGAAAATTCCCACCCTGGCTGAGACACTTGAAGCGCTTGGCAGGAATGCGTTCGTCAATATTGAGTTGACCAACTATTCCTCCCCGCGTGACCGGTTGCCTGAAATGGCAGCCGCGCTGGTTGAAAAAATGGACCTGCGATCCATTGTGTTGTTTAGTTCATTTTTACCGGGGAATTTGCATCGCGTTCGCCGTATGTTGGCTGACGCCCGCGTTGCCATGCTGGCTTATCCGGGTATCATGGGCTGGATCGGTCGGGGTTGGATCGGCCGGCGTGCCGCACCTGAGATCGTACATCCATATCGGGATGATATCAAACCAGAGTACATCCAACATGAACACCGGTTTGGCAGGCGGATTCATGCCTGGACGGTCGACTCCCCGAATGAAGCAAAAACTTTCCTATTGATGGGCATCGATGGATTGATAAGCGACGATCCCCCGGCCATGCTGCGTGTGATTGAGGATGTTCGATGATACCGCAAAATTGGATTACCGAAGCGGGAGAACGCCTTCGCGGCCGGATCAAGCGCACGCCGGTAACATTTGACGCAGCCCTGGATTGTTTTCTGAAATGGGAAAACCAACAGGAAACGGGTTCTTTCAAACTACGCGGCGCGTTGAACAAGGTGCTGACTTTGCAGCCATGGGAACGCGACCAGGGATTGGTGACCTCCTCGGCGGGAAATCATGGACAGGGCGTTGCGGTGGCGGCTCGTTTGATGGGCGCAAAAGTAACCATTTTCGCATCGGAACATGCGGTATCCACAAAAATAGACTCAATGCGGGCTATGGGTGCCGATGTTCGCCTTGTAGCTGGTGGCTATGCCCAGGCCGAGGCGGCGGGGATTCAATTTGCAGCACAACAGGAGCAAATCTGGATATCGCCTTATAACGACGCGCAGGTGATCGCTGGCCAGGCGACCGTCGGGCTTGAACTGTTGGATGAGGTTCCTGTTGATGAGTTGGCAGCGGTGGTCGTACCCGTTGGCGGCGGCGGATTGATTGCCGGAATTGGTCTGGTCATGGATCAACTGCCATCCGAAAGCCGTCCCCGCCTGATTGGCGTGCAATCAACAGCCTCGTCGTATTTTCACGCGATATTCCATCAGGGTTCTCAAGATGGAGTGGTCGAGAGCGCCAGCCTGGCAGACGGATTAGCCGGCCGGGTTGAAGACGGCTCGATCACCATCCCCCTGGTACGGAAACTGGTGGATGAGATAATTTTGGTAAACGAGGCGGAAATTGAACAGGCTGTCGCGGCGGCTTGGTATCGCTATGGCGCCGTGATTGAGGGATCAGCCGCCGTGGTACTCGCTGCTGCATTGACCGGAAAATTCTCCCAGCGTCCGGCTGCTTTGATTATCAGCGGTGGGAATATCCAGCCCGAAACCCACCAACAATTGTTGCAGCGCTGGAGTCCGAAGGA
The DNA here is from genome assembly GCA_035560795.1 of Longilinea sp. Taxonomy (GTDB): domain Bacteria; phylum Chloroflexota; class Anaerolineae; order Anaerolineales; family Anaerolineaceae; genus Longilinea. Next base: position 13,662 of record DATMYV010000018.1, read on the forward strand.
TAGATCCAATCAATGAAACCGACTGGTTTCAACTGGGTACGGATATTGGTCATTCTCAGCCTGTTGGCGGCGGTTCTTTCGCCAGCCAGTGGGGCGGCTGTGATAGCCCAGGGCAATGCCGAAGCTCAGGCCAGTGCACTGTTGGGAAAGATGTCTCCCGAAGAAAAAGTCGGGCAGATATTCTTGGTGACATTTGATGGCAGCAGTCTAAAACCTGAAGCGCCAATTCTCAACTTGATTGCTAAAAGACATATCGGCGGGGTTGTGCTTCAGTCCAGCAAGGATAATTTTACTGGCGGTCCCGATGCACTTTCACAGGCAGCCGGATTAATTTCCACCCTGCAAACAACAGAATGGGAGGACGCCCAACAACCGTCAACCTCCGATCATTTTATTCCACTGCTGGTGGGGATAGTGCAAGAAGGTGACCTGGCACCCTACGATCAATTGTATAACGGTATGACAGCGTTACCCAGCGAAATGGCAATCGGCGCTACCTGGGACACCACGCTGGCTGAACGCGTTGGCGATGTAATGGGCAAAGAATTGAATGCATTGGGCGTGAACCTGTTGATAGGACCATCGCTAGATGTGATGGATGAACCGCATACCGACGGCCGTGAGGACCTGGGAGTACGCGTTTTTGGAGGCGATCCCTTTTGGGTTGGCGTAATGGGCCAGGCGTATATTCGCGGCCTGCATGCCGGCAGTAATCAAGCTTTGGCAGTGATTGGCAAGAATTTTCCCGGCCGCGGCGCCTCGGATCGACCCTCCGATATTGAAGTCGCCACCGTGCGTAAAACCTTCGAACAACTAAAGAGTGTTGAATTGGCCCCATTTGCTGCCGTGAGCGGTAATTCAGCTAGCTCTGAGGGTACATTGGATGGTTTACTGGTTTCGCACATCCGCTATCAAGGATTGCAGGGCCAGGTGAATGCGAATACACGCCCGGTGAGTCTTGATGCGGCGGCATTGGACGGCCTGATGAACCTGGAGGAATTTTCAACCTGGCGATCTACTGGCGGAGTACTGGTCAGTGATAACCTTGGCAGCAATGCGGTTCGCCAGCTCTTTGATCCATCGGGGAAAAATTTTGACGGCCGTCAGGTTGCGCGCAGTGCATTTCTGGCAGGTAATGATCTTCTTTACGTGGATAATTTTGTCTCCAGCGGCGATCCGGACGCTTACACAACGCTTGAACGTACGTTGGATTTCTTCGTTCAGAAATACCGTGAAGATGCTGCTTTTGCTGAACGGGTGGATAAATCTGTCTCCCGGATATTGACCCTGAAATTCCGCCTGTATCCGACCTTTACCCTTCAATCGGTGCTTGCACCCCAGCAAAAATTACCCGAGATTGGTCAATCGAGCGGTTTGACCTTCGAAGTGGCACAAAAAGCCGCTTCATTGATCAGCCCGGATGCACAAGATCTGCCTTCTGTCCTACCTCGTCCGCCGTTTGTGAGTGAACGGATCGTTTTCCTGACCGACGTTCAAACCACGCGCCAGTGCAGCAATTGCTCCGATCAAGCCATCCTCGGGTTGGATGCCCTGCAAAATGCAGTTCTGCGGTTGTATGGTCCGCAGACCAGCGGTCAGGTGGTATCCGTCCATACCAGTTCTCATTCCTTTGCCGAATTGACCCGCCTACTGGATAAAGTTGAAATGGAATCGACGCTCGAGACCGATTTGCAGCAAGCAGCCTGGATTGTTGTTGCAATGAGGGGCGAAAGCAGCGATCGAGCCGAATCACGGGCGCTGACCAGACTATTGGCGGAACGTTCGGACTTGATTCGCGATAAAAAGATCGTCGTTTTCGCTTTTGGTGCGCCATATTATCTGGATGCCACCGATTTATCTAAAATTTCTGCCTATTATGCCATGTATAGCAAAACGCCTGCGTTTATCGAAGTGGCTGCCCGGATTTTGTTCCAGGAAATGCCTCTAACCGGGGCTTCTCCTGTCTCGGTTCCAGGCGCAGGATATTCGCTCAGCCGCGTTCTTGCTCCCGATGCAGCCCAAGTCATACCGCTCTATCTGGATATACCTGAAGAAGGTTCCATTGCGGCGGATATAACCCCCACGCCCACCGAAGTCCCAACCTTTAAAGTGGGAGATACGCTTCCGTTAAAAACCGGCCTGATACTGGATCAAAACCGCCACCCCGTACCAGATGGTACTACTGTTCAATTCATATTCACCACGGGACGTGATAACGCCGTGACCCAGCAAATAACCAGCAAGACCACCAGTGGCGTGGCGCGGGCAGCATTTCGCATCCAGAATACCGGGATTCTTGAAATTCGGGCCGTGAGCAGCCCGGCAGAGACATCGCAAATATTGAGACTGGATGTCAGCGGCGAACAAGCCGCTGCGGTAACCGCCATTGTCCCAACGGTTCAAATTGAACCCTCGGCGACGGCTGCGCCAACATTAAGCCCGACGCCTGAAGCGACTCCAGAACCTGCCAGCTCAGCAGGTTCTGACAAGCGCCTGTTGAACTGGTTGGTGGCCGTTGGTTTTATCTGGTTGTGCGCTGCTGGAATATTTGTCCTTGGTAGAATGCGTTTATCACTGCGTTGGGGCATTCGTTGGGGTTTACTCGCTGCCGTTGGAGGATTGATCGTCTATACGGTTGTGAATATATTCCTTGAGGATGGCAATTCGTGGCTATCCCTGGGTGTTGGCCGCGCGATCTTCCTGGCATTGTGCGGTGTCCTGGCAGGCTGGGCTTTTGGCATTTACTGGCAGCGCCGCGTTCAAAACACCGGGAAACGCAGCCATTAAGTCCGATCGGCTTATGTAAATAATCTGGACAAAAAAAACGGTCGCCAGTAATGCAATCGTTGATTTTTTAACGAATGGCGCCGATTCAGTTACCGAAACAGCACAGAAATAAATGAAACTGCGGTCAACGCAATGGCTGCCCAAAGCAGGGTTTTTTCAGTGGGCATCCTCAGGAAATCCTTAACCGTTAGTTTGTGATTGACGGTGCGCGGGAGTGAAGGCCGGTCGCCCAGCAAACCCTGGCGAAAGCGTTCAATCGTTTCCGGGCGTTCATCAGGGTGTAGCGACATTGCCCATAAAATGGCGCGTTCGGTGCGCAGGCTGATGTCGTTATTGATTGAGCGCGGCGGGAGCAGGTTTTCAGGGTTGAGAAAACGATCGCGGGCTTCGGCTGGCGACTGGTTGGTGAGCAGATGGTATAGCGTAGCACCAAACGAATAAATATCGCTGCGTACATCCGTATGACCGCTATCGCCGCCATATTGTTCCAGGGGAGTGTAAATGGCAGTCCCTTGTCCTTGAAGTACCGTGATGGTTACTTCACCAGGCGCCAGCAATTTGACCAGGCCAAAATCAACCAGTTTAAGCAAGCCTGACGGGGTTACCTTGAGATTGCTGGGTTTGATATCTCGATGCAGAATGGGCGGTTCCTGGCCGTGCAGGTAGGTGAGCGCATCACAGAGTTGGGACGCCCAACTAAGAACCTCATTTTCCATAAGGAAACGGTCTTCCTGCCGCGCTTCGAGCATCAAGGTGCGCAAATCCTTGCCTGGGACGAAATCCATTACCAGATAATCGCGCGACCCGATCGAAAAGAAATCGGAAACCTTGGGGAGATTGGGATGATCCAGACGAGCTAAAACGGTGGCTTCGCGCAGGAATTGATCGCGAGCTTCACGCACCATGTCTTGCGGCAATGTGCGGTCGTGTTCAACTTCCTTCAAAGCACATTGACGGCCTTCAAGGCGCAGATCGTCAGCCAGGTATATGCTTCCCATCCCGCCCTGACCGATAATCCGGCGAATCCTGTAGCGGCCTCGCAGCACTTCCCCGGCTTTTAGGGGGACTGGCATCGAGCGGCTCCACCTTCTGGCGGACGGTTGTTCGATTAACGGATTTCTCGGCGTGAAATTGGACCCGTCAATCGACCAGACCGCCATTCCCACAAAAATTCAATTTCTGATATATTATACCTCGTAGAGGTTAATCCAAGAAGCGCAGGGTTACCTTCTCGCGGGGAGAATGCGATATGCTGCCTGATTCGCCAGTTCTGATCGGACAAACAGGTCCGCTGAATGGAGAACGTTTTTCCGTTGCGGACGAGATGATCATTGGACGCGACGCGGCCTGTACTGTGGTGGTTACCGACCGGCAGGTGTCCCGTTATCATGCCCGTATTACCCTGAAAGAGGGCAGCGCGCTACTTGAGGATTTAGGCAGTAAAAATGGGACATATTTGAATGGCGATGTGATTTCGGAACCATTAATTCTCCAAGATGGCGATGTGATTCAAGTGGCATTGGTACAACAGTTTATCTACCTCAGTTCGGATGCTACCATGCCCATGGCGGGCACGTTCTCCTGGCCGGTGGAAAAACCGCTCGAGGATCATACTGGACGCTTATTCCTGGATCCGCGTTCGCGCCGGGTTTGGGTGGAAGAAAAAGAAGTGTTACCGCCGCTCTCCGTACCTCAGTTCCGGCTTTTACAAACCCTCTATGATCAACAGGACAAGGTCGTTTCCCGACAGGCGCTTATCACGATGATCTGGAGTGAAGAGGAAGCGGTCGGCGTCTCAGAACAAGCCCTGGACGCCCTGGTTCGGCGCCTGCGCGACCGTCTGGCACAGCTGGATGCCAGTCACACCTATTTGGTGACGGTGCGCGGTCACGGCCTGAGGTTGGATAACCCAAAACGATAATTAAGAAAACAGGGCTTTTTGAAAAGCCCTGTTTTCTAAAAATAAGACAAATTGTTATTTTCAGGCTTTGAGCTTGGTCTGCATGGAAAAGCGTAAAGCTGAGTGGTAGACATCCTGCAGTTTGGCTGACATCTCCGCTGATTGGCCGTCGCCATCGCTCTGAACCACCAGACTGTTTAATGCCTGAATAAATTCATCCGTGACCATGCTGGTGTTTTCCTGCAGCAGTTTTTGCCGGGCATTTTCATCTTCTGCGGCTAATAGTTTCTCAATCAGTTCAACTTCAGGCGGTGGGGCGCTGGCTTCTTCGACAACTTTGGCAATCTTGCCCAGTTTTCCAAGGCGCATCAGATCGGCTTTTTGACGAGCCAGCTCTTGTTGTGTCTTCAATGCTTCAATAAAATACTCATTGATGCCAGGCAGGACTTCGCGCGCGGCGGCTTCGACATCTTCAGCAGCCAGAACCTGATCCAACAGTTGTTGGGAAGCTTTCATTTCTTCTTGAATCTGCTTATCGATTTCCGTGGTCAAATCCAGCAGCTTGGCGCGCATATCCAATAATTTCTGTTTTTCCTCGCCTGTCGCTTTTTCAACCCGGTCACTGAGGATCTGGAAAAACTGGTAATCCAAACCGCCGCGGGTCAGGCTGACGTAGGTTGCCAGGCGGGTGTCGCTGGGCGACGCGATTATTAAATCAAGCAGCTTTTCACGGGTCAAGCCAGTTTTGCTGGCTTCCTGCAGCAACCTTTGTGCTTCCTGCGCTTCCTGTGCATTGGCAAGTAATTTCTTGCCCACCTCGGTTTGGGTCACCAGTTCCTGCTGGAGTTGGGCGAGCATACGGGCATTCTGCTCATCGCCCTGGGCCATGGTGGCCTGAATGATGCGGCTGAACATGGCGAAGAAACTCTCATCGATCAGGGTTTGTTCCTGCTGGATGATCGTACTGCGGTCTGCTGCGACCGAGGTCGAAAGCAACCGCTGCAGCAGATTGAGGCGTTTTTGTTGTTCCTCCAGCATTTCGCGGGTTACGCCATCACCTTCCAAGATTTTCTCCACCATGGTTTGAAAGGTGAGCATTGACTGTGGTCGCAGCAAGTAGGCTTTGCGTTTATCAACCGGAAGCTTGTTCATCACCAGATTGATCAGCGGACCAATCAATTTTTCTTGTTCATTTAGCGGCAGACCCATTTCAGAAGGGAAGAAGGTCAGCAATAATTCTTTATCAGGATCATGATAGACAATCGGCGTGCTAAGCATCCCCTCATACCCGCAGGTGGGGCAGTGGATCATATTGGCTGACCCGCCCAACAGGCGTTGTTTGGCCTGGGGATCAACATTCAAATCAAAAAGTTGCTCAACATCAGCAACGACCGGCGATTTACAGCGCGGACAGTTGGTGCGTATAGATGACATTTGTTCGCTCTCTAAAGAAAAGATGGGCTAGATTATACCATTTGGAGGGTTGATTTCAATTCCGGATTACGCGGAAGAGCGAAGCAGATGCGCGCACCTTTTCCCGATTCCGGGTCTACCCAGATACGTCCGCCATGTGCTTCGATGATTGACCGGGTCAGGTAAAGGCCCAGGCCGGCGCCTTTCGTCTGGCGAGCAATCTCCGGAGCGCGGTAGAACCGGTCGAAAATATGTGGAATATCCTGTGGGGCGATGCCGGGACCCTGATCGCTAACACAAATAATGACATTATCCGGACGCACCTGTCCAGAAATATTAATCTCTCCGCTCGGCGAATACTTGATCGCATTGCCAAGGAGATTTGAAATGACTTGTTCCAACCTCAACTCGTCGGCGACGATGACGGGAAAATCATCGGGGAAATTTAACGTAATGGTATGTTGACTGGATTGCGTCTGCATGCGCGCAGCAATGCGTTTTGCCAGATCGGGTAACAGCACATCGGTGCGCTTGAGCGTCAGCCCGCCCGACTGCAACCGGGATGCATCCAACAGGTTTTCGATGAGCAAACTAAGGCGATCTGACTCTTCCTCAATCACCTGTAAACTTTCCTGGACAATGGTGCGGTCCCAGGTGACGTCGTCGCGCCGCAACGTGCTGACATAGCCTTTGATGAGCGCCACCGGCGTTTTCAGCTCATGACTGATTACCGAAATAAAAGTGGATTTAAGTTCTTCTGCCTGGCGAAAACGGGTGATATCGCGTATGGATGCAAAAATGTTGAGCAGGTTGTTTTCTGATGATATTAGCGGTGAATAGGTGATGCCGACTGGAAGCGGGGGTTGATCGACACCCCGCTGGAGATCGCCTTCAACATAGAGATTGGCATGCGGGGTCAATGGCCATCCGCCTGCCGCAGCCTGTTCCAGGGTCATTCCATTCGGCGGGTGAAGCCAGCGGATGATTTCATCATGAGGCCGTTCCTGAATCAGGTCTACTGGCATGGATAGCATATGGGCAACAGCCGGATTGCAACGCTCAACCCTCAGGTCAGGACGCAGAATGAGAATGCCGTCTGCGGCAGTATCCAATAGGGCTGAAAGACGCTGCTTGTCGCGGTTAATCTGGGTGTACAGCTGTGCATTTTGAACGGCGATGGCTGCCTGGTTGGCAAAACTGCTTAGCAGAGCACGGTCATTTGCCGAAAACAGATCCGGGTAACTGCGGAAGATAAAAATGACGCCGGCAACCTTCTGGCGCGCCACCAGCGGCAGCCCTACGCCGGTCAACAAACCCAGGCTGGCAGTTCGGGTAAGATCCTTAAGCACGCGGTTGATTTCAGGCAGCTCAAAGCGCTGCGGGTCAGGGTTTTCCGGGATTTGCGAAAGGTAAGGAGTTAGAAAACGCAGAAAAATGGGGGGAATACCCTGAGAAACCTGGACTTTCCATCCCCCGGTTTCGGTTCGCAATGCAATCAGCCCAGCCTGGCCAGCCACCATTTCGACAGATACCGTCAAAATGCGGTTGAGCAGCGCATTCAGATCCAACTCTTCAGTCAATGCGCGCGCAATTTCAAGCAGGTAATCGCGCTGGCGGACGCGAAAGTCGGGCAGCATCGAAGTAATTATCCTTTTTCAGCCAGGTCAATGGCTTCTTCGAATATGGCTAACCCTTCATCGATTTCCGCCCTGGTAATGGAAAGCGGCGGGGAAATCCGGATCACGCTTTTCCCGCAACCCAACATGAGCATGCCGCGTTCGAATGCCAGGTCGACTACTGCGTCGCGGAGTTTCTCATCCGCCTTGTGTGTATCCTGATCCTTGACAAACTCAACACCGATCATTAATCCTTTTCCGCGCACGCAGCCGATGCTGGGATGGCGTTCAGCCATTTCAAAAAGCTTGTCGATTGTGTAATCGCCCACTTCGGCTGCATTTTGCATGTACTGGTTTTCAATCAAATTCAGTGTTGCCAATGCGGCTGCGCAGGCGATCGGGTTGCCGCCGTATGTATTGCCGTGGGACCCCTTGGGCCAGGTGACAATGCTTTTCCGGGCAATCATGGCGCCGAAGGGAACGCCGGAGGCAATTCCCTTAGCGACGGTGATGATATCCGGTTCGACGTCAAAATGCTCAATCGACCACCATTTTCCAGTACGTCCGACGCCAGCTTGAACTTCATCGGCGATCAAAAGAATGCCGTGACGGTTGCACAGCGTGCGCAACGCCGGGAAAAAGCTCTCAGGCGGGACAATGTAACCGCCTTCGCCCTGGATGGGTTCAATCAGGATGCCTGCAACATCATCGGCGGGCAGGATGCGGCCTAGGATTTCTTCTTCGATATAACGAACCGCTGCGGTTCCGATATCTTCGCCCTTGCGAACGTGCAGCAGTGGGTGGTAGGGATCGGGGAACGGTGCGTGTACAACCCCGTTCATCAGAGGGAAAAAACCTTTGTGATAGTGCGGTTTGCTGGCAGTAAAGGTGACTGCACCCATCGTACGGCCATGGAATCCGCCAAAAAAGCCAATAAATTGACTGCGTTTGGTGTGATACCTTGCCAGTTTTATGGCAGCTTCCACCGATTCGGTGCCGGAATTGGTCATAAAGGAGACCGCATCTTCTTTAAAAGGCGCGATCTCGCTGAGTTTTTCAGCCAGTTCCACCCAATTTTCGTGGTAGAAATCGGATGAGATGTGAATGAACTGGGCGGCCTGGTCCTGGATGGCTTTGACTACTTTTGGATGAGCATGCCCGGTGGAAACCACCGCGATTCCGGCTGCGAAATCGAGGAACCGATTGCCATCCACATCCCATACTTCCACACCCCGGCCGTGGTCCATGACGAATGGGTAGCCGCGCGGATAGGAAGGTGAGATTACAGCGTGATCGCGCTCAATGATGGCGCGGGCTTTCGGCCCTGGAAGCTTGAAGGGTTCCATTCATTTCCTCCTCAAAATGGTTCTCGGTGTTGGCGGGCTGGAGATTATACTAGGCTGCCGTGGAAAAAAAATTTATCGCCCATCCTAAGGCAGGTCTGTTCATTATATCAAATCCCCCAGCCGGAAAACAGGGCGGTATATCCATAGACCGGGAGGATGAAAAGCATAAAAAAGACGGGCCTGAAGATTCAGCCCCGCCTTTCCAGATCAAGTTATGTCACATACGGTCATCAATTTTTACCAGTGCCAGGGCTCCCATCAGGCCGGAGTCTTCGCCGAGTTTCGCGCGCACAATTTGAAGATCCCGAGTGTACTCTGGCGTAATAACCCGTTCATTTAGCGCTGTACGGATCGGCTGGAACAGCATTTCCCCACTTTTAGAAACGCCGCCTCCCAAAATCACAATTGAAGGATTTAATAAATGCAGAAAATCGGCAAGGGCATGGCCGATGTAAGTACCCGCCCTTTGAATGGCTTCCAACCCCAATGGGTCACCCTGAGCTGCTGCCTGGCTGATTTCTTTTGCCGAGGGATGAGGTCCGGTCAGGAGGGCAGAGGTAGCACCCTCCGCGAGTCGGCTGGCGACGTAATTTGAAATCCCTGTTCCAGAGGCTAAGGCTTCGAGGTGACCGCGTTTTCCGCAGCCGCATAAAGGACCGTCGGGTTCCACGGTGATATGGCCAAATTCTGCAGCCAGACCGCGTGCGCCTTGCAGCAGCCGGTCGTTGAGCACAACGCCACCGCCTATGCCGGTGCTGATTGTCAGGTAGAGGACGTGATGATATCCCATTCCGGCGCCAAACCGCCATTCTCCCAGAGCAGCCAAATTGGCATCATTGCCCAGAAAAACAGGAACGTCAAAGCGCTCTTCCAAAATCTGGCGTAATGGGAGACCGTTCCAGCCCGGAATATTGGGCGTGATAAAAATGATGCCCTTTTCAGGGTCCACAAAACCAGGTGCAGCAGCGCCAATAGCGCGGACGTGTCCCTCGGTTGGCCAAAGTTCAAAAATCAATCCCATTAACCGCTCTACGGCTGTTTCGCCAGGAGCCTGGGTTGGAATACGTTTTTGTTGGATCATTTCGCCGCTAACCGCGTCGAAAGTTGCCACACGGAGCTGCGTTCCGCCGATATCGCATGCGATGAGTGCTTCCATATCGGCTCGATTATAGCATTAATCAAATTTTAATCGAGAAATTTTGTTGACGGTCTTTCCAAAGGCCGTTATGATTTGAGGTTATGCAACCAAACCCTAAACCTGCCCGTGGGAGGATCCTCGACCGCGTAAAAAACCTATTTCAATGGCTGCTTCCAGGTTTGGGAGTCAAGCGATGGGTCTTTTTGATCTTGATCGGTACCACGCTGGTTGGTTTAGGATTTGCCGTCTTAATCTTAGATCTTTATCGAAATGCGCCTGGCAACTGGTGGGCTCCGTTGCTGCGAATTCTCTCATTACAACATGTGAGCCGTGTTTGGCGGGCTATTATTTTCGGCGGATCGGGACTTGGTTTGGTTTTATTTGGCATTTGGGGATTGAACCGCGCTTTGCTCAAGCCTTTTGTCCGTCCAGGTAAGACAATCCTTGAAACCGTTACAGCTTATCGAAAAAAGGAACGCGGACCGCGCGTTGTTGCGATGGGAGGCGGCACAGGCCTTTCGGCACTGTTGCGCGGCATGAAAGCCTATTCAAGCAATCTCACGGCGGTGGTTACGGTTGCTGACGACGGCGGGTCTTCTGGAGAACTGCGCAAGAGCCTGGGAATATTACCCCCAGGGGATATCCGAAATTGTTTGACTGCGCTTTCTGAAGATGAAGCCATGCTTTCACAAGTTTTTCAATACCGTTTCGCCAATGCCGGCACGGTGAGCGGACATTCACTCGGCAACCTATTCATCTCTGCTCTGACTGAAATAACCGGAAGCTTCGAAGAAGCGGTGGCAGAATCGGGCCGGGTCTTGGGCGTGGAGGGGCAGGTGCTTCCAGCTACCCTTCACGATGTCCGCCTGGTGGCAGATGTCACCGTGCCGCGAAAAGAACGTGATGTTCATGTCAAGGGTGAAAGCTCCATCCCCAAAGCTGCCGGCCAAATTCGGCGCGTCTGGCTTGAACCCAGCAACCCTTTGGCATTTCCTCCAGCCATTCAAGCGATCCTGAACGCCGACTTAATACTGGTCGGACCGGGCAGTCTGTACACAAGTTTGCTGCCAAATCTATTGGTCCCTGATATTGCAGCCGCCTTGCGGGCAAGCCGCGCTCAGAAATTCTACATTTGTAACATCACCACCCAACCTGGCGAAACGGATGGGTTTACTTGCGGCGAGCATTTGCACACGATTGAACAGCATATGAATGGGTCAGTTTTTGACCTGGTAATCTGCAATAACCGGCAGGATGGAAAATTGCCGGATCATCTCGAATGGACGAGGCTGGAGCCTGAATTGAAAGAGCAGATGTCCATTTACCAGGCCGACCTATTGGACGTTGAGAATCCCTGGCGGCACGATTCTCTCAAACTTGCACGTACCATCATGGATTTGTATGATGAAAGAACAGGCCCTTTGGCGGCGCGTTCAGAAGGCTAGCGGGCAATTTATTTAATTGTCTATCCTGCCATGTGGAGAACATGGTAAAATTTGATAGCTTTATACACTCGGAGGTGTATTCATGACAATCAAAGTAGGCATCAATGGTTTCGGCCGCATCGGCCGGCAAGTCTTAAAAGCCATTAAGCAGCGCTACCCGGGCGAACTGGAAGTAGTTGCGATTAATGACCTGTTCGATTCAAACACGAATGCCCATTTGTTCAAGTACGACTCAAACTACGGGATTTACCCGGGAACAGTCGAAGTTGAAGGAAATGACCTGTTGATTGATGGGCACAGGGTCAAAGTCTTCGCTGAAAAAGATCCCGGCGCATTGCCCTGGAAAGATTTGGGCGTCGATATCGTGATCGAATCGACTGGCATTTTCACAGACGCCATCGGCGATCCGGCCAAGGGCAAAGCAGGCGCTAATGTTCACATTCAAAAAGGCGGCGCCAAAAAGGTCATCATCAGCGCCCCGGCAAAGAATGAAGATATCACCCTTGTGATGGGCGTGAATGAGGATAAGTACGACCCTGCCAAACATCACATCCTTTCCAATGCTTCCTGCACCACCAACTGCCTTGCTCCGGCGGCCAAGATTGTAAATGATCTATTCAAAATCCAATATGCCACCATGACCACCATCCATTCATATACCAATGACCAGGTGATCCTGGATCAGGGGCATAAGAAAGAACTGCGCCGTTCACGCGCCGCCGGGCTGAATATCATTCCGACCACCACTGGCGCTGCCAAGGCCGTTGCTCTGGTGATCCCTGAACTAAAGGGAAAATTCGACGGCTATTCGCTGCGCGTCCCAACCCCGACCGTATCCGTGGTTGATTTCACAGCTACGGTGGAAAAACCAACCACCAAAGACGAATTGAACGCTGCCTTCGTGGAGGCTTCCAAGGGTGCGCTCAAAGGCATATTGGGCGTCACAACCGGCCAATACTTCGATCCGCTGGTCTCGATGGATTTCAAGGGCGATTCGCGCTCCTCGATTGTCGACCTGCAGTACACCATGGTAATGGGCGGTACCCTGCTTAAAGTCGTTACCTGGTACGACAATGAATGGGGTTATTCCTGCCGCACCGCCGATATGGCGGCCATGCTGGCCAAGTCACTCTAATTTACAGGAAAGCATGAACCATTAATGCGTAATCTGATGGATTTTCCAGATTACGCATTATCTTTTTCAAGCGGAGGGTCCGATGTTCAGTAAAAAGACGATTCGAGATATTGATGTAAATGGCAAGAAAGTTTTCGTTCGCGTTGATTTCAATGTTCCCATCAAAGATGGCAAAGTTGGCGATGATACCCGCATCCGTGCGGCGCTGCCTACCATTAATTATCTGCTGGAAAAAGGTGCAGCTGTCATCCTTGCATCCCATTTGGGCCGTCCCAAAGGCGGCCCGGAAGCTAAATTCAGCCTGAAACCGGTCGCCGATTACCTGGCGAATCTTTTAGGCAAACCGGTCCTGTTCGCCGAAGATTGCATCGGACCGGCAGCAGAAACAGCTTCCAAAGCACTCAAACCGGGTCAGGTGCTCCTGCTGGAAAACACGCGCTTTCATGTGGAAGAAGAGAAGAACGATCCCGAAATGGCAAGGCAATTGGCTGCCCTGGCGGACGTCTACGTCAATGACGCATTCGGGTCAGCACACCGGGCGCATGCTTCGACTGAGGGAATTACACGCATATTGCCGGTGGCGGTGGCTGGTTTCCTGATGGAAAAGGAAATTCAATACCTTGGTCAGGCAATTGCCGACCCCAAACGGCCGTTCGTAGCCATTCTCGGCGGCGCGAAAATCAGCGACAAAATCGGCGTGATTCGCAACCTGCTCGAGAAAGCGGATGCCATTTTGATCGGCGGCGGGATGGCAAATACCTTCTTTAAAGCTCAGGGCTACCCGGTTGCTGATTCGCTGGTGGAGGATGATGCGCTCGAAACGGCAAAGGAAATGCTCGCCAAGGGCGGCAAAAAACTGCGTCTGCCTTTTGATGTGGTCATTGCCAATGCGTTCGATGCTGCCGCCGATTCCAAGGTTATCCAGGTCGGCCCAATTCCCGATGGGTGGCGCATTCTGGATATCGGCCCAAAAACTGTAAAGGCCTATGCCAAGGTTCTATCCAGTGCAGGCACCATTGTCTGGAATGGCCCAATGGGCGTGTTCGAGTTTCCGAAATTCGCTGAAGGGACTCTCGGCATTGCCCGTGCCGTGGCTGACAGCAAGGCAATCAGCGTCATCGGCGGCGGCGAATCCGTGGCAGCCATTCAACAATCCGGCCTGGCTGACAAGATTACCCATATTTCGACCGGCGGCGGTGCATCTTTGGAGATGCTCGAAGGCCTCGAATTGCCGGGCGTGGTAGCGCTCAACGATCGATAAAGCGATCCGGTACAAACTTTAGGGATGCCGGAACGCATTTCCTGCATCCCTTCCTTTTCTGGCGAGGTGATAAATGCGTAAAATATCCGCAAATCGATGGGTCAAATGGATTGGCATTCTGATCGGGGCTTTTCTGCTGGCCCAATTGATTCCTTACGGCCGTTCGCACATCAACCCTCCTGTGGTTGCAGAACCGAAATGGCAGGATGCTGCCACGGCAGATTTGGTGAGACGGGCCTGTTATGATTGCCACAGCAATGAAACAACCTGGCCATGGTACAGCAATGTCGCACCCTTTTCCTGGCTGATTCAGCATGACGTGGATGAGGGCCGGCAGCGGTTGAACTTTTCCGAATGGGGCGTATCGAGGGCGGAGCGTGTGGATAGAATCGGCAACGCAATCCAGGAAGGTGAAATGCCGCCCATCCAGTTCACCTTGATCCATCCCGAAGGGCGTCTGACAGAGCAGGAAAAGGCCCAATTAATCTCTGGGTTATCCAATAGTTTGAGCATGCGCTAGGTCGTTTCTGCGGTTTCTGTCAAAAGGCTGGACAAAAGTCCATCTCTCGGGTAAAATCTCTGTTCGCAATCAAATGCACGAGAACGAGTTTTTGGAGGAACGGCTTTGGCTAATATTAAGTCTGCAATCAAGCGTAATAAGCAAAACGAAAAGCATCGCGTGCGCAACCGCTTTTACCGCGGGGCTGCGCGCACCCTTGTTGCTAAGGCAAAAACTGCCATCGTTACTGGCGAAACAGAGACTTCGAAGGTTGCCGTGGCTCAGGCCATTCAGGCATTGGATAAAGCTGCTGAAGTGGGCATCATTCATAAGAATAATGCCGCCCGCCGCAAGAGCCGCCTGATGAAACGCCTGAATAGCCTGGCATAATTTTCTGGTATACCCCCGCATTGGCGGGGATTTCCTATGCTTTAATAAAGCGGGAGCGCAAGCGGCTCCCGCTATTGCTGTATTCTGGCACGCCGTTAATCCTTCTATTAAACGGTTTATTCTCTTCATGTTATAATCAAAACTTGCGGGTATTCTTAGAATTGGCCGGGGAGGGTCGGGATGTTTGAACTTGAGCAGAAGCTCATCGAGGACCAAATCTGCGCCTATTGCGTTGATTCTGGTTTGCCAATGCCCAAGCTTCAATGGTCCTGGATCCCATTTAGCGGCCATTGGGGGATTTCGACATCCTTTTTCCAATTAGCAGCCCAGAATGCCCGCGAAAAAGGCACCAAGACAAATGTCGGCGAGAGCGCCCAAGCCATCGCCAGTGGCGCTGCTGCGATGTTGGGCATCCGGGAAGGGTTTGAACGCGTTGAAGCAATTCGCGGTTACCTAAATTTGTACTTTTCGACGGCTGAGTATACGCGGCGGGTGATCGATTTGGTCCGGACACAGGGCGATCAATTTGGGCGCGGTACGCGCAAGGCCGAGCAGGTGATGGTTGAGTTTTCTCAGCCAAATACGCACAAAGCATTCCATGTTGGACATTTACGAAGCGCCATGCTGGGCGACGTCTTGGCCCGCATTTTGGACGCGGCCGGGTTTGATGTCATCCGGGCAAATTACCCCGGCGACATCGGCAAGCACGTCATCAAGTGGTTGTGGAATTACATGAAATTCCACCAGGGTGAAAAACCGGAGAAGGATATTACCCGTTGGATGGGCGACCTGTATCTGGAGGCCAGCAAGCGTTTGGAGGCCAATCCGGAACTGGAAGCTGAAGTCCATGATGTTTATGTCCGCTGGGATCAACGCGACCCAGAGGTGGTGAACCTGTGGGAAGAAACCCGCCAATGGTCGTTGGACGGTTTTAATGAAATGTACGAGCTGCTGGGCATCTCCTTCGATAAGTATTACTTCCAAAGCGAAGGCGAAGAGAGCGGCAAGCAGGTGGTTGCCGATTTAATTGAACGCGGAATTGCCCAGGATGAACGCCCTGATGGCGCTGTGATTGTCAAGCTCGATGAACTGCTGGGTGAAAAGAAAGAAAAATACCGCGTGCTGGTCGTCCTGCGTTCCGATAGCACTGCGTTGTACGCGACTGAAGACCTGGCGCTGGCGATCCGGAAATTTACGGAAAACCCGCGATTAACCCGCTCACTGTATGTTGTGGACGTGCGCCAATCGTTGCATTTTCAACAAGTGTTTAAAACATTGGAAATTGCCGGTTATTCCTGGGCAACCAGCTGCCAGCATATTCCGTACGAATTGGTCACCTTGCCGGGAAACGTGGCAATGGCTTCCCGTGAGGGCACCGTCGTCTTGCTGGAAGACCTGGTGCGCGAAGCAACCAGCCGGGCATTGGCGATCGTCAGGACCAAAAATCCTGAACTTTCAAGCGATCAGCAGCAAGCCATCAGCCAGGCGGTGGCGTTGGGCGCAATCCGCTATTCGATGATCTCGCGCGAGAGCACCAAAGTTGTCACCTTTGATTGGGAGAGCGCGCTGAATTTTGACGGGCAGGCGGCGCCGTATATTCAATATGCCTACGTGCGCGCCGGCAGCATATTACGGAAATGGGGCAAGGAACTGCCCGCCTCATGGATTCCGGCTTATGAACTTTCGCCAGCCGAAATTCAACTGGTGGAATTGATCTCCCGCTTGCCGCGCGAGATTCAGGCGGCGGCGGCAGAATACCGTCCCATGACGGTATCGAATCTGGCTTATGAATTGGCCAAAGCTTTCTCGGATTTTTACAATCAATGTCCGGTATTACAGGCAGAGCCACCTGTGCGCGATGGCCGTTTGCAGTTGGTAGCCGCGGCACAACAAACCATTGGCAATGCCTTGGCTGTGTTGGGCGTCATCGCCCCCCAGGCGATGTGAAAGGGCAGCATCGTCCCCCTGGCGATGCGGTAAGGGCACCATCGTCCCCTTGGCGATGTTCATCACATAATTGAGGAGACTTTTGTATGACCCCAATACGTACTTTGATCATGGGTGCTGCTGGACGCGATTTCCACAACTTCAATGTATTCTTCCGGGATAACGCGGATTATGAGGTTGTGGCTTTTACGGCCACCCAAATTCCCAATATCGACGGCCGCCGCTATCCCGCTGAACTGGCCGGAAAATTGTACCCGCACGGCATCCCGATTTTTCCCGAAAGCGACCTGCTAAAGCTGATCGCTGACAAAAAGGTTGAACAGGTAATCTTTGCCTATTCGGATCAACCGCATGAGGCAGTGATGCACAAAGCCTCCATGGTAAACGCTGCAGGCCCCGACTTCCGGCTGATGGGACTGGGGTTAACCCAGCTCAAATCCACCAAGCCGGTCGTGTCGATTTGCGCAGTGCGCACGGGTTCGGGCAAAAGCCAGACCACCCGGCGCGTTTCGCTCATCCTGCGCGCCATGGGCTTTCGCGTAGCTGCTGTTCGCCATCCCATGCCTTACGGCGACCTTGTCAAGCAACGCGTACAGCGGTTTGCCACCTATGCCGACCTGGATAAGCACGAGTGCACCATCGAAGAGCGCGAGGAATACGAACCGCATATCGATAACGGCGTGATCGTTTATGCCGGTGTGGATTACGAAGCCATCCTGCGCCAGGCTGAGAAGGAAGTAGATATCGTCCTGTGGGATGGCGGCAACAATGACTTCTCCTTCTATAAGGAAGATCTGGCCATCGTGGTCGCCGACCCGCATCGTCCCGGCCATGAAATCCGCTACCATCCTGGCGAGACCAATATTCGCCACGCGGATGTATTTGTCATCAACAAGGTCGACACCGCATTGCCAGAGAATGTGCTCACGGTGCGCAACAACTTGAATGAACTCAACCCGAAGGCGATTGTCATCGAAGCGGCTTCACCCTTGTTTGTCGATCATCCCGAAGCCATCCGCGGCAAGCGCGTTCTGGTCATCGAAGATGGCCCGACTCTGACCCACGGCGAAATGGCTTATGGCGCCGGTTGGGTGGCTGCCCGCCGTTTCGGCGCAGCGGAAATTGTCGATCCGCGCCCGTTTGCAGTCGGTACGATCATTGACACCTACAATAAATACCCGACCACTGGCCCAATCCTGCCCGCCATGGGTTACGGCGCCGATCAGATGAAGGACCTCGAAAAGACAATTGACCGCGCTGACGTGGACCTGGTCCTTTCTGCCACCCCAATTGATCTGACGCGCGTGATCAAAGTCAAAAAACCGATGCAGCGCGTGCGTTATGAACTGCAGGAGATCGGCAAGCCTGATCTGGAAGACATCCTCAAGGCAAAATTCGCCAAATAATATCCGGCAAGACCTTAGGTACAAACCAGGGACCGGCTATTTTCTGCCGGTCCCTTTTGTTCCTGATATAATTTCGATGGTGCGTCAACGGTTTTTTTAAGAATGAGCGCAAGCATTGAATAGAAAGCAGGCAGTGGCAATATGTTTATTGATCAAGCGAAAATTTTAGTGCGCTCAGGTAAAGGCGGAGATGGATTTGTCCATTTTCACCGTGAAAAATTCGTACCGCGCGGTGGACCGGACGGGGGCGATGGCGGCCGCGGTGGGGATGTTATTCTGGAAGTGAGCTATTCCATGAATACGTTGGCGACCTTCCGTTATAAATCGCGGTTTATTGCGCCGGAGGGTGCCAAAGGCGGTATCAACAACATGACGGGCAAGTCGGCCGAGGATCTGATCGTGAAGGTTCCGGCTGGAACGCTGGTTTATGACGACAGTACCGGCGAGCTGGTGGGCGATCTGGTGGAAAAAGGGCAGCGATTGACGGTTGCTAAAGGCGGGCACGGCGGGCGTGGGAACCAGCATTTTGCCTCTCCACACAACCAGGTTCCGCATATGGCTGAACGCGGCCAGCCCAGCCAGGAATTCACCCTGCGGTTGGAATTGAAATTAATCGCCGACATTGGTCTGGTAGGCGTACCAAACGCTGGAAAATCCAGCTTACTTGCAGCGGTAACCAATGCGAACCCAAAGATTGCGGATTATCCCTTTACCACGCTGGAACCCAATTTGGGGGTCGTGGAAATGGACGGCGAGATCACCCATGTTTTGGCAGATATTCCCGGTCTGATTGAAGGCGCACACATGGGTGTTGGTTTGGGATTTGCCTTTTTGCGCCATGTGCAACGCACTCGCGTATTGATCCACCTGTTGGATGGCCTGTCTGAAGATCCGTTAGCCGATTATTCCCAGACCAACAGCGAAATGGCGTTGTTCGATGCCAACTTGAGCAGGAAACCTCAGATTGTTGCATTCAACAAAATGGATTTGCCGGATGTGCAGGAACGCTGGCCGGCAATTCGCGAAGAACTAACGAAACGCGGCGCCGAGGTAATGCCGATTTCAGCCGCGACCCATGAAAACCTGAAAGCTTTACTTTGGCGCGCGCACGAATTGTTGCAAATCGCACCTGAATCCGTAATAGAACTCGAACTGCCTGTTTACCGTCCGGAGGAAAATCCGAAAGATTTCACCATTGAGCGATTGCCAGATGGCTGGCGCGTGCATGGAAAGGCAATTGAGCGCGCGGCTGCGATGACCTTTTGGGAGTTGGATAACTCAGTGGCACGTTTCCAGCATTTGATGGAGCATCTTGGCGTTGAAGATGCGCTGCGCAAAGCAGGCGTGCAACAGGGCGATACCGTATTTATTGGCGAAGACTATGAACTGGAATGGCAGGATTAGCTCTCTGTTCAGGATGGGGGGTTGAATGCGCATAGGCATATTCGGCGGGACGTTCGATCCTCCTCACATCGGTCATCAGATTCTGGCCGCCGAGGCTGCGGCGCAATTGCGGCTTGACCGTGTGTTGTGGGTGGTGACACCGAATCCGCCGCACAAATTGGGACACAGGATCAGCGACGATCTAATCCGGCTTCGGTTGGTGCGGGCAGCTGCTGCAGGCAATCCGCTCTTTGAAGTCTCGACCATTGAATTTGAACGTCAGGGTCCGCACTATGCCGTTGATACCCTCGGTTTCCTGGCGCTGCATTTTCCGGGGTCGGAATTGTTTTACTTGATGGGCGGCGATTCGTTGCGCGATTTGCCAACCTGGCATGAACCGGGTGAATTCCTGCAGCGCTGCGCCGGAGTAGGGGTGATGCGGCGCCCGGGAGATGATATTGATCTGCCTGCGCTCGAGGAAGTATTACCCGGGATTACCAGCCGGACACATTACATCGATGCACCGTTGATTGAGATTTCTGCCAGCGACATCCGGCTGCGCGTACCGGCTGGAAAACCGTACCGATACCTGGTTCCGCAAAGAGTATTTAGTCTGATCGAACGCCTGCAACTTTACCGCTAAAACTGTCGAGGTGGCATGTCCTTGTTTCGAGATAAGAATTTCATAGCCGCTGCGCTCGGCCATTTTATGGTTGATTCATTAAATGGCAGCCGTGCGATCATTCTGACATTTCTCAGCATCCCATTAGGGCTTACCAATACTCTATTGGGTCTCTATACCACCTTTTATGTCATTGCTGGAGCGGTCGCGCAACCGGTGTTTGGCCATCTGGCAGACCGGGTGGGGCTGCGCCGTGTGATTGCAGGCGGGATTCTATGGATGGCGGTCTTTTTTTCTTTAGGCGTGGTTGTGCAGGGACGCCTGGCATTATTTTTCCTGGTTCTGGCCAGCATTGGGTCTGGAGCGTTTCATGCGGCCGGAGCGGCCCAGGCGACCATGATTGGCCGGCACAGCCTGGCAGGGCGTGAGACATTCTCTGCCTCCATGTTTTTTGTCTTTGGACAATCCGGCTATTTTATTGGGCCAGTCATTGGCGGTATTTTGCTAAATCGTTGGGAGCCAGTCAGTCTGACCAGCATGGCGCTACTGGCGTTAATCACCGGATTGTGGGCATCGTTTTACCGAAGTCCTGCCGTTCCGGTGGAAGCAAAAACACCAGGTGAAAAGGTTTCTGCACCAGCTTTCCCCTGGCTCTTTCTTCTGATGCTGGCATTGACTGCCGGTTTTCAATCCTGGGCACAACAAAATGTCAATACTTTTTTGCCAAAATATTTGAGCGTGTTGGGTCAATCACCCGCCCAATATGGTTTGGTATCGGCCTTATTCATGGCCGGTTCTGCTTTTGGAAACCTGATGGGTGGCGGATTGGCGGACCGGTTTGGCCGGTGGAGGGTTATTTCCATTGCCCTGGTTGCCGGGTCCTTGCCGCTTTTCGTTCTAGGTCAAATTGGCAGCAGCTTCTGGCTATTCGCTGTGATCGTGCTTGCCGGCCTGTTTAATGGAGCAGCTTACAGCGCGGTGGTCGTGCTTTCGCAGCGGCTGATGCCTGGCGGAATTGCGCTGGCTTCAGGATTGGCGATGGCTTTTATCTTCTCAAGTGGCTCGCTGGGTGCGCTGGTGAGCGGCGGCATCGCTGATAAGATTGGACTGGCACCGATTTTCACCTTGAGTGCGGTGATATCACTCGCAGGCGGTTTGCTGGCGCTCGGGCTGCGTGAAAAAAGGCTGACTTCGCAGATCCTGGTGAAACCGGAACCGGCGATCTCTAGCCATTATCAATAGGAAAAAATTGCCTGACGACTCGCTTACGCATTCAATGTGTAGGTGTGGTATTGATTTACGCAAGGAGTG
The DNA here is from genome assembly GCA_035560795.1 of Longilinea sp. Lineage (GTDB taxonomy): Bacteria > Chloroflexota > Anaerolineae > Anaerolineales > Anaerolineaceae > Longilinea. The sequence continues at coordinate 35,261 of DATMYV010000018.1, forward strand.
CCCCAAGCCAGGTGCATTTCACGCGAAGTCAGGTCCATAATCAGGCTGCAAATTGTCTTTTCGCGATCCATGGGGGGGATGAATTGAACCGAATGATTACAGATTGAATCGGGATAATTGACGTGATCGCGCAGGATGGTCTGCAGGCTTTCGCGGGTGTGACCGCAGCTCAACCGCAGCATCCGGTCAGCCCGGGCAGCGCGGACGCGCGTCTCGATCAATTCATCAGGTTCGTTTTCAATGGTCTGCATGCGGCTATCGAGATAATGGTTGGTATGTACAATCCGGCCGTCGGGTGAATGCAACACGGCAAAGTGGTGGGCAGAAACTTCGACATTATAGAGTTCGCCGGATTCGGTCGCCAGAAGGTGGTTATATCCGGCTGCGCGCTGCGGGGCCAGCGTTTGGCGGATGGCTTCGCCGGGGGTGTGAACCCCCAGAACGGCGCGTGAGACAATAATGCGCGGGATGCCGATGCGCGAATCTTTGGCATAGACCGAATCGCAGCACTGCGCGATTCCAAAAGAATTGAAACCAATATTGGGCAATAGTCCGCCGTATGACATTGCTAAGAATGGCGGCTCGTCATCAGGGGAAACATGAACCATGTAAACATCCGGCTCATCCTCGGGCAGCCAGTCCTCATTGTGCCCAACCAGGACATGCTGCTGGGCGGAACATTCCTGATTGACTGCCAGACTGGTGCATTTTGTCAAGTGGAGTGCATCGGAGGTTACCGCTTCCATGGAATTGAGAACCAGCAAATTTTCCAGGGGAACATTTGCACCCTGCGACATCCCCATGAGCTCTTCGTAATACTGCGGATAGCGCTCCAAAATAAAAGGTGTATATTTTTGCGCTTGAATCTGCGCGCCGTCCCAAGTGAGGTGCAGGCTGGACTCAGCAGATTCAAGCAACACTTTGGCAGACTCGATGCTGTGTTGAATGCCAAAACGAACGGCTTCACCGATTTGCTGGCCGATTTCGCGGTGGCTGCCACTGGCAACAACAAGCGGCGCGGGATCTGGATTGACTACGGTCTCGAAGGCATGTTCCATGGGAACGAATCCAAAAATAAATCCTGGAAGTTTTATCTTCCAGGATTTATTTTACCATAAGGGGAAATTCTCTTAACGTACGCGCAGTTCGAGGTTGCCCAATCCCATCTCGATGTTGACGGTAATGGCAGGGCCGCTGCCGCTGCGCTGGTAGGTATCCCCGTTTGTAGTCCAGATTCCGCCAACGGAAACATTGCTCAAGCCGCCGCCGACGATCACCTTGATGTTGGCATTTTCCGGTACATTTATCCGCACGTTGCTCAAACCAGCCTTTAATGTAACGGATAGATCCTGCTGCAAATCGCCGGATAGGTCGAGCGTGTAGGAACCGGCTCCGCCATCAAAAACGATTTCACCGGTGTTGGCATTGCCCAACCCCTCCAGGTCCACCTGCGAAGCGCCGGTCTTATAAGTCAAACGCTCCATTTTGGTTGGGTTGAGGGTATCAAACTTTACCGTTGCCTGGCTGGCACCATCGGAAACACGCAGATTGGTGATTGGAATGCCGCTTAAATCCAGCGTTCCCTTGTAAGCACCCGCCTGAACCTGTAAATCGATGGGAAAATTACCCAACTTTATGTTCCATTGGTTGATCACATCATTGCCCGGCAGGTTGACCGACCCTTCAATCCCCTGGACGATTTCAACCTGGTTCGAATCGCGGTTGATGGTTGGTAGCCATTTTTCCACGTTATACCGGATTGAACCTTCGATCAATTTGGTTGCGCCGCCGCTAATTTCCAATTCTCCAGCACCCATTTCAAGGCGCACTTTACTGGTCTGTCCGTTGGCGGGGACATCCTCGGAGAGATTAAGGGTTTGAGTCGTGGTGGTATTTACTTTGTCAGGCAGGTTAAATGTGATCGAACAGGCTAACGAGGTTACCGCCAGAATGGCGATGACCAGCATGGTGGTTAATAATCTTCGCGAAATCATCTTTCAACTCCTTGAATCATTGGCTTGAATAAGCAAACCCAATGGGAAATCAATCCGGTTTTTGATCCTGTGCAGGCGGTTCTGACGGTTTTTCATCCGGAATGACCGGCATCACTGCAGGGATGGGAGATGGTTCTCTCTGAACTGGAGAAACGACCTGCCTGGCTGCGGGTGGCAGTGGGGGATAATCCTGGGTGCCAAAACGGGAAAGCACGATACCGCCTAACCCAAAGGCAAGGACCGCAGCCACCAGAATCCAGTTGAAACACAGAATGACAGAAAGCAGGCTTGCAAGAAGGCTCAGGAAGGCAGCACCGATGCCGGCAGCCACGGGTTCAGCCCATTGCACTTTGAGTAATCCAGCCAACCGGCTGCCGACTTCCTGCCCCACGGAGGCCCAGGCAAAAACCATGGCGGCAAAAATGACCACAATCCCGAGCAGGCTGAAAGGAATCAAGATGATTGTCATAGCCAGCACAAGGATTAATGCCGGTGCCACAATGAATGTCAGCACGCCCATGCCGGCTGAGACCCCCGGCGCACGAGTGATGGCGTTGATCACGCGGTTGGTTGGCCGCGGCGCCAACAATGCAATCAACAGCGAGACCAAACCCAGTGCCAGTGCCTGCAAGACGGCCCACAGGCCAGCGCCGATCGAGCGGAAAGCACTGCCGACAGCCGGGGACGAATTATTCTGCAACCATGAAAACGGGTTGATTTTTGGCAGGTTTAAATTATCCGGGTTTTCAGCCGTCACATTGCCTTTCACCAGGGCGCCTTCCACCTGGTTGACCACAACGCCCATCGTTTGTACGTCGCCATCGACAACGGAGGTTTCATTTAGATTGACCGATCCTCCCAAGGCACTGATGCTGCCGGTAACGTGGCCTGATATGGAAAGCGAACCGCCGAAAATGGCAATATCGCCATCCACCACTGCATTTTGTTCGACTGTGGCGGAACCGCCAAAGATTACCAGGTCGCCTGCCAGGGTTTCGCCATCGCGCAGCGTGTAAGCAGAGCCAAAAACAACCTTGCCGCCATCATCGACAGTGACTGGTCCGGTAGGGGTCTGGGCATTCACCCTGGCCGGCAGCGCAAAAACTGCAAGCAGCAGGCTGACAAGAACGAGGAATTTAGTTAATCTCTTCATGGACGTTGACTCCTTTATGGGAAACGCGCCAGACTGAATATACCCACGCAATGCACAGGAGGCAGATCCACCCGGCTAAAAGAAGCCAGATTCCAGTGGACAGAGCGGTAGGTAGAAAACGCAGCAGTGACTCGACGAATTCAGCGATATTAACGAATCCGACTGCAACTTGAGTGGATGTTCCGATCACGCTGGCAAACAGATTGGCAAGGGATGAGGTTGAAAAGAAATAGATGACCAATCCCAACAGGACCAGCAAGGCAGCCCCTGCCAGAGCCATAAGGGTTATTCGCACCTGACGGCGCTCCTGGCGGGCGCGGCGGGCAGTCAGGCTGGCCTGCCAGCGTGCGGCGAACTCGGGGCGCGGCTGAGCCGTTTCGCTGGATGTTAGCATGTGCTTGACATTCGCCCAGGCATGGCTCTCCCGCTGGCACTCCGGACAAACCTGCAAGTGCTGCTTCAACTCAACCAGCTGCGCAGCATCCAGTTCATTGTCTTCAAATAACCAGGAGTTAAAAGGCTGGTGATTCATCCTGCTTCCTTTCTTTGCCGGCTCTTTTGGCAGCCTCAGTTTGCCACTGGTTGGCGAGTGCCTGCCGGCTACGGAATAGGCGGCTTTTGACTGCGCCGGTACTCAGGTTGAGTGCACGGGCTATTTCTTCTTCAGAGAAGTCATACCAATAGCGCAAAATAACGGCTGCTTTATCCTGGGTGTTGAGGGTTTCCAATAAATTCCTGATCGCTTTCTGTTCTTCCGTCTGACTAGCCATTCTTTCTGGATCCGGAGCCTGGTCAGGCAGGGTCTCCTCCAGCAAATCATCGATGGCGAGGATGGGCATGCGGCGTTTGCGCTGCTGGTCAATGCAATAATGGGCTGCAATGGAAAGCAGCCAGGTGATGAAGGAACGCTGCGGATCGTATCGTTGAATATGCTGGTAAGCCCGCCAGAAGGTCTCCTGAGCGGCATCTTCCGCTTCAAATTCGTCACCCAACATGCGGTAGCACAGGTTGAAGACGGGATTCTGGTAGCGTTCCACCAGGCAGGCGAAGGCATCTTCGTCACCCTGGAGAGAACGTTGCAGCCACTCCGTTTCTGGATTGCTCACCAATGCTCCAATGACAGGTTGATCTACCTAATATACGCAAATAAGATATATAGGTTGCATGTTCGGGAGAAACCGGTTTATTTGGATTGATTATACAATTTCGGATCAAACATTCCCGATACCGGTGTAAATGCTGATTATTCCCGCCTGGTTTGTAAATGGCGTTTAACCCGGCGAAAACCAGGCGTACAAAACGATGCGATTGAGCGAGCTCCAATCAAAATTCAGGTCAGGGATTAATCCGTCCGCCGTGAAAAACCAGGTCATAAACGGGCAGGCCGAGATGGTCGATTTGTTCGCTGCCCTGGAAACGGTCAATGCCTCCCTGCCACTTGCAGGTGTAGCGGAAATCACCCAGGGTCAGTTCAGAAGGACCGCGATAAGCCGCCTCCGGCGGTGCCAGCTTCAATGCGGCATGTAAAATTTCAACAAAACCTTCCGGAACGGCTTCCACAAGCATAATGCCGTGATAATTCATGCCCCAAATTGGCTGCCCGCGAAACCAGACGGCTTCCTCGCCGATAAAATCGCGGCTGCCCAAATAAGTATCAAAATAAAGGAAATCACCCTGCTCAAACGTGAGGTCGGACGAAGCGGGGCGGCTCGAACCGCTGGAATCCGCTCCGGCAGCATAGGTGGATTTCTTGGCAAGCAACAGAAATTGAAGGAATTCAGGGCTGGGTAGCATCGAAGCTCCTAAAAAACAAGCTCTTCTTTTCCAGTAAGTTTTTCATTAATGCGACTGACTACCGTGTCCAAATGCTCAGGTTGGTGAACAAAGTCGAGATCATCCGAGCGCAGGGTCAATACAGGGCAGAGATCGAAACTGCGAATCCAATCTTCATAAAAAGAATCCAGCAGGGTGAGGTAGTCCTCGCTGATGCTGCTTTCCATCGAGCGGCCGCGGCGGTGAATGCGGTCCATCAAAACCGATACGGGTGCCTTCAGATACACCAGTAAGGCCGGAGAGGGCAGATTCTTGACCACCAGGTCAAACAGGCCGCGATAGGTGACATAATCGCGTTCGGACAGGTTTCCCATGTGGTGCAGTGCGCGCGCAAAAATATAGGCATCTTCGTAGATTGAACGATCGATGATGGCAGAGCGCGGGTCGTTCCACAGATCCACGTGCTGTTCAGCGCGTTTGTAAAGGAAATAGATTTGCAGATGAAAAGACCAGGCTTGCATGTTGGCATAGAAATCGGGAAGATAGGGATTATCGTTGACCGATTCAAATGCCGTGCACCAGCCAAGCCGTTCGCCGATGCGTTCAGTAAGCGATGTCTTGCCAGCGCCGATGTTTCCAGCGACCAGAATAAGCCGTTTTGCCATGGGTTGATAACCTCTTAAGAGAATTGTTCCCTTATTATAGCCAATTTCAACCTCAACCAGATCGAGTTAACGCGGTACAATTAACCACGTTTCGATCAAGGAGGTGATTATGAAGTTTCATTACTGGATTTCACTGGTTGTAATCGTCCTTTTATTGGCGGCGTGTTCGCCGGCTACCCCGACTCAGGCACCTGTGGAACCAACCGGTTCCACGGTCAATTTGCCTGCCATCAACGGTAAATATCCAGCGCCTGGTACCGATCCTGCCCAGGCCAGTTATCCTGCTCCGGCTGAAGCCGCAGCTCAATCGAACTACCCGGCACCCGGCGAATCAGATAACCTGCCGGCAGCCTGCAAGGTCGATGGCATGCTGACCTACAGCGATGCGGACGGCCGCTTCTGTTTTGCATACCCGGCGAATTTCTCGTTGGACACCAGCGGAGAAGGCAACCCCACCCTGGTTGGTCCGGCGTTGGACCTGGCCGCTCAACCGCTGCGGGCGAGCATGACGATTTTTACCACTCCGCTTGCAGAGGGTCAGGATTTAAAAAGCATTATTGAAGGCTACCTGGCAAAATACGGGCAATCCTCTTCATCCGTGGTGATTCAACAAAATGACCTGCAAATCGGCGGCGAGCCGGCTGGCAGCCTTGAACCGGTTCCCGGGGAGCCGGGTTCGATCGATTATCTGATGGTACACGGCGGCGAAGTGATTACACTGCGCTTCGAGCCCAACATCGAGACTTATCCGGCGGCACGACCGGACCGTGAAGCACTGATCGACATTGTGCTGAAGTCTTTTTCCTACTTGAAGTGATTCAACCTTACAAATTAACAGGCCATCTCATAGAAAGAGATGGCCTGTTTTTTTATTCATCAGAGGTGGCAAAGTTATTTTGCCCCGGTTACGAATACGCCTACCTGGCTGTCTCGATGAAATCGGCCAGGTCCAGCTTCATTTGCTCCAGCGCGGGCAGGTGGATGTACATCATGTGACCTGCTTCGTAGTAGGCCATGCTCAGATTGCCGCGCAGGCTTTCATCAAGATTGAGGTGGCTGAAAACATATTCGGTGGCGAAGTAAGGGGTGGCAAGGTCGTAGTAACCGTTGGCGACGAAGACCTTCAGGTGCGGGTTGATCGTCATGGCATGCCGCAGCGTTTCTGCTACATAGACATGCTGGTTTTCATATTCGGCGTACGACCAGGGTTGTACCTTGCCGGTGATGATTTCATAGGGAATGTCTTTTTCAAAGTTGAGCTCACGGCGGATGTAATCGTAGAACCCGGCGGTGTATGGGCCAATAATATTGGTGAAAGACGGGTCGTTTACTGTTCCTTCGCCAAGCGTATCCTTGTCTATCCCGAGGAAGCGGCTGTCGAGCCGGCCGACCGTTCGCCCACGCCCGCGCAACAGTTCCTTGAAGAAGCGAAAATCGGGCACGCGCAGGTTGGAACGCTGCAGGTAATCGCTGGAGAGCCCGGTATATTGCGCCAGCTTCCTGATAATGGAATTACGCTCGGCGGTTGGCAGGCGATCTCCCTTTAGCAGGGCAGGGGCATATTCGTTGACGGCGAAATCCTGCACTTCCGAAAGCAGCGTCTGCAGCGGTTGATGACTCTTAAGCGCATCATGATACCAGGCAGTGGCAGCGTAGGTTGGCAGGAACAGCACATAAGGAAGTTCATTCCCGGGCGTGAAATCGATGGTGCCAAAATCGAGCACCGTCGAAACGAGCAGGATGCCGTTCATGTACATGCCGTGGCGCTCCTGCAGGTAGCCGGAAAGGCCGCTGGCGCGCGTGGTGCCGTAGCTTTCGCCGATCAGAAACTTGGGTGAAAGCCAGCGATTATAGCGGGTGGTGTACAAGCGGATGAAGTCGCCAACGCTTTCGATGTCTTTTTTCAATCCGTGAAATTGATTGGCTTTTTCGCCATCCGCCGGGCGGCTGTAGCCGGTGCCAACTGGATCGATAAAGACCAGGTCGGTCTTGTTCAGCAGAGAAAACTCATTATCTTTCAATTGGAAAGGCGGTTTTGGCAGGCCGCCCTCATCGGTCATGACCACGCGCCGCGGACCAAGCAGGCCAAGATGCAGCCAGACCGAGGAGGAACCAGGTCCGCCGTTAAAGGAAAAGGTTAACGGGCGTTCGGCTGGATTCTCAACACCATCTTTAGTGTAAGCAACGAAGAAAAACTGGGCTTTGGGCGTTTCGCCTTCGTAATCCTTCTCGCGGTCGGTTTCCTCTTTCAGCACCACGGTCCCGGTGGTCACGGTGTAATTGATCACCTCGGTGCCGATGATGATTTTATGCTGCGTGACGACCAGCTGATCCTTGACTTCAGGTTTTTCTTTCTTTTCGTCTTTCGTTTCTGCGGGTTTGGTTTCGTCAGCCATTTTTTTCTCCGTCAATGGTCATTTCCAGATGGTGGCTTGGAGATTCATAAACCTCCTGAGAAGCGCTATTTATATTCTACAAGAAGCCTCAGAAAACAAGGATGTTTCTGAGGCTTTTGATCATTGATTATTTACAAAATGAGGATCGCGTTCAGCACTCGCTGTAACCGCAGGAATAACATTTGCGGCAGCCTTCCTCGTTGACAAAGCTAGCTTCGCCGCACTCAGGGCACAGATCTCCGATTTGCAGCATGGGCTGGGCAAGCGGACGGGGAACATCTGTATCGCTATGGGAACGGCCGTTGCCATTGTGGTTCTGCGGCTCATCACGCTCATCCATGGCCGGATGGTTTGCCAGCCGTTCAGTGCGCTGCTGTAAATACTCCTCCAGGGCTTGCGAGACGCCATCAGGGAAGGACCGGACACGGTGCGGTCCAAAGCCAAGTGGGCGACCGCCTCCGATGCCGGAGAGCTGGCGGATGACTTCTTCCAGGCGTTTGGTCGGTTCGATCGGCGAGGCCATGCGCAGGATGTAGGAAATGAGGCGGCCAATGGCCTCGGAAACTGCGGCTGTATCTGAACCTGCCTTGGAGGTATTGATGAATACTTCAAAGGGTTGTGAACCGCCGTTTTCATTGATCGTCATGAAAGCTTTGCCAAGCGGTGTTTCCACCGAATAGGTATACCCTGGCAGGTAACGCGGGCGCGGCTTTTTGCTCTCGCGCCACAGGATCATCTGGTCAGCCGGGTTATTTGAGAGAGCCAACTGCGAAGGTTCGAGCGATTCAATTTTCTGCTTGGTTTGAGCAGTGGCATGCGTTTCGAGGACGACTTTCTCGCGGGAACCAGTAACGTAAACGGTGATTCCTTTGCAGCCCAGCTTCCAGGCTAATTGATAGGCAGTGGCCACGTCTTCCACGGTGGCTTCCGGTGGAAAATTGATCGTCTTGGAAAGGCTGTTATCGACGAACGCCTGCAATGCGGCCTGCATGCGCACGTGCTCCTCGGCAGAAATATCAGCAGAGACAACGAAGACACGGCGCAAAGCTTCTGGAATGAGGTCGATTTGCTGGCAGGAACCTTCGCGCATGACAAGATCGACGATTTCATCACGGGATTCCGGGTCGATGCCGGCCCGTTCGAGTGCCTGCTCGAAAAGTGGACTGGCATAGGTGAGCTGAAGGTCTTTGCCGTTGTCGTTGACATGGCGGATGTAGGCCAGCGCAAAAACGGGTTCGCAGCCGTAACCCTCACATCCGGCAACGGTGGCGATGGTGCCGGTCGGGGCAATGGTCGTCTGGGCGGCATTCCGGATGCCGTTTTGGCGAATGCCCTGGGTGATTTCATCCCAGTGAACTTCCGGCCGGCCCCAATCATGCAGGTGCGGAACCAGCGGGGTGGGGGGCTGCCAGGTGAGCGCTTCAGGGTCATAGATGCTGCCGTGGATGGCCGGGAAGGCACCTCGGCGGGCTGCCAGTTCGATGCTGGTTTTCATGGCATGGTATCGGACAAATTCCATCACCTGCGAGGCGAATTCCTGGCCTTCCGGCGACCCATAGCGGATGCCGGCATGATACATCAAGTCGCCAAGGCCCATTATGCCCATGCCGATACGCCGGGCGCGAAAGGCGGCTTCTTTGAGCTGGGGGACGGCGGGCACGTACTGATTGGCGTCCACTACATCATCCAGGAAAATGGTGGAAAGTTCCACATCCTGGCGTAGCTTTTCCCAATCCACGCTTCCGTCTGGGCCCATGGATTGCGAAAGGTTGACGGAACCCAGGCAGCAGTTCTCGTAAGGGCCAAGCCATTGTTCGCCGCAGGGGTTGGTCGCTTCGAGCTGGTATAGGTGCGGCACCGGGTTGGAGCGGTTGGCAGCATCCAGGAAAAGCATACCGGGTTCGCCATTATGGTGAGCTTGAGCAACAATCCGCTCGAAAAGATCACGCGCGCGAACTGTTTTATGCGTAACCAATGGAATGCCGGCCGCTTCAGCCTGCTCGATCGTGCCCGAAAAGCCTTTATTTTTCGCATCGCGGACATCCGGAAAGCGCAAGTCCCAATCTGCGTCCTGTTCGACAGCCTGCATAAAGGCATCGGTAATGCCAACGGATATATTAAAATTGGTGATCTGATTCTCGTTGGTTTTACAAGAGATGAAATCTTCCACATCGGGATGATCGACGCGCAACACGGCCATATTTGCGCCGCGGCGGGTGCCGCCCTGGGCGATTTCGCCGAAGGCATTGTCATAGACCCGCAGAAAACCGACCGGGCCGGTAGCCTGTCCGGCGGATGATTTCACCAGGCTGCCTTTGGGACGCAGGCGCGAGAACGAAAAACCGTTGCCGCCGCCGGTCTGCTGAATGAGGGCAGCATCGCGGAGTGTCTGAAATATGCCGCTGGATGCCCGTCCCATATCGTCGGATATGGGCAGAACAAAACAGGCTGCCAGTTGGCCTAAAAGCGTGCCAGCACCGGTAAATGTAGGCGAATTCGGGAAGAATGCCTTACTGGAGAGCAATTGATAAAATTCGCGCGTGCGCGCCATTACATCCGAATTCCAGTTTTCCTCCACGGCAGCAATGTGATATGCCACGCGCCAGAACATTTCTTCGACGGTTTCAACAGGTTGGCCATCTTCGCCGCGGCGGACATAGCGGCGGATTAATACCTGGCGGGCATTTTCAGTCAGTATTGAGGGAGGGAGGTCATCGGGCAGTGCCGGGGTCGGTAGAATGCCGTGTACAGTCTGGGTTGAACTAGCCATTAAATCCTCCTCATCCTTCCAATAATCGATCGATCTCGGTGCGAATGGCCTGCAAATCATCAAGATGTAAATATACGATTGCGTAACGGATATAGGCAATGTGATCGAGCTGCTTTAGCCCGGCAATGACCATGTCGCCAACGATGCGGGAAGGAACTTCGGCACGCCCCATTTGCTGCAACGAAGACTCGATTTCGCCGATCAAGTGGTCAATTTCAGCGGCAGAAACCGGGCGTTTGGCGCAGGCGATGCGAATGCCGCGGGTCAGCTTTTCGCGGTCGAATTCCTCGCGGGTGCCATCGCGTTTCACCAATAAAGGCGTCGCCAGAATAGGCCGCTCGTAAGTGCTGAAACGTTGATGGCATTTTTCGCATTCCCGCCGGCGCCGGACACCGCCACGTGCATCATGAGTGGTGTCCAACACCTTCGATTCTTCGTGTTGACAATAAGGGCAGCGCATGCCTTCCCCTCCTTGTTATTGCGGTTGCCGGATGAAAAAAGCCTCCTTGTCTAGAAAAATAACCCCCATATATGGGGGTATGTAATCAGGAGGCCGTATATTTACTGTTTGGATTTTAGCACAGATGATCGATTCATGCAATAGCCATTTTCAGCTTGCAACCTTAAAATATTATTGGGGCTTCGGCTGGACGTGAAAGGAATTATTGATCAATTTTTATGATTACTAGAGGTCCAGGTGTAAAAAGCGGATCGTAAATTGTGGCCCTGGATGATCGAATCTGGCTTGAGGATGCCACAGATGGGGTCTGATTTTCAAGTTCAAAAAAGGTTGAAATCTTTTACGTAGGTCAGTCTTAAATTATCCTGGGCTTGTTGACGTTCGGTTTAAAAAGGGATCCCCGCCCTGGACAGGGGCGGGGATATTGGGGGGATAACCTGAACCCGGTATGGCGCATCCGAGCGGCAGTCTTGTCTTGGGACAGGCTGCTAGCCCCGCCTACGGCAGGGCCGCCGGGCAGAGGAACCATACCATCTGGAGAGTCCGACACTTAAGCGGACTCTCCAGTCAGGTTGTCAGGTAAATTAGCGCTGGCTGTTGGTGCGGTTGCGTAGGAAGGCTGGCACATCCAGGTCTTCTGTGTTCAACACGCGTGGTGAAAACTCGCTCGGCGCCGGGATCGGATTGGCATTCGTCTTGGGTGCAACGGGGCGTTCTGTTTGGCGCGGGCGTGGCTGGCTGGATTGCAATTCAACCGGATATGGCTGCTCCACCACAGTGCGTACGCCCGCCCGGTCAAAACCCGTGGCGATGACGGTGACGCGGATTTCGTCGCCCATGTTCGGGTCGAGAACTGCGCCGAAGATGAGGTTGACATCTGGATGGGCAGTCTCCTTGATGATCGCCGCAGCTTGGTTGACCTCGAAGAGGGTCAGGTTGCTGCCGCCGGTGACGTTGAACAGAATGCCGCGGGCGCCGTCAATTGTGATATCGAGCAGCTGGCTTGAAATGGCGGCCTCTGCAGCAATACGGGCGCGATCTTCACCGTTGGCATGGCCGACAGCCATTAAAGCTGCACCGCCTTCGCTCATGATTGCGCGCACATCGGCAAAGTCCAGGTTGATCAGGCCAGGGACGGTAATCAGTTCGGAAATGCCTTGGATGCCCTGGCGCAGCACATCGTCAGCCGTGCGGAAAGCATCCTGCAGGCTGGCGCGTTTATCGACGATTTGAAGCAGGCGATCATTGGGGATCACGATCAGGGTGTCAGCGTGTTCCTTGAGCTTGGAGATGCCCTGCTCAGCCGAAGCCTGGCGGCGTGAACCTTCAAAGGTGAAGGGGCGAGTGACAACCCCAATGGTCAACGCGCCGCATTCCTTGGCAATCTGCGCCACGATGGGGGCAGCGCCGGTGCCGGTGCCGCCGCCCAGACCTGAGGTCACGAAGACCATGTCGCTGCCCTTGAGTACTTCGTACAACTCTTCGGCCGACTCCTCAGCTGCTTTGCGGCCCATCTCAGGGTTGCCGCCGGCGCCCAAACCACGCGTCGACTTGTCGCCAATGCGCACGCGGGTGGAAGCTTTGGAAAGCAACAGAGCCTGAGCATCCGTGTTCACCGTGATGAACTCGATGCCGGACAGGCCTTCGTCGATCATTCGATTGACAGCGTTGCAACCACCGCCGCCAACACCTATGACCTTGATGCGGGCAAATGATTCTTGAAATTCGTTGTTCATGTCCATGGTTATCCTCCAAACAATTTGAACGTCAGGTTCTGCATCGCAGGTGAAAGTCAGCCGACCGCCGGCCGACAAATTTACGGCAACAAACGCTTAAGGAACTCTTTGATCTTCTCAAAATCGACATTCGTACCACGTCCTCCTTTGTGTGTACCGCGGCTGGGGCGGACCTGCATGGTCTCGCTCATCAGCAGCGCCCAATAAAGAAGGCCAACGCTGGTGGAGTAAGCCGGCGAGTTAAGCTGGTCAGTCAAGCCGACCAGGTTTTCAGGGCGGGCCAGCCGGACCGGCATACCCATAACCTTGCCGCCCAGGGTGCGCATGCCAGGCAGCAAACTCGAACCGCCTGTGAGCACCATGCCAGCCGGCAGCAGACCATCATAACCGGAGCGTTTGATCTCCTGTAAGACCAGTTCGAAGATTTCCTCTACTCTGGCTTCAATGATGTGGGCCAGCTCTTTTCGGCTGACCTGAGCAGGGCGTTCCTCACCGAAACCCCGCACGGTAAAGGTTTCTTCGTCACCGATCTCGCCTTCAACAGCGTGACCGTTGGCTTTTTTGATATCCTCAGCCTGCGGAAGGGAAAGCCGCAGCCCGTGGGCAATATCCGAAGTAATGTGATTTCCTCCGACCGCCAGCACCATGGTGTGCCAGATATCGCCATCAATATAGATGGCCAGATCGGTGGTACCGCCGCCAATGTCGCACACCACAACGCCCATCTGGCGTTCTGTTTCAGAGAGTACGACTTCAGCAGATGCCAGGGGATTGAGCACGAATTGCGAAACTTCCACGCCGGCGGCCTGCACGCACTCGCGCAGGTTTTCGACTGTGGAGGCAGAGGCGGTGATGATGTGGGCTTCCACTTCCAGCCGGTAGCCATGCATGCCAACCGGGGTGCGAATGCCGTCCTGTCCGTCGACGATGAAACCACGTTGAATGACGTGAATAATCTCACGATTATGCGGGATGGCCACGGCCTGGGCCGCTTCCAACGCACGCGCAACGTCGTCTTCATCAATTACGCCGCCGGTGATGCCAACAACGCCGCGGCTGTTGACGGATGAGACATTAGCGCCAGCCAGGCTGACTAGCGCTGAAGTGATTTCAAGGCCTGAAGTTCGTTGTGCTTTTTCCACCGAACGGGCAATAGCCTGCGATGCGGCAGCCAGGTCAACGATCGTGCCTTTGCGAATACCCTGGGAGGGCTCGATACCAACACCCAGGATGCGCAGGCTATGCTCGCCTTCGACTCTAGCTACCAGAGTGCAAATTTTTGTCGTGCCGATGTCGATACCGACTACAATGGGTTCGTCCATGGCGTCCTACTCCGTTCGGAAGAAGGGAGCATTAAGATGCTCCACGCTGATCATCACAGGCGTTATTCCACGCTCGGTGAGTTGTTGAACGATCGTTTCATACTCAGCCAGTCTGGTATCCAATTGGTTCAGGTCGTTCCCGATGAAAACTTTCCAGCCGCGGGTATCCATCCACCCCAAACCGTCAGAGGTGCTGTAGGCAAGTGTGGTTCCTTCTGGAACCTGGCCGCTCAATTTTAATGCGGCTGATAACAGGTGGATGTTCATTACACTGCCTTCGCCGGTAGTACTGGGTGTCTTAAGTGCTGCCAGCAGATCCGCAGCGGTTGTACCATCAGCTTTAGCACTGCCAGCAGATGCTGTAGTGGAAGGCGTTAATTCAGGCAGCCCGTCGGCCTGCAAGGTCACCAAGCCAGCAACTTCCCCACGGGCTGGGATGAGGACGCCTTCCGGGTCGATCCAAACCGTTTGTTCTGGCATCTGCCAGGCAACCACTGGTTGCCGTTCGCGGACGCGGATTTCTATTTTGGCTGGCAGCCCGATTTTCACCTGGATGTCGGTCAATTCAGGAAAGAGGGCAGCAACCTGAGCCTTTACGTTTTCCGTGTTGAGATCAAGCGCAGCAGTTCCGTCAATTTTTAGTGCGGTCTCGATATCTGACGCACTTAAGCGCTGCAAGCCGCTCATTTTTAAGGAGGAGACTTCGAACATCGAGCCGCTTAACATCACAAAAATGCCGATCAGCATGACTGCAACCAATAGTCCAGAGGCCAGACGCCATCCAGGGTTGACCATTGGCATGGAAGGCAGCCGTACTTCAACGCCGGAGGCTTCCAGGTTGTAGTAGTACTGGCGGCGAACATTGCCCCGGGCGCTTTGATGTACCGGGCGGGCACCTCTCACTGTGGCAGCCGAACCGCGCATTACCAAGGGCTGGCTATTCGCCGCAGTCTTTGAACGTTTGGTGACATGCTCCAGGCGGGTCTGCGTTTCCTGCGTGCGGCGTTGGCGGACCTGATTGGACCGGGAATGGGTTTGTGTTGCAGTGGTTGGTTGGCTCATGCACTCCTCCTGTACTGGCGTTCGGTGCGTTGTTGATCGGCGTTGCGCTCAAGCGCCAGTAATACCAGGCGATCGACCAATTCAGGGTATGAAATTCCAGCGGCTTCCCACAATTTGGGATACATACTGATATTGGTGAAACCTGGAATTGTGTTGACTTCGCTGACAAAGATTTCGCCGGTGATTTCGTTGAAAAGAAAATCCACGCGTGCCATGCCAGCACAATCGATCGCCCGATAGATAGCGACCGCCAAATTTTGGATTTCTTCCTGCTTGCCTTCCGTCAGGCTGGCAGGAATAATTAATTCGGAGCGGTCGTCAATATATTTCGCGTTATAGGTGTAGAAATCGTCCGAAGGACGAATCTCTCCTGCCATGGAAGCAAATGGTTTGTCGTTTCCTAACACGCTTACTTCAAGTTCGCGCGGCTTATCCAGCCCGCGTTCCACCAACACGCGGCGATCAAAGCGGGCGGCATCCAATAAACCCTCATACAAATCCGAGCGGCTGCGCACCTTGCTGATGCCGACTGAGGATCCAAGATTGGCAGGTTTGGTGAATAGCGGATAGGGGGCAATTTTTTCGCAGGCAGCAATGGCCTCGTCGATGTTTTTTTCCACCTGGTTACGGGTGAAAGTGATGGATTCAAGAACCGGGATGCCGTTGGCCCGCATGACGTCTTTGAAGAGTGCTTTATCCATACCCACTGAAGAAGCCAAAACGCCGGCGCCAACGTACGGCAAACCGATCAGCTCAAAAAGTCCCTGGATGGTACCATCTTCGCCGTACGTCCCATGCAGGATAGGGAAGATTACGTCCAGATCAACGTAGGGCGTCAAAGATTGTCCCTGCATCGCAAAAAGGGTACGTTGACCAGCCTGGGGTAGGAGCGTAACCGGGGTGAGATGTCCAGTTTTGCCTTGCTCCAGAGCATCCAATGCGTCTTTGCCGGCTAACCACTGGCCCGTGTGAGTGATGCCGATGGGATAAATTTCATATCGATCCGGATTTAGCACCTTTAAAACGGAGCGTGCGGACATGAGTGAAACTTCATGTTCGCCAGAACGCCCACCAAAAAGGATGCCGATGCGGATTTTGTTGCTCATGAATTCCTTTCCGCCATTAATTGGTTGACCCATCGTTCAATTCCCAATCGCCAAGCAATTCCACTTCCAACTCCAGCGTGATGCCAAACTTTTGTTGCACCGCGTTTCGGGCCGTTTGGATCATTTTCCAAATATCGCTGGCGGTTGCCTGATCGTTGTTGACAAAGAAATTGGCATGAATGGGGCTGATTTCCACGCCGCCTACCCGTGTTCCTTTTAATCCGGCTGCCTCAATCAGCCTTCCAGCGTAATCACCTGCTGGATTCTTGAACATGGATCCTAAACTTGCACCGGGCGGTTGCGTCTGGCGGCGCTGGGCCGCGTTGGCATCCATCTGCTCCTGAACGAATTGCTGCGTGCCAGGGGTGAGCTTCATGCGCGCGGCCAGGATGATTGCCTGTCCGGGGTTGCGCTTGAGTGCGCTGGATCGATAGCTGTATGCCATTTGCTCAACAGTCCAGGTTTGTTTACCTTGATTTCGATGCAAGATTTCTGCCAGCACCAGGTTGCCAGCCATGTCGCCGCCATGCGCGCCAGCGTTGCCGTAGACCGCTCCGCCCACCGAACCCGGAATGGTGGCGGCCCATTCAAGACCGCTCAAACCGCGCAGTGCCACCTGGCGTGCCACGCTGCCCAGATTAGCGCCTGACTCGGCCAATACGGTCACGGGTTCGGAATGAGCATCGATCTTGACGTTGCGTGTGCGGTTGATGATCACAACGCTGCTTAAGCCCTTGTCGCTGACAAGAATATTCGAGCCTGAGCCGAGCAGGTAAAACGGCACATCGTGTTCCCACAATTTCTGGGCAGCCCGTTCAAGGTCCTCAGTGGTGTGCGCAATCAACATGGCTTCAGCATTACCACCGACGCGCGCAGTGGTGTAATTTGCCATGCTAACGTTTTCCTGCAGGCGGTCGCCAAACAGGTTGCGCAGCTCAGAAATGGAGGACTTGAAGGACGAAGGTTTCATGCGAATGGTTTTATCTACAGGTCTTTCAACCGGTCAATCAGCTTGTTGACGAGCTTTTCACGATCCCGTAATTCCAGGTCGTCATAAACCGCCAGGGGTTTGTCGGCCGGTTTGAAATTCGCGCGGGATTGTTCGCCGGGTTCCGTACGTGCGCCAGACATGAGTGGCGAATCTTGATTGTGGTGGCGTTTCGTTTTTGGATCAGGCATGTGATTCCTCCTTGCGGCGCAATGCCGATAAAACCTGTGAACTGACCTGGTCAGCATCTCCGGCGGAAAGCACCAACAACACATCGCCAGGTTTCAATTCAGCAATAAGCGTATCGCGGATATCCGCCAGTTCAGGAATGTAGCGGGCGTTGCCGTGTTGCATTTGTGCAACGACCTGTGCCGCGGAAAAGCCGGTTTCTTTCTCACGCGCGGCATAAATGGCAGTCACAATCACGCAATCAGCATCGTTGAAGGCGCGGGTGAAGTCAGCCAGCAGCATCTGAGTGCGCGAGTAAGTATGCGGCTGCCAGACCGCCCAGATACGGCTCTCAGGAAAGCGGACGCGGGCTGCTGCCAGGGTCGCACGGATTTCGGTTGGGTGATGCGCGTAGTCATCAATAAGCGTAATTCCACTAACCTCTCCGCGCACATCAAAACGGCGGCCAGTGCCCAGGAATGCGTCCAAAGCAGCGGCAGCATTCGCGCCATTGATTTTCAATTCCTGCGCGACCGCAAATGCCGCCAACGCATTGCGTACATTATGTTCACCGGGTACTTGCAGTGAAATGTGCCCTAACGAGGTTCCCAGAGGGGATTGCACATCAAAAGAGAACCCTCCAACCAGGTTGCGTTGGATATTATTACCCCGCAGATCTGCCCCCGGTTTTAGACCGTATGTGACCACGCGGCATCCGGGCGGAATTGCGCCGGCCAATGAGGCAGACTGGGTATTGTCTGCATTGGTGATGAGCAGCCCGCCTGGCTGAAGTTTGTCAGCAAAGGCTGTAAAGGCCGCCATATATTCAGCGGGGGTGGGGAAGCAGTCAGGATGATCATGTTCCATCATCGTCACGACCGCGATTTGCGGATGCAGGCCAAGAAACATATTGTCGTATTCATCTGCTTCGATGACAAAAGTTTTTCCCTGACCGGCATGTGCATTATTGCCCAGGTTCTTGGAGACGCCGCCGATGATATAACTTGGATCCAGTCCGCAGGCGGTCAGCAACCAGGCTGTCATTGCGGTGGTTGTCGTCTTGCCGTGTGTTCCGGCGACGGCGATGCCGACCCGACCGCTCATGAGCTTTCCAAGGAATTCGGCTCGCTTGAGAACCGGGATGCCAGCGGTCAGGGCAGCCTGGACTTCCGGATTGGAATCGGGGATGGCCGAAGACCGTATCACCAGGTCAGCGCCGCCAATATTCTCGGCAGTATGACCGGCGAAAACGGTCGCCCCGGCAGTTGCCAGCTCGCGCGCCTGTTCGGAGAGGACCCGGTCAGAACCGCTGACCGAATACCCGCTCTCCAGAAGGAGCCGGGCGATGGCGGATAATCCGCTGCCACCGATGCCAATCAAGTGAACGTGAGTCATTAGATGAACACCACCAGGACGAAAACAAAAGCGATTGCTACGGCAAAATAAATGGCCGGGCTGCCTAACCAGTGCGGCGGCAGGAAGGTAAGCAAACGGATGGCCGCGTCACCGAGCGTGGTACCAGCAACCGGGGCGATAACGATTGGAAATGGGTAATGGGCTTCGTTCATATAGAACCAGAGCGAACCGACGATCAAATAGCCGTTAAACCCGCCAAGAAAAATTCCCAGCATGCTGTCCTGCAAGCGTTCGCGGACAAAACGTCCGCTCTCGGCCAGTTTGGGCAGCTTCGGCGTCTGGTAACCAAAAAACACCAGCGAGATAATGATGAGAGTCCTCATCCAAAACAAGGAGTTCGGTGCCGTCAAGGGCAGCGTATCGCGCACGAAGGGGACAAACCGTTCGAGAACGTTAATGATGAACATCCCCAGGATGACGCTAAAACTGACCAACAACTCCCGCGCCCATCCGCGCATTCCGCCAATGAGAGCAAACATGATCACGTACATCCAGAAGATTGCACTCAATCCAATCATCAGGCATTCCCTTTCCGCGGGGATGCACCCGCCAGCTCGCGCACGAACCCTGCAAGCTGTTGGCTGGCTTCCGGGTGAGCCAGAGATTTCATCGCAGCGCGCATGGCATTCAGTGATGCGGTGTCGCCCAATAATTCACTTACCATGGGCAGCAGTTGCAGTGATAGTTGTTCATCCGCGATCATGCGTGCAGCGCCTCGGTCGACCAGGTAGGAAGCGTTTACTTTCTGATAGCGCCAGGCATACGGATAAGGGACCAGGATAGCCGGGAGACCAAACAGCGGATATTCGCCTAACGTAGAAGCTCCGGCCCGTGAAACAACCACATCCGCGCTTGTCAGTGCAGCACCCATGTCGTGCAGGTAGGGGTAGGTATGGTAGCGTGCTGCCATGTCAGGATCAAGGTTTTTCTGAAAATCCTGAATTTCGGGCCAATCGAGCTGTCCCGTAAGGTGCAGCACCTGTGCAATTTTGAGGAGAGCGCCGAGATTTGCTGTAACCGCGCGGTTGATTGAGCGGGCGCCTTTGCTGCCGCCGGTCACCAGGATAACGGGTTGGTCAGGGACTAAATTCAGACTGTGGCGGGCTTGCGCCTGGGTGTAAACAGCTAATTCAGGACGGGTGGGGTAACCGCTGATTTCAATCCGGCTGTTCTTCGGGAAGAAGGCGCGTGAATCAGGAGTGGTGACGGCTATAATGCTGGCGAAACGACCCAGGAACTTGAGCGCCATGCCAGGTTCGATATCCGGAGAATAAAGAAGAGCAGGCAGTTTACGCGCAGCCAGAGCCATCGGGGCGGCCAGGTAGCCGCCGGTGTAGAAAAGGACATCCGGTCGGAATTGCTGCAGAATGCGGCGGGAAGCCAGAACGCCCCTGGCCAGTTTCGCAATATTTCCTGGCAAAGCTGTTAGACCGACCCCGTGAACCCCGGCTGCGGGGATCGCGGCATATGGCACACCCTGGCGTTTCACTAGTTCGGCTTCCATACCGCCTTCACCTCCAACCCAGAGAACCGTCACTTCATCATTCCCGAGGGATTGCAACACGGCCAGGGCGGGATACACTCCGCCGCCCGTTCCGCCTGCGCATATCAACAACCGCACTGAATGACCTCCGTTGTTTTGAATCGCTTTCCCGGTTGGAAATCCGGGCAACGCTCAATATCAAACCGATCGCAGCCAGACACATGACCAGACTTGAACCGCCTGCGCTGATAAACGGCAGCGCATTTCCGGCAAAGGGCAGCAGGTTGACCATCACGCCCATGTTGATGCTTGCTTCCAACAGAATCCACAACGTGCAACCCGCGGCAAGCAATTTGCCCAGCATATCCGGCGCGCGCGATGCGATCGTCAGGCCGCGCCAGAGAATAATCAAATAGAGGATGATGATGCCGGTCGCTCCCAGCAGGCCGGTTTCTTCGGCAATGACCGCGAAAATGCTGTCGGTGTGAGCCACCGGTAGCCCGGTGAACTTGGTTGCGCCGCGCCCGATGCCGACCCCGAAAATGCCGCCGCGCACGACGGATTCGAGCGAGCGCTGCACGTGGTAGGAGGCTTCAACCGGGTCGCGCAAACCGGCCAGGTAGGGATCGAGGCGGGCTTTACCGGTAGGCATAACGGTGACCAGCAGCCAGGCAAGAGCTACAGCAACGACGATGATGATCAGGACTTGTTTCCAATCTACGCCAGCCAGAAAGAACATCAAAGCGCCCATGATGACGATGGTGAGCACAGCACTCAAATCGGGCTGCAGGATGATGATGCCGCCTGTGACGCCCAGGATGCCCGCCATTGGCAACAAACCGAAGCTGATGTTATTGAGCACTTCCCGTTTAGCGTACAGCCAGAAGGAAAGGTAAATGATGATGGTCAGCTTTGCCAGCTCTGATGGCTGCACTGAACCGCCAAATAAAGCACGGCGGGCATTGAGACGGGTCTCGCCCGATGTCAGCACCAACACGAGCATGATCAGGGTCACCAACATCATGGGAACCACCAACTTCTGCAGGCGGTGATAATCAAACAGGCTGAGTCCGATCATTACCAAAGAACCGAGGAATGCCCAACGGATTTGATTGGTAAAGAAGAAGGCGGGGTTATCGCCGATTTCGAGCGACGCCCCCCAACTGGCGGAATAAACCATCAAGAGGCCAAAAGCCATCAGTGTTACCACCACCAACAATAAAGGAACATCCAGACCAAGACGCAATGACTTGATGGTCTTGCTCTGCCGGATGGCATGATTAATAGTATTCACGGCAGTTGTTTCACCCATTCTATAAAACGCTCCCCTCGTTCTTCGAAATCTGTAAATTGATCGTAGCTGGTACCGCCCGGTGATAACAAAACAACATCGCCAGGCTGGGCAACTTGCGCTGCAGCCTGAACGGCTTCAGATAAATCACGGCAGGTCTCCAGGCTGTATGGACGGCGGCCTAATTCAAGCGGGCCAATGGCATTCTGGATTTTTTCGGATGCTTCACCGAATAGGATGACATGATCAACGCGTTGATGGATCAGATTTGCCAGGTCATCCCACGGCAGGTTCTTATCGCGTCCCCCGAGCAACAGAACCAACGGTTCGTCGAAGGAATGAATGGCAGCAGCGGTTCGTTCCGGTGCGGTCGCAATCGAGTCGTTGTACCAGGTGCTGCCCTGCCAGGTTCTCACAAGTTCAAGACGATGAGGAACGCCGCCAAAACCTTTAACGCCGCTTTGCATAGCTTTGACCGGAAATCCCGCCGCAAAAGCGATCGCACAGGCTGCCAGGACGTTGTACAGGTTGTGAATGCCGCGCAGCAAGATCGTATTTAGCGGCAGGATCATTACATCCTGTTTTCCGTCGTAAAACCACACACCATCATCCTGGCAGAACGTGCCTGGGTGGCCTAGCGGTGGATGTTGCAGACTGAAGGTGATCAAATGGCCTGCCACAGCGCTTCGCAGGCCCCAGGATCCGGCATCCGCCGGGTTTAGAACCGCAAAATCATCCTTGTCCTGAAATTGAATCAGGCGGGCTTTGGCGTTTGTGTAAGCTTCGATCGTGCCATGCCGGTCAAGATGATTGGGCGTGATGTTGAGGATTGCCGCTATATGAGGCGAAGTGGTCATTTGCTCGAGTTGGAAACTGGATAGTTCGAGAATGACAAAGTCCTCAGGTTTTATTTCTTCGAGATGGTCGACCAGAGGCAAGCCGATATTGCCGCCAATCCACGCTTTTTGAGGTGATTTTACCGCTGCCTGTGCCATGCGACCAACCAGGGTGGTGGTGGTTGTCTTTCCGGCGGAACCGGTAATGCCAATGACCGGGCAGGGGACGGCATCCATAAATATCTGTGAGTCGTTTGTCAGAGGAAGTCCGCGCCGTTGAGCCTCTTGAATAATCGGCAGAGTCAGCGGGATGCCGCCGGAAACGCAAACCAGATCGGTTTGGTCCAGCAAAGCAAGCGGGTGTTCGCCCAGTACCCATAGGATTGGCAAGCCAACGTGCGCCTGGCGGGCGGCAGGGAGCTGCTCGGCGCTGCGTTGGTCATTTAATGTGACCTGCGCGCCCTGACGCACCAGATAGCGTGCCAGAGCCAGCCCCTGCCGGGCTGCGCCTAAAATGAGTACTCGTTGACCAATCCAATTCGTCATGATTACACCACAGCAAAAGCAACACCGAGCATGGCGGCCAGCAGACCAACCAACCAGAACCGTTGAACGACCTGCGTTTCGCTCCACCCAAGCAATTCAAAATGGTGATGGAGCGGGGCCATTTTGAATAACCGTTTCCCTTTGGTGAGTTTGAAATAACCAACCTGAAGAATGTCTGAAAGGGCTTCGCTGACCGGGATGATGGCAATAATCGGCAGGAGCAGCCACTGGCCGGTCATTAATGCCACCACGGCCAGGGTGGCGCCGAGCGCCAAAGCCCCCATATCGCCCATGAAAAGCTGGGCGGGGTGGACGTTAAACCATAGAAAGCCGAAGAGCGCGCCAACCAGGGTAAAGCAGAAACGGCCCAGGAAGACGTAGCCTTGCAGCAGTGCGATTAATCCATAGGCTGCGAATGCGGTTGCGCTGATCAATCCGGCCAGACCATCCAGGCCGTCGGTGAGATTGACAGCGTTGGACATGCCGACAATCAAGAATACGGCGATGGGGATGTACATGCTCCCCAGTGTTATTTCAACCGCTGTTCCGGGCCAATAAAGCTCAGGAACATCCAGGACGTACTTCAGACCGAAGGCAACCACGATTGCGAGAACCAACTGGAGTAAGAATTTCGTACGCGCCCGCATACCCAACCCGCGGCGCGGACCACGAATGCCTTCCCAATCATCTATGGCCCCTAAGAGGGCATAACCCAACATGACCAGTAAAGGCAGCAAAATGGACCGGCCGATGACTTTCAAACCCAGCAACGAAGCCGCGTTAAGAAGCAGGGTTAGCAGCATTACGGGCAGCAGGAACATGATGCCACCCATGGTTGGGGTGCCCATTTTGATGGCATGCGAATCAGGGCCTTCAACCCGGATGAGTTTGCCGATCTTAAAATGGCGCAAAATGCGCAGAAGCGGTCCGCCCCAAATGACCGTGAACAGGAAGCTGAAACCAGCCAGAGCAAGGGCTAGGGAGGTATCGCTCATGATTCCGCCTCCAACGATGAAACGATGCGGTCCATGCGCAATCCGTGCGAACCCTTAATCAGAACCACGTCCTCAGATTTCAGCATTCCCTTTAATAAATCAGCTACATCATTCACATCTTCCACCGAGGTGATGGCCTGGGCTGGCATACCAGCCTGGCGGGCGGCTTTGCCTATCAGATTGCCCAGGCGGCCAACTGTGACCAACCGATTGGCTACTTCTGCTACCCGGACACCGACGATTTCATGGCCTTCCTGTTCATAAGGTCCCAGTTCAAGCATATCGCCCAGCACAGCCACTTTATTGCCTTCAATTTCTGAGAGCAAATTGAGCGCTGCGAGCGTCGATTCGGGTGAGGCGTTGTAGCTGTCATCGATAATCAAAGCGCCGCTGGATGTGCGTACGGTCGCCAGTCGAAGCTGTGTCAGGCTGTGCTGGAGACCGTCGATTACTTCCTGCCACGAAAGACCTTCCGCCAGGCCAACAGCCGCGGCGCGCAGCACAGTGTGAACCGAATGGCGGCCAATCAGAGGAACGCGCAGGTGGAGTGTCTCATTGAGGACATGCAGCTGGAAGCGGATGCCTTTTAGCCCCAATCCCTCTATATCGTCAGCCCACAGGTGGCTGCGTGGATCCAATCCGTAATAGAAAACGCGCGCTTTGGTACGGGCTGCCATACCGCGAACCCAGGGATCGTCATAATTTAGAATAGCAACTCCCTCCGGTGAAGGCGGCAGGGCTTCCACAAGTTCGCCTTTGCCTTGGGCAATTGCTTCTTGCGAACCGGCACGTTCGGCATGAACAGTACCGACATTGGTGATCACACCGACTTGCGGCCTGGCGAGTTTGCACAAGAAGGAAATCTCTCCTGGCACAAAGAATCCCATTTCAAGAACTGCGCGCTGGGTGCCTTCACTGAGTTGTAATAAGGTAAGCGGCAAACCGATTTCGTTATTCAAGTTGCCAGGGTTCTTCATGGTACGGTAGCGTTGGCTGAGAACCTGAGCAACCAGTTCTTTGGTGGTGGATTTTCCGACGCTGCCAGTAATGCCGATGACGCGCACATCCAACCGCTGGCGCCAGAAACCTGCAATGGTTTGAAGGGCAGCCAGACTATCTTTGACCCACAGGCAGAATGGCACCTCAGGGATTTGCAGCGGTTCCGGCAGACCGCCAGAACGTAGATCGAGAGTTGGATACTGTTCAGAGCAGTCTTGCTGCACCAACGCGATATGCGCACCGCGTTCGAAGGCACTGGCAAGGTAATCGTGGCCATCGGCATGCTCGCCTGGCAGTGCCACGAACATGGCTCCAGGAATCACCTGGCGAGAATCAACCGCAGCCTCACTGATAATCAGAGAGGCTTCCGGTCGTTTGCCCGTCAGGGCTTCCATTACATCTGCCAGTCGTAACACGCTGCTTTACCTCATTGGCCGTTCAATTGGTGGCGGGTATCATCAGGAGGCAGGTTCAACAATGCCACCAATTCTTTCACAATATTGCTGAATACCGGGGCAGCCACAGTTGAGCCCCAACGGTCGCTGGTCGGTTTTTCCAACCAGACGTAAACCAGGAATTTTGGATCATCCACAGGTCCCCATCCCACAAAAGAAGCATTGGTCAGATCGGTCAGGTATCCGCCGGGGGAGGGGATTTCTGCCGTGCCGGTTTTTCCGGCCAAACGATATCCATCCACCAGGGCTATTGAGGACTCAGATTCAAGGGAGACTGCCAGCATATCTGTAAGCGTTTTTGCCGAAGCAGCGGAGATGGGTGAACCGACCGCAACAGGTGGAGTATCATACTGCCGGCCATCTTGAATGTAAGCCTTCAGAATGTGCGGAGCATACATAATGCCCTGATTATTGGCTACGCTGGAAATTGCCATCGCCATTTGAATGGGTGTGGCCGCAACGCCCTGACCAAAGGAATTGGTTGCCAGATTGACTTCGTACCAGTCATTGTCGCCCGGCAGGGTCAGCGGCCAGATTTGTTCGCCCGAAAGGTCGATATTGGTCCGGCGGCCGATTCCAAAAGCTTGCAGGTAACTATAGAATTTTGTTGGGCCCATTTGAGTAGCGACCCAGGAGAGGCAGACATTGAGCGAGTGCTGCATGCAACCAATCATGTCCTGAGGACCCCAGGCACCGCGGTCCCAGTTGTAAATGTACTGTCCGCCGACAACAATTGAGCCGGTATCCAGAAAAGGTGTATCCGGCGTGACGGTGCCGCTATCCAAAGCGCCTGCCATTGTGAGCACTTTAAAGACCGAACCGGGTTCGTAAGTCTCGCTGAGAGCGCGGTTGAAAGGTGTACTGTCGGGAAAAACATTGCCATAATCCCAGTACTCATTTGGGTTCATGCGAGGCGTTACCGCCATAGCCAAAATTTCCCCGTTGTTGGGATCCATAACGATGGCCGTGCCGGACGCGGCTCCGTTTTTATCCACTGCCTCGTCAATGATTCTTTCAACCATCGCCTGGATTTCACGGTCAATCGTCAACACCAGACTGGATCCCGGCGGAACTTGCGGAACATTTACCACCAATGCCGGATCCCGTGGAATGGTGATCTTTACCGGATTTCCGGCCAAAAGGTCATTGTATTTTTCCTCCACCCCGTAGTATCCGGTGGCAGCTTCGCGGTCTTTGTAGTTGTAAAAGCCGAGAATGTTGGAAGCAAGCGAGTTTTCAGGGTAGGCACGTTGTAGATGCCCGGTCCAATGCAATCCTCGCAGACTTTGAACAGTCTGTCCTTTGCGAACTTTGGCACGATCTGTTTCGTACTGATCAAACAATGTTTCCAGCTCATTCACTTTTTCGGCTGAGACGAAATCAGCCACGACAGCGTACGATTGCTTCCCTTCGATGTACGGCAGGCTCGCTTTTTCGTATACGTCGCCATAGCTGATTTCCAAAATGGTTGAAAGAGCGGTCGCAAGCGTTTGAGGATTCTCAACCTCATTCAGGGCAATGCCAACTTCATAGACATCCCTGTTTCCGGCCAGAAGGTGACCCCAGCGGTCATAAATATTGCCGCGTTCGGGGTAGATGGTACGAACGATGGTTCCGTATTGTTCTTCAATCGATGCGCTCATCTTTTGGGCGTTGACATTGGTTTGAATGCGAACCATCTGGAATAAAATCAAAGCGCCCACCAGGGCGAAAAAAATACCGATCAAGCGAAGGCGGGTAAAGTATTTAAGCATCGTTAATATCCTCCGCTGGATGTGCTGGAATTGCCCAGCACGCCCTGGAAGAACCATTCCCATAATGACTGCCGGTAGGACTGCTTGATGACGGAAGCCGAAAAGATAGTGGATGAAGGCGGCGGCGCGATCATGGCGGACGGACGGCCCGAATAGCCAGGTATGACCATGTAAATGACCGTACTCATGTCGGGCCGTACAAAACCCAGATCGGCTGCCCGTTGGGACATGAGGCCGGCCGAGGTGAGCTCTGCCAGGGCGGAGCGGCGGTCAGCAATCAGCCGGTCGAGCGTTTCCCGTTGTCGTTCGAGGCTTTGAATTTCAAGTCCGGCTGTAGCTGTCTGGGCGCTGATAGTAAGATAAACACCGGCGATCAATACCACTGCCACCAATGCAGCCAGAAAGCCGCCAATCCGTTGCAGCTGGAGGCGCCAGGGGGCTTGTTGGTAAGCCTGTGTAAACAGGTGGGTCATTCTTGATTGCTCCTGAATAGAATCTGTTGATCTTAGGTGTTTATGCAAATCTCATGCCAGAACGAGCTTTTCGGCGATTCGAAGTTTTGCGCTTCGAGCGCGAGGGTTGTTTTTGGACTCCTCTTCATCCGCCTCGATTGGATGCCGGTTGATCTCGATGAGGCTGGCCTTGTGCCCGCAGGTGCAGACAGGTTGGCCCGGCGGGCAAATGCAGTCACGGCTTTCACGGCGAAAAAACTGCTTTACAATGCGGTCTTCCAATGAGTGGAAAGAGATAACCGCCAACCGGCCGCCGGCTGCCAGCGACTGGATTGCCTGGGGAAGAAATTCCTCGAGGGCGTTCAATTCCTGGTTCACAGCAATGCGCAATGCCTGAAAAGTGCGCGTGGCCGGGTGAATGCGCCCCCGCCGTCCTCCGCTTGCCCGTACAATCAGGTCGGCAAGCTGGGCGGTGGTGAAGATTGGCCTGGCCTGCACGATTGCCCGGGCAATTCGACGGGATAATCTCTCCTCCCCGTACCGGTAAATCAGATCAGCCAGTTCGGCTTCGGGTAATGAATTCACCAAATCAGCAGCTGTAGTTGGCTGTTCCGGCGAAAAACGCATGTCCAGCGGTCCATCTGCTAAAAACGAGAAACCGCGTTCTGGCGTATCAATTTGCATCGAAGAAACCCCCAAGTCGATCACGATGCCATCCACCACATCCCATCCGAGTTTTTCCAGTTGCTGCTGTAAGGCGGTGTAAGAAACCTGCCGAAGAATGATCCTCGATTCAAAAGCAGAAAGGCGCTGAGATGCAATCTCAAGCGCCCGCGGATCGAGGTCAAGCCCTAACAGGAATCCTCCCGGGGCGCACGCCTGAAGTATTCCCAAGGCATGTCCCCCTGCTCCGATAGTCGCATCCACATACCTGCCCGGACTATGTGGGTTTAAAGCGTGTATAATTTCGTGGTAAAGAACTGATAGGTGCGGGGTGGATCCATCCCACTCTGTACGCATTCTGTGCCTAGAGTGAGAGTGCCGAGAAACGTTGCTCGTTCGCTTCGGCGTTGGTCATGCTTTCGCTCTGGTGTTCCCACAGGGAAGGCGACCAGATTTCGAAGTGGTTGAGTACGCCGACCACGACAGCCTCATTCTCCAGGTGTGCAGCATCACGCAAGGATTGCGGAATCAGAATGCGGCCGGCCTTGTCAATTTCAACCCGCTCGGCATTAGAGAAAATCAAACGCATCAACTGGCGGGAGGTGGCATCGGTCAGGCTTAATTTCGCGGACCGTTCAGCGATCTCATTGAAGTAGGAGGTGGTCAATACCATCAGGTTCTGGTCAAAACCAAGGGTGATGAAGGCGCCTTCCATGATTAATTCACGGTAGCGTGCTGGGATTGTCAGTCGCCCTTTTTCATCCAGATTATGTCGGTAATGATTTAGGAACATTAGTTCTACCATCTTTTTTTAAAGACGAAACGCCGGACCTCGCCAGCGCTCCACCTTCTCCCACTTCGTACCACTTTCTCCCACATTCTATCCGATTCTAGGGGAAATAGCAATAGCCAATCCCCACTGATTTGCCATTTGTAAGGATTTTCGAAGATTCTTTCCCCTTTTGGAGATTAGTATGAAACCTCAATTATTTGCTTTGCTGACCGCCATCGCCTGGGGTGTAGGAGGATATTTTGAAAAGAAAGGGCTGCACCTGGGCAATCTTTCGCCTGAAATTGGAATTACCATCCGCACATTGGTTGCGTTAGTAATCCTGGCAGCAGTCAGTTTCCCGCAGTGGAAAAGCGTTACCCAGGCCGGGAGCAAATCGCTGCTGTATATGATCATTGGCGGAGGCGTGGTGGCAGGCGTGATTGGAATGCTATGCTACTACAAGGCCATCAAGGGAGCACCGTTGACCCAGGTGATGCCGATTGCATTCACCTCGCCTTTGTTTGGTGCTTTAATGGGTATTCTCTTTGGCGGTGAGCCATTGACCTTCAAAACCGCGGCAGGATTGCTGCTGACGGTTTCGGGAATTGTGGTCTTAACCGTCGGGTGAAAGTGAGCGGGAATTGAAAAGGCTATCCATCTTTGTTCGGATGGATAGCCTTTATTGTGAATGGTAGAGAAAAGCTCAAAAAATGAACCCTAATTGCGCGGAAGCGATGCCTGGATTTCGTTGACCAATATTCTTTTTAAAAAAACCGGGCAGGTAATAATCGCTTTGGTCCTGTTTTGTTAATTAGAAACGGCTCACCAGCTCTATATCCTGAGCTTGCAGGCGGTCATATTTTTCAGAGCGGACCAACTCGAATTCGAAAATAAAATTACGGGATGGCAGCCCGGTGGGGCGAATGCCCTCAGGTAAATTTGAATCGTGGAAAAACGCGGTCCCATAGGCTGAATCAGGATTGCGCGTGTCTGTCTGCCAGAGCTGCGGGCTGATTTCCTTCAAGAAACGCATGAACCCGTATCCCTGATCCGTGTGCCAGTAACACCAACCCCGCACCCGGCTATTAAGCTCGCCCCAGCCGGGTGAATCGGGTTTACGGACGGTGACCGGAATTAAATTGGGAATCAGGTATCCTGAAATAAAGAAATCAGATTCGTAGCGTAATTTCGAAGAAACATTATCAAGCCCGACAACTTCAACACGGCAGCCCTTATTTTGTAACGCCCGCACCACCTGGACGAAATCGCCATCACCGCTCACTACGAGCACGCGATCCAAATTTTCTGATTGCAGCAATGCATCCACAGCCAGATCAAGGTCGGCATTGGCTTTCCCATAACGGATTCCAGACTCATCCTTATACCACTGGATTTCCTTCACAATAACTTTGTAACCAATGTCCCGTAATGCCGAATGAAAACTTGTTGCACCCTTGCGGTAGACCTCATCCCGTTCAGCACGCTCGCTATCATAGGTTACGTAGGCATTCATACGCATCGGGTCAGCATTATCGCGGCAGGCGAACTCCCGGAGAACATCATATTGCATTTTTGAGCCGCCATTAATATATACGTATGCAACATCTACATATACCCCCACCTTACTGGAGGATCGTCCGGATTTCATAGAAGCACCTCAATTTCATATTGTACAAAAAAATATTTAATAAATATTACTACAATTGCAAGCTTTATAGCAAATAACTTTCGATTACAGAATGATTGCATTCACTGGATAGCAACCAGGTAAATTGAGGCAGTTGTATCGGCAACAAACCAATTGCCGGGCTCACCTGGCATGCTCCAGCCGCAAGTTTCGATGATCAGCGTGGTTTTCCCGGACTGGATCTGAACCATGGAATCTGGATCATTCTCAAAAGCGGTTGCGAGCGCCTGATCATAGGGGAGGTCAAGGTATTCCGTTACCTGGCTTGCGGGTATCCGGGCAACTGCAATGACGGTAGGCAGATCAATTGTCATTTGACCTTGCTGCAGCGTCATCCTGGCATGTTTTAGTTCATCCAGATTGAGCAATGTTTGATCCAGTGAAAAACCTGCAGAATTGATCCCGGTTCCTTCCAGGGAATTCCGCAGTTCCTGGCCTTCGCCACCCACGCCGGAATGAACGCTAATCCAGATCACTTCGCCATCAGCCGTTGAAAGGAAGTGGCTGACGCATCCAAAATGGTCGCCAAAAATGCAGGTTTCGCCCGGCAGAAAGCGCACCTTGATTGGATTGCCTCGATTTACAGAGTCGGAAGCTGGCCAAAAGCGAAGCGTAATCTCCTCTGCACCCGGTGAAAAATCGATTCCTTGGAACTGGTAGTTCATTTCAACCGGTTGTGTAACGGCTGGGGTGAGTGTTGGATGAAAGGGTAAAAATGGCGTGGCGGTGGCAACAGCTGGTTGAAAAGGCGTGGCGGTCGCAAAAAGCCACATGCTTTTTACCCCTGCGGAGGGTTGGCATGCTGTCAGTATGATCAATGCAAGCCCGGCGAATAGCTTCGACAAACGGTCGATCATTATTTACGTTGAGGACGCCTGCGCACCAGCCAGGTTAATCCGGCAAAACCTGCGATGGACAGGAGAGCGCTGAAGGCAACCTCGCTCAAATTCCCGGGACCACCCGGCGAAACTCGGACAAAATTGGTAGGCCTGGCAGTTGGCGCTTGAGTGGCTGGTGGCTGCGTTTGACTGGGGACCACGGTGGCGGTTGGCGGAATGCTGGTGGGCGTTGGCGTGGGGGTATTGGTTGCAGTTGGTGTGGGGGTCGGCGTGGGCGGCAGTTGCAGGATGGCATACATCTGAAGCTGCTGGACGCCATCTCCGCACCAGAAAACAGTATCATCGAGCATCGAACAATATTCACCGACCGTAGGCGGAGTCTCGCCAGGATTGAGACAGTAGGCTTGAACTTCCCAACCGTTATTACAGACACCAAAACGCTGGCGTTCTTCAGCCAGGCCAGGTATGCTTCCGACTCCAAAATCTTCACAAACGCGCCAGCCTTCCACGGGTAAGGGCGGGGTTTGTCCCGGATTGTTTGCCTTGGCGGATAAACGCGTTGATATAAAAAGAAGGCTAACGATAAAGGCTGTTATGAAAAAGCGGTCTTTTAGGTGCATGATAATTTTTTTACCCCAACCAAGGGAATGTCAATAATGATAGTTTAGAAGACGATCGAAATTATGTCAATAAAATCACATCCTGAAGTATCAAATCATTGTTTCAGGTTGCCTTATTGAGAAATGTATGTGTGTCAGCCCGCACGCGGCAATTCGGATTCGGGCTGTATCGCCAACCAAAGCTTGTTGAGGACTTCTTTACGGTGTTTGAGCATCTCCTTGTAATCTGCCCGGTCGGTTTCGTGGATTTCATCTTTCAGGTTCGAGATGCAATTCTCAAGGATGTAAAGGAGCGTTTGGCGTTCTTCTTCATTCAGGTTGAGTTGTAACATCGTCCACCTCCACAAAGGATTGAACAAAACAAATGACCGCCTGCAAATTGCAGACGGCCAGTCATTGGTTTCGGGTTGGGTTGGCTTGATCAGCCAGGCCGGCATTCAAGTTCGGTGCCTGATTCAAGTATAGAAATTATTCGTAAAGATGTCAATCCATGGATTGACATTGTTCTTTCCCAACTTTTGAGTAAACCCGGCAGAATTGGGACATCCACTCGAGCGGAATTCCGCGTTCCCTACCGGACCGCATCAGGCGTTTTATGGAACCGGTTCGATGGTGAGGATTTCCCCCAGGGAACTGATTTTCAATGACCAACGGCTGCCAATTTCGGCTGCGTTAAAAAGGGAGACATCCGTAGTTTTAAAATCCACACTGCCTTTATCGGTGGAGAATGTGATGTTGTACTGCTCGCTCCCATCCCCGGCCTGCTGGCCCGAGCCAAGGTTAACTTGCGGCCAATAAGGATCCAAATCCGAGCCGGATGCAGTGATGGAATCAACGGCGGTCCATTCCTGGATGGTGTAACTACAATAATCATCGTAGACTTCGTACTGGCAATCCTGAATGACTTCGGAATAGCCGTTGCCTTTATCAACCGTGTAGGGCGTGCCGCAGACTTTGACAGAACGGTCGGTGGGTTGGTCGGAAACCCCGGCTTTGCGCTCCTCGCAGATCCCGATGACCGCATTTTGCGGGATCTCATCCTTCCAATTCTGGTGTTCCACAGCACGCTGTTCCAAAATGGGAACGCTGCGTTGCCAGGCAACCGCCGCGACAGTTCCCATCTGGTCAGTGGTGCGGGTGAGAAATATAGCCAAAGCGATGCACAACAACACCAAACCGATGAAGGCAAACGGTAGCCATTTTGGCAGAGAACCTGGCTTTGCGATGGTCGGTTTTGCTTCAACAGGCGAAGATTTTAAGCTCGTTCCGCATTTAGAGCATACCAGGGCATTGGCCGGGTTGGGCGTCCCGCAGGCCGGGCAGGGTTGCATGGCAACCGGTCCGGTCTGTAAGGCGCCAACGACTGCACCGCTGGCACGCGGGATGCCTGTGGCCAGGTCAGCACCGCAGGCAGCACACACTTTGGCACCGGCCAGGTTGCGCGCGCCGCAATAGCCGCAATGAATATCTGCACCCTGTTTGGCCTGCTCTATTTCTTTGGCATCTTTGATCAGGACGTCCTGATCGTCCTTCTTAAATTCCACGTCTGGCGGTTGGGCAGCACCGCAACCGCGGCAAAAGCCGAAATTTCCGGGATTCTTGCTCTGACAGTTTGGGCAATACCAAACCATGCGGACAAAACCAAGCGTTTCACGCGCCATTCGTCAACCTCGTCAAGGTGCTTCCCATTTTACTGAGTATAGCCGAATGTGGCACCATCCGGCAAGCCGCGAAACAATCGATCTGTAAGCGCTGAGTGGTAATTTCGGAGGTCGATATATCTTACAGGATATTAAAAGAATTACCCGAAATCTTGGCAGCAAAATCAAGTATCATGATACCAGGTTCGGTTATGGCCAGACCGTCAGGGAGTTTATTATCATGCTGAAGTATCACAGTATTAGCGGTATTATTTTAGCGGTGGCTCTTTTGGCGACCTTCTATGGACAGTCCATTTCCCCGGCGGCGGCGGCCACGCCAGGGGCGGAATTGGGTGTTCCTGCCAAAAGTACGCCGGTGCCGGCTGAGCTCGTCGCCGGCTGTGCGACGAACGCAACTCCTCAGGTCACAAATGATTGGCTTATTTATCATTTAATCTCCACGGATGAACAGGGCAATATCCTGCCTTGGTACAACCCGGAGAATCTGTGCGACTCTTACGACCATGTCATCCACCTGGTTTTCGAGTGGTGGCTGAACATGGAACGCAATCCAGGCGAGCCGGATATCCCCTATTACCTGATGCACATGACCTGGCTACCGCCAGTTCAATCAAATTGGAGAGGCCTGGGTGGCGACCAGTTGGCCATGGCGATGTCCTCCTGGCGGCTGTATTATGCCTATACTGGGGACGCGCGCGCGATAGCAGATATGGTCCTGATGGCCAACCACGTGCTTGATAACGGCCTATCGCCCGCGACGGACCTGTGGCCCAACATTCCATATCCGTATAATGTCACCGATCTGGACAAACTGACTGGCGACATGCTTTACGGCGAGCATATCGCCCAACCCGATAAGGCTGGATCGTTAGGGTATGAGCTGGTCTACCTTTATAAACTTACTGGTAATCAGCGTTACCTCCAGGCTGCCGTAAATATCGCTGATACGCTGGCGAATCCGGAACTTTTGGTGGCAGGGAATGAGACGACCTCGCCGCTGCCATTCCGGGTGAATACAGTGACCGGTGAGTCAAATGATGGAATGGGAAGGATGTACACCACCAACTTCACCGGTACGCTGATGTTGTGGGAGGAACTGATCGGACTGCAGCAGGGAAACCTGGCAGCCTATTCCAACGCGCATGAGCTGATCCTGAACTGGCTGCGTACCTACCCGGTGCACAACAATGATTGGGGTCCCTTCTTTGAGGATGGTTCAGGGTTGAATACGATTACGCAAATCAATGCGGTGACCCTGGCGATGTACATCATGGAACACCGCGACATCTGGGGACCCACCTGGCAGACAGATGCCCGTTTTGCATTGGACTGGCCGATCAATGTTTTGATCAATAATAACTGGAGCCAGTATGGACTTTATGTCATTAATGAGCAAACGGGATACCTGCAGCCGGGTAACAGCCATACCAGCCGGCAGGGGTCGATGGAACTGCGCTACGCCGAACTGACCGGCGACTTCAGCCGGGTGACAAATGCCGTGCGCCAGTTGAGTTGGGCGACCTACATGGTGGATTTTGACGGGAAGAATAGATATCCCAATGATGAGATCTGGCTGACCGACGGCTACGGCGATTATGTGCGCCACTTTTTGCGCGCCATGGCTGCCGCGCCTGGGCTGGCGCCGGATAATCAGGATCATTTGCTGCGCACCACCTCCGTCATCACCAGCATCGATTATCAGGCTGGACGTATCGAGTATCATACCTTCGATCTGCAATCGCAGGAGAAGCTGAAAATTACCACCTTTGCACCGCTCAGCGTAACGGCCAATGGCATCCCGCTGCCGCGCCTCTACAGCCTGGCTGCGCTTGACACGCAGCAGGGGTACACATTAGGCGCGCCGGGTGATCTGCCGACCGTCATGCGCATCCGCCATGACGGCGCCACTACCATCGTTATCACCGGTGATTCAACGCCAACGCCAACGCCTCCCCCGCTGACCCAAAAGTTATTTATCCCGTTGGTTCACAATTAACCCGGCTGACTGCCGGATCTATGGCTGTTGTTGAGTAAACAGTGAACCACTCAAAGCCTTGGTCAACTTAAAGTAAACCCCGCGGGACAATTCGTTCCGCGGGGTTTTTCTTGTTGGATTTGGTGCAGCGAAGAAGCGGCTTACTTCTTCGGGTTTTTGGCCTGGTAATCGGTAATAAGGGCCTTGTCGGCGGCGCCGAGGATTTTGAACATCTTTCCGCCGGTCTCCGGATCAATGGCTTGCGCTGCCGGACGGCCGTTCTTCATGACGACTAGTTCCACCTTCGAGATGTCAACTTCAACACTCTTGCGCTTTACGACGGAATAAA
Source organism: Longilinea sp. (assembly GCA_035560795.1). Lineage (GTDB taxonomy): Bacteria > Chloroflexota > Anaerolineae > Anaerolineales > Anaerolineaceae > Longilinea. Next base: position 71,647 of record DATMYV010000018.1, read on the forward strand.
ATTTAATCGTGGTCATCTTTATCTCCTTAGGCTAGGTCTATAGATCGATTTGAATTCACTGCTTTACTTCACGCATCATTTTACTTGATTAGCATGTAAAATGCACGTGTTTTGTCAAGAAAACAAGCCTGAATTTCCTTAATCTTTTCCAATCATTCCATTTATCAATCAATCCGCATTCAAACGCGGACGATATTGCAGCGCTTCCGCCAGGTGAGGCGGTGCAATTTGCTCGGCACCGGCCAGGTCAGCAATGGTACGAGCCAGTTTGAGAACGCGGTGATAGGCGCGGGCAGATAATTGCAGCTGGTTCATGGCCGTCCGCATGAGGGCGCGGCTGGAATCATCCAACCCGCAAAACCGCCGTACCTCGCCCACGCGCATATCGGCATTATTCATGACTTCAACCGGTGTTTCATGATCCTGATCCGGGGTAAGGAAACGGGCATACTGCCTGAGGCGGGCAGCTTCGACACGCGCACGGACCGTGCTGGAGGATTCCCCCAGCCGGGCATCGCTGAGTTTGTCGTAGGCTACCCGCGGCACCTCAACGTAGATATCAATGCGGTCGAGCAGTGGTCCGGAAATGCGTTTTTGATATTTGGTCACCACGCCTGGCGAACAGGTGCAGGCTTTGAGCGGATCGCCAAAATAACCGCACGGGCACACATTCATATTACTATCGTAAAATTGACAAAACTCAGTTAATATATCTTTATGAAGAATGGGTGTTGCCATATTAGAATGCAAAATCATTCAGCCACCTCAAAAGAATTTCTACCTATATTCCAGCAGGCCATGTCCAATTGTCATACGCCTTGAGTTTTTGTGTAAGTTCTTCGGGAGCATAATCATCCACAATGAAATTCCGGTACGGATGAATATCTATTCCTGTAACTTCAGGGAACTCCGTTTTTTGAAATGGATTGAATTGGTAACGTTGTTTTATTTGCTCATAACCTCTCTTAATGGTTTTCAACCATGACATACAAATAACTTTTGCGCCCGTCTGTTCAATATAAAGCCTTGCCGCCTCCATGTTATATCCATGAGTGCATATATCATCCATAAGAAGTACAGTTTTCTCACTCGTAATAGGGCATTTTACATAAGGAACGCCGGGGCGATTTACTGGATACTCATTCAACATTATGCTATCCAACTGGCGTTTATGGTTCAGCACCACCCCGGTTTTATAAGCATTATGGGAGGGAGAAATGGTTGAGTGGCGAATTATTAAATCAGACAAGAACTTCTGCCGAAAACACTTCGCAAAAGTGGACATGGGGTCTGTCATGATTGTGTTTCCAGACCCTGCTTTGCTGGAAGGAACAACTGCGATATAGTTGATTTCTTTGAATAGTTCAGAAAAGTAAATTGTTGAAAATAAATATTTAGTCCAGAAGTCCACATGTCCCATACCAAATTTCGCCGCCGCTCTTGCATCTGAGGAAAGGTATGCAAATTCCGGAATCATAGTGCTATAAGGGGCTAATGCATAATAACGAAGGTCTGGAACTTCAATAGAATAATGCCATAACGAGTCCCGTAAACAGAAAGTATCAATAAATTTGGCAATATCCAAAACTGAGTCAAAGAAGAATCCATATTCAGTATTACGACTATACCAAGTTACGTTTAGAAAAAGTAAACCACCATTTACAGCAGTTTGCATATCTTTTTCACTATTTCCTATATAGACAGCCTCCGCCCTATCTATTCCTAGTCTATTAAGTATATGCTCAGACGCTTCCTTTTTCCCCTTTATTGGTGTACCGTCATTGAATGGGATAAACCAAGGGAATTGTCCCCATTCTTCATTGACAACTTCTTGAAATCTTCGTTTTTTCCCGGAATCATCAGTATATGTCCAGTCATGATTCCCGAAATAAACAGGAGTAATACCTTTGAATTGCAGGAATTTCATAAGACGGCCAATTTCTGAATATAGTGTGGGGACTTGTTCCCCTTGTTTTACGATAACATCATTTATTCCGAAAATGACACATTTCAATTTTTTTGCCATTGATTCCCCTTTGAGTATTACTTTATAGCTTTCTTCAGTTGGTCTGCTAAGCGGTCAATTGCTGCATCATCCAAATCTAATTTCTTTTTTGCTTGAATCACCTGTAGTTCAATACCTCGGAAAAGCCGGCCCTGTCTCATCGAAGAACCTGATTCCCAATCATGTTCTGGCATCACATTTTTTAGGAACTCCCAAAAGTACGAGGATTCTCCGTTCTTTAAAGAATAAATTTTCGCTCCAAGTTTTATCAAGTTTTCACGAGTTGAAACCAAATTATTTTCATTGATAGAATTAGTGGATGTTGTGATACCAACGATAGGAACATTAATATTCTTTGCCCTTCGAATCGTTGCGCCAGTTCCGCTTTCTAGAGATGGACTTTCAATGGGAATGATGACTTTTGACAGAGCCACCTGAAGTTCATTTCTACGAAGAAAAGTGTTTCTAGACGCTTGCTCAGTTGGAAGATATTCAGAAATAACTGCTCCGTCAAATTCCAAAATCTGGTCTACCAAGGCGAGACTTCCAGCCGAGTCTAATTCGTTAAACCCATAACCTAAAACTGCAATAGATTGACCATAAAAATCAACAGCACCCTTATGCGCTTTTTCGTCAATTCCTTTTGCCAAGCCGGAGAGGACTACAAGATTTCGTCGAACTAACTGACTGGCACAAAAGTAGGCTAAGCGTTGGCCATCAATTGTTGGGCTTCGAGTTCCAACAACACCGACAATTGATGGGGACTTTATCACATCGAGATTTCCTTTAACAAATAACCATCGCGGAGGCTCGGAAAGAAGATGAAAACTTTGGGGATAATCTGGATGGTCTAAAGGAATAAAATGGAAATTTTGTTCTTTTAGCTGTTTAGCGGCTTCAATGCCATGTTCAAATATTTTCTCTTTGTTGGCAATAAGAGTCTTCGTAAAATCAGATATATTTCTGATTTCTAATTTACCGAGCTTTTCAGCAGTTTCCTCAGAAGTCCACAAAAAAATATCGGATAAGAAACCATTATCAAAAAGAGAACAAAGTGTTCGGAAGCCTACACCCTTTATGGACTTCAAAGCTAATAACGCAACTAATAATTCATCACTACTCCGATATTTTAAAGGTTGTATCTCCGGTTTCCTATTAATATTGAAAAGAGGAATTTGTACCGGCTCGTTATTGTCAGTACTTTCGGCTTTTTTTGTCATATTTACATTTCCAAAGATTGAAAAAGCTAATTATCATTATATTC
>DATMYV010000019.1:0-38751 GCA_035560795.1 Longilinea sp.
ATCATCTTCCCAGATAAGCCTCTTTTATCTTATCAAGGGCTGCTTTAATTAAACTTGAGTTGTTCTTATATTCATCAATAACAACACCATACCCATCATCGGACTTGCAAACAAAATTCCAAAAATCTCTGCCAATTAATAATTCATCATCAGCAAAAAATTGTTTTACTCTCTCTTGGACCCAAGGTTGTTCTTCACCATATCTATTATATGCGGTAGCAAACTTTAATTGGATATCATGACCTGCCCCTAATGAGTTTGAGAGGATGGAATATTGCTCTAGCAGTGCTTCTTTTTCAGATCGAGCTTTCTTATTGTCGAGATCGCCACCAATTTTTAGCTCAATCAAAAAATGCGATCCGCTATTTTCGTCGACCAAATAATAATCACTATCATGTCTAGCATTTCTCGTATCACCAACCTTAGTTTTAGCTAAATCCAAATAATCTTTAATTTCCGGCTTTTTTATTCTTCGCTTATATGCCTCAAGTATTTCGGCGATTTTACTTACTTGGCCACTAGTTATCGTTCCAGCTACTTCCTGCTCAACTTTATAGTTAAGGGATGCAATATTCATCGCCATGGTTTCGAGCATATTTCCCAGAGAGCTATCAAGAGAACGAACTAAGGCTGTGTAATACTGGTATTCCCTACCCAGAAGGGTGATGAAAATGTTATGAATCTTCATATTCAAAGTACCCTCAGGATCATTTAACTCTCCAATGTGACGTCCACTGAAACCTGCCGAGAATGCCTCTATCGATGCCTTAACAATCGCCCTGATAGATTTTTCGTTTGGTGATTCCACGGATGAATAATACAGGTTAGGAAAAAAATATTCCAATCCGGTCTGCTTGACAACAATTTATCAATAATATATGTTTGAGTCGTTATCAAGTTTTTCGGAATACCCTGATAACAGGCTTCCGGAAGAACTTACCATGATCATATCAATCGCTTCTCAAAAAGGTGGTGTTGGAAAAACCAGTACCGCGATTTCTTTGTCATCTGGCTTAGCTCGAAAAGGTAAGAGGGTTCTTCTGGTTGACATCGATTCACAGGCCAATTCTTCCAAAGTATTACTACCCAATTATCCCGATATTGCAGCAGAAAATACAATCTACAACACCATTATTCAACGTCAACCGCTTCCCGTTCATCAAACAGACATTCCCGGCCTCTCAATCGTCCCCTCTCATATCCTGCTTTCCAATACCGATATCGAGTTGACGACCGCCATCGATCATCGTGAGGCCAGACTCAAAAACGAATTAGACAATATTGCGAGCAACTTTGATTTTGTTTTTATTGATTGCCCCCCTACCCTCTCCTGGTTGACGATAAACGCATTAACGGCTTCGGATCAGGTAATCGTCGTAATCTCACCAGGTTATTTTGAATTGGATTCAATCGTCCAAATCAGCAAAACTATCAAGGAAGTTCGCGAATTCTTCAATCCCAGCCTGGAATTGATGGGCTTCCTGTTTACCATGTCGGACCCGACCATCAACACTTCAACCTCACTCCAAATCTTGCGGCAGACCTACACTGACAAGGTGCTAAAAACCATCATTCCCCGAAACACCGACCTCCGGGATGCACATTTCAGCAAACAAGACATTTTTAGCTTCAATCCGAATTCAAAATCTGCACAAGCCTATCTAAAACTTATTCATGAATTATTTGAGTTATGAGCAAAAAAGCCCTAAATATTGATGGGATATTGAACGAATTGGAAGGTGCATCTCTCTTTTTTGCCAAACCCGCGGCCATGACTCCCTTCCCCATCCAAGAGCCCAAGCCAGAAACCAAGGCCGAGGAAATAATCCAGATCGATAAATCTGAGCCACAATTGAAACCAGTTGTACCTTCTCGACCTAGCTCAAAAACCAACGAGCAAACTCCTGAGCTATATAATCAGCATTATAGCAGTAATACTAGCAAGCAAGCTAGCAAGCAAACTAACCAGAACAATGATCTTATTAAAACCATCCGGAAAGCAGTTAGGCAGGTGGGCAAAGAAGTATTGTTTGTCCGTCTATCCCCTGATGAGAAAAAGGCTATCGGTTCAATCGTCTATTCATTTAACGAGCTGTATCGTGGGGAGGGTAGGAAGACTTCCGAAAATGAAATTGGCCGGATAGGACTGAATTACTTACTTGAAGATTATCGGCAAAACGGTAACAACAGCATATTAGCTCAAGTTTTAGCAGCATTGGCTGCTTGATAGCTAGCATGCTAGCAAACAAAAAATATGGATCGAATTAAAAACATTCTCGAAAAACACACGATTGTGATTTTGAATAATGCGCTGAAGCAGGGTTTTGCTCAATTACCCCGGTATGTTTTAAAAGATAAGAAATTATCATTTGGGGCTCGGTTAACCTATGCGGTGTTGTTGAGCTACGCATGGCAAGAGAATAGTTGTTTTCCTGGTCAGGAGCGGATGGCCAAGGATTTGGGAGTCACAAGGAAAGCCGTTAATTCTTACCTTACCGAACTCCGAAAATGGAAGTACATTGCATGGGAGAGAAGGGGATTAGGAAAAACCAACATTTATTATGTTTTGGATTATCAACCCCTCGATATTGAAGCTGATGTAACCGCAGGGTTACATCAAGATGTAACCGGAGATGGACATCTGGATGGCACCTACAGGTGACATAAATATAAATAGTTTGATATACAAAGAAGAATAGAAACAAAAAAAACAATTTCGATAAGAATTTATAGCAAAAAGAACCAAACGTGGAAATGGCACTTTCTGCTACAAACTTGAATCACCTATGGCAAGGCAACGATCTTTACATTATCAACGATGAAGTTGTCATCGATCCACATCCCGAAACCACCGCGAGGGTATTGATCGGAAAATATTGAAGATATTTTCCTTCCATCTAACTCGAAGCTGTATTTGTCACCCTCGACCCTCATTGTGAGGTGTTGTTCCCTAAAAGAGTAGAAATTATCTCCCTTGCTATTTGCAATCTCTCGCCAGGTTTTTCCATCCGTGGTTTCCACCCAATATGTCCCATGGGTCGAAATGATAACTTTAATTGCGATATAACTTTCCTGGCTTGTGAACCTAGGAATAAGCTGACAAGGCTGGGAGATTTGTGCAAGGGCATTACGAGGGTAAACATCCATATCAATTTGGTAATTCTCCCAACCTTTTCCGACGGTGATCCATAATGGTCCATCGCCGGTCAATTGCTCATTGGCCAAGCTCGGCTTGCCGTAAAGGACTGTCCATCCATCAGACAGACCGTTAGTGAAATTATCTTCAAATAAAACTGTACCGGCTGGAACCCAAGTTGGAGTCGGGGTTTCTGTTGGTGTGGCTGTAAAGGTGGAAGTCGCAGTTGGGGGAGTGGTGGCTGTAAATGTTGGTTCTGATGTATTCGAGGCGGCAGGCGTAAGCGAAGGCATCGCTGAAAGAGTAAGTGCGACTGCTGTATTCAGGACTCCTGAATCAGCAGTTGGGATAATTTCAGGGGTATCTGAAGGTGAAATCAGGGGTATTTGAGGGGTCCTATTGCGAAATAAAAGGAAATAAATGATTGCTAATAGTCCTAAAATTATCACCACTAAAGGTAGGACCCAACGTCGTAAACGACGATGAGCATCGCCTTGTGAGATATAGATTTCTGGCCTGGTGAGTGGTGGAGGGGAACCACCTGGAGGACTACTTACAATGTCATCCGGATCAGGATATATCCGCTCAATCGCCTGAATCCGCTGGTCTTCACCACCATTTACTGGCTCGGGTACCCATTTTCGGATCATCTCCTCGTTAACGTTTCCTCCCAAAGTTTCACAATATATCGCCATTACCGCGCCCCGCTTGTCTGCGCCTTGTCCCGGGACTTCTAACTTTTCATAAACACGGCTGATTCTCGATTCAATAGTTTTATTTGGCCTGTCCAGCTTTTCGGCAATTTGATCATTAGTGAGACCCTGACACATCCAAAACAAGACTTCAATTTCAATTCTTTTTAGAGCTTTAAGTTTGGCGAGTGTATTCATTATCAGGTCCCCGAGTTGATGAATATAAGGAGGGTTTCAGGTGGGTAAGTGACGGTGAAAACTTTATAGTTGAATTATCGAAAGGAGATTGAAATGGATACGCTAATCAGTCCAACTGCTCGAAAAGTTATGGAAAAAGCCAGATCAAATCACTACTATTTTCAAGTGGTGGGCGATCATGGCAAATTGGACCAACCCTATTTTAAAAACGGTTGGTGGTATGTCCCCGAGGATAAACCAATTATAGATCAGAACGCGATTCAGAGAATCGAACTGGTCCGATCAATTACCCCGACTCGGGGTTTCATCATCGCCCATGAAGCGCCAAAGCTGCTATGCCCTCCCAAGGGTTGGGAAACACCTAGACCAGCCAAAGTAAAACCGGTCAGAGGTCGTGTAAGCCTTGAAACGGGGGTGGATTGGTCCACCGTTGGCCAGGTGGCACTTACAGCCGCTAAAGCGGTCGGTACGGTCCTAGCCGCGGTTCTATACTTCCTTGTCGAAGCCATTGCGGTCTTTGCATCGGTAGATCCTAAGTTAATCGTCATCCTCGAGGATGGGACCTGGATGGAGGTAATGACATGGTACGAGTGATTCTCAGAGGCATCCGATTTATAACCCCTTGGCTGCTGAGAATCCTGTGGGCAACTCTAAATGTGGTGGGGACGGCCATCGCTTCCTTATGGGTGGGTGTCCCCACCGCCACCCGCAGGATCGCAGAAAGATGGGTAGAAATAGCAGTAACAGCTGGCTTTCCAACAGAGTTCGACCAGCCCCTGTATTTCATGGGACGCTTTGTGGCTTTTCTTACGATCGTAGCTGGATGGATTGCGACTGCATACATCACTGTCTTCCTGCTGAGATGGATTTTCCATCTGTGAAGATCTAAGCTTCTCATTGCTGAAGTTTCACAGATCAGGAGGCAAAAATGCCCATGCACTCTATGTTGACTGAGAGGTCGTTTCTCAAAACGGCCCAGGTGTTCAATTGGGCAACCAAGAGACATTTCACTGGCTGGTATTTTGGTGAATGGTTGGATCGGCAACGTCGAATTGAAATCCTGCTGAAACGCCTCTCAGAAAAAGGAAAACTCAAGGTGACTCCCTTTGGCAAGAAGCTGGTCTACATCGTTCCCCGGTACCGCAAACTTGAGAATCATCAAATTCTGCATGGATTGGGTGTGACAGAAGGCCTGGTTAGGTTTGTGGTTTCAGACCGATCAGCTCAGATTATTCCGGAAAGATGGTTCAAGACCAAGGTAAGACCAGAATGGGGCCTGGTAATTGGAAATAAGACTTTGTTATACGAGTATTGCACAAAAGACAACGCACAAAGGTTCAATGTCCTGAAGTACAAAATCCATGCGTATCAAAACTTCATTTCCGAAAACCAGGTTGTGTTGTTTGTGATGCATATCTCCAGAGAAGAGGTGAAAGAAAAGATTAAGCAATTGAAACCAGAGGGGCCATTCATGTTTACGGATTTGACGACCTTTATGAGTGTCCCACTTGGAGACCAATTGACCGCCAAAATATACTTATGGGAGGATGGCCATGAATATCAACTTCGGCCTGATTAAACATATCTTGTGGGGTAAGCTGCCACCGGTCAGGGTTTGGGACAGTCAAGATGAGCTTTTTCCAGAAGGGTTAACCATGGGGACATTGATCATTGGTCGACAGGGGACAGGAAAGACATCGTCATTGGCAAGACAAATCGTCGACTACTTTATCTCACATCCTAACGAGGCCGTTTTTGTTCTCGATTGGTCAGGGTCCATTACCGACACCATTCTCATGCTCATTCACCAACGGCCCCCGGATGTTAGAGAAAAGACCGTAAAGAGAATTATTTATGACGAATTGGGCAATAGAGAGTGGGTGGTGCCGTTCCCAGAATTTTCTCTCGAATTTGGAAGTTTTGAGGAACAAGCCCAAAGAGTTTCGACCAACCTGGCAAAACTGGCACCGGCTTTGATCTCCAATGCCCCAATTTTGGGCGGCCTTGGCCTTAGGGAAATTGCCCCTCAGATATTCCGATTATTAACCGCCATTGACAACGAATATTATGAGACTTGGCAAATCACCGAGGCAAAGAAGCTGCTGATCGATGAAAACCTATTGAAGGTTGCAGTAAACCGATTCGGTTACAAAGTCCCCGAAGCAAAATACTTCATTGAAAAGATTTTCCTTCCACTAAAACCATCCGAACGGGAACTCAGGTCTTATGCTTTGCTGTCGCTCTTAGGAACCATCGAACCAAAGGAAGCCCGAGCTAGAGTGGGTTATTACCGACCTGGTTGGACTCCCCGTGAGGCCATCGACAAAGGAATGATGGTCATTGTGAATGGGGCAAACATGATCAACCAGAGAAACTCTCAGCACTACCTCTTTACCCAGGTATATTCGGTCATTATGCAAGAGGTGAACAAACGAACACCGGGAAACCCTGAGGATAAACCAGTCAGCCTGGTAATGGACGAAGTGTATTCGCTGATTGGCATTCCTAGTATGGCTGAGGAAATTGGCATGATATCGCCGCTATATCGAAGCCGGAAACTGCAACTGTTCGTTGTCCTTCAAAGTCTCTCCCAGTTGGCAAAACCTCTGGATGATCAAATCTGGTCATTGGGGAATAAGGTTGTCTTCGCTCTGGAGAATAAGGATGAGGCCGAAAAGGTTGCTCATCAATTGTTCAAATATGATCCAAGATACCTAAAACAAGCCGCGAGGATAAATTCTCAAAATCCCATTACTGAACCTGAACACGGGCAAGATAGATTGATTGCGGATTGGATACAAAGTTTTGGATTTCGGGAATGTTTAATGAGAAGGTATGTCAGTGAAAGAGAACCAGAAGGAATTATTAGATATGTATCCAGGACCCGAGAAAATCCCAACTGGACAGTAAATCTTTCGGAAATCAAGGAGGGATTGTTACAGGCACGAGCTATAAGAGTCAGGGAGGCTTTGGAAATCATCAACAACAGGAGCCTCAATAACGACCGTTCACGCCGTCCTCCCACGATATAAACCCTTCTACCGTTACTCAATTTGAACCTTAACAATTACCCTTTCTGGCTTTTCCGGGCATGACCCGTTAAAGCAGGCCAGCAGCCAAAGAAAGGGGGTGACATAAGGCCATGAAGTTAATGACCCAAGCCCTTGAACAACGCTTTGCTCAGGTAGGAAGTCAGGACAGAAAACCTGACCCGATGATCATTGCTCACTACTTTAATCCTACCGGGGCCGGGGACTGGTGGGCTACCGAATACGATCCAGTCGACAGAATCATTTTTGGGTATGCCTCGATATTCAACGACTGGTGCGATGAATGGGGATATACCTCACTCGATGAACTCGCAGCGTACAAAGGCTCATTTGGTCTAGGGATTGAAAGGGATTTGTACTGGCAAGAAAAACCTGCCAGTCAAGTGATCCCTGATTTCAAGGGATTTTAAAAGTAAACCTTCACGGCCGCAGCCCTCTTTCTTGGCTCTGGCCGTGGATTTATCTACTACGGGCAAAGTTAGACCCGTGTAGTAAGCCAGACCGAAGGAGGTGATCAATATGGCAGCTATCTATCGCCAATGCCCGGTATGCCGAGCTGGAATGGAAAAGCGGGCCCTCCCAGACAAGTTTAATATCCTCGCTGGTGAAACCCCAGAATGGTTCACTTACGAGTGTATGAACTGTGGGACGGTGATGCTTATTCAACCGTTCGTCATGATTAAAGCCGTAGCAAGAGGCTAAGTCAAGCTGTCAGCCTCCTTCGGCTGGCAGCCAAGGAGAGAAAGATGGATCAGGAAAAATGGAGATTAATCAAAGACCTTACGTCGCGTTTTATAAACCGAAATGACCTTTACGCCAAACAGCTTCCCGATGGACGATATTTCTTGGTTACGCAAAGGTTGACACCGATTCAGATGCTAGCCCATTTGAAAGGACAGATCACCATGGGCACTTATGTACTGAATCAGGAAAGTTATGCCCAGTTTATGGTCTTGGATGCCGATGACACCATTGATGGAATCACCCAGGTCCAACAAAAACTTGAGAAATTGGATATTCCGACCTATTTGGAAGCTTCGCGTCGAGGCGGTCATTTGTGGTTTTTCTTTGACCACAAAATACCTGGATTTCAAGCTCGAGGATTTGGACTAGCCATCTGTCATAGATTTGGTCTTGATCTGGAAGTATTTCCGAAACAGAACCATTTGGTCACTGGTCCTGGCTCGCTAATCCGAGTCCCATTTGGTTTCCACAGAAAATCAAATGTCAGGTACGAGTTTATCGGCTTGGGGACTCTGCGCCAACAAGTGGAAGCTTTATGTCATCCGCTAACTGTGGCCTTGGACAAAGTGAATAAATATCAATATCAAGAACCGACTAAAGAATACCTGATTTCCAGATTAGCCAAAGATATTCCAATTGCCGAGTTTATCGGTCAGTATGTGACTTTAAAACCGGTAGCTTCCGGTTTTGTTGGTTTGTGTCCATTTCACCAAGATAAGGTTCCAAGCTTTGGAATCAATACCTCCGGAAACTTCTGGCATTGCTTCGCCGGTTGTGGAGGTGGAGATGTGGTGAATTTTTGGATGCGTTGGAGAGGGATTTCTTACCGCCAAGCGAATGTCGAATTGGAAGAGTATCTAAAATCGCGGAGATAAAATGAACCACCGCCAACGTGCAGGACCAATTGAAAACACACAAAAAGAATTCCTTCTCCGCCTAAACGAATTGCATATCAGCAGCGGTTTATCGTTGCGTGAAGTCGCTTTAGTCTGCGATATTGACCCAACTTACGTTCACTATATCCTCAAGGGTGTCCGCCATCCCCGTCGGGACGTGCTGATTGCCCTTGGATTTGCCTATAACCTCGATCTTTTTGAAATGGATGAAATCTTGATTCTGGCAGGCTTGCCCCCGTTGGGACGCTCTTCACGTCGCGACTTCCAACAAACAAACTCAGCCGTAGAAATGACCTAACTCTTGTGGCATAAAAGCTCTCTCAGTCCATTTTGTTATTATTGGAAATCATCGGTTTTTTGTTATTTTTGGTCGACCTCGTCTTGTGGCAAGGAAATTTAGGTTATCCATCGGACTGAACCGGCGGTGCTTTTCTTTTACATCACCCGAAGCCAAATTGACATACTTTCGCGTCATATCCAGGGAAGTGTGGCCAAGAATTTTTTGTAAGCTGAAAACATCCCCTCCATTAATTAGATACCTGACTGAGAACGTATGTCTGCAAACATGTGGGTGAAACTTGTCCACCCCAGATGTTTTTTTGACACGCTGAAATATTTTCTCTACCGCATCATGGGTCAGGGCAAAACCATCCGCATTTAAAAACAGTCGGTCCTCATCGTGAGGATTTACTGCATCTGGTCGTTCCTTGGAGATGTAGTCAATCAAAGCCTTTTTTGCTTGAGTACCGATGGGAACTTTTCGGTCTTTACTGCCCTTGCCAAAAATCATCATTTCCCCAATGGCAAAATCAACCTTGGATATCCTCAGATTTACCAATTCATCCAATCGAATCCCGGTATCCAGAAACAACATAACAATCGAGAAATTCCGTAACCGTTCACCAATAGAATCGAGACTGGCAGTAAGGACTAATTCGATTTCATCCTCAGTAAGAGGTTCGGGCAATGTTTTGGGTAATGCCGGTAGTTTCAGCCTACGCATAACGTTTTCGTCCAAATACCCTTCCTCAAATGCCCAGGTGCAAAAAGACCGAATTGCTCTGCCCATACCGTGAATGTATTGGACTTTGAGCTTGCCATTTTCTGTTTTCCGCATCGGATGGTCAAGATATCGTTTATCCCGATCTAGTAAGAAATGAAGGTAATCACGCCCAATATCAATATCCAACTTTTGGAGTTTAAAACCGCCTCCAAAAATCCGTTGAATGTAATCGGAGAAATATCCCAATCGAGTTTTCAACCAATCGATATAGCGTGGGCTTTTTCCTTCGGTTACCAACGTGGCCAGATACAAATCGATGGACCGATCCAAGGTAATCATCATTAAATCCTTTGTTCGACTTTTGCTCATGTTAGCTCTCCTTTTTTTGTAATTGGTTGACAGGTGTTGACTCTTGTTGACTCTGAGGCAAATCCGTTAAGACGAATACATTGGAATTCCTGATTTACTTGGCTGCTCTTTGAATCAGCGATAAAAGGCTAAAGTGGGGATTAAACGCAAAAACCCGCCGATTTGGCAGGTTTTTTGGGGGGAAAGCGTCAATTATTGGGGTTTATTTCCCAATTTTCGGTGTTCTAGTGAGCGTGAAGGGGCTCGAACCCTTAACCAATGGCTTAAAAGGCCACTGCTCTACCATTGAGCTACACGCCCAGCGGGGATGATTTTATCACGCACCGCAACCGGCGTCAATTATTCGCCCGGAATTCGCGGTAAAATCAATCAACCCCCAAGGAGAAACGCATGACCGAGCTGCTCTATCAGACCGACAGTTATCTGAAGGAATTCCAGGCATCCGTGATCGCAGTTGATGAGGCGAACCATGCCCTGTTGCTCGACCACACCGCTTTCTACCCCGGCGGCGGCGGACAGCCGGCGGATTCCGGCCTGCTGGAGTGGCAAACCGCCCAACTGCCGGTGGAACGAGCCCGCAAGGCTGCCGAAGGCATCTGGCACGTGCTGGCAGCCGGAGCCGTCCTGCCCCCTCCTGGCGCGGTGGTCACCGGAAAAATCGACTGGCCGCACCGCTACGCCCTGATGCGCACACATACCGCCATGCACATCCTGTGCGGCGTGGTCTTCCGCGACTTCGGCGCGCTGGTGACCGGCGGCGACATGGAGCCGCTGCACGGCCGGATGGATTTCGAATTCGAATCGCTGACCAAAGACCTGGTCAGTGTGATCGAAGCTGCGGTCAACCGCGAAGTCGAAGCCGCCCGTTCGGTCAGGGTCGCCATCCTGCCGCGGGCCGAGGCTTTGCAGATTCCTGACCTGATTCGCACTAAAATCAACCTGCTGCCGCCCGAAATCAGCCACATCCGCACGATTGAATTGGCCGGGTTGGACCTGCAGGCCGACGGCGGCACGCATGTTCACAATACTTCTGAAGTAGGGCGCATGCGCGTTGTCGACTACAAAAGCAAGGGGCGCATCAACAAACGCATCTATGTCGAGCTGGACTAACACCCTCTGCCGGGTTCTTCCCGGCTTGCTCCTGTTGACCCTGCTGCTCGCCGGCTGCCAGGCCGCCCAGAGCGGTTTCGCGACGCCTGTTCCGGAGGTGTTGGTCGTGACCAACGGCGCGTTATGGCAAAATGGCCAGTTGATCCCTGACGGCGTGCTGGTCATGCGTGAAGGGCGGATCGAAGCCGCCGGAACGGCAGCGGAAATTGCCATACCAACCGGAGCGGTGCAGATCGACGCCGGCGGCGGAACGATCCTGCCGGGCTTGATCGACGATCATGTGCATAATGCCGCCGAGCCGGAAATACGGCGCAAATTCCTCGAGGCTGGCGTGACCACCCTGTGCGATACCGGCGCCAGCGCCATTCAACTGCGTTTGTACCAGGCGGAAAAACCCGCCGCCGAATTGATCGCGCGTGTCTATTACGCCGGACCCTTCATCAGCGCGCCGGGTGGCTATCCGGCCGATACCGATGCCAGCGCCCGTTTGGAGGTCGCCACGCCTGATGAAGCCCGCCAGGCGGTACAGAAGCTGGCCGGAGAAGGGGTTTCCTACATCAAAGTGGCCCTGGATGATGGCCGGGGCGAAGAACCACTGCCGGTGCTTTCCAATGAAGTTTTACAGGCCGTCGTTGCCGAAGCCCACAGTTTGGGGCTGACCGTGCGCGCGCACGTGTTGGATGCAAAATATCTCGACCTGGCACTGGATGCCGGCGTGGATGCCATTGAACATATCCCGGCGCCAAATTTCTCGCGCCAGGTGTTTGAACTATGGATGCGAAGCGATCGCGCCCTGACCCTGCCTAAGGCCTATCTTGCTCAGCTCCAGCGGCTGGCCAGTTCGGGTCTGCCGCTCACGCCGACCCTGGAAGTGCTGGAACGCCGCACCTGCAATACCACGGCCCAAAGCCAGGCCGAACGGGACGCCTGCGTGCGGGTTTACGTTGAGTCAGTCCGCCAGTTCCACCAGATGGGCGGGGTGATTGCGTTTGGCAATGATTTTGGCAGCGCGGGGATGTCCGCCGGGCTAAAATGGCGGGAAATTGAATTGCTGCAGCAGGCTGGCCTGAGCAACGCTGAGATCATCACCGCAGCTACCGCAACCGCTGCGCGCGTTTGCGGTCACGGCGATGAAATCGGTGCTCTGACACCCGGCTACAGCGCAGATGTGCTCGTTGTGGATGGCAATCCGCTCACGGATTTGACTGCCTTGCAGCGTGTGAAAACGGTAATCCTGGCCGGACAGGTGGTAGGGAAAGATTAGCCACAGAGACCACAGAGAGTGAAGATTATTTAGGAGAAGAGGATTTACCTGCTTTTCTCTCCTCTTCTCCCAATTAATCTCTTCTCAGTGAACTCTGTGCCGCCTGCACCCGAAGAGTGCTGTGGTTACCTTCTTTTATTCTTCCTCTGATGCCGGCGCTCCGAAGTCGCCGTAGGCCACCATCAAAGCAAACTGGCTGATGGCATCATAGGCATCTTCAAGTTCGCCCTTCACCGTCAGGTTGGTGGGCAATTCAGGCTCGCCCAGGCGCTGCAACTGCGGCACGTGAATGGCTGGCGCTTTAACCTGGACCGAAAAGGATTGCAGGCCTGATCCCATTTCCCAGAAATGTTCCAGGTCCGCTTCCAAGGCAGGCACGTAATCCACCCGCGATTCAGCCATCAACTCGGGTTCCATGTCGGAAGATCCGGACCGCCGTTGGCGTAAAGCATTAAGAATGGTCTCCTGCGTGCGACCGCGCAGGCGGAACAGCAGGAAGGGATCCTCATCGAAGCGTTCGCCGAGAATGTAATGGGTGGCAGCCACATGCTTGCATGGGTTGGCCCAATCCGGGCAGTTGCACTCGGTCATCAAATCGCCGGCAATGTTGGGGAACAGGCTGACGCCGGCTGCCGCGAAAGCATCCTCAATGTTGGCGGGCATTTCGCCGGCCAGCAGTTGCGCGGCAAATATGGCGCGGTCAGCCAGCACGTCCAGCACTTTCTTCCACTGCTCGTTATTCAGTGGGCGCATGCGGATGGTCACCAGGTACGGTTTGGCGCGCGAACCCTGCACGCGGGCGGCCACGCCATTCTTAATTTCATCCACCGACAAGACCTGCCCCTCACGGGCATAATAACGGCCACGTTCCAGGCGTGCCACGGGAACCAGGCGTTCCATGGCTTCGATCCAGCGCCGCGCCCACCAGTTTTTAGCGAAGGCGCCGCGTTCGCTGCGCGCCTTGAGGCCGCCGCGCGCCTTGCGCGGATTCATGCCCCAGCTGTTACCGTTGCCGTTTCCATTGCCGCCGTTTCCGCCGTTGCCGTGAGGAGAATTCTTGCCCATACCAGCTCCTAGCGCCGCAGCGCTACCAGTTCCTTCAACTCATCGGTCGAAAGTTCGGTCAGCCACTGCTCGCCGCCGCCGATGATGGCATCCGCCAACCCTTTTTTCGACTCAATCATTTCGTCGATGCGCTCTTCCAGCGTCCCCGTGGTGATAAATTTGTGCACCTGGACATTATGAACCTGTCCGATCCGGTACGTCCGGTCGGTAGCCTGGTCCTCAACAGCAGGGTTCCACCAGCGGTCAAAATGGAAGACATGCGTGGCGCGTGTCAGGTTGAGGCCGGTTCCGCCCGCTTTGAGTGAAAGGATGAAAACCTTGGGCGCAATTTCATCTTCCTGAAATCGCCGGACCATCTGGTCGCGTACTTTGGGCGGCGTACCGCCGTGCAGGAAGAGCACCGGGCTGCCGATCATTTGCGGCAACACTTCAGCCAGCAGCTTGCCCATCTCGGCGAACTGGGTAAAGATCAAGGCATGGTCACCGGCAGCAATAATTTCTTCCAATAATTCACCCAGGCGGACCAGTTTGCCGCTGCGGCGTACGATCTCGCGTCCATCCCCGCTTTGGATCGGGATGGTTGTGTGGTCAAGCGGAAATTCACCTTCTTCAGCCGAACCAATTTCAGGTAGGACAACCCTCGGCGGTGAAATTTGATGAAGATATTGTGCTGGATGGTTGCACACCTGCTTCAATTGCATCAACATGGTCAACACCTGCCCGCGCCGCTCGATGCCATCGCTTTCAGCGACTTTCTTCAGGGTGTCCTTGACCACGGCTTCATACAGGGTAGCCTGCTCTTCCGTCAGCCCGCAGTAATCCTTCATTTCAATCTTTTCCGGCAGGTCCTGAATTACGCGCGGATCGCTCTTCAAGCGGCGCAAAATAAACGGGCTCACCAGGTGGCGCAAGCGTTCGGTGGCGTCGGGATCGCCAAAACGTTCAATGGGTACGGAAAATTCTCGCCTGAAGGCTTCCTGCCCGCCCAAAAAGCCGGGATTTAAGAATTGCATGATCGACCAGAGCTCGGACAGCCGGTTTTCCACCGGCGTGCCAGTCAAGGCAAAACGGAAGGTCGCATCCAGCTTGCGGGCAGCTTGAGTTTGTTTGGCCGCAGGATTCTTAATGTTCTGGGCTTCATCCAGGATGGCGCCGTACCAGTGCAGCGACTGAATTAATTCTGCGTCCATACGCAGCAGCGCATAACTGGTCACCACCAGATCTGCTGCGCCTGCTGCGTTCTTGAATTCGGAATTGCGCAAACGTTCCGGACCCTGATGGACCAGCACCTTCAGTCCAGGTGTAAAGCGTTTGGTCTCGCGCTCCCAATTGGTCACTACCGAAGTCGGGCAGACCAATAACACCGGCCCGGGCAGCTTGCCCAGTGATTCTTTTTCATAGGCCAGCAGTGAGAGTGCCTGAACGGTTTTGCCCAGACCCATATCGTCCGCCAGTACCGCGCCCAGTCCAAAGCGGCGGAAAAAGGCCAGCCAGGAGAAGCCGTAGCGCTGATAGGGACGCAATTCGCCCCTCAGGCTGGCCGGTTGGCTGAGTTCGCTGAGCGTTTCCTGATCCTGTAACTGGTCGAGCCAGTCATTCACCCAACCCTCGGCGCTGACGTCGTCGACCTCCAGCCCTTCGGCAGAGGATTTGCCCCCCAGGGCGAGTTGAGCGGCTTCGACCAGGCTCATTTCGCCCGTCTGACGCTGTTTATCCCAGAAGTGAATGGCTGCTTCCACCTGTTCGGTGTCGAGTTGAACCCACTGCCCGCGTACCTGGACCAGCGGCATCTTTAAGGCAGCCAGCGCTTCGAACTCTTCACGCGTTAGAGTGGTATCGCCAAGCGATAACTTCCACTCGAAGCGCACCAGCGTATCCAATCCAAGTTTTCCAGCGGACGTGCGCAGTGATTTGCCCGGTTTCAGGTGCAGGCTGACGCCCAGCCGTGCATCGCGCTGATTCCACCAGGGCGGTGCCAGCAAACCGAATCCAGCCTGCTCCAACAACGGGGCAGCTTCCCGCAGAAAAGCGTAGGCAGTTTTGGTGTCCAGTTTTAGGCTTACCGGTTGGCGGGCCTGCAAACTGGAAAGGATGGGTGGGAAAATACGCGCCGTATAGCCCAGACCAGCCAGCAGTTTTTCCTGCGGTTGTTCAAACCGGCGGCCTAATTGCACCAAAGCGGAACTGCCCGTGCGCCAGACCTCATCAGCCGGCAAAAGCAGGCTCGGGTCGTCGCGGCTTTGCAGCAGGTAATGCAACTCCCACGCGGGTTCGTTCGGATCGGCAGGCTGAATTTCCGGCGCTTCCAGGCGGTAGGCAATCCGGTACGTGCGCGTTCCGGCAGCTTCCAGGTTTCGGCGCCAGGCGCGCAAAGACCTTTCCAGTGCCTCAAGCTGAGCAGGCGAAGCATTGACGCGCGCATCTTCCTGGAATAGTGCGTGCAGCCAGCGTTCCAACAAATCATCGCTGTTGGGTTGAATCTGGCGTGCTTTGGCGGCACCCCAGGAACGCGCCAGCATATCCGTCATTGTATTCAGGAAACTTTCCAGCAATTCGCGCGGGGCGATGCGCGTCGTTTCGGACCCCGGGGTTTCCATCAATTCAGCTTCAGCCCGGCAAATCGGCGGCATGGCACCGGCCAATTGAGCCAGGCGCTGCCCATCGCGCGGTCCGTCCAGCACCGGCTGCCAGCGTGCGTGGTAGATATTGCGGCGCTCATCCACCTCGACCAGCACAGGCAGAAACTTCTGTTCGGCCAGTATTTCCATCACCAGGTTGGTTACCGTCCGCCAATAACGGGTATCCTGGCCAAGGACGTAGCCGTCCGCTAGATTCTCCACTGGCAGGTTGGCCAGCACACCAAACGCTTTGTTGAGCGGCAGCCAGAGGCCAGCGACCGTCCAGGCGAGCAGGGTTGGACGCTGTTCAAGATCGAGCTCCCAATCCTGATTCAGCTCAGGCGATGGCAGCGGCCGGTGGTGGCTTGTGGGCAGTTTAAGAAAAACCGTCCGCGCCGGTGCATCTTCCAACGGCGTGCCGGAACCCACCCGGTCCCGAATCATGGCCGGCGGCAGGGAATAGGGATGTTCGCGGACTTTTATCCGCGTTGAGGGACGACGTTGTTGTGCCGGCGGCAGTTCCTCGGAGGTCTCAGCCCAAAATACCAGGCCCCCCGGGTCAGCCGAGCGTTGTGGCGGCTGCCAGTGTGCGTGTAAAACCCACATAAATTGTTATCGGTCGGTTTCCTGAGGCATCAATATATGAATGTCCGGCTGGAAAAACATCCAACGCGGTGGACGAATAAAGTAGAAATAATGACAAGGATCAGCCAATAACGGCTGGATTTTGTAAAACAACACGGTTATTATACCTGATCTTTTGAATTCCAACAGAAAATTCAAACTGTCAATGCCTGCGAAAACGGACCAGTTCGCGTACGAGCGCTGCCAACATTTCAACCGTTCGTTCAATGGCAGCCGGATCGCCCTTAAAAGGGTCGCGCTCGCTCGCATCCGGTTGACGGCGCACAACCCGCAAGTAAGCGTTTAATTCGATTTGCGCAGCCGGGATTTGCAGTTTTTGTGAGACAAAACTCGTGATCGTTTCCTGGTTCTCCATGCCTGAGGCTGAAAAGGTATCATCCAAATCGAGACGTCTCAACCAGGGAGCATCCTCCTGAAAACCGAAGCGTTTCATCACCGATAAGATCAGCGGGCGTTCATGCGGGCAGCTGCGGCCGTAAAGGGTGCCCAATGCCAGCCCAAAATCACGGTAAGCAGCCGCTCCATGTAAATCCAATACAAATCGGATGCGGTTGCGTTGGATGACTTCCTGTAAATATCGCTTATAAGGTACGCCGGGATGAAAATTGGCATCCGTATCGGAGCGGTAACGCAGGAAAAGCGCATGCGCTCCGGTCATCTCAGCCACCAGACGCGCCAAAGCCGCGGTGTAATCATCTTCCTGCTTGAGAACCCCGCTGCGCAGGTGCGCCGCGCCGTGCGGGGCTGAAATCAGAATTGGGCGACGGCCAAACACATAGCCAAAATCCGGCTCATCATCCGGCGGAGCTGTTTTGTAATGAATGTCAGCTTCAAGCTCCACCAATCGATTGAGCAAGTCGGTCATAAGGTTCGTTCAAAGGGCAAGTCAGCCAGCAGGATCATTCCTATGTGGGGTTTATACACGGGTACCTGTGCTCGTGGGGTTTTATACACGGGTGTAGTTTTCCACCACTCTAAAAGTCGTCCGCTCAGGCGTGCTGCCGGCATCGCAGAACATTTGCACGCAGGCATCCGTCAATTTTTCGCTGTGTGCCTGCTCGAATGCCTCCCGACTCCGCCAGATGGAAATAATCTGCCAACGCTGCGGTTCTTCATGAGCCTGGATGAGAAAAGTCTGCAGCAAACCCGGCGGGGTATGGCGTAATTCTCTTGCAAACCGTTCTTTTAAGATTTCGTCATTTTCCGCGGAGACCTGACCGGTAAGGATGGTGATCAACATGGCACACCTCCTTTCAGGTTTATCGAGCGCAACTTTCCAGTGCGCTCCTGCCAATTCCATTGTACTGCTAATCGAGCTTGCCTGTCTGTATCGCCCGCTTGACTTCGCCGATGGCTTGCGTAATTTTGATCTCGCGCGGACAGGCTTCCGTACAATTGAAAGCCGTGCGGCAGCGCCATACACCCATTTGCTCGTTTAGAATTTTCAAACGCTGCTCTGCGCCCTGATCGCGCGAATCATAAATAAATCGGTGGGCATTGACGATGGCGGCTGGGCCAACATACTCGCTGTTTGCCCAGTAGGAAGGGCAGGAGGTCGTACAGGCTGCACACAGGATGCACTTGGTGGTGTCATCGAAACGTTCGCGGTCAGCGGGACTCTGCAGGCGTTCCTTACCGTCAGCAGGGAGAGGGTCGTCATTAATCAGGTAGGGCAATACCGATTTGTAGTGATCGAAAAACGGTTCCATATCCACGATCAGGTCTTTGACAACCCGCAGTCCCAAGAGGGGTTCGATGGTGATCTCGCTCACATCCAGGTCGCGTAAGAGCACTTTGCAGGCCAGATAATTGCGTCCATTGATGCGCATGGCATCCGAGCCGCACACGCCATGCGCACACGAACGCCGGAAAGCCAGGGTGCCATCCTGCTCGCCGCGAATCTGCTCCAGGACGTCCAACACGCGATCGGTCGGTTCGGCTTCCACCTCGAAGGTGGTGTAATGAGGTTTTGTATCCTGTTCAGGTTGGAAGCGGTAAATTCTCAATTTGTAATGCATGGCCGACTCCTTGGCTCAGTACACGCGTTCTTTGGGAGCATAATTGGTGATGACCACCGGTTTGTAGCCCAGCCGGACCTCCTGACCATCCAACCAGGCCAGGCTGTGCTTCAACCAGTTCACATCATCGCGCTGCGGGAAATCTTCGCGGGCATGCCCGCCGCGGCTCTCGGTGCGGGCTTCAGCAGCCAGCGCCGTTACCAGCGCCAGATCGAGCATGTTGCTCAATTCCCAGGTGTTCAGCAAATCCATATTGAAAATCTTGCCGCTGTCAGTCACCCGGACATGCTTGAAACGTTCGCTTAACTCTTTTACTTTTTCAACGGCAGCGTGCAACCCCTCAGCCGTACGGAACACGCCCACATCGTCAAACATTACCTTCTTCAGCTCCCGTCCGATCGTGACGGCTTTTTCGCTGCCGTCGCCGCTGGTCAACTTTTCGATCTGCTGGCGCGCCAGGCCGGTCGGATCCTGCGGCAACGATTGGAAATCGACCCCGGCGGCATATTCAGCCGCCTGGATGCCGGCGTGCTTGCCGAAGACAATCAGATCGACCAGCGAATTGGTGCCCAGTCGGTTGGCGCCGTGCACCGAAACGCAGGCGCACTCGCCGGCTGCGTACAAACCGGGTAAAACCGTCCCCTGATCGTCAATCACCACTTCGCCCAGCTTGTTGGTGGGAATGCCGCCCATGGCATAATGCGCGGTCGGTTGAATGGGGATCGGTTCCTTGACCGGATCGACGCCCAGGTAGGTTACGCAAAAATCGGTGATATCCGGGATTTTGCTTAAGATTTCCTGCGCGGTCACCCGGTAAGGCGTACCATCCGGGCGGGTCCGTCCGTCAAGTTCGGCGTATTTATTGACCGTTTCAGGCCGCACATCCAACAGCATGTAATGATCATTTACACCCTTGCCGGCTTTCATTTCCAGATAGATCGATCGGCTGATCACATCGCGCGATGCCAGGTCTTTGATGTGCGGGGCGTACCGCTCCATAAAGCGCTCGCCGTCCTTGTTCAACAAAATGCCGCCTTCGCCGCGCACTGCTTCGGTGATCAGAATACCCAGTTTATAAATACCAGTCGGGTGAAACTGGAAAAACTCCATGTCTTCCGCCGGGATACCCCGCCGCATGGTCACCGCTACACCGTCGCCGGTATAGGAATAGGCATTGGAGGTAATTTCCCACAGGCGTCCGTGCCCGCCGGTTGCGAATATCACGGCCTTAGCCTGAAAGACATGCATTTCGCCGGTGGCAATTTCAACCGCCACCACGCCGGCGGTGCGGCCATTCTCGATCAGAAGATCCAGCACCTGGTATTCGTCGAAAAACAGGGTGTTGTTCTTGATGCACTGCTGGAAGAGTGTTTGCAGGATCATATGCCCGGTGCGGTCGGCCGCGTAGCATGATCGGCGCACCGGTTTGCCGGTGACGTTGTTGGTGTGCCCGCCAAAGGGGCGCTGGGCAATGCGTCCGTCCGCCGTGCGTGAGAACGGCAAGCCGAAGTGTTCCAGGTCGTAAACCGACTGGACCGCCTCGCGGCACATGAATTCAATGGCATCCTGGTCGCCCAGGTAATCGGAGCCTTTGACCGTATCAAAAGCATGCCACTCCCAGTGGTCTTCCTCCAGGTTGCCCAGAGCAGCGCCGATGCCGCCCTGTGCTGCCCCGGTATGCGACCGGATGGGGTAAAGCTTGCTCAAAACTGCGGTCTTTGCGTTGCGTGATGCGTACAATGCCGCCATCAGCCCGGCACCGCCTGCGCCGACGATGACCACATCGAAGGTATGCGTTTGCGTCATGGTTGTCTCCTGTGGCTTCTTACAGCGGGAATTGCTGGTTGACGCCTGCGATCAGCGCGATGAAACCGATCACGGTGACCGCGAGCCAGAAAATGAACAGCCCCCAGTTCAAAATCATGCGGCCAGTTGGGGTATGGATAAAATCGTTCAAAACCTGACGCAGGCCGTTCACGCCGTGCGCGAAGGCGAATGCCAAAAGCAATCCATCATAAATGCGCCAGCCGATATTGGCCCAGCGCTCGGCTACATAACTGATATCCATATTATGCACGCCAACCACAACATCCTGCAAAATCACGTGGCCCCACACCAGTGGAATGAGTAAGAAAGCACTGTAGCGCATCCACTTCCAGGCAATGGTTTCGTAATTGGCAGGAGTTTTTACACTGCGAATTGTGCGAGTTGTGGCAGTCACGTTTGCCTCCTATCCGCCGAAGAGCCCGAAATTATGGACCAACAGGTTGCGCACCATGATGAAGGTGGCTGGCAGCCACAAAACCAAAGCAATGATCAACGTGGTGCGCGTCCAGTTGCGCTGCTTTGCAATCGTCCAGGCGGCAGGCTTGAACATATCAACATAGGCTATACGCAGACCATTCACGCCGTGGAAAAAGACGCAAAACACCAGGCCGATTTCGCCGATCCCAAACAACGTGGATTGGTAGAGTTTAATAGCCTCCATGAAGAGACCCGGCGCCAGGTAAACAAAGGCAATATCGAGAATGTGAATCGTCAGGAAGAGACCGGTGCCCAACCCGGTGATGCGGTGCAGGAGAAAATTCCAATGCCCCTCTCTCCCGCGGTAACCGACGTAGCCGGTCAGGGTCGTTTTGAGGGCAGCCATATGGATCACCTCCGTAATGATTGGGAATTGAATTAGATTGATCAATATTGTAGCATTCATATCCGATATTGGGAAATCAAATCGAGAATGTACCAAATTGCCTGCACCTCCCTGCCGGATTCGATCGGAACATTCAAGTGCTAAAATCGTCATTGACAATCGTCAGAAACCCGATTCTTCTTTTGAAAGGGTTGACGCAGTAAAAATCGCGTGCTATACTTCGTGCACACTGGAAACAGTGATGCGGGCGTGGTTCAGTTGGTAGAATGTCTCCTTGCCAAGGAGAAGGTCGTGGGTTCGAGTCCCATCGCCCGCTCAAAGCCCTCCCACCGGGGGGCATTTTTCTTTAACAATCCAGGGAAGCGGTCAGACCTATTTCCTTGACCAATCGTCTGAACTTTGTTAAAATCCTGCTACCAATCGAACGGCGACGTGGCCAAGTGGCAAGGCAAGGGTCTGCAAAACCCTGATCATGGGTTCAAATCCCATCGTCGCCTCTTTACAGCAAAGAGCCCCTTGTGGGGCTTTTTTGTTGATCATGGGTTTACCATCGAGGTACAGGCAGCTCCCATCGTCGCCTCTGTTCAAATCAAAAGCCCTTAAACGGGGCTTTTTTTGTTGATCATAGGTTTACCATCGAGGTATTGGCAAATCCCATCGTCGCCTCAAGTAAAAAGAAGCCCTCTAAGGGGCTTTTTTGTTGATCGTAGGTTTACCATCGAGGTACAGGCAGCTCCCATCCTCCCCTCTACAAATCAAAGAGCCCTCAAGCAGGGCTTTATTCCAACAATTTTGCCATGAAATACTGATCAATATAGCCGCCATCGACGAATAAATCGTCGCGCTTCACACCCTCCACCTCGTACCCCATGCGTTGATACAGCAAAATTCCCCGCTGGTTATGCGTCATTACCGTAAGTTCCAGGCGGTGGATACCTAAACCCGTTGCCCATTCTTCCAGAGCCATAAACAACCGTTTGCCTATTCCCTGACCGCTGTAGTTTTGCAGAACGCCAATGACGATGTGGACTGTTTTCCAGTTACGCCGGTAATCGCCGCCGATGCCGGCAATGTAACCCACCAATTTGCCGTCTGCCTCAGCCATAATGATGGTTTTATTGGCACTTGCCACGATAGCCCGGATGCGTTCGCGTTGTTCCTCGATGGTGGTAGTACGCTCGCCAGGTTCTAAAAGCATGAAGTGGGTTTCTTCATCCAATTGACGGCACAAAGTAAGGTATTGTTCAGCATCCTGTTCCTGGATGGTGCGCAATTCAGCCATAGTGGTCCTTTCAGGGGATCTTGCTTCCTATTCCGAAGCGCTGACAATCCGCCTTTACCGAACATTTTACAACAGGAAACAAATTAATTTAACCATTTTCCTGCCATTTAATATAGGCGTGGCACTACCGTCTAGTTATTGATCTGTTTTTCTGAGTAACGGAAACCGCCAGGATGTCCGGGTCCTGGCGGTTTCTCTTACCTGTAATCCTATTCCCAACCCACCCAGAGGAGAGTCATTTTTCCCATACAGTGACCAGGGCTTCCATTTCTTTTTGACCGTTAGTGTGAGCTACCGAGACCCGATGGTGGCCATCCCTGATGTAATAATATCCATCCAGCTCGATCAGTTCCACAGGGGCTAAAGGCCGCCCCTTGAGAATGGACACCGCCACATGGATCCAACGATCACGGATACGCTCATTGAGCGGATTAAAGAAACGGTCGAAATCGCGGCTGCGGCCTTCACTGCCAATGATTCGCCGGGTTGAAACGGTTACAAGACCGCGTGAATATTCACGCCGGAAACCAGCAAACCCGGGCAGCCTTTTCAATCCGGTGTGACGGCCTAACAAACCGTTCACCGCCATGAGCAGGTTACCGCGCAGGAGTGCGGCGTTGAATTGCCGGAGGGCAATATCGGCAAATGAACAGCTAAAGGTGGAAAATTCCAGTGTATCGAGTTGAGCAATCATGACCGCATCTCCTTTCTTCGCAAAATCAAACCTTTCTAGAATAAATCCTAACCAGAAATTCTAATTCTTCACTGGCAGAAAGGCTGTTTTTCCCACCTGCCACGAGAATGAAATTCGCCCAGGCCAAATGGCCAGGGCGAATGATAATTGACAGGAAGCAACGTTGCTCAGAATTCTGAAAGATCTCCATTCCAAAATACAAAAGCCACCGTCCCGCCGCCAGGGCGGCTGTCCACATCCAGCGTAGCGCCGATGGAAGCCGCCCGCTCGCGAATGATACCCAATCCCATATGGCCGCTGGGGATCGACTCCAGGTCAAATCCTTTGCCGTCATCATCCACCCGCAACAGGACCTGCCCGTCCATATCAGAGAGCTTGACGCTCACCCGGCTGGCCTGAGCATGTTTGGCAATATTATTCAGCAGTTCCTGGGCAATGCGGTAAAACGCCACCTGAACGTCCGGCGGCAATACAAACTGACCTTCCACGCTCACATCGACATGAATCTGTGTCCGGCCTGTAAATGCCAGACAAAGCTGCTTAATCAGGTCAGCCAGGTTGGTCTCGATCAGCGATGCCGGGCGCAATTCCAACAGCAATGTGCGCATTTCTGCCAGCGCACCGCGGGTTAGTTCGCGCACCTGGTCCAGCCGTTTCCGTCCCTCCTCAGGGTTGCGCTCCCAGATGCGCGGGAGAACATCCGCAATCAAGCTGGTGGTAAACAGCGTTTGCGTCACCGCATCATGCAAATCGCGCGCCAGACGGCTGCGTTCTGCGGCAACGGCATTTTGTTCCGCCTGGGCGCGCAATTGCGCATTGGCGATTGCCAGGGATGCCTGATCAGCAAGGGTTAGTGCCAGGTTGATTTCTTCATCCTTAATTTCATGGCGTTTTTCAAATAGGAGCATCAAACCGCCGGTCACTTTCCCACTCATCGGCAAAGGAACCGCCAATACCGCGCCGTGCGCGGAAGAATAGGGAAGTCCAAGCTCGCCTGTGATTGCATGTCTGGATTTTATATCAGGGATCGCCACAGGTTGGCCGCGACCCAGACTGCTCAACACGCCATCCCCGATAAAACCCCGCCAATTGCGTAATGCTTCGACCGAGGCTCCTTCATGTTCCTGGCAAGCCAATACCGCCTGTTCGCCGCCTTCATCAGTCTGAAAAATATAGTCACAGCAGGCACCTGTCAGTTGCGCCGCCTGAACCAAAATGGTATCCAGACTTTCGCCCAGGGAATAATTGGAATTGAGCAAGGAAACAATTTTTCGCAGCCCTTCACTCACAGATTGGCGGCGTTCAATTTCCATGGTGCGTTCCCGAACCTGTACTTCGAGCGAACGGTTGCGGTCCTTGATGTCCTGTACCCGCATACGGTAGGCACCAAAAGAGATACCCGCCAAAACCACCACAATCATTAAGTAAAACCACCATGTCTGCCAAATGGGCAAAGTAACGTGGATTTTGACCGAAAAACCATCCACATTCCAGATGCCGTCACTGTTGGAACCGCGGACGCGAAAGACGTAATCACCGCCCTGTAAATTGGTATAACTGGCGTACCGGCGGGTTCCAGCTGTGATCCACTGGCGGTCAAACCCTTCCAACATATAGGTATATTGATTCCGCAGCGGCGCAAAATAGTCCAACGCAGCGAAATCAAAGGAAATAAAATCATCCGTATAATCAAGATTGATGGTTTCGCCTGGCTGCAAATCAGTACGAACCGTTTTATTGAACTTGCGGAACGCAGTAATTACAACCGGCGGCACGCTGGAATTATCGGTTACTTTCAGCGGGAAGAAAGAATTGAAACCATTGATCCCGCCAAAAAACATTTCACCTCTGGCGTTAAGGTAGAAAGCGTCGCTGTTGAATTCATCTCCCTGCAGCCCATCTTTGGCAGTGTAATTGCGAAAAGTCTCCCGCTGCGGATCGAAGCGCGTCAATCCAGAATTGGAACTGATCCAAAGATTGTTGCGCCCGTCAGCCAGAATGCCGGACAACGAATTGCTTGGAAGTCCATTTTTGGTGGTGAAGCGGGTGAACTCTTGTTTATCCCAGGAGAAATAATTCAGTCCTCCGCCGTAAGTCGCGATCCACATGTTTCCGAAGGCATCCTCATAAAAAGCGCGCACGTTATTGCTTGACAGGCTTTTGGAATCACTTGGGAGACTGGAAAAATTGGTGTACTTATTGCCAACCGGATCCCAGATGCTGAAACCCCCGTAGGTGCCAATCCAGATAAGCCCCTTTCGATCCTGATAGATGGCGCGGACGCGGTTATCCACCAAGCTGTTTGCGTCCTTGGGATCTTGGCGGTAATGGGTGAAAGTCTTTCCATCCGGATTTAGCCGGTCAACGCCCTGGGTCGACAGCCCAATCCACAGGTTGCCGTCACGATCCTCAAACAAGGACGTCACACGATCTTCCGCCAGGCTGGTTTCGTCATCTGGCGAATTCTTATAATGGATAAAATAACCGGTCCGCCGGTCAAAATAATCCAATCCCCCGCCGTTCGTGCCAACCCAGAGCCGGTTCGTATGGTCGGCCAACAGCGCCCGGACATCGTCATTCGTTATGGTTGATGGACGGCGCGGATCATGGCGATAAATGGTCAGTTCATTGGCGCTTTGATCCAGCCGGTTCAGGCCGCCAAAGTGCGTACCCACCCACAAAAAGCCGTCCTGATCTTCGGTGATTGCCAGAACGTCGTTATCGCTGAGGGTCTGGCGTTGATTGGGACGGTGTTGAAAAAGCTTGAATTTCTGCAGCGCCCCGGCATACTTGTTTACACCTCCGCCGCCGGTGCCAATCCACAAGATGCCGCCGCGGTCTTCAAATAACGATAATATTGCATCGCTGCTGATCGAGTAGATATCGCTGGAATCGGAGCGGTACTGTATAAACCGGTTTTTCTCCCGGTCCAGCTGGTTCAACCCGGCACTGGTGCCAACCCATAATAACCCAGTGTGATCCTCATAGATCGTATTGACTTCATCGCTGCTCAATGAAAAAGTGTTATCAATCTCATTGCGATAATGGGTGAAGGTATTGGTGGTGCGGTTGAGCCGGTTCAATCCGCCTTTATCCGTGCCAATCCACAGGTCTTGGCGGCTGTCTTCATAAATCACGCGCACCGTATCTGAGCTAAGGCTGGCCGGACCCTTCGGATCATGGCGGTAGTGCGTAAATTTACCTGTCGTCCGGTCAAATGCATTCAACCCGCCGGAAGCGGTGCCTACCCACAGTATTCCCTGGCTGTCTTCCAAAATGGACAGAACATCGTTATCGCTGAGGCTCTCTGGATCGTCCGGGTTATTCTGAAAATGGGTAAATTTGTCCGTGGCTGCATCGTAACGGTTCAGCCCGCCGTCTTCCGTACCCACCCAAAGAATGCCCTGTTTATCCTGGTAGAGCGCTGATACATTTTTCCCGCTCAGGCTATTTGAATTGCCATCCTGGGGAAAATAATGAATGAAACTGCTTGTTTCACGATCCAAACGATCGAGGCCGTTGAGCGTACCAACCCAAAGGCGGTGTTCCGAATCCACCAGCAACACATTGATATTATTGTCAGCCAGCGAAGCCGGGTCATCGAGGTCATGGCGAAAAACCACAAATTCATAACCATCATAGCGGTTCAAACCATCTTCGGTGCCAATCCACAGGTAGCCCTGCCAATCCTGTGTGATTGAATGCACCCAGCTTTGTGAAAGACCCTGGTCCACCGAAAGGCGTTCAAAGCGTACCACTTCGGCCACCGCCTGGACCGGCTGAACGACGCCCAGTACCAATGAAATGCAGGTCAATGCAGCCACGGCCCAAACTGACATGCGGCGAATGGTTTGGTTATGAATGCGATGCATACTAGAATTTTAGCGTGCCTTTGGTTTTTTTGACCGGCAGAAAGGCCAGTATTTCCAAAACAACAAGCCCCAACGGTAAACGTCGGGGCTTGCATGGACTGGCAAATATTATTTTAGGTTCTTGGCCACGAAGTCCCAGTTGACCAGATGATCCAGAAACGCCTGGACAAAATCCGGTCGCCGGTTTTGATAATCAAGATAATAGGCATGCTCCCAGACGTCCACCGTGAGCAGCGCTTTTTGACCTTTTGCCAACGGAGTTTCCGCGTTTGGCGTGGAGACGATCTTCAATTCACCGCCTTCCAACACCAACCACGCCCAACCCGAACCGAAACGCCCGACCGCTGTCGCTTTGAATAGTTCGGCAAATTTCTCATAGGTGCCAAATGCCGCATCGATGTCCTTGGCCAGCTGACCGGTGGGTTTTCCGCCGCCGCCTGGCTTCATGCAATGCCAGAAGAAGGTATGGTTCCAGATTTGTGCGGCATTGTTAAACATGCCGGCCTTGGCTGCGTCGCCCGCTGCAAGGAAGATGATATCCTCCAGCGTTTTGCTTTCCAGTTCCGTCCCGGCGATCAACTTGTTGAGGTTATCAACATAAACCTTGTGATGCTTGCCGTGATGGAAACTGATCGTTCGCGCCGAATAGTAGGGTTCCAGGGCATCTTCTGCATAGGGTAAAACAGGCAGTTCAAAAGCCATTCGTCCCTCCTCTTGAAAAATAGAATTTTGGTTGTCGTTGGCACATCCAGCCCATTTCCCGCCCGCCAGACCTGCCAAAACCCAGGCCTGGTCACATGAACCAGGCCTGGGAATTATCACATGCTTACGCGATGGTGATGTCCTTGCTGAGATAGACATCCTGGATGGCATTCAGCAGCGCCGCCCCTTCTTTCATCGGGCGCTGGAATGCTTTGCGGCCGGAGATCAGTCCCGCGCCGCCGCCGCGTTTATTAATCACGGCCGTTCGTACAGCCTGTGCCAGGTCGCCCTCGCCGCTGGAAGCGCCGCCGGAGTTGATCAGGCTGGAACGGCCCATATAGCAATTAGCCACCTGGTAACGCACCAGATCGATGGGATTGTCGCTGGTGAGCTGGGTGTAAATGCGCTCGTCAGTCTTGCCGTATGGATTTTCCTTGCTGGAAATCGCCTTGAAGCCACCGTTGTTTTCGGGCAGTTTCTGTTTGATAATGTCAGCTTCGATGGTGACGCCCAGGTGATTGGCCTGTCCGGTCAGATCGGCAGAAACGTGATAGTCCACGCTGCCGACTTTGAAGCCGGGGTTGCGCAGGTAGCACCACAGTACGGTCGCCATGCCCAGTTCGTGCGCCATGTTGAACGCCTGTGCCACCTCGACAATCTGCCGCGTAGATTCTGCCGAGCCGAAATAGATGGTGGCGCCCACGGCCGCCGCGCCCATATCATAAGCTTCCTTCAATGTGCCGAACATGATCTGGTCGAATTTGTTCGGGTAGGAAAGAAATTCATTGTGATTGATTTTCACAATAAAGGGGATATGGTGCGCATACTTGCGCGCAACCGTGCCCAGTACGCCGAAGGTGGACGCTACAGCGTTGCAACCGCCTTCCAGCGCCAGTTTGACAATGTTCTCTGAATCAAAGTAAAGCGGATTCTTGGCAAAGGAAGCGCCAGCCGAATGTTCGATGCCCTGATCGACGGGCAGGATGGACATGTAACCGGTATTGGCCAGGCGTCCGGTGCCGTAGAGCGCCTGCAGATTGCGAAGGACGCGCGGGGAGCGGTCCGAAAGCGCCCAGATGCGGTCCACCCAGTCGGGTCCTGGAATATGGATCATATCTTTACTGATGGTCTTGCACTGATGCTCCAGAAGCGAGGTTGCTTC
This sequence comes from Longilinea sp., assembly GCA_035560795.1. GTDB lineage: Bacteria > Chloroflexota > Anaerolineae > Anaerolineales > Anaerolineaceae > Longilinea. The sequence continues at coordinate 29,171 of DATMYV010000019.1, forward strand.
AGCGCCGAGCAGGGATAAGATTTTGTCGTCCATGTTGCCTCCAAAATAGGTAAGAAGATTCATCCAGCAGAAAACCGGTCTGTCCGGTCATTACGGGCAGCCTGACCGCTCAGCGAATATTTAGCTCAATACTTGTTGGAAATCCGCCCAGCGGAAGCACGTAGACCAGGTACGAACTGTCTATTTGATAAATTATACCCCGATCCGGTCGTTTTCCTCGAGGAAATTCGCGGGACTGCTCAGGTTCGACCGGTGATGCGCTATAATTTTATTGTTCATCCGGTAGAATTGGGACTGGATGCCCGGAAAGTAGGTGAATTCACCGCTCCTTTTTGGCGTTGGATTCGTAACTAAGGGATACCGCTTCACCTTCCTATCGGTATTTATTCTCGAAATAATTAATACGATCTTTTTGCCCTGTTGGAGTGTTGCACTATGGAAACCTACCCCATCCCCATGACCCCGGGCCCAGTACTCGTTCCACCGGAAGTTTTGGCCGCATATCAGAAGAATTACGGTTCCGCGGACCTCGAGCCGGAATACCTTGAGCTTTATAACCAGACCGGGCAGGAATTGCAACAATTATTTGGCACGCACAACCCCGTGGTCATTCAAACGGGCGAAGGCATGCTGGCCTTGTGGGGAGCCTTAAAGAACTGTCTAAAACCGGGCGACCGCGTGGTGGCCGTAGCCAGCGGCGTTTTCGGTTTTGGTCTGGCTGAAATGGCCGAAGCCATCGGCGCATCGGTGAAAGTGGTGCCTATTCCTTACAATCAAACCATTACCGATTGGCAGAGCATAGAAGTGGCCCTGGCGGATTACCGCCCGAAAATGATCACCGTGGTGCATTGTGAAACCCCATCCGGCACGCTTAACCCGCTGGAGGAGTTGGGCAAATTGAAGCACGATTACGGCGTGCCGCTGCTGGTGGCAGACGTAGTCGCCAGCCTGGGCGGAGCGCCTGTCAAGGTTGACGATTGGGGCATCGATCTGGCATTAGGCGGGTCGCAAAAAGCGCTTTCCTGCCCGCCGGATACCTCCTTCCTGGCGGTCAGCGAAGCAGCCTGGGAGATCATCGCGCAGGTCAATTATTCCGGTTACGATGCCTTGAAACCCTTCCGGGGAGTCCAACCGGCTCTGGCGGATCAGCCCGGAATTTTTCCATACACGCCCCATTGGCACGGCCTGGCGGCCCTGCACACCGCTGCCCGGCGCATCCTGGATGAAGGCCTGGAAAATTGCTTTCAACGCCACACCCTGGTGGCGGAATTTTGCCGCCAGCGCCTGACCAAAATGGGGATAACCCTCTATCCGGCACGCAGCGCCGTGCCAGCGCCGACTGTCACGGCAGCCTATGTGCCTGAACAAATCGGCTGGCTTGAATTTGACCGGCGCCTGCGTGCACGCGGCCTGGCGGTTGGCGGCAGCTACGGGCCGTTGGCCGGTAAAGTATTCCGCTTAGGGCATATGGGCTCTCAGGCGGATCTCGACCTGGTCAGCCGCGCCCTGGACGTCATTGAAGAGGTCCTGCAGGCCAATTAGCGTTTTCAGTCAAATCAAACCAAAGAGTAAGGTTCACCCGGGAAATTTGGGCTGAATCTTTCTTTTTATTCCAGCATGTGAAAGTTTTTTGTCAGTCATGTTGGATAAGATAAGACCAGGATACAAAAAATAAAGTACGTGCATTATCAGGGGGTCTGGTTATGTCGCTATCATCTTATCCATACAAAATCGCAGCAAATACGCGCCAACAAGTTCTTCAGGATGTGCAGGTAAATTTTCCCCGCCAGGATCCATCCCAAATAATGGAACTGCTTGACCTCTATGGGATCGAAACGACCGAACAGCACCGCGAACGGGTTCAGATCGCCATCCTTCAATTGAGCAACGGCGACCTTCCAAGACTTTTCGATCTCGTTGAAATGGCCAAATACGATTACCGCAGCCTGCTTCACCAGGCCGAACACGCCTACGCCTAATAAACCTAAGAAATCCGTCTGAATAATCGTCCGCCGGACCGCAGCCAGATAATCTGGCCATCTGCACCGCGGACGATTTCAATTTCCCTGTCCTTATCCAGGCCGTCCAATCCGCGTAAACGGTCAGGCGAGAGGAAAACCAGGCGCGTCGGCGGCTGCTGAGGCGGCGGGGGAGAATCGGGCTTTGGAAAACCGCCCTTGCTGGTGGTCCGAGCCATTAAACCACCTGCGCGCGTAAACAGTTCAATCTGGTACATCTGGGCATCATAGGTTCCCAGGTATTCCTCCAGTCCCCCAGCCGGCGGCTCGACCGGCTGCGCCGCTTTGGCACGCAAGTCCAGGTAGTGGTCCAGTGCAAAGGCCAGCGTTTCGGTATTCAACTGGTCGCCGCCGTCACAGTTGGTGAGCAGGACGATGGCGAAATCGCGCTGCGGAACCATGCGGAAGAGCGCTTCCTGGCCGTTGGTTGCGCCGCCGTGCCCGATGATGTCCACATCGCCCATCGGTGCGATGTACCAGGTCAACCCCACCCAGCGGACTCCGTCTGCCTTGACCAGGCGCGACTGCATCAACCGCAGGGTCTCAGGGTGTAACAGCCCTGCGCCGTCGCCCATGTGAAAACGGGCATAAGTCAACAAATCGCCCACGCTTGCGATCAATCCGCCGACCGCGCTGCACGAACGCGCTGGCGCCCAGGGCGACGCCACCCGCGGCTGGTCACCATCCAGCTCGTGTCCAACAGCGAAACTGCGCGTCATGACCTCTTCCGGGATGAAAGTGCAATCCTTCATTCCCAACGGTTCCAACACCAACTCGCGCACAGCCTCTTCATAGACCTTTCCGGTTGCGACCTCGATCATCCTGCCCGCGATGTAGAAACCGGCATTGTTATAGGCCCATAATTCGCCCACCGGTGTGAGCTGCTCGAGCCGCTTCAGGCGCGGCAGAATTTTCTGCAGGGCATCATCGCCGCGGCCGGTATTATCGAAGTAATCCCCCGCCCAGCCGCCCGTGTGAGTCAAAAGGTGGCGCAGCGTCACGCTCGAGGCCGTCGCTTCATCAGCCAAGTCCAATTCAGGCAGCACCGTGCGAACCGGTGCATCCAACTCGAGTTTGCCCTGTTCCACCAGGCGCATGATTGCCGTACCGGTCACGGTTTTGGAAATGGAGCCGATCTGAAAGAGAGTCTCCGCGGTCACCGGCAAGGGGTGATCCACGCTGGTCACGCCCAGGCCGGCCGTCCACTGGCGGCCCTGGTGATAGACCCCCACAGCCACGCCCGGCACATGCCAGCGCTGCATGGTCTGCTTAATAAAAACTAATAATTGCTGAAATTTGGGCTCTTCCGTCATGTTCTGCTCCAAGAGTTTCAATTTCAAGACCTTACCGACCATTATAAACGTGTAAAGATGTACCAGGATAAAATAATGGCGCACGAATCAATCCGTGCGCCAAGGTTCCAACTCGAATGATTAGGTTGATGGTTTACCGCAAATCTTGATCGCGGCGTACCCGGATCGGCTGGCGTACCGGCCGGGGGGCATAATTCCCCGCCAGAATGGCCGCCGCAACAAACATCAATCCAGCGGCACCGATAAACAGGAGTGTGATCATTTTAAAACCTCCTTGATGATTCGATCATAACAAACTTTCATTATAATTAAATAAGAATCTCTCCCTTTCAGGAATTGTTGTTTTGTTTCTGTCGATCAATTCTTGGGTTTTAGAATCATCAATCCTAACCAGCATGACCGCCATTTCCAATCAGGATAAAAGATGACCAAGATATGGTTGGTGCGGCACGGAGAAACTGATTGGAACCGTTCGCACCGTTTTATGGGCCAGCAGGATATCCCGCTCAATGTCGAAGGGCTGCGCCAGGCGGCTGAACTGGCCAACGCTTTGCGCGGGCAGCACTTCGATGCACTCTTCTCCTCCGATTTGCAGCGCGCGCGCCAGACTGCCGAAGTATTCGCAGAGGCCCTGCACCTGCCGCGCTGGTTGGATGCCCGCCTGCGCGAGGTGAATCTCGGCGACTGGCAGGGCGAAACGCATGCCGATATCCAGGCACACTTCCCGGCACAATGGGCAGAGCGCTATGCCGACCCGCTCAATTTTCGTCCGCCCGGCGGCGAGACGGTCGCCGAAATGGCGGCGCGGGCCTACCAGGCGCTGGATGAAATCGCCGCCGCCTGCCCGAACAGCCGCGTATTGCTGGTATCTCACGGCATCCTGTTGGCGGCGCTCATTTGCCGGGCCAGGGACATGCCGCTGACCCAGATTTACGAGCAAAACCCGGCCCATGCCAGACCCGAGATCATATTTTGGCCCCCTGGCGAGGCCAATTAGCCCGTCTGTAACCAGCCATGTCTGGATGTGCGGTCTGGAGACATGGCTTGGGCAAATGAATCAATAAACCGCCTTTGCGAGGCGGTCTATTGTGGTTCGGGCTGCGGCATCTTCTTACTTTTCAGTAAGGAGGGATGCCGCAGCCGTTTGGAAACTACTATCATTCATTTTGGGCATCACCTCCTTATCGTTAGGATAGCAAGGGGATGAATATAAATTGGTATGTTTAGTATTCCATAAGGATTGGCGAAAGTCAAGTGAAATTGCACACTCTCATGGAATACTAAACTTGAAGCGGGCGGTGGTGTCGGTCTGTTCGGCGGTGGAGGTAATACCCATCACCTCGAACCAGGTCTTGCCGGGTTTGAACGGGAAGGGCGTGCCGTCCTCGTTGGTCAGCGTCAATACCGAATCCTGGGCCGGACGGCTCCATTTGACCTTGTAAATCTGGCCGTCGCGGGCGATGTAGGCTGCTCCGCTGCCAACCATATTGACATCCAGCACCTCGGTATCGGCGCGTTTCACCAGGTATTCGAACGGTGCGAAGAGGACAATCACGTTTTCTGCGCCGATCTGTGCCTTGCTGGTGCGGTCCACCAGCGGTCCGTATTGTTCATTGTTGCCGTTGAAATCGTTGGCGGTATCCACAAAGCGCAAATACCGTCCGCTGGCCCGGTCGTAATCCCAGCGGTTGTAAATGGCTGCCGAGAAGCGTGCGAAGACTGAATCGGCAGTCTGGCCGCCGCCCGGCGCCTGTTTTTGGAAGAACATGCCGTTCAGGTCGGGCCGGGCATTGTCGCTTTTGATCACTTTTTCAAACTCGGGGAGGTTAGCCACCAGGAAGTTCTTGCCCTCTGAATTATCGCGGCACAGCGCCGGGCAGGTATAGTTGCCTTCCAGGATCAGGCGGGAATAGAACTCGGAGTTGAACAGGCGCGTGATCACGCCCTCATAGGCGCTACCGAAGATAAACCAGGCCTTGTAAGCACGGATGACATTGACATCGAAATGGCGCGCTGAGCGGATGGGACCCACTCTTTCGGCATTCTCGCCGTAATAAATCGCCGCGAAGCGGGTGGTGCCCTGCTCGGTATAGTATTCATAAATCAAATCGGCCTGCGGCAGCCCCCACTGCGGGCGGTCATCGCGCGGCAGGTTTTCCACCTTGACGATCACCGGTCGGCGCTCCAGCAATTGCGGGTCAGCTGCTTCAAGCCCGGTCAGCGGATCGTATCCGCCCGGATAGTTGGATGGACCGACGCCTTCAACCGGATAGGCTGGCGTTGGCGTGAGTGTGGGGGTGGTGGTCGCCTCGGGGGTGGCCGTGGCGGTGGCCGGCAGGAAAGCGGTGAGTGTGATTTGCGGCGCCTGCGTGGCGGCCGGTGTGGGCGCCAGGGTGGACGTGGCGGTCGGCGAGCAAGCCGCTGCCAGACTGAGCAGCATGATGAGTACCAGCGACAATGAAACTTTCTTCGCCATGAAATGACTCCTGGAATATTGTCACGAAAAATTGACTTTTCGGGTTGATCATACACCAGATCAGGGCATTTGCCAACGATGCAGGAAACAGTAGGTGCCCTTCGCTGGCCAGCGACAAGGGAAGTAGCCGGGTGCAGTGGTGCACCATCGGTGGCCGCATCATCGGATATAATCACTCCATCATGGAAAATCCCCCTGCCCGCCGGCGCTGGAAATTCGCCGGCAAGCTGCTGCTGGCGGCGTTCATCGCCGTGCTGCTCATCCTGTGGCTGAACTTGACCCCGGCCGGGTTGCTTGGCAAGGCGGATGCCATCGGTTACGCCGTCTGCCACCGCATCGACCTTCGCTCCTTTCATTTGGGTGAGCGTCCCCTTCCGCTGTGTTCGCGCTGTTCGGGCATGTACCTGGGGGCGCTGGCTGGCGCCCTGTACCTGCTGTTAAAGGGCAAACGTGGCGGGTTGCCACCGCTAAAGCTGGCAGTACCGCTGTTCATCCTGGGGGTGGCTTTTGTGATCGATGGCGTAAATTCCTACCTGCATTTTTTCCCCGGCTTGACCGGTCTGTACGAGCCCAACAACACCCTGCGCCTGATCACCGGCACCGGGTTGGGGCTGCTGATTCCCTCGGTGCTGCTGCCAGCCTTCCACCAGACCGCCTGGACCGAATGGGATGCCCGTCCGGCGCTGGATTCGTGGCGTTCGCTGGGCGGCCTGCTGCTGGTGGGCGTCACCGTGGTTTTACTGGTGCTCAGCGGTAACGCCCTGATCCTGTATCCGCTGGCGCTGCTCAGTACTGCGGCGGTGCTGGCCATTCTATCCCTGTGTTATGGCTTGCTGCTGCTCATCATCACCCGCCGCGATAACCGCGCCCGGTCGCTCGCCGACCTGTGCCTGCCGCTGGCCGCAGGTTTTGCCATTGCCCTGCTGCAAACCGCTTTCATCGACTGGCTGCGATTCAGTTTAACCGCAACATGGAACGGATTCACGCTATAATGCGTATATAGTAGCAGGAGAAATTTGATGGATGTTTTAGGTATTTTTTCCGCATTCGGGTTATCAGCCAGCGCCGGCCTGAATGCCTACATTCCCCTCCTGGTCGTTGCCCTGTTGGGAAAGTTCACCAACCTGATCCACCTTGAAGAGCCGTGGAGCTTGTTGACCAGTTGGTGGATTATTGGCATACTGGTTGTACTTTCGTTGATCGAGTTCTTTGCCGACAAAGTCCCGGCGGTTAATCACATTAATGATGCCATCCAGACCTTTGTCCGCCCGACAGCCGGCGCAATCGTCTTTGCTGCCAGTGCGCATGCCATCAGTGACGTCCATCCGATTTTGGCAATGGGACTGGGTTTGATGGTGGCAGGCGGTGTTCACACCGTCAAATCGCTGGCCGTACGACCGGCGGTCTCCATTGCCACGGCTGGCGTTGGCAACACGCCGGTGAGCATCGCAGAAGACGCTGTCTCGACGGTGATATCGATCCTTTCACTGGTCGTGCCGGTGCTGATGGTCTGCATCCTGATCATGTTGACCGCCTGGGTGATCTGGCTGCTGTGGCGGCGCGCCAATCGTGAAAGTCAGGCCAGTTCTTAGCAATCCTTCAAGTCAAAGCAAATTCTCAGGGAGAAAGAACAAATGGACAGCAACTATAACCCCCCTTCCGCAGAACCGCCCTTTAATCCAGACGATTACACCCCGCCATCGGCGGAACCGCCTGTCGATGCCAATCCGATGACGCCGCCGGCCAGCGAGCCGGAAATCATCGATGTTACCGCCAGGGAAACACCGCCCGCCGCCTCCACCCCCGGTTTCGACGCAGTACCGGAAGGTCTCGCCAGCCAGCCGGCCAAACCGCAGTACGAAAGAGCTGCTCCCCCGCCTCCCGCTGGAACCATTCCTCCGGCAAAAACCGGCATGTCCAACACTTCCCGCACAGTATGGATTATTGTTGCGGTGGTGCTGGTCGTTTTGTGCTGCTGCTGCCTGTTGGCGCTGGGAATTGGCACCTGGTTCTGGAATAACGGCGACAGCATCCTGAACCGCTTTAGTTCCAGCCTGCCTGGTATTGCAGCCTGGTTCGCGTAATTAATTCTTTCTAGAAAATGAACCGCCTCTCGTATTTGAGAGGCGGTATTAATTATTTGACTACTGGTTGGTCCAGTTTTACACGCACCGGCGGTGCAAACAATGCCTGCAACTGTTCCAATGCGGCCTGAGCCTGCCGTTTGTCTTCAGCGTTCAGCGCCAGCAGGGCAAATTCGTCCTCATCCAGCACCTCCTGGCGCCCATCCGGGAAGACCAGCAAATCAAGCGCCAAATCACGGAAGGCAATGCTGCCAGCGTCAATTTCAGCCGGGTAGCTGACATTGCAGTACCAGCATTTGAGCTGCCTGTCGTCGCGGTCATAGATCTCGAGGATGTTATACCAGCGGTCGGTGTAATAAATCTCGACAAACCGGTCGTTTTTCTTGAACACCGTGCCGTGAAATGGCATATCATCGCGCGTGAAGTATGCTTCCACCAGCACGGCTTGGGGTTGATGCTGTTTAATTACGCCCTGATAGCGGAAAACCTCACCGCCCTGCGGGTTGAGTTTAATAACTGTGACCTCTTCCATTGATTCCACCCCCCGGAACTTACCCTAGGCAAAGAACGGCCTCCGGCGGCAGGTACAGCTCCGCCATTTCGCCTTTGGGCAGCGCCACTTCCAGGTCGAAATGTAAGGTCAGCCCGCCCGCGCAGTTGAGTTCCACACGGAAGCGCTCGCCGCGAAAGACCGAGTCTGCCACCCGCCCCTGGATGCGATTCCAATCCGGCCCAAGCGGTTCAAGGGTTGCCCCGGCCGGCCGCAGCAGCAAGGTCAGTTGCCCTTGCGATTTCTTGCAGGCTGGTTTCAAAGCACCCAATGGCGTTTGCACCAGGCCGGCAGACCCTGCCAGCCATTCGCCCGGGATCAGGTTATCCAGTCCAAGGAAGCGTGCCGCCCAGGCCGAGGCTGGATGCAGGTAAATTTCTGCGGGCTCGCCTTGCTGTTCGATGCTCCCATCGTGCAGCAGAATCAGCCGGTCAGCTATGGCAAAGGCTTCTTCCTGGTCGTGGGTGACATAAATGGCCGGGATGCCGCTGGCATGCAATACCCGCCGGATTTCATCGCTCAATTGTTCGCGCAGCGCGCGGTCCAACGCGCCCAACGGCTCGTCCAGCATCAACAGGCGCGGCTGCGGCGCCAGTGCCCGCGCCAGCGCCACGCGCTGCTGCTCGCCGCCCGAGAGATCGGTGACATGCCGTTTGGCCAGGCCGGCCAGGTTGACCTTTTCCAACGCCTCGGTTACGCGCTGGCTGATTTCAACTTTTGATAGCCCCTGCATGCGCAGCCCAAAGCCCACGTTTTCGGCTACATTGCGGTGCGGAAAGAGGGCATAATCCTGAAACATCAGGCCAAACTGGCGCAAGTGCACCGGCACGTCCTTTAGATCCTGGCCCTGCCAGAGAATCTGGCCGCGCTCGGCGGTTTCCAACCCGGCAATGATGCGCAGCAGCGTGCTCTTGCCGCTGCCGGATCGCCCCAGCAAACAAACCGTCTCGCCAGCCTGAATGCGAAAGGAAATGCCGTTCAGCAGCGGTTGGCCTTCATAACTTTTCCAGATATCGCGGATTTCCAGCATCGCATCACTCCGGATTAACAAACGCCATAATCCTACCACAGAACCAAACTGGAAGATTGGCCAACAAGCTTTCGTTTTTTTCGGTCCAAACAGCTTTAATGATATTGTTC